>NC_008347.1:0-600000 GCF_000014745.1 Maricaulis maris MCS10 | reverse complement strand
CGATATGGGCGACGATCGAGGCGATGATGACGGCACCCACCGTCAACAGCATCTTGGTATTGGTCAGCTCCAGCGCCTCTTCCGCCGACACGCCCCCGCCCAGCAATACATTCGCCGTACTGGCGAAATACCAGGCATAGACGCCGCCGGTCAGCACCAGCATGGCGATATTGCTTTTCTCGCGAAAGCCCATGTCAAACACTCCGTTCTTGGTGTCAGTTGTTTTTAACATGACACGATGTAATACGCAGCTGACGCGGTGTCAAATTTATTCGACACGCATCCAATGAAAGAGGCCCGGCACTTCTGCGCCGGGCCTTTCACCTGTCATGCTCGCTTCTCTACGCGCGCCGACGTCCGGACGCGTCAGCCCTTTACCAGTTCACCGGCCAGGCCCTTTTCGATGAGCGCTATGGTCTCGCCGACGCCGTAAATGGCGACGAAGCTGCCAAAACGCGGCCCCTGCGACTGGCCGAGCAGGACTTCGTAGAGCGCCTGGAACCAGTTGCGCAGGTTTTCGAATTCCTGGGTCTTGCCGGCGGCAAAGACCTCGTCCTGGATCCTGGCGGCATCGCGTTCATCCGCATCCATAGCCCTGAGGCGGACCAGCAGGTCCTCCATCGCCGCGCGCTCCATGTCGGTCGCGATGCGGAAGGATTTGGTCGGCTCGACGAAGTCAGCGAAATACTGCACCGCAAAGCCGGCCAGCTGGTCGAGCAATGGATGGCTCTGCGCCGTCGCGCCATCGACATAGCGGCCGATAAAGCCCCACATCACCTCGGTATTATGAGCCGAGGCGGCCGAGGCGAGATTGAGCATCAGGGCGAAGGAGATCGGCGAGGTGTCGCTCGGCGGATTGCCATTATGGATATGCCAGGCCGGGTTTTCCAGCTGCTTGTCCGGCGTCTGACCGGCATAGGCCGCCAGATGCTGCATGTACTCATCGACCGCCTTGGGAATGACGTCGAAATACAATCGCTTGGCCGTCTTTGGCTTGACGAAGTTGTAGTAGGACAGGCTTTCCGCCGGGGCGTATTTCAGCCAGTCCTCGACCGACAGCCCATTACCCTTGGACTTGGAGATTTTCTCGCCCTTCTGGTCGAGGAAGAGCTCATAGACAAATTGCGTTGGCGGCTCGGCACCGAGGATCTTGCAGATCCGCGAATAGACCGGCGCATTGGTCTGGTGGTCCTTGCCGAACATCTCGAAATCGACGCCCAGAGCGGCCCAGCGCATGCCGAAATCGGGCTTCCATTGCAGCTTCACATGACCGCCCGTGACCGGCAGCGTGGTCTCGGCCCCGTCCTCGTCGTCAAAGGTCACCGTACCGGCCGCCGCATCGACGGCCTTCATCGGCACGTAGAGGACCCGGCCGGTCTTCGGCGAGATCGGCAGGAAGGGCGAATAGGTCGCCTGGCGTTCCGCCCCCAGCGTCGGCAGCATCACGGCCATGATGTCGTCATAGCGCTCGGCCGCCCGCTTGAGCATCGTGTCATAGGCGCCCGACTTGTATAGCTCGGTCGCCGACTGGAAGGTGTAGGTAAAGCCGAACCCGTCGAGAAAGCCGCGCAGGCGGGCATTCATGTGCGCACCGAAACTGTCATGCGTGCCGAACGGATCGGGCACCACGGTCAGCGGTTCCTGCAAATGCTGGTTCAGCATGTCCTGCTGCGGCAGGTTGTCGGGCACCTTGCGCATGCCGTCCATGTCGTCAGAGACACAGATCAGTTGCGGCTCATAGGCCCCGTCGGTCAGCGCATCAAAGGCGCGCAGCACCATGGTCGTGCGCACCACCTCGCCAAAGGTTCCCATGTGCGGGAGACCCGACGGGCCATAGCCGGTCTCGAACACGACCGGCCCGGATTTTCGCCCCAGCTTGTCCAGACGCTTCTTGAGCAGGCGCGCTTGTTCAAACGGCCAGGCTTTCGCGTTTTGGGCAAGATCTAAGACAGACATCCCGGTGGTCTTTCTGTTTGTGGACACAAGAGGCTCGCGAGGTAGAGGGGAAGCGGGAGATGGTCAAGCGGGGTGGGCTTGGTGGGGAAGGCGGCGGGTGCTCGCTTTCCCTCTCCCCGTGGGGGAGGCGTGCTACATGGTGGCCCCAGACCACCTTCCGTCACCCAAAAGCCACACCGCTGGCCGATCCAACCACACCGTGTCGATTTCGCCTTGCACGCGAATGCGGTCGGCGTCATACAGCGCCTCCCGTCAACCCCGCTCCGACCGGTGCCCACCGGTCAGCGCACAAGATTGAGACGATCATGAACGCAGTTCAGACCCGATATCGCCTCTCCTGCACGGCCTTCTGGCCGGCAGCGATTGTGCGCGCGGAGGATGGCGCTTCCACCCGGTAGACTGGCCCCACAGTCCCGGTTGATGGCCCTCCCAAGCGCCCGCTTGTGGAGGGTTTTTTGTATTCCGCCCTGCCTCTCCCCCCAAGGGCGGCCGGAATGCAGACCCAGGGAGGGAGCGCGTTTCCCCCGGCGCGCTTCCTCCCGCACGGGCTGTCCAGGTTCAGGCGACCACCTGCCCGCTCTCATCCAGTGACCAGCCGGCCTTGCCGGTCAGTTTGCGTCCAATGAGATAGAGCAAAAGGCCGGTCGGCCCGAACAGGAAGGCCAGTATCAGCGAAGGCACGACCAGGGCGCGCGCGACACCGCGACGCCGGGCATCGCGACTGATCCAGGCCCCGACGAACAGGTCGAATGCCAGGAAATGGACCCACCCTGTCAGCAAGCCGACGGGATGGGAAAACAGGGCCTGTACGGCGGCCAGGCTGGACATGCCGGCTTCCGGGTCGGACTGGCCGAAGACGATCCCCAGCGTCAGAAAGCCGAGATAGACGGCGCCCAGCGCCAGCGGCACCAGTGCCGTATGGACGACCGGCCCGGTCCAGCGCCAGCCCGGCGCGAAAAGCAGCAGCAACCAGGCCGGAAAGACCGCGATATTGATGGCCGAGAACAAGATCTCATACATGGCGGGCTCCGCTTCTTTCACCAGCAACGTAGAGAACGCGGATTCGGACCGCCTGCCATCCCACACTTGTTAATGACTGACTGGTCAGTTATATTGGCGTCATGCCAGAGAACAGCCGACGCCGACGCCCCGAAGCGCGCCCCGAGGAAATCCTCGACGCTGCCCTGTCCGTCTTTTCAGAACAGGGGTTCGCCGCAGCCCGTGTCGAAGACATTGCCCGCGCCGCCGGCCTGTCGAAAGGCGCGATCTATCTCTATTTTCCGTCCAAGGAAGCGATGTTGAACGGGCTGGTCGAGCGCTCCGCCGGGCATCTGGCCAAAACCGCCGAGGCCATGGTCGCCAGCGGCGCCCCCCGGGACGCGGAAACCGGCTTGCGCAATCTCCTGCGCATGTTGTTCACAAGCATGGCCGACCCGGCGATCAGCGCCGCGCCGCGCCTGGTCTTTGCCGAGGCCGGGCGATTTCCGGTGATCGCAGACTTCTATCGCCGTCAGGTGCTCGAGATTGCCCGCGGGGCAATGCGCGCCCTGCTGGAAGCCGGTGTCGGCGCCAATGTCTTCCGCCCGGTCGATGCCGACGCATTCATGCGCGCGGTCGCCGGGCCGGCCTTCGCCCATATGGCACTGACCACGACCTTCACCCTGCCCCCCGACACGCTGACAGACCCGGCCGACATGGCCGATGCGCTGGCAGACATCCTCCTTCATGGCCTCAAGCCGCGAGCTCCTGCATCATGATCACCCGTTCCGCACTCATCGCGCTCCTCCCGCTCGCCCAACTGGCCCTGGCCGGCTGCAGCGCGCCCGAAGACAGCGGGCTTGTCGGCTATGCCGAGGGCGATTTCATCCGCATCGCGCCGGACCAGCCGGGACGCATCACCGCGGCTGCCGCGGCCGAGGGCGAGCACGTGGTCGCCGGCAGCCTGCTGATCCGCCAGGACGATACCGCCGAACGCGCCGCGCTGGCCGCCATTGAGGCGCGGATCGATGCGGCGACCGCCCGCTATGACGATGCCCTCGCCGGCGCGCGCGACCCGGAAATCGCCGCCGCCCGGGATCTGCTGCGCCAGGCGCTGGCCACCCAGGCCGAGGCCGACCAGGCGCGCGACCGCAACCAGGCCCTGTTTGCCGATGGCCATATCAGCCAGGCCCGGCTCGACACCGCCATCGCGGCCGCCCGGGCGGCCGATGCCCGCGTCGACGAAATGCGCCAGCGGCTCAACATCGTCCAGCTGCCTGCCCGATCCGACCAGCTGCGCGCCCTGCAGGCCGAGATCGCGGCGGCCGAGGCCGAGCGTGAAGGTGCCGTATACCGGCTGACCCTGCGCACCGTCACGGCGCCGGCGGACGCCCGCATCCATCGCCAGCTCCGCTTCGCCGGCGAACAGGCGGGACCGACCGCGCCGGTCTATGAACTTCTGCCGGACGGTGCGGTCCATGCCGTCCTCTTCATTCCGGAAACGGAGCTGGCGGGCCTGCCGGTCGGTACTCGGCTCGCCGTGGAGTGCGACGCGTGCGGTGCCGGTTTGATGGCCACGATCGCGACGATTGATGACGCCGCCGAATTCACCCCGCCCATCCTCTATTCGGACTCCTCGCGGGCGCGTCTCGTCTTCCGCGCCGAAGCCCGTTTCGACGACACACCGCCGCCGCCGGGCACACCGCTCTTCTTCGAGCCGCGCCCATGAGCGAAGCGCTCGCCATCGACGTGACCGGGCTGAGCAAGTCCTTTGGCGGCACCCGCGTTGTCGATGATTTCGACATGGCGGTCCCGCCGGGCAGGATTTACGGCTTTCTCGGCCCCAACGGGTCGGGCAAGACCACGACCATCCGCATGATGTGCGGCTTGCTGAAGCCTGATGGCGGCGGCGGTACGGCGCTCGGCCTCGACATCATCCGCCAGAGCCGCGAGATCAAGGCGCGGGTCGGCTATATGACCCAGCGTTTCTCGCTCTATGGCGATCTCACCGTGCGCGAGAACCTGAGCTTCATGTCGCGCCTGCACGCCCTGCCCAAGACGCGGCAAGTGGTGGATCAGGCGTTGGAGGAATACGATCTCGCGCCACGGGCCAGGCAATTGGCGGCCAACCTCTCCGGCGGCTGGAAACAGCGCCTGGCGCTGGCTGCCGCCTCGCTGCACCAACCGGGACTCCTGTTGCTCGACGAACCAACCGCCGGGGTTGATCCCAAGGCGCGGCGGGACTTCTGGGACCGGATCCGCCGTCTGGCACGGCAGGGCGTCACGGTGCTGGTCTCGACCCACTACATGGATGAGGCCGTGCAATGCGACAATATCGCCTTCATCGCCTATGGCCGCAAACTCATCGACGCGCCGGCCGGCGAGATCCCCTCCCGCATCGGCCTGCACACGATCCGAATTGAAGGCCCCGGCCTGCAGCCGGTCTATGACGCGCTGGAGAACACGAAAGGCGTCGAGCAGATCGCCCGTTTTGGCGCCGCCCTGCACATTTCCGGACGTGATCGGCACGCGCTGGAGGCAGCGGCCGCACCCTACCGGTCGCGCGACGGACTCAGCGTGACCGAGGCCAAGACGGGGCTGGAAGAGGCCTTCATCTGGCTGATGAGCGGCGCCGAGGACAATTTCACATGAAGTCCCTGTCCCGCATCCTTGCCATGCTGGGCAAGGAATTCATCCAGATGCTGCGCGACCGGCTGACCTTCGGCATGATGGTTGGTATTCCGGTCATGCAGCTCCTCCTGTTCGGCTATGCCATCAATACCGACCCGCGCCACCTGCCGACCCTGGTCGAGATGGGCGATAGCGGGCCGGCCAGCCGCGCTATCCTTCAGGCAATGGAGACGTCAGAGTATTTCGACCTGATCGGCACGGTCGCCCCCGGCGCCGAGGTCGAGACGGTGATGCGCGACGGGCAGGCCGCCTTCATCGTCACAATCCCGCCGGGCTTCGAGCGGGAACTGGCGCGCGGCGAAAGACCGCAAATCCTGCTCGATGCCGATGCCACGGACCCGGTTGCTGCCGGTGCCGGAGCCGGCGCCTTTGCGACCATCGTGCAGCAGGCGCTGGAACCGATGCTCGGTGAGATGACGCCGCCGGTCGAGACCATCATCCACCGGCGCTACAATCCGGCCGGTCTTACCGCCCTCAATATTGTCCCCGGCCTGCTCGGCATCATCCTGACCATGACCATGGCGATGATGACCTCGATGGCCCTGACCCGTGAAGCCGAACGCGGCACGCTGGAAGCCCTGCTGTCGACCCCGACCCGACCGCATGAGGTCATGATCGGCAAGATCACCCCCTATGTCGTGGTCGGCTTCATCCAGGTGGCGATCATGCTGCTGGGCGCCCGCTTCCTGTTCGGCGTGCCCTTTGAGGGCTCACCCCCGGCCTTCCTGGCCGCCGTCTCGCTCTTCATCCTGGTCAATCTGGCACTGGGCTTTTTGTTCTCGACCGTGGCGCGCAGCCAGATGCAGGCGATGCAGCTGACCTTCTTCGCCTTCCTGCCCTCTATCCTCCTGTCCGGCTTCATGTTCCCCTTCGCCGCCATGCCGCACTGGGCCCAGGCGATCGGCCAGGCCATCCCCGCGACCCATTTCATCCGCGCCGTCCGCGCCATCATGCTGAAGGGCGCCGGGTTGGAGCATGTCTGGCCCCAGATATGGCCGCTGATGGTGATCTTCACGGTAATCGCGACCGTGGCCATGCTGCGCTATCGGCAGACGCTGGATTAGCGTAAAAGGAAGATCACACTTAACTTGCACGCTTAGATGGTTTACCTTCACGGGGTCGCAGGCTGACCTTGGGAGGCTGTCATGCTGGACTTGCGAGTAACCGGGAGTTGCCTGGTAGTGGCGCTGGTCATGATGTTGGGAGGCTGCACCTCGACTGTGCGCGAGACCCATTATTTCATGTCCGTAAACGAGGTAACCGGCCAGCCCGTCAACTTCTTCCGCCTGCAAATCAAGGCGAATACGAATTCATCGAGCGCACGCTATGTTGCCGGATTCTATGACGAGTCCGCGGTCGACATGTATTTCAACGAGATCAGGCTGTCCCAGTCAAACGGGCAGGGTTCAGGAGACTCGGGGACTGAGGGCCGCTCCCGTGCGCCATCGGAAAATATCCAGCTGAGCAACATCACGGCAACCGGTGAGCAACGCCCCGGTGCTTTCATGCTGATCCTCTCGTCCAATGCGGACAGCGTCGTGAACACCATCAGCCAGTTCGCGCAAAGCCGGATCGTCGCTGAAGGCGTGACCAATATCGTCAATCGCGAGCGACTTCGCCTCGCCGCTCCAGCACAGGCGGCCTACAATATCTCACAACGCGAGGGAAATGCCCTCGCGACAGACATCACGTCCCAGCTGGAGGCCATAACAGCCCTTGCGGCAACGAGTGGCACCGGCAATTCGGACGCCATGGAGCAAACCGTGCTGAGTGCGCTGCAATCCCTCGCGCGACAACTCGGCCATACCGAAGCGTTTGCAGGGGCGGACGAGGCTGCAAAACTGGCAAATGCCCGCCTGGTCTTCCAGGGTCTCTATGCGGGGGCACGCCAATGATATCGCTGGGCAGGTCAATTACCGCTTGCGCGGTCGGCGTCATGTCCCTGACCGGATGTGCCAGCCTCGAAGTCACCATGGACGTGCTGGATCCCGCGTCACTGTCTGCGATAAACGCCGAGTTGACGCTGGAAGCGACCTATATCGACATTGTCAGGCATGACTCCGAAGCGTTCGAACAACGCCTGGACGAGATCAAGGGACTGGAAGTCTTCGCCCTTGATCAGATTGCAGAGCGTCAGCTCGATAGCGGCCGGGCGGCATTGGCGACCCATGTCACCGATCAGACCGATCAGGCAGCCGCGGTAGCGGCGTGCGATGCCGAATACCGCAATGCACAGGCTGGGGACGACACAAACCTGGCTACAGCGGTCGAAGCGCTGCTCCAAAGCATGTCCGATGACGAAGTTGAACTGGCCGGTGGTACCGCGCAGGAGGACGACACGTCTGACGAGCTAACGAGACCGCTTCGCGGTGCCATGTCGAGGTGCAGCGCGGCGGGCGATATCCGCTTTCTTGCCCGAAATGAATTGCCCGTCGAGTACGGCAGAATCCGGGAGGACATCGAACATCTTGACGATGAGGTTCGTCGCGCCGCCGGATCACGTGACTTTTCGGAAATCATCAGCCATGACGGCGCAACGCTCGATTTGCTCCGCGAGCGCGATATCGCGCTGAGGGGGCATCTCAGAAGGCGCTGCAACTTTGTCACTGACTATCTGCGTGAAACCAGCCCTGGCGGAGAGGATGACTCTTCCATCCCGACCGGCGTCGGCTGCGATGTCACCCTTACCGACTACACCGATGCCGATCCCGCGACGCGCGCCAGCGACATGCTCCTGCGTTTTGCCGCCGAAGCGCCGAGCCTGGGACAGGCTATCGGCAATCTGCGCATTGCCTACGAGATCGTGTCGGCACCGGATGCGAATTGGGGTCAAAACATCAACCAGGCCCTCGGACGCGGGCGTTTCGGCAATACGGACATCGCGCTGAGGCTGATGCCCAATGGTGAGTTCACCGTCAAAGGGCTGCAGTTTGATCCATCCCAAACAGCCCAGCTGGCCTCAAATCTCACGACGAGCAGCATTCTTTTCGGCGCTCAACTCGTCGGCGCGCCAGTCACATTGTCGGGCAGCGACCGCGGCAGTTCGGCCAATGGCTTCCTGGACGCAGGAGCCCGCATGGCCGAGTTCGAGACCGATGCGGCAAATCGTGAGGCCGGGTTGGCGGCACAGGAACGCGCCATCAGCAGCCTGGCGTTGGCACTCATCGATGCGGCGACCGAGTCGCGCCTGCTCAGCACCGATGAAGTCGTCAGGAACGCGTCAGCACAGTCCCTGACCCGGACCTTCACGGCACTTGAGCCGCTGATAAAGCTCGATCCTGCCCCGGCCCAACAGGACTGACCAAACCCAGCCAGCATGAAAGGTTTTCCCCATGCCAATCCAGAACGGAGCCGAAATTACCTACAAGGGTGAGCGAGGCTGTATCGAGAAGATCATCGGCGATCTTGCGCAAGTCGATTTCGAGTACGCGCAGAATGTCACAATCCCGCTGAGCAAGCTGACTTGGGTCAGCGATGACTGCAATCTGGAATTCTGCCAACCCGGAAACGCCGACAACTAGCCATCGCCCGCCCATTCATCGTCGAAAATGCTCTCAATCGGTTCGCCGAATAGCCGCGCCAGCTTGAAAGCCAGTGGCAGCGATGGATCATACTTGCCGGTCTCGAGCGCGTTGACCGTCTGGCGAGAGACGTCGAGATGGTCGGCCAACGCCTGCTGGCTCCATCCTTTCTCGCCGCGAAGTTCGCGCAGCTGGTTCTTCATCGGACCTGCACCTGCTGAACCATCGACGCGACGCTGTGGGCCACAGCAGCGATGGGCAGCAACATGGTCATGTTGAGCGGTTCCATGACCCCGTAGATCTCGGCGACACCAAAGATCGCGCTGGCGAGCAACATGGCCAGGGTCGCAACGGCGGCAGCCCGCACTTGCATGCGTGCCAGCATCTCGTCGATCGAGCGGACATAGCGCACCACCTCATAACCATAGACCAGAAGGGGCAGGCAGGTCAGCGCGACCAGGGGCCAGGCCGAGATCGCGTCCCACCCATTGAGGGACGGGTTCAGCGTCTTGTCGATGGCGACCAGGATCGCGGTAAAGACGATCATCGCCACAAAGGTGCGCCAGAAATAACGGCGGGTCACCGAGCTCTGTTTCTCACTGACGCTCATGACCCGTCCCCGTCGCGGCCACCAAACAGCAAGGTGAGGATCCGGGCGATTGCCATCAGGCCCAGAATGAACACGGTGATGCCGGCAATCTTCATTTCGGTGGACAGGCCGCCGATGATCTCGCGCACCATGTCGAGGGACGGGCCGACCATTCCCGCAAGGAAGATCGTTGGCAGAAAAACCACCGCAAACAGGGCCAGGGAGACAAGGCTGGGCGTCTCGCCGGCATCTCCAAAATCCTTCATCCAGTCACGCATTGTCATCGGGGCCTCCTTCAGGTTTGTAAAGCGTACTTGACTATATGATGTAAAGTCAGCTTGTCGTCAAGTGTGCTTTACAACGCAGGCCGCTAAAAAGGGCGCCGCGGCTGGCCGGGCGCCCTCTTCAAGTCTTCTCTTCGGCGTCGGTCTATTCCGCCGGCTCGTCGACCTTGTTCGGCTGCTTCGTCACCCGCAGATAGGGCTTGATCTTGTTGTAGCCGGCCGGGAAGAGCTTGTCGGCTTCAGCGTCGGAGATCGATGGCACCACGATAACGTCGTCGCCATCGGCCCAATTGACCGGCGTGGCGACCTTGTAGCCATCGGTCAGCTGGAGGCTGTCGATCAGGCGCAGGACTTCGTTGAAGTTCCGGCCGGCGCTGGGCGGATAGGTAAAGGTGGCGCGGATCTTCTTGTTGGAGTCGATGATGTACACCGAGCGCACCGTCAGCTTGGGATCGGCATTGGGGTGGATCATCGAATAGAGTTCGGACACCTTGCGGTCAGTATCGGCGATGATCGGGAAATTCATGCGGACATTCTGGGTTTCCTCAATGTCCTTGATCCAGCCCTTGTGGTCCTCGACACTGTCGACCGACAGGGCAATGGCCTTGGCCCCGCGATTGGCGAATTCATCTTTCAACCGGGCAGTAAAGCCCAGCTCGGTCGTGCAGACCGGGGTATAGTCAGCCGGGTGAGAGAAAAAGATCACCCAGTCATCGCCGATCCAGTCGTGGAAACTGATCGGCCCTTCACTCGTCTCGGCTTGGAAATTCGGGGCGATATCACCCAACAACAGACCCATGATTTTCTCCTCGGTTCAAAACGCGATGAAACTGGCCTAGGAGTAGGTGCGCCTTGAGCGGGCAGAGTGCAACCCTCGGTCCGGTCGGCGCAATCAAATGTGAACCCGTCGACCCACGCTTCAACCCGCGGACACCATGACAACCACCCTGATCCTGATGCGACATGCCAAGGCGGTCGACCGCCTTGAAGCCGAGGACGACTTCCAGCGCGGGCTGACGCCGCGCGGGCGGAGCGACGCCGGCGATGTAGCGGATGCCCTGGCGGCACTCGACCTGAAGGCGGACATCGCCCTGGTTTCACCGGCCTGGCGAACCCGGCAAACCTTCGACCAGCTGCTGCCGCAGCTTGGATCGCCA
The DNA here is from genome assembly GCF_000014745.1 of Maricaulis maris MCS10. NCBI lineage: Bacteria > Pseudomonadati > Pseudomonadota > Alphaproteobacteria > Maricaulales > Maricaulaceae > Maricaulis > Maricaulis maris. The sequence goes on along the minus strand of NC_008347.1, from coordinate 588,824 downwards.
ACACTGGAAGATCCGATGGTGCTCTATCACGCATCCACTGACATGCTGGAGCGGGCCAGTCGCGAGGTGCTTGGCCCATCGAAGACCGTCCTGCTCGTTGGACACAACCCCGGCATTGGCGGTTTCGCCCACAAATTGGCCCAGCGGTGCGGTGCGACCCGCCAATTGCCGATGGGCTACCCCACGGCAACCGCCTGCGTGTTCGAATTGTCCGAAGCGGACTTGCTGCAACCCAGCTTCGTCCAGTGCATCAATCCGAAGCTGTAGCGTCGAGCGACTCGCCTTAAGGATGCAATTATGCTTTCCTGCCCGCATGAGAGGTGGCAGGAGGCCGGGCATGGCGCTGCTCGACAATGACATCCGGCATGTAGCCGCCGACCAGCCCCGGCCAAGACGGTCGGCCCGGCCCCGTGGCGGCCACGCCTTCAATCCCACACGCCGGGCGCGCCTGCCGGACAATCTTGCCACCCTGTGGGCGCACCAGGCTGCCTTCGGCCTGTCGGTCCGCAGACCGGATCTGAGTGCCTTCGGACCGACTTCGGGTCGCATGGGGCGCGCTGCCCTGATCGCCCTGGCCGGCCTGGCCCTGATGGCGATCACCGTGCCGACACTGACCCTGACGATTGCCAGCCTTGTCAGCTGCGCCCTGTTCACAGGCCTGATCGTCCTGCGTCTCGCTGCGGTGCTGGCGAAGCCGGCCTGGCTGGATGCGCCAGGCTGCGCCGATGGCGATCTGCCGACCGCGACCATCATGGTCGCCCTGTACCGCGAGGCTGCCGTCCTGCCTGACCTCGCCCGGGGTCTGGCATCGATCGACTACCCGACCGACCGTGTCGCATTCAAACTGGTCCTCGAGGCCGACGATACGGAAACCATCCATGTCGCCCGCCGGATGGCACTCGACCCTCGGTTCGAGATCATCATCGTGCCGCCCGGCAATCCGCGCACCAAGCCGCGCGCCCTCAACTATGCCCTGCGTTTGTGCCGCTCCGAGCTGGTCACCATTCATGATGCCGAGGACCGTCCGGACCCGTACCAACTGAGGCGAGCAGCGGAGGCCTTTCGGGTTGCCGATCAGAGACTGGCCTGCGTCCAGGCACCACTGAATTGGTATAATCGCGAGGAGACCTGGCTGACCCGCCAGTTCGCACTGGAATATGCCGCCCATTTCCACGCGCTATTGCCGCTCTATCAACGCCTCGGCTGGCCGCTGCCACTGGGTGGCACCAGCAATCATTTCCGGCGCGACGCCCTTGTACGGGTCGGCGGCTGGGATGCCTGGAATGTGACCGAAGATGCCGATCTCGGCCTTCGCCTGCACGCGGCCGGCTATCGCTGCGGCCTGATCGAGCCGAAGACCCTGGAAGAGGCACCGCTGCGACTGGTCCCATGGGTCAAGCAGCGGACCCGCTGGATCAAGGGCTACGCCCAGACGATCGGCGTGCTGGCGGTGCGCCGGGACACGCCCTGGCGACGGGTCTGGCCGGGCATGCTGGTGCTGGGCGGCGCAGTGGCCTCGGCGCTCCTGCATGCCCCGCTCAGCCTGGCCTGTCTGATCGCGCTCGCTACGAGGGCCGGACCCGAGGCCGCCAGCCTGCCCGCCCTCGCCTTCATGCTGGCCGGCTATGCCAGTGCCATCACTTGTGCGGCAGTTGCCATGCGCCGGGCCGGACTGCCGGTCCGCATCCGCGACCTGGCCGGGATGCCGGCCTATTGGCTGCTGCAGACACTTGCCGCAGCGCGGGCCTTGCGCCAACTCCTGACAGACCCACATCGGTGGGAGAAAACCGAGCACGGCGTCAGTGCGATGACGAGAAGCCCATGTATCTCTCCCTTGCCCCCACGCTCACCGGTCTTGCCCTCTGCCTCGGACTGTTTTTCATCGCCCGCTGGCGATCCGGACAACCGGTCCGACCCGAACGCGGCCCCCGCCTCATCCCCTGGACCCTGATCGCCATCATCTCAGCTGCAATGTGCGTGGCCTTGGTGGTGCACTTGGTAGAGCTGGCCGGCATGGACCCGGCAGCCTTCCGGCCGCGACGGATGTGAGGGATGGGTACGAGCTGAAAGGCCCTCATTCTGGTGGACCAGACCGGATGCCGGGACATCACTTCATCCCAGCTTGTGAGGTCAGGGTTCGGGTTCGCCCGCCGGATTGTAGGCGTTCAGAAATCGACCGACCGTCATCATGACCTCCAGCGGAGGCGACCGGCGGCGGCTTTGCCACCACCCCGGAAGTTTCATCACGGTAACAACGAAATGAGGCACGGCATTGTCTTCAAGTGCCTCTGCCATATCGTCCATGCGCTCCGAGAGGCCACGGCCCCCGGATGACTGAAGCTCGTTGGTATATATCAGCATCGGCGCCGTATCAGGATCAACGTGCTGCAGCGGTGAGATGGCCCGCAACCGGTCAGGGGCATAAGCATCATCGCCCCCGACCCGCTCGGCCCAGAATCGCTTCTGAATGTTAATGTTGCGGCGCCTTTCTTCACGCACGCGTTGCGTCATGTCGACAATGGGGTCGGATGCGATCACGCATCGAAACCGGTCCGGTGATCGCACACCGCCCATAAGCGCCGCATGGCCGCCAAGATCGCCTCCCATCAGACATACCCGGCCTGGATCCACAACGCCGTCGTCTATCACCTGATCGAGCGCATCGATCAGGTCCTGATACATGCCGCCGCCCAAGGCGCCGCGGCTGAGTTGGGCAAAGTCAGCGCCAAAACCGGCCGAGCCCCGATATTGCGGTTGCAGAACCGCGTAGCCCTGCGATGCGAGGAACTGCGCCCATACATCAAAACCGCCATGGTCCCGATACCCTGGTCCCTGATGGGCCAGGAGCACCAAGGGTAGGCCATCTGGCTCGCGGTTGTTCGGCGTCGTCAGATAGGCAAATTGGTCAAGCCCGTCCGACGTCGTGTAATCCACAGTCCGGACCGGATGAACGCGATCATCAGGCACACTTGAACGTACCGCCCCAAGCAGGGTGAGGTCGCCATTGTTGGCATCAAACAGGTGGTACTGACCCGCAGTCCCGCCCCCGTCCAGACGCACGACAATCATCTCGCCAGCGCGATCCCAACTCGTCAGGCTGACATCATGGTCCGGAAAACGGGCGGAGAGCGAGGCGTGGACAGCGCCCAGATCCCGGTCAAACCAGACCGTCTGCAAGCGGCGTTCAAACCATTGTACGCCGATGACTTCATTGGTCCGCCAATCGAGAATGAACTGATCAACGTCAGCGACGTCAGATTGAACCAGCGGACCTTCGATATTGCCCGTTTCCAGATCGAGGCGAAACACCGCCAGTCGCCGTCCCGGCCGTCGCCCCTCAGCGGTCCCATCGGTGCGGGAGGTGAAAAAAAGATACCGACCAGAACCACCGAGGCCGCCGACACGTTCGATCACGGGACTCATTTCATCCCAACGCCGGCCACCAAATCTCAGGACGTTCTCGACAGCGGGACGTTCAGAAAAGCGGCGGCTCCAGCCATTGTCACGGCTGCGTCGATGCGGTTCGCCCGACGCGCGTGCCCAAACCTCAGCCGTGTATCGCCGGCCCTCTGCGAAACGAACGCGCACAACCGGATCACCCGAAGCGTCCAGAACGTAGGTGTAGTCGCTGGGCCGCAGCACCTCGCGGACATCCTCGGCATCGTCCAGCGCGATGCTGCTCAAGCCGAACCCGACGCCTGATACTTGCCGATCCAGAAACCCGCTCGACCGCGCACTGAATGGATTGTTCCACACACGGACTCGACCATCGTCGTCGGCGGCAGCTATTGCCAGCCGTGAGTTCGTCGGCATGGTCGTAAACAATCGTGTTCGCACATCCAACACATAGGCGCTGACGACACTAAAAAACCGGCCCTCGTTACCGTGCTCGCCCAATTGAAGCCAAAGACGATTGTCGGAGAGGAACCGCAGGTGGGTCAGCCCCCCCGACCGCGTCGGCCGGACAATCAAGGGTTCGCTGTCATCGCCGATTGGCATCACCACGATGATCCGGTCGTGTCCCTCGCCCCTCCCGATATAGGCAATCCGCGTTCCGTCCGGCGAAACCTGAACATCAGAAATATCGTCCGAACCGGAATAATCAGCGGCTGTGAGGGGCGTGACTTCCTGTGCTGTGACCGGCATGCCGACAATGGCGAAGAGGCCGGCGACAAGCGCCGCGACACAATTATCAAACACGGTTTTCATACAGTCCCCCGACACCTTCTCAGGCCCTTGCGCCACTTTAACGAGTGACCTTGTGGAGGCAATGCTCAGCGCGGGGAGTTGCGGCTACGGGATCAATCGTCAGTTGAGAAGACTGGAGCGGGTGAAGGGAATCGAACCCTCGTCGTAAGCTTGGGAAGCTTCTGCTCTACCATTGAGCTACACCCGCCTGCTGTGCCGGGCCGTGAACAGGCAGCCACGCAGGCGGTATTTATAGGCACAGCCTGCGCCCGGCGAAAGAGCCGGGACGCAGGCGTTGTGACCGGATCAGTCCAGCGGACCGGGCGGATTGTGCTCTTCAACGAAACGGACAAGGTTTTCGTAGAGCAGACGCCGGTGTTCGTCGGTCATCTGAGCGGAATAGTGACGACCGCCCTCGATCGGGATGAACTCATAGGGCTTGCCGGCCTCTTCCATGGCCTCGACCATCAGTTCAGCCTGGCTGAAGGGCACGACGATATCGTCGGTGCCGTGAATGATCATCAGCGGAGCCTGGACCGATGCTGCCTGCCGGGCCGGCGAAACGGAGATGATGTGATCGCGATTGTCGCCGCGCCAGTCGCCGATATTGCGGGCCCAGTAAAGCTGCGACCCGCCGCCCATGCGATCCTGGGCATAATCCATCATGCCGAGGATGTCGGAGACGCCGGCCCCGGCCACGCCGCAACGATAGCGGTCCGGTGTCAGCGTCATTCCGGCGAGCGTTGCGTAACCGCCATAGGACCAGCCGAAAATGCAAACCCGGTCCGGATCGATGATGCCCTCGGCCGCGAGATGGTCGATCCCGTCATTGAGATCGGTCTGCATGCTCTGGCCCCAGTTTTCGTAACCGCGCTCGGCGAATTCGACCCCGAAACCACCGGAACCCCGGAACTGGGGCTGGAACACGGCATAGCCACGGGAGGCCAGCAATTGTGCCCACTCGTCAAAACGGTAGCTGTCCCGGGATTCCGGCCCGCCATGCGGCATCATGATCAAGGGCAGGTCACGCGCCTCGGTCTGCGCCGGGGTGGTGAGATAGCCGAACAGGTCGAGGCCGTCAGCGGCCTGATAGCGGACCACGGACACATCACCGACCAGCGCGTCAGGAATCCGCGAGCGCGAATTGCCCAGCATGGCGACATCGCCGGTCGAACGCGTCAGGAGATAATAAGCGCCCGCCGTGCCGCCGGCTTCAATATGGATCACCACCTTGTCGAACGCCCGGTCCCAACTGGTCAGACGCACATTGGAATCCGGGAAGAAGCCGGCCACCTGATTGTAGACTTCTGCAAATTCCGGCTCGAAATACTCGACCTGCCGGCGGCCATCATCCCAACTGACTCCGATAATGCCATTGGTCCGCCAATCCCGCAGCGTGCCCGTGATACTGGCAACATCAGACTGGACGACCGGCCCCTCGATCTGGCTGGTCTGAAGGTCAAAGCGGAAAAGCGCGCTGCGCCGCCCCGGCATCCGCCCTGTGGGTGTGCCATTTGTCTCGGAGAAGAAATAGGCATAGCGCCCCGTCGGATCGACACCCTGGACCCACTCGATGACGCCGAGCCAGTCGTGCCAGGTGCGTGCCGCGAAAGAGAATTCCCGCATCATCTGGTGGCGCTCGGTGTAGAGCCGCTCCCAGCTGCCGGTGCCACCATCAGAGCGGGCCCAGAACTCGTACGGATCGGAGGCGTCGCGCCCACCACGCTGGCGGATGACCGGTCGGTCATTCGGACCAAGGCTCATGTCGAAATCGCGGACACCTATTTCCACACGACTGCGGCCGGTGCGGCGGTCCAGATCCTGTTCAAACAGCCCATAACCGACACCGCCACGTACACGGGTCATCATCCCGCCGCCCGCACGTTGCGCCCGGACCCAGGTCAGGACAGTCTCCGGATTCTCCTCATTGATGCCGGCAAAAAACGTGTAGACCTCCAGCTCGATGGAGTTCTGGTCTTCGATGCGCATGATGTAGGGACGGCTGACATAGAAATCGTCACCCATGCCCCACCAATTGCCGCGGTCTGTGTATTCCAGCCAGAGATGGGTATCGGATGCGAAGCGGGCAACCGAGATGGCCTGGTCGTCACCGGCATCGATAACCAGTGGCGGTTCGCTACCGTCCAGCGTGTAGACGACAATGGCCCGCTCTTCCCAGCTTTGCCCGCTGATGAAAACCAGCTTCTCGCCATTCGGTGACAGGCGGACGCCGCTCATGTCCGGGAGTGCAAGGAAATCCTCGACCTCGAGAGCCGGAATGTCTTGCGGCTGAATGGCTTCAGACTCAAATGCGAAAACGGCGGACGCCAGCCCCGCAACGACACAACCCAAACCAAATCGCATGAAAACCCCCGAAACAGAGCGCCCTCCCCGGGGCGCAATTTACTCAACCTGTAATTTCAAGCAGAGCCGGGCAGTATTATCAAACAAAAAAGGGAGCGGGCCCGAAAGTCCGGACCCGCTCCCAATCATTTCACCGTATTCCGGTCGCTTTAGCGCGGATCCGGCGGATTGTGCTCGAACAGGAAACGCTCGAGCGCGGTATAGAGCTCCCGCGAGTTGTCCACAGTCATCCGGTAGGACTGGTGCGGACCATCCTGGATGGCGACCAGCTCATAAGGCTTGCCGGCCGCTTCCATCGCCGCGGCCATCAGCTCGGCCTGTTCGAAGGGAACGATCAGGTCGTCGGTGCCGTGGATGATCATCATCGGAGCCTGGACGTCGCTGGCATTCAGCGCCGGCGAGATGCGCGTGATGTACTCGGTCTCGCTGCGCCAGTCGCCGATATACTCGGCCCAGTAGGTGACCGATGCACCGCGGAAACGACCCGTCTCGTACTCCATCATTTCGAACACGTCCGAGACCGGCGCGCCGGCGATCGTGCAGCGATAGAGTTCCGGCGTCAGGGTTGCGCCGGCCAGGGCCGCATAGCCGCCATAGGACCAGCCAAACAGGCAGACCCGATCGCGCGCAGCCACACCGGTTTCAACCAGGTGGAGAACAGCGTCGGAAACATCATCCTGCATGGTGCGGCCCCATTCGCCATGGGCCATGGTGATGAAGTTGCGACCGAAACCGTCCGAGCCACGGAATTGCGGCTGGAACACGGCATAGCCGCGCGCCGCCAGGAATTGTGCCCAGGGGTCAAAGCCGTAATTGTCCCGGGCCTGCGGGCCACCATGAGGCATCATGACCAAGGGCAGGTCGCTGGCTTCACGCCCCGGAGGGGTGGTGAGATAGCCAAACAGCTCCAGACCGTCACGTGCGGTGTAGTGCACCACCTCGACCGGTGCGATGGCTTCGTCCGGAATGCGGCTGTAGGCCCCGGACAGGAAGGCCATCTGGCCGGTATTGCGATCCAGCAGATAATAGCTGCGGCTGGTCTGCCCGCCGCTGATGCTGATCACGACCTTGGTGAAACCCTCGTCCCAGCTTGTGATCGAGACATTCGAATCCGGGAAATAGCCTTCGAGCTGGGTCTGGATATTGGCAAAGGTCTCGTCGAAATACTCGACATGCTGACGCTCTTCGGCCCAGCGAACACCGATGACCGCATTCGTCCGCCAATCACGGATGAAACCGCCGACATCGGCCAGGTCCGACTGAACCACAGGTCCTTCGATCTCATTGGTCTGGAAATTGAAGCGGAAGACTGCGGACCGGTCATTGTTCACGCGTGAGCTGAAATAGCCGTACTGACCGGTGGCATCCAGACCGGCCATATTGGTCATGCGACCGACCCAGCTGTCTGACCGGCGAGCCCCGAAACGGAAGCGCTCCCGCGTCAGGTTTTCTGCATACACACGCTCCCAGCCACTGTCGTCGAGATTGGACCAGAGCTCGAACTCGCCATCATCAAAGGCATAGCGGACCACCGGCTCATTGTTGGCGTTGAGGAGATAGTTGAAGCCACCATCACCGATAAAGACACGGCGGCGGGCGCGGTCACGGGTGAATTCCTGCCGAAAAAGACCAACTGCGCGCTCGACGGAATCGCCGCCGGTGCGCGAGCCGCGATTGTCTTGCAGGACCGGCAACCAGACCAGCATGCTGTCCGGATCGGACATGTCGCGGTTGGCCATCGCGGCGTCAATCGCCAGCTCCCAGTTTCCGCTGCCATCGGCCCGCACCACATAGGTCCGGAACACATCGGCGCGCTCACCAGCGCCCGCCAGGTCGCGGCGCTCTGAATAGGTCACCAGCAGGTTTTCGTCATTTGCCCAGGTGACAGACGCGAGAACCTGGTCATCGCCGCCATCGATCACGAACGGCGCACCGCCGGTAAGCGAGTAAATGACGATCGAGCGTTCGGCCCGGCTCTCGCCGGAGATGAAAACGAGTTTCTCGCCATTCGGTGAAATGCTGACAGACGACATGTTCGCCATGGCGGCGTAGTCGTCGATCGACGGCACCGGCGGCTGTGCGTGGGCGGCCCCAACCGCCATGCACAACATCATAAACAGGCCTGATAATCTGACCATGAACCCCTCCCTAAATAAAAGCCCACAAAAGGGTAAGCTACCCGTAAGATTTAGTCTCGGTTCGCGACAATCAAGAAGAAATCCCAGAAAGGCCGGTTATTCGCTGGCGAAGAACTTCGACAGCTTCAGGCCCTGGGCCTGATAGTTCGATGCGACCTGGCCATAGACCGTATGCGGTACATCCAACATCGGCTCATACACCAGCCGGGCAATCGGCTGGCCGTGTTCGAGGAGAAACGGGACATCGCGGCCCCGCACTTCCAGCACCGCGCGCGCGCCCGTGCCACCGGCTTCGGTGGTTCCAAAACCCGGATCGAAGAAGCCGGCATAATGAGCGCGGAATTCACCAATCTCCGTGGCGATCGGCGCCATTTCAGCCGCTTCATCGCACCCGATCGTGACCGCTTCGCGCGAAGCCAGGATATAGAACTCGCCAGGATCGAGGACCAGACGGCGGTCGGGGGCCGTCAGGGGTTCCCAGTACCGGCCGGCCGCATGGCCGCCGATCCGGGACAGGTCAACAAGGCCGGAATGGCGGCGAGCGCGATAGCCGACAATCCCGTCACCAAAACCGGCCAGATCGACGCTGACAGTGACCTCGCGCAGGGCCTTGTGCGCTCCCTGGCGAAAGCGCACCTGGCTCAGCCGGTCGCCTTCACGGGCGAGGATCGAGAATGTACAGGGCGAGATCTCGGCATAGAGCGGACCTTCATAGCCCACCGGGGCCTGGTCGAAGGCGACGCCGTGATCGGTGATGACCCGCGTGAACACATCGATCCGCCCGGTCGAACTCTTGGGGTTCATCGCGGCACTCAAGCCGGCCGGCAGTTTCAGGCCTTCCTGAAGCGGTGCCAGATAGACACAGCCGGTTTCCAGCACCGCACCGGCGGTCAGATCGACCGTGTGCATGACCAGATCATCATCCAGGCGCTCGGCGACCGTCCGCCCCGGACCCGGCAGGAAGCTGGCGCGAAGGCGCCAGGCCTTGCTGCCCAGACGCAGATCAATGCTGGCCGGCTGGACCTGCCCGTCGGCCAGTGGCGCCGCGGTCGTCAGGATGCCGCGCCCGGCCAGGGCGGCAAGATGATGGTCGGGAAGAATTCCGGTATCGGCCATGGATCACGATCAGCATGTGTTGGGAGGCGCAGATGTCCAACATCCCGCGCCCCCTGTCCAGCCGTGCTGACCGTGGGGGTTGAGCCGCGTAGCGCGCAGGTTGATGATAGCTGGCTATATCAAGGGTCGGACACGCATGGTGCGGGCCGGCCACAGGGGCGCTCCATGTATGAGCACGAAAGCTGCGGCGTGCGGATCAGTGTCAGTCCTGACTATCTGGAAGACGAGAGCACGCCGGAAGAAGGCCGCTTTGTCTGGGCCTATACGATCGAGATCGAGAACACCGGGAAACAGCCTGTACAGCTGATCGCCCGCAAATGGATGATCACCGACGCCAATGGGCGCACCGAGCATGTGCAAGGCATGGGCGTGATCGGCGAGCAGCCGGTGATCGAGCCAGGAGGCCGCTTCCGCTACACATCCGGCGCGCCTCTCCCGACGCCGTCAGGTTTCATGAGCGGCAGTTACGAAATGCGACGCGGCGATGGTGAAAGTTTCGCGGCAACCATTCCCGATTTCTCGCTGGATCGGCCGTCCGACCGTTTGTGGCTGCACTGATCCGATGACCGCCCACCGATGATCACTCGCTCCCAGGAAGACATGCGCCCGTGACCCAGGCCCTGCGGCAAGTCCTGTTCATGATCGGCATGATGGTGACGGTATTGGCGGTGACAATGCTGGCCCCGGCTGTGGTCGATTTCGCCTCGGGCCAGCAGGAGAGCGCGACAGCCTTCATCCTGTCCTCCATCATCGGTGTCTTCGTGGGTGGTGCGGTGACTTTGAGCACACGCGGACCGGTCGGCGACATGCCGGCGCGCGGCGCTTTCGTGCTGATCGTGGGTGCCTGGCTGGGACTGGCCCTGTGTGCGGCGCTGCCGCTGCGACTATCCGGTCAGGGACTGGACTGGACGGATGCCATCTTCGAGTCGATTTCCGGCCTGACCACAACCGGCGCCACGGTGATCACGGGGCTCGACATGCGACCGCCGGGTCTATTGCTCTGGCGCGCCATCCTGCAATGGATCGGCGGCATCGGCATCATCGTCACCGCCATGGCATTCTGGCCGATGCTGGGCATTGGCGGAATGCAGTTATTCCAGCTGGAAACCGGCGACACTTCCGAGAAGGTCCTGCCGCGCGCGACCCAGATTGCTGCCGGCATCGCGGCCATCTACCTGGCCCTGACCATCGTCTGCTTCCTCGCCTATGTCGGCACCGGCATGGCGTGGCTGCCGGCCCTTTGCCATTCCATGTCGACGGTTTCGACCGGTGGCTTTTCGACGTCCGACAACTCGATGGGCGAATATGTGCATCTCGGCTCAGACATGATCACCGTCGTGTTCATGATCCTCGCCTCCTTGCCTTTCGGCCTGTTCCTGCTGGCCTCGCGGGGAAAATTCAGTGGCTTGTACAAGGACTCCCAGGTGCGGGGTTTCCTGCTGGTCGTCGCCGTGGCGACGCTGGGCCTGACCGCATTGATCATGGCGCAGGACCTGCCTGCGGGAGACGTAGCGGCCTGGCGTCATGCCAGTTTCAACGCCATTTCAATCATCACGGGGACCGGTTTTGCCACAACCGATTACGGGCAATGGGGGCCACTGGCACAGGCCGGTTTCTTCGTCTTCATGTTCATCGGTGGCTGCGCCGGATCGACCACCTGCTCCGTAAAGATCTTCCGTTACCAGATCGCCGGAACCGCCATGCGCCGCTATCTCGCTCGCCTGCTGAGACCGAACGCCATCATCCCGATGCACTATAACGGCCGACCGGTATCAGAGAGCATCCTGCACTCGGTTTTGGGGTTCTTTTTTGTCTTCTTCGCCGTTTACGCCGCTTCGGCCTCGATACTTTCGGCAATGGGGCTTGATCTGGTAACGGCGCTGTCGGGCGCGGCGGCCACGTTGACCAATGTCGGACCGGGGCTTGGATCGATTATCGGCCCGGCGGGCACGTTCGAGCCCCTGTCGGATCCGGTGAAATGGGTGCTGACCGCCAACATGTTCATCGGGCGGCTGGAAGTCCTCGCCGTCCTGATCCTGCTGAGCCCGCGCTTCTGGCGACCCTAGGCGGCTGCCGTGACCACCTGGTTGCGGCCAGCGTCCTTGGCCTTGTAGAGCGCCTGGTCGGCGCGCTTGAACAAGCTTGCGAGCGTGGGCTGACCTCCCGAAACTTCGACCAGTCCGGCAGAAATTGTTACTGAAACTTCCCGTCCGTCGAGCACGAAGGGCCTGTCCGCAACAGCCTGGCGGATGCGGTCGGCAATGTCATGGACACTGGCCTCCGGTCGCGCATGGATCAGCGCGACAAACTCTTCGCCACCGAGCCGGGCCACATGATCCGTGTCACGAATGGCGGCCTGAAGGACCGTTGCCACGTGCTGGAGCACAGCATCGCCTACATCATGACCGTGTCCATCATTGACCTGTTTGAAGTGGTCAATGTCAAAGACGACGAGGGCGGCCTGCTGCTCGCCCGAAGGCGCCATTTCGAAGTGGTCATTGACCAAGGCCTCGAATGCCCGCCGGTTGGGAAGCCCGGTGAGATGATCCGTCAGCGCGGCGCGGCGCAGAACCGAGGCCGAACGACTGGCCGAAAGCAGGACAAAGCCGAAAACAAGATTGGTCTCCACCACCAGCAGCGATAGCAGACCCATGGCGACCAACTGACTGGGCGCCAGAATGCTCGGCATTTCCGGGGTCAGCAGCAGCACGCCGCCGCACGTCACCGTCAGACTGCCAACGAAATAGTAAATCGTGTAGCGCAGGAGGCGAACGCCCGGCTGACCATCCCGGCGGCCGATTATCGACAGATAGCCCAGCATCAAGAGATTTGATGCGATCACCACTGAGCCGAAAATGCCAAACCGCACAGCGGCATTGTCGATCACCCAGGTGAAAGCCGGGAATCCCAGCACGACAATCGCGGCCATGCCAACCAATTGCCATTTCGGCACTCTTTTCCCCGCGAAACGGGCAACCCCCTCCAGCATGATCAGGAAACCGCCGGCCGCAAGAATATCGCCCAACACGATGCCCAATACGTCAGGAAGCACGTCGCGCAGGGTGATCAGACCCAAACCGATACCGTGCGCTGCGGTGCCGGCCAGCCACCACCGGGGTCCGTTGCTATTGCGCTGGATGGCGGCATTGGCGGCGTGGATGAACACGCCGGCCAGAATGACCGGAACCAGGCCTAGGATAAGTGTTTTGGTATCCATGTCGCGTGGATCTCGCCGGGTCTGTTGAACCGCGATTGTCCGGCGCAGGCATTACCGGAGGGTTGCGACCGGGCAACCGATTATGATGCAACGCAACAAAATCACCGGCCAGCGACGGTCAGGAATGCGGCCTTGCGACCTCGTCCGGCGTAAATCGCCAGTCACGGTTACAGTACTCACAGGTCATGACGATAGCACCGTCCGCTTCCATCGCAGACCGGTCGTCAGCCGGGAAGGAGGCGATGATCCGGCGCAGGCGTTCGCGCTCGCACGAGCAACGCTTGATCACCGGCGTCGGCTCCATCAAGCGGACACCGTCTTCATTGTAGAGCCGATAGAGAAGCGCCCCGGCGGACAGGTCGGGGTCCAGCAGTTCGCCATCCTCGACAGTTTCGAACAGGGCCCGGGCGTGATCCCAGTCTTCCTCGGCCGATCCGCGCGCATCATCGCCTGCGACCGATTGCAGGAGGGCACCGCCGCCGCGCCATTGGCGGGCCTCATCGCCGGTCCAGATCTCGCCGATCGCGCAGCGAAGACGCGTCGGTGTCTGCTCGGACTGGCGGAAATAGGTCTCGGCAACTTCGCTCAGCGAAGCCCCTTCCAGAGCCACCACGCCCTGATACTGGTCCATATCCGGCCCGTGATCGATGGTCATGGCGAAGGAGCCGCGCCCGAGCAGGGTCGACATCATCGCCTCCGGGGCGATTCCGGCGTCCAGCGCCGCATCCACCGCATCGCGATCCATCGAGGCAAAGCCGCGCACGCCTTCGCCGGTGACATATTCCGCCACCAGGAAACGCACAGGACCATCGCCCTGGGCCTGCACGATCAGGCGACCATCGAATTTCAGCGCGTCACCGACCAGGGTCGTGACCAGGACGGCCTCGCCCAGCAGTCGCGCCACCGGCTCGGGATAATCATGCGCCGACAGGATCTCGTCGAGCACCGAGCCGATCCGGGTGACCCGCCCACGCACGGTCCGGCCTTCAATCTGAAAGCCGGCAACAATATTGTCGTGTTCTCCGAGCGGGTCACTCACGGTCGTCATCCTTGTCTTTGCAGGCTGCAGGACGCGTCAGGCTGTGGCTTCAAGCGCGCCGAGCGCTTCGTCGAGAACCGCCACGGCCTCACTGGCATCGTCCTTGGTAATCACCAGGGGCGGCGCCAGACGCGAGACATTGTCACCGGCGGCGCCGATCAGCAGATGGCGATCGCGGGCCAGGCCTGCAAGCTTTTTGGGGTCAAAACCCGGTTTCAGCTTCATGCCGATCAACAGGCCCTTGCCGCGCACTTCCTCGACCTTGTCGGCGTGGCGGTCCATCAGACCGTGAAGTTGCTGGGTCAGATAGTTGGAAACTTCGACCACCTGGTCGAGGAAACCGTCTGATGTCAGCTCGTCAAACACCACATTGCCGACCGCCATTGCCAGCGGTCCGCCGCCATAGGTCGAGCCATGTGTGCCGACGACCATGCCTTTGGCCGCTGCTTCCGTAGCCAGGCAGGCGCCCATCGGGAAACCACCGCCAATGCCCTTGGCCGCCGCCATGATATCGGGCTCGGCACCGTCGACCCACTGGTGGGCGAACAGTTTGCCGGTGCGACCGGCACCGGACTGGACCTCATCATAGATCAACATCAGGCCGTGCTCGTCGCAGAGCTGGCGCAGGCCGCGCAGGAAGCTGTCTTCGGGAGCGCGGACACCGCCCTCGCCTTGGACCGGCTCGACGCAGATCGCGGCGGTTTCGTCGCTGATCACAGCCTTGACGGCTTCCAGGTCACCAAATTCAACTTGGTCGAAACCTTCCATCGCCGGGCCAAAGCCCTCGAGATATTTCGGATTGCCGCCGGCATTGATCGCGCCATAGGTGCGGCCGTGGAAGGCGCCGGTGAAGGTGATGATGCGATAGCGCTGCGGATTGCCGTTCACATAGTGATAGCGGCGCGCGGTCTTGAGCGCGCATTCCATCGCTTCGGCACCGGAATTGGTGAAGAAGACACGGTCGGCGAAGGTCGCCTTGGTCAGTTTCTCGGCCAGTTCGACGCCGGCCGGGACCTTGAACATGTTGGACAGGTGCCACAGCTTGCCGGCCTGCTCGTTGAGCGCGGCCACGGCCTTGGGATGGGCATGGCCCAGGCAATTCACCGCAATGCCCGAAATAAAGTCCAGATACCCGTCACCGCTTGCCGTGAACAGGCGCGGTCCCTTGCCGTGATCAAAGACCAGATCCGGCGGGGCGTAGGTATCCATCATCGGTGCGGGCATGTTCATATCCTCCTGGAGTGCCTGAACGGCATGGCTGACCCGGTCTCGGCGCGGGCCTTTCTTCTCCTCTAGGCCGGGCCGATCAGCTCTTCAAGCGCCAGCCTGCATGCAACAACGCATAGCTGAGAATACCGAGCGCAAGGTTGATCAGCGCGAGCAGGATCACCCCGATCATCAGACTGCCGTCGGCATGACCTGTGAATCCATAGCGAAAGCCGTCAATCATGTAGAAGAAGGGGTTGAAATGACTGATGGTTGCCAGCGGTCCGGGCAGGTTGGTGATCGAGTAGAATGTGCCCGACAGGAAGGTCAGCGGGGTGATCACGAACGTGGTAACCGCGGCCATGTGATCGAATTTCTCGGCCCACAGACCGCCGATCACGCCGATCATTGCCAGCATCGCCGCAGCGCTCAGCCCGAAATAGAGCACCGCCCACCAATGCTCCGGCATCATGTTCATGAAGGGGATCAGCGTTACCGCGGTGACCACCGCGACCAGCACGCCGCGGGTCATGGCGCCGGCGACGAAGGCGATGAACAATTCCAGAGCCGACAGTGGCGGCATCAGGAAGTCGACCGTATTGCCCTGCACCTTGGAAACGAGGATTGACGACCCCGAATTGGCAAAGGCGTTGTTCAGCAATCCCATCAGGATCAGGCCGGGTGCCAGGAATTCAGCGAAGGGAATACCGCCGACATCGCCCCGCCGTGCCCCGATCGCGACCGTGAAAACGGTCATGTAAAGCAGCGTCGTTGCGACCGGCGCGAGCACCGTCTGCATGCCGACCTTGAGGAATCGCCTGACTTCTTTCTTGTACAGCGTCCAAAGCCCCAAGGTATTGAAATACCCGAACTTCTTGGGCTGTGGAAAATCAGTTAAGTGAGCGTTACTCATATCGAATTACCCTTAATTTCCCGGTAACCATCTTCGTTAACGATTGGTCGTGCAAGTGAGCTTTCCACAGGTATGACCATAACCCCATCTTGTGGCGGTGGCTCCTGCGGCTACAATATCTGGTGTAATTAAACATGCATTGAGCAATGCGCGGTTTACCATCATCAAGGTAAGCAAGCGCATCCCAGACGGGAGACGAGGGCAATGGCTTGGACTGACGAACGCGTAGAAGAACTCAAGAAACTCTGGTCGGAAGGCCTGAGCGCGAGTCAGATTGCGAAACAGCTCGGTGGTGTGACCCGCAATGCCGTCATTGGCAAGGTTCACCGCCTGGGTTTGTCAGGTCGTGCGACACCCTCGCGTCCGGCCCGCCGGGCCACAAAGCCCTCCCGTCCGCGCACTACAACGGCTTCCACCGCGCCGGCGGCACGCACTGTTGCGCGCCCCTCCCCCTCAGCGCCCCCGGCTGCAACGCCGGCGCCGGTGGAGCCAGCCGTTCTTCCCTCCGGTGAATTTGCCACCGTGCTGACGCTTCGCGAAAGCATGTGCAAATGGCCGATCGGCGATCCGTCCCAGTCTGAATTCCGTTTCTGCGGTCGCAAGGCCGATACGGGCCAGGCGTATTGCAACGCGCATTCCGACATGGCCTACCAGCCGAGCCAGAAACGCCGCCGTCGCACATCGGACGCCAACGCCGCGCTTGACGCCATCGCCGCCACGCGCCGCTTCAATTTCTGACCCGACCCCTCACCCAGGTACCGGGACAGACAATGGCCGCCTCGTTCTCGAGGCGGCCGTTTTTTTTGCTTCAAGCTCACACCACAGCCACACATTCGACCAATCAGAATTAAAGCGATCGCCCCTACTATCTCCGTCGCAATCAATAGAGCGCATCAACACCACAACAACACTTACCGCTCGCGACACATAGGAAATGCGCCACCTTAATAATGTGAGCCCACAAGATAGTATTTACGATTGCACCCAAAACCGGCAACCTACAGAATAGTGAACCGCTAGATGGAAGCTCACCATGACAACAACACATCTTGGACAGGATCGCCCAGCGTTGGTCGCGATGCTTCAAGTAGCGGCCTCAAGTGGCAAGTCTCCCCAGGCGGTAGTTGCCGACGTATTCTCAACCTTTTTGGCGGAACAAGCTGGGCAAATATTCGATCAAAAAAAATTTATTAATGCTGCGCAGCAGGTCTTCGGCACTGGGTTCACCGAGTTGGTAAGCCAAGCCATTGTCCCAATGCTCGCCGCGAACAACCATCTCACCAAAATTGCGACAAAAGAAAATAGTGCCATTTATAGGGTCTCGGCTGAAATATGCTCAGACCACGAGAATGATGAAATACTCCTAGAAACAACATTCTCTGACATCACAAACGCCTTCTGGGAATTTATGGATGACAGAGCTGACCCACTAGGCGTATCGACTCAAAACCGTGTCGAATGGAACACAGATCTCCTAGACTGGCTGACATCCGAAGACAAAGCCTATCAGAACAAGGCGAATGAATCCGCCCAAAGGCTTATTTCCAGGAATTTCACATACAAAATCGGAAGAAATGGGGAAGATGGAGAGGATGATGATGAAGTCGTCACTGACTTCGATAAGTATCGACTTTTTCGATATGCCCAATTTATTAACTATTGCCGCCGAAACGACCCAATAACATTAGAAAAAATAGCGAAATTCGCTGCGGCTGGATTTGTATTCCGCGCAGTTCGAGGTCTGACCGCCGCGCCGGAGTGGGCGACAGGTGAAGTGGATTTAACGCTAGTATTCGACGGGCCGGTTGTACTTGATTTAATCGGCCTGAGCGGCACCGCGAGAAAGTTAGCCCTTGCTCGGATAGTTGAAGTATCCAAAGAAGCAGGAATCAAACTTGTAACATTGAGTCATTGCATTGAAGAAGCGGTGGAAATTGTCCAAACTGTTATAGATAAAGATAAATCATCAAGGTGGGGGTTAGTCGGAGACGCGTTGCGAGAGTCTTCTGGCAATGAGCACATAGCTCGCCAATTCATCCGGTCTCCTGATCGTTTAGTTGAAAATCTTGGTGTATCAGTGCTTAATTTCGATCCATCATCGTATCCGAATGAACATAGCCATTTTTCAAACGACCTAATTGAGGAATTTACTAGCTTAGCGCACTTCGGCAGAGATTCTACTAGTGTTATTCGTCGCCAACGCGATGCTTTTTCATTCGCATACGTCGTCAGAAAGCGCGGAACGACATACAAGTCGGACATTCTGAAATCGCGTTACATGTTGGCAACGAGAAACGCCACATTTGTCAGCTTTGGAGCAAGATTTGTTAGAGACCACATACCTAGAGTTCCGAAATTTTCAGCTCAGTATGTAATAGAAACCTCAACATTAGCGGCGTTGCTCTGGATTCGACTATCTTCCGAGGCTGCGACCAAATTGCCGAGCCTACAGTTATTCGCGACATGCCAACGTTTATTGACGAGCAACAAGGGCATTATCGAAAAAGCGAGAGTTCGGGCCGCAGAATCATTAAGCATGGAAGACGCGGAACAATTTGAACTTGCTCTAAGGGACCCTCTTGCTGTCGAAGAACTCGTGGTTTTAAACGCCAAAATGCCCATTTCTGCTTCTGAGCCTGAGCAGCTGCTCGAGGCGATGCGGAAAAGCACTGCCGAGGCGGAACGCGTAAAATTTCGAAGGGAAAGAAAAAAAGATGCAGAGCGACATCTCGCTCAAAGACAAGCGCTGGAAGATGAAAATAGAGAAATTGATAGGGCTTATGTAAATGCGAAAGAAATGCTCTCAGAAAGGAACTGGGAAGCGCATCAAATTCGGTCCCATTTCGAAGAAAAACTGAACCGACAAACCCCCTTCGCAGCGAAAATGTTCGATTTATGCAATCTTGTTCTGTTTGTAACTACAATTGCAATTACTGCAGTTGGCTACATTATAGATAAAGAAAACATCAATACCGTATTTATAGTACCCATCTTGGCAGTAATTGCTCTTAGCGCAGCGCTACGTGCGCCGTTAGTAGGCCCTAGTCTTCGATCACGTGCCATCGAGTTCCTCGCCAAAAAACTCATGTCTAATACAATCCAGCAGGTTCCCCTGGAAAGTCTCAAATCTGAGTTTCGGCTTCAATTCCTTGATGAGTAATCACGCATTCACGTCAAACGCATACCCGGCCGAGCGGACGGTGCGGATCGGGTCGCGTTCTTCCTTGTTGTTGAGCGCCTTGCGCAAGCGTCCGACATGGACGTCAACCGTGCGGGCCTCGACATAGACGTCCGAACCCCAGACCGCGTCCAGCAATTGCTCACGCGAGAAGACCCGCCCCGGGTGCTGCATCAGATAGTCCAGCAGGCGAAACTCGGTCGGCCCGAGATGAATCTCGCGATCGGCCCGTTTCACACGGTGCGCGACCCGGTCCATGGTGATGTCGCCGGCCTCGATCACATCCTCGGCGAGGCCCGGGCGGATCCGGCGCAGGACGGCGCGGATACGGGCGAACAGCTCGGTCATCGAGAAGGGCTTCACGACATAGTCGTCGGCGCCGGTATCCAGACCACGCACACGATCCGTCTCCTCACCGCGCGCTGTCAGCATGATGATCGGGACATTGGCCGTTTCCTGGCGGCCACGCAGCCGGCGGCAGACTTCGATGCCCGAGACTTTCGGCAGCATCCAGTCGACCATCACCAGATCGGGCGTGGTTTCCTCGGCCTGCATCAGGGCATCTTCACCATCGCGGGCGACCGCGACCGAATAGCCTTCCTTCTCCAGATTGTACTGCAGCAGGGTGGCCAGGGCATCTTCGTCTTCTACAACAAGGACATGGGCTTTCATCGACCGGCTCCGGGTATCGAGTGCTGTCGTTGTCAGGACTGGGCGTCTTCGACCAGCGGTGAGGCCGTGACCATGAAATGGACGGCTTCGGCAATATTGGTGGCGTGATCGCCAATGCGTTCGAGATTCTTGGCGACGAACAGGATGTGCACGCCCGGGCCGACCAGGCCGGAGTCCTCGGTCATCGACATCAGCATTTCACGGACCAGCGTGTTGTAGCGCTCATCGACCTCGTCATCGGAATGCCAGACCCGCACGGCCGGCTCGACATCGGCCGAGGACAGGGCATCCAGCACTTCGCGCAACTGCTTGATCACGATGGCGCCGAGACGCTCGACCTGCTGCGTCAGCGCGACAGGCGCATAATCTGCCAGGTCTCCAGCGCGATAAGCAATATTCTTGGCCAGATCCCCGACCCGCTCGAGGTCGGTAGCGACCTTGAGCGCGGAGATCGTCATGCGCAGATCAGTCGCCAGCGGCTGGCGCAGGGCGAAAAGGCGCAAGACCCGCCGCTCGACATCGACCTGCAGGGCATTGACCTGGACTTCGCGGGCCTTGATGTCCGGTTTGACACTGGCATCACGGCGAACGACGGCGGAGATCGCCTTTTCAAGCTGGGTCTCGACCAGACCGCCCATGCGGGCGAGATCATCAGCGAGCTGATCCAGCTCTTCGCCATAGGCGGTGACAATATGTGACGTTCTGGAAAGCGCCATTGCTGGCCCTCCTCTCGATGGATGCCGCGGCCTAGCCGAAGCGTCCGGTGATGTAGTCCTGCGTGCGGGTGTCGCGCGGATTGGTGAAAATGTCCTCGGTCGGCCCGTATTCGACCAGATTGCCCATATGAAAGAAGGCCGTGTGCTGGGAGACCCGCGCCGCCTGTTGCATCGAATGGGTGACGATGATGATGCAGTAATTCTCGCGCAGCTCGTCGATCAGTTCTTCGATCCGCGCCGTCGCGATCGGATCGAGGGCCGAACACGGCTCATCCATCAGGATGACTTCCGGATTGACGGCGATGGCGCGGGCAATGACGAGACGTTGCTGCTGGCCGCCGGACAGGCCGGTTCCGGGATGGTTCAGGCGATCTGACACTTCATTCCACAGGCCGGCCTTGCGCAGGGCATTTTCGACGATTTCGTCGAGCTCTGGCCGCGTCAGGGCGAGGCCATGGATGCGGGGGCCGTAGGCGACATTGTCATAGATCGACTTGGGAAAGGGGTTCGGTTTCTGGAACACCATGCCGACACTGGCCCGCAGGACCACAGGGTCGATCGTCTTGTCGTTGATCTCCTGGCCGTCAATTGTCAGCGACCCACCGACCACAGCCCCGTCGATCGTATCATTCATCCGGTTGAGGCAGCGCAGGAAGGTCGACTTGCCACAACCCGACGGGCCGATGAAGGCCGTGACCGAGCGGTCGGGAATGTCGATCGACACATCGTGCAGCGCCTGCTTGCCGGAATAGCTCACCGTCACATTGCGCGCGGTGACCTTGATCGGCAGGTCGGCGGTGGGATTTTGAGGGGTATCGGTCATGGAACTACCATCTCCGCTCGAAGCGACGGCGCAGATAAATGGCCAGGGCGTTGAACCCGATCATCAGCGCGAGAAGAACAAGGATTGCGGCACCGGTGCGGGCCTGGAACGCCCGCTCGGCCCCGTCCGACCACAGAAAGATCTGGACCGGCATTACGGTAGCAGGCTGGGTGAAACCTTCGAGCCCCAGCGTCGGCGCGTCGGCGATAAAGGCGACCATGCCGATCATCAGCAGCGGCGCGGTTTCGCCCAGCGCTTGGGCCAGGCCGATAATGGCACCGGTCAGGATGCCGGGCGCGGCCAATGGCAGAACATGATGGAACACGGTCTGGGTCCGCGACGCCCCCACAGCCAGGGCCGCCTGCCGGATCGATTGCGGCACGGCCTGGAGGGCAGCGCGTGTGGCGATGATCACGGTGGGCAAAGTCATCAGCGACAGGACCAGGCCGCCGACCAGGGGCGCCGAGCGCGGCAGGCCGAAGGCGTTGATGAACACTGCCAGGCCCAGCAGGCCGAAGACGATCGACGGCACCGCTGCGAGATTGTTGATATTGACCTCGATCAGGGCGGTGAACCGGTTCTTCGGCGCATACTCCTCGAGATAGAGCGCGGTAAAGACACCGATCGGCACCGAGATCATGATGGTGATGATCATGGTCAGGATCGAGCCATAGAGCGCGCCCTTGACCCCGGCGAGTTCAGGCTCGCGGCTGTCGGCATTGGCAAACAGATAGGTGTTGAACACGGCATTGATGGCGCCGCGTGCCTCAAGGGCCCGGGTCCACACGATCAGCTGGTCCGATACCCGGCGACGTTCTGCCGGCGTGTCGATGACGTAGAGGGTCCAGTCGTCGGTCGCTTCGACTGAACCGCTGCCCAGCAGGAAACGGCCGCTTGCCCCGGCACCATCGCGCGCCAGACCGGTCAGCAAGACGGCGCGGCCATCCGTTTCGACGATGACACTGGGCAGGCTGTCATCCAGCGCGATCGGACCGGCGCCTGCCTCCAGCGCAGAGCGGATGTCTGCCGCCTGGCGACGGTTGATGCCGGCGTCATACAGCATGTCCTCGGCCTCGGTGCCCGTCAGCTCTCCGGCGCGGACTTCCAGCGCCT
Source organism: Maricaulis maris MCS10 (assembly GCF_000014745.1). Classification (NCBI taxonomy): domain Bacteria; kingdom Pseudomonadati; phylum Pseudomonadota; class Alphaproteobacteria; order Maricaulales; family Maricaulaceae; genus Maricaulis; species Maricaulis maris. Next base: position 566,141 of record NC_008347.1, on the reverse strand, counting down.
CGGCGTCGACTTCCAACAGCGTCGCCCGGGCCCGCAGGCCGCGTGTCACTTCAGCCGCGAAATCCCGGAAATCCGTGGCGCTGGACTGAACGCGCACCTCACCATCATCGCCGCTGACGGACAGGGTGCCGCTGGTCGCCAGCGTCCGGTCATCGACCAGGTGACCCTTGAGATAGAGGTCGAGGTCATCTGCCAGCGGCATGGTGAATGTATGCCGGGTACCGATCAGCGTCGGATCCTCGAGCACTTCATCCATCAACCGCGTTGCGTTGAGCGCTGTGTAGAGGCTGAACAGATTGCGCAGGTCACGACGGCCCTGAACCTCGGGGAACTCTGCCCGCATGGCGTCCTGCAGGATCCGGCTATAGCTGCCCCGCCGAAGGGATTCCTCGCTGCCATCGCCCCTCGGATCGACCGTTTCGCGGTCGAGATCGACGGTGAGCGCCAGCTCGTGTGCGGTGAAGGCGGGCAGGCCGCCCGAGACGATCGAGCTGAGCAATATGATCAGGATGCCGACAGCCGTAGCGACCGCCCCCAGCCCGGCAGCGCGAAAGCGCAGCTCGGCACGATAGCGTGCGCCCAGATTTTTGCGGACGGCGGTCCGGATCGGCGAGATGTCGGGCGTATCAGTCATATTTTTCCCGGTATCGTTGCACGACGCGCAGGGCGATGACGTTCATCACCAGGGTGATGACAAAGAGAACCAGACCGAGGGCAAAGGCTGACAGGGTCTTCGGGCTGTCAAACTCCTGGTCGCCGGTCAGAAGCATCACGATCTGCACCGTGATCGTCGTGACAGATTCCAGCGGATTGGCTGTGAGGTTTGCGCCCTGGCCTGCGGCCATGACGACAATCATCGTCTCACCCACGGCGCGCGACACGGCCAGCAGGATGGCGCCGACAATACCGGGTAGCGCGGCCGGCATGATCACCCGCCCTATCGTTTCCGACTTGGTGGCGCCCATGGCGTAAGAGCCGTCGCGCAGGGATTGCGGCACCGAATTGATGACGTCGTCGCTGAGAGAGGAAATGAAGGGGATGATCATCACCCCCATGACCAGGCCTGCCGAAAGGGCACTCTGGGTCACCACATCCTCAAAGCCGATCATCGAGAAGAAGCCGCGGATGGCCGGCCCAACGGTCAGCAGGGCAAAGAAGCCGTAGACGACGGTCGGAACGCCAGCGAGGATTTCCAGGACCGGCTTGGCCGTCAGTCGAAAGCGCGGACCGGCGTATTCGGACAGATAGATGGCCGACAGAAGCCCGATCGGTACGGCGACGATCATGGCGATGAAGGTGATCATGGCCGTCCCGGCAAACAGAGGTACGGCACCGAAGGCACCGGACTGGCCGACCTGGTCTGCCCGCAGGGCGATCTGCGGCGACCATTGCAGACCGAACAGGAATTCGGTGAGCGGAACGGTCGAGAAAAAGCGGATGCTTTCAAACAACAGCGAGAACACGATGCCGACCGTCGTCATGATCGCGATCACCGATGACAGGAAAAGCATCGCGGTGACCAGGCTTTCGACATGATTGCGGGCACGAAAGCTGGCCGCGATCTGCCCACGTGTGCGCAACAGGCCACCGACGGCCAGCGCCAGCGCCAGGCCGGCCGTCAGCCGACGCAGCTGGGTGTTGTGACGTGCGACGATCTGCGCCGCTGCATCCAGTTCCGGACTGGCGCGGCTGGCCAGGTCACCGACCGCAATACGCCGGGCATCGGCCAGGAACAGCTGTCGCCGTTCCCGCGGCGCGTGAACCAGCTCGAAGCCGGCCATCGCCTGGATGCTGGCGCCAGCGGTGGCTGCGGCCTCGGAGACACCATCACGCAACATCGCCCGACGATTGAGACGGGCCTCCTCGGCGGTGGCAATCTGGTTGACCAGATCGGTCTGCTCGACACCGAGGGCTTCCAGTCGGGCCGGGTCCCGCTCGGCCCCGTCAGCGCCGCGCAGGGTCGCGATCTCGTCATAAGTGGCGTCGGCCCGTTCGCGCAGGACGCCTATCGCCTCGACCAGCTCCTGGTAGCGGCCATCCGTGTCCATGGCACTTTCAAAACTGGCGGACAATTCCAGCGCATCGCGTCGCAGCTCCGCCGCAGTCAACCGGTCGACTAGCGTGGAGCCAAACATGCCGAAAGCCGCCAGCATCAGAAAGGCCGGCAGACCAGTCCAGATAGCGATGTAATAGCCGTGATAGTTGGGCAGGGAATGCAACCCGGCCGTCGCGCCCGAGACTGCCGCAATGGCGCGTGAGCGACCGACGTAAAAGCCGCCGGCCAGCATCACGATGATCGCAAGAGCGACGATGGCGATAATGGACATGCAATTCCCCTCGGCTCGCCGATGGTGGCCCGGACCCGTGCGCCCCGGCTCGTCTTTTACGCCGGGTGCGGGCCCCGTTTATGACAGCTTAGCTACAGTTTTGTGACAACGCCGGTCCTGCTCGCAGACTATTTTCCCGAACCGGCTCAAGCCACTGGCTTGGCTTGTACTTTTGACTGCATCTTTGGCATCGGGAAAAACACACTGAACACGGATCCCGCGTCTGGTCGGCTCTCGACGGTAAATCCACCCCGGTGCCGGTTGACGATATGTTTGACGATGGCCAGACCAAGACCGGTGCCCTCACGCGGCCCACTCTTCTGGCCGTCCACACGATAGAAGCGCTCGGACAGTCGCGGCAGATTGCGTCGCTCGATTCCCTTGCCGCCATCGCGGATGCGGACAGCCGCATAACGGTCTCCCGCTTCCGAAACCGGCGCTGCCAGGGTCAGCCGGCTCGCTTCATCACCCAGGATCAATCCTGGCCGCTCGGCCTGGTCGCGAGACAGATCGCTGGACAGGCTTATGACCACGCTCGAGCCGGCACGTGAGTATTTGATCGCGTTTTCGACCAGGTTCATGACCACTTCCAGCAGCTGGTCGCGATCTCCAACGACTTCTGCCGGCATGACTTCCAGCGACAGTTCGATTGATTTTTCAGCGATCTGCGGACGCAGGACATCAACAACATCCTCGATGATCGCCTCCATGTCGGCCCGGCCGCTGGGGCGGACATGCTCGTCCATCTCGACGCGCGATAATGAGAGCAGGTCATTGATCAGCCGCTGCATCCGCTCGGTCTGGTCGAACATGATGCCGAGAAAGCGCTCTCGCGCTTCGGGATCGTCCTTGGCATGGCCGCGGAGGGTCTCGATGAACCCGGCCAGAGACGCCAACGGGGTCCGCAACTCATGACTGGCATTGGCCAGAAAATCGGCCCGCATTCGGTCCGCTCGCTTGATCGATGTCTCGTCCGACAACACCAGCATAGCGCGCCATGGCAGTGACGGGTCTTCCTCGCTGGCAAGCGGCGCCACAAAGGCACGAACATGACTCTCCACCGGAGCCATGAGGGAATACTCGACCGGCTCGACCGTTTTCCCGCGCAGAGCGGCACTGACGGCCTCGAGGACCTGGGGTTGGCGGAGCACGGCCGACAGATGCCCCGTCGCGGCGCCGAGACCGAGAAAGGCCCGTGCCGCCGGGTTGGCGATCTCGATCCGGCCGCCACCGCCGATCAGCAGAACCGGAATGGGCAGGTTCTCCAGCATGATCTGGGCCCGCGCCTTGGTGATACCCTCGGCGTCGTCGACATCGCGCACGGGCAAGGCTTCCGGCGTCGGGTTCAAGGTCGTGCTGATGGTCAGGTAATAGAATGTGGACAGGGCGGCGATGGTCGCGATCGCCACAAGTGTTTCCAGCGAGCCCAATTCGTTGAACAGCCAGAACAGCACCAGCACCATGCAGCCAATGGATGCGACCGCCGCGGTATCGCGGCGCCGGATACGGCTATGCGGTGCCTCTGAGTCCCTTTTATTGCTCAAGTTTTAGTCGCCTTCGCGCCCGCATTGCGTCATGTAACCGCCCATTCGGGCCGATTTTCCTGTCGCCTGCAGGCCTTCTATCCCGATTTGCATCCAAATGACGAGCCTGCGGCATCAAACTTGTGTGCGCAGGCCAATGACATCACGAATTTCGAGAGAGTTTTCATGCCATTCGCTATGCATTTAGTGTTTTTCGATAAAAAAATGTTGACTTTCGCTATGCCCTTTCTAGGATGCAAATCCAATCGAGAACAAGACGTGCAGGAACCCCGCATGGCAAAACGTTTGTTAGTAATCGCCACCGCGCTGGCCACCGCCTCCTGCAGCACCCTGCAGGCGTTCGAGACCCGCGACTTCAGCGCCGAGGGCACTTTGCCAACAGCGCCGGTCGCGTGGTCAGCCGGAAGCGGCGACGCCGGTGCCGAGCTGGCCCGTGACTGGGTCGCATCAATGCAGGATGAGCGACTGACAGCGCTGATCGACGCGGCCTTTGCCGGCAATCCGACGCTCGCCCAGTCTCTCGCCCGCTTCCACGGCGCCCAGGCGGCGGCCCGGGTCGACGGCGCTCGCTATATGCCCCAGCTCGACGCCAGCGCCAGCTATCAGCGCTCGCAGCCGAATGTCGGTTCCGGCTCGAACAGCTACGGCCTCGGCCTCTCCGCCTCCTGGGAATCCGATTTGTGGGGCGCCCTGCGCGACAATGCCCGAGCCAGCGGACTCAACGCCGATGCGGCCGCGGAAGACCTGCGCGCTGCCCAATTGTCCATTGCCGGCCTGGTGGCCAAGGGATGGTTCTCACTGATCGAGGCCCGCCTGCAGACCGAACTCGCCGAACGCGATGTGGCGACGCGCCAAAGCTCTCTTGATCTCACGGAGCGGCGCTTCGCCCGCGGGCTGGTTCGCAGTTCCGACGTGCGGACCGCACGCAGTGCGCTGTCGTCCTCGGAAGCCGCACTGGCGTCCCGGCAACGCGCCGAGGCGGCGTCGGCCCGCAGCCTGGAAACATTGCTCGGTCGCTACCCGTCTGCCTCCTTGGCCCCGGAAGCCGACTTCCCGGCCTTTGATGAGCTGGGCGGTCTGGGCTCGCCGGTTGACCTGCTCACCCGGCGCCCTGATGTCCGCGCCGCCGAGGATCGCCTCGATGCTGCCGGCCTGCAGTCGCAAGCTGCCGCCAAGGCGCTCATCCCGAGCCTGTCCCTGCGCGGTTCGTCCGGCACCGGCGGTCTCGATGTGGCCGACATGTTCGACCTCGACACCCTGGTCTCCAGCCTGACGGCCTCGCTGGTCGCACCGATCTTTGACGGTGGCAGCCTGATCGCCCAACGCGACCAGGTCTACGCCAACGCCGAAGGCCTGGTTGCCAGCTATGTCGCAACCGTCCTCACCGCCTGGCAGGAAGCCGAAAACGCCATTCATGGTGACGCCATCCTGGCCCAGCGGGTCGAGAATTTGCGCGAAGCCTATGAAGAGGCCGCAGCGGCGGAGGACCTTGTCATCCGCGAGTACGCCCGCGGCGTATCCACAATCTTTGAATTGCTGACCGCGCAGTCGCGCCGGATCAGCGCTGAAAGCCAATACATCTCGGCGCGTCGCGAACGCGCGACCAATCGTGTCGATCTTTACCTCGCCCTCGCCGGCGATTTCTCCGCGGCCCAGTCCGCAGACCCGGCCGCGCAGACAGGAGAATAATCATGGGTAGTTTCTTGGGACGTTTCATCATTCTCGCTGTCGTCGGTGTCGTCGGCGTGGGGATCATCGTCATGTTGTTCGGGACGCAGGCAGAGCCGGAGCGGGCCAATGCCGCGCCGCGGCCGGTCGCGGTCTTCGTCGACCAGGCCCGGCTCGACTCGATCGCGCTGCAGGTGTCATCGCAGGGCGAGGCCCGCCCACGCACCCAGATCACCCTGGTGCCGCAAGTCGCCGGCCGCATCACCTTCGTCAACCCGGACTTCATCGAGGGCGGTTTCTTCGAGGCCGGTGAAACCCTGGTCCAGATCGACGACGCCGATTACCGTCTGGCCGTGACCCGGGCCTCAGCCCAGGTCGCCCAGGCGCAGCAAGCGCTGACGCGCGAGCAGGCCGAATCCGAGCTCGCCGCCAGCGAGTGGGCCGAACTGGGTGACGGCGAAGCCTCGTCGCTGACCCTGCGCGAACCGCAACTGGCCGAAGCGCGTGCCCAGCTGGCCGCCGCCAATGCCACCTTGCAGTCTGCCCGTCTCGACCTGCAGCGCACCCGCATCTCGGCACCGTTCAGCGGACGCGTCCGCGCCAAGAATGCCGACCTCGGCCAGTATGTGTCTCCGGGCACGCAGCTGGGCACGGTGTTTTCAACCGACGCCATCCTGGTCCGCCTGCCGCTGACCGACCATGAGCTCGGCCTGCTGGGCATTCCGATCGCCTATAATGCCGCCGACGGCGAAGGCATGCCGGTCGAACTGAGCGCCACCCTGGCCGGTCGCGCCCAGACCTGGCAGGGCCGCATCACCCGCACCGACAGCGCCATCGATCCGCAGACCCGCGTGCTGTACGCCATTGCCGAAGTCGCCGACCCATATGGTGCCGGCGCCCAGGACGGTGCTCCGCTCGCTGTCGGCCTGTTCGTGACGGCCTACATCACCGGCCGTGACGTGGAGAATGCCTATATTCTCCCCCGCTCGGCCCTGCGCGGCCAGAACAGCGTCTATGTCGCTGAAGAGGGTGGCACGCTTTCGGTCCGGACGGTCGAAGTCATCGACTCCACCGCCGAGCGGGTCGTGGTGTCCTCCGGTGTCCTTGGCGGCGAGATGGTCATCACCTCACCGATCCGCGGTGCCAGCGACGGCATGCGCATCCAGACGTTCGACGAGAGCGGCGAAATCATTGCCGCCTACTCCGCAACCTATGACGAAGACCCCGCCGAAGGGCTTGCTGAAACCGACACTGATGGCGCCGACAGCGAAGCTGTCGCGAGCAACGGCTAAGCGTTCAGCTGCGAGGAAGGAAAACGGCAATGACCGATCCGAACACCACTCATGAAGAAGCCCCGCGGGGCGGTATTGTCGGCTGGTGGGCGCGCAACTCCGTCGCCGCCAACCTGATCATGATCATCGCCGTTCTCGGCGGCTACCTTGGCTACAACTCGCTGAACCGGGAGGTCTTCCCGACAGCAGCCTTCAACGGCGCCACGGTGTCGGTGGCCTGGCCGGGCGCGTCTCCGCAGGAGATCGAAGAGCAGATCATCGTCCGGATCGAAGAAGCCCTGGCGGACATGGATGGCATCGAAACCATCACATCGACCGCACGTGAGGGGGGCGGCTTTGTCAATATCGAGGGCAAGCGCTCGGTCGATGTCGGCGAGTTCATCGACTCCGTCAAACTGGAAGTCGACTCGGTCAACAACCTGCCCCAGTCCGCTTTCCGGCCGGTCGTGACGCCCTGGCGCAACAACGACCAGGTGGTCGGTTTCGCCGTGCACGGCGTTGCCGAACGCCGCGACATGCAAGCTATCGCGCGGGAGATCCGCGACGAGGTGGCCCAGCTGCCCGGTGCGTCCATTGTCAACACCTGGGCGACCCGCAATGAGGAAGTCTCGATCGAGGTTTCCGAGGAATCGCTGCGTCGCTATGACCTCACCTTTGACGAGATTGTCCGCGCTGTCCGTGCCAGCTCGCTGAACGCCTCGGCCGGCACCATCCGCACCGAGCTGGGCGAAGTCCCGATCACCTCACGCCAGCTTGCCGACACGGCACCGGAATTCGAACAAATCATCATCCGGCAGACCTCTGATGGCGGCACCCTGCGCCTGCGGGATATCGGCCGGGTCACGGATGGCTTCACCGATGCCAACCTTGAAGCCACCTATAACGGCGAGACCATGGTTCTGGTGGTCGTCGAGACCTCACCCAACATGGATGTTGTCGACACCTCCCGTGCGGTTCGTGACTATATCGACCGCAAGGCCGCCGACCTTCCCGATGGCGTCCACCTGTCGCTGTGGTGGGACAATTCGGAGATGTACACGGCGCGCATGGAGACCATCGCCAACTCCGCCATGTTCGGCGGGATCCTGGTGCTGATCGTCCTCTTCCTCTTCCTGCGCCCCATTGTCGCCTTCTGGGTCACGGTCGGCATCTTCGTCGCTTTCGGTGGTTCCTTCCTGATCCTGCCAATGCTCGGCGTGACGCTGAACATGCTGTCCCTGTTTGCCTTCCTGCTGGTGATCGGGATCGTGGTCGATGACGCCATCGTGGTCGGGGAGAATATCCACGACCGGGTCGAACGCGGCGAACCGGGGCTGACCGCCTCGATCGTCGGCACCCAGATGGTGGCCAAGCCGGTGATCTTCGCCGTCATCACCACCATCATGATGTTCTCGCCCTGGATGTTGTTGAGCGGGCCCGAAGTCCAGTTCACCCGGCAGATCTCGCTGGTCGTGATCGCCGCCCTGGCCTTCTCGCTGATCGAGTCCCTGCTGATCCTGCCGGCTCACCTGTCGCACCTGAAGCCGCAATCGAACACCGGCTTCTTCGGACCGCTGATCTCGATCCAGCGAGCGATCGCCGGCACGCTTCTCAGCTTTGCCCGCGGCGTTTACCGTCCGATCGCAAAAGCCTGTATCCGCAATCGCTACGCCACCTTTTTCGGCTTCTTCCTGATCTTCGGCGTTTCCATCTCGCTGATGATGACCAACCGCGTCGGATCGGTCTTCATGCCGCAGATCGAGAACGAGACCATCCAGACCTCGATCACCCTGGCCGAAGGCACGCCCTGGAACCGGACCGAGCAGGTCCGCCAGCAACTGGACCAGGCGCAGGACCAGGCACTGAACCATTACCGCGCGGAATACCCGGGCGAGATCGACATGATCGAAAGCCGCTCGACCCTGGCCACCGATGGCCGGATCCGGGCCTGGATCACGCTCGCCGATCCGGCTGACCGCCCCGGTGGTCTGCCGACATCGGAAGTCGCGGCCCAGATCCGGGAATTCCTGGGTCCGATCCCCGACGCCGAGGAAATCCGCCTCGACTCGACGATCAATGATGGCGGAAACTCCATGCGCTTCGCCCTGTCGGGTCAGAATCTCGACGAATTGCGGGCCGCGGCCGACGATCTGAAAGAGCAGCTGCGCAGCTATGACACGCTCTATGATGTCGTCGACTCGATGCAGACCTCGACCGAGGAATTGCAACTCGGCCTGCGCCCGAACGCGCAAGCGATCGGCCTGACCCTCGCGGAGGTGACCAATCAGGTCCGCCAGGCCTTCTACGGTGTGGAAGTCCAGCGCCTGCCGCGCGAAGGCCAGGACGTCCGCGTCATGGTCCGCCTCGATGAAGATTCACGCCGTTCGCTGGACACATTCCGGGACATCCGCATCCGGACCGTTGACGGACGCCAGGTGCCGCTCGACACTGTTGCCGAGGCTGACTTTGCCCCGGGCCTGAACCGCATCAATCGCCGCAATGGCATGCGGACGATCACGGTCAGTGCCGAACTGTCCGACCCGGCCGCCCGTGGTGACATCAACACCAGTCTTGAAAGCGATTACTGGAGCGTGTTCGAGGCCCGTTTCCCGCATGTTTCGCGGGACGAGATCGGCCAGGCCGAAGGCGAACGCGAATTCATGTCGGAAGTCCTGATCCTGCTCGCCTTCGCGCTGATCTCGATGTACCTGCTGCTGGCGATCGCCTTCCGCAGCTACTTCCAGCCGATCGTCATCATGATCGCCATCCCGTTCTCGCTGACCGGCGCCATTTTCGGTCACTACCTGTTCGGCATGCCGATCGCCCTGTTCTCCTATTTCGGGGTGGGTGCGGCCGCCGGCGTTGTCATCAACGACAACCTGGTGCTGATCGACTTCGTCAACCGGCTGCGGGCCAATGGTGTCGGTGCCTTCCAGGCGCTGGTCGATGCCGGCGTGCAACGCTTCCGTCCGATCCTGCTGACCTCGGTCACCACCTTCCTCGGGATTTTCCCGATGATGGCCGAGCGCTCGACCCAGGCGGAATTCCTGAAACCGATGGTCGTCGCCCTGGGCTTCGCGGTCATCTTCGCCCTGTTCCTGACCTTGCTGCTGGTTCCGGCCATGTATGCCATAGGGGTCGATATCGCCCGCTTCTTCCGGATGATGTGGACAGGCAAGAAACAACCATCGCTCGGCGAACACTATACCGACACCGATTTCGCCCATGGCGAACAGGCCGGACATCTCGACCACTCACCTGCCGAATAATTGGCACCCGGACGCCCCGCGTTGTATCAAGCGCGGGGCGTTTTTGCGTCTTTGACTGAAAACAAGGGGATCTTCGCATGAAAAAGCTCTTGCTGAGCACCGCCGTCCTGGCCCTCACCGCTGCCTGTCAGCCGGCCACGTCGACCGATACGGCCGCCACCGAGACGCCCGCCGCCTCGACGCCCGCCGCCGCAACCGCCAGTGCGGCCATCGGCGATTGGGGTTTTGACATTTCCGGAATGGACACCAGCTACGTCGCCGGTGACGACTTCTACCGCTACGCCAATGGCACCTGGCTGGACACGACGGAGATCCCGTCCGACCGCTCGAACTACGGCATGTTCACCGAGCTGGCGATCGAAGCCGAAGAACAGGTCCAGGCGATCATCCTCGAACTTGCCGCCATGGACGCGGCCGACGGTTCGATCGAACAGAAGGTCGGCGACCTTTATGGCAGCTGGATGGACACCGCGACCATCGACCAGCTCGGCCTCGCTCCGGCGCAGCCTTATCTCGACGAGATTGCTGCCGCCGAGACCCATGCTGATATCAATGCCCTGTTTGCGACGATCCATCACCAGTCGCCCTATGGCGTCGGCATCATCCCCGACCCGGCAGACACGACGCGCTACACCGTCTTCGTCGGCCAGGGCGGCCTCGGCCTGCCGGACCGCGACTACTATCTGGAAGAGGACAATCAGGGCGCCCGTGACGCCTATCTGGCCTTCATCGCCCAGATCTTTGACCTCGCCGGTATCGAGGACGGCACCGGCAAGGCGCAGGCGATCTTCGATCTGGAGATGCGCATTGCCGAAAGCCACTGGACCCAGGCCGACAGCCGCAACATCCAGATGATCTACAACCCGATGCCGCTCGACCAGCTGAGCGCCCTGGCACCGCAGCTGAGCTTCCAAGCCGGCATGGAACAGCTCGGGCTTGACGGTGTCGCGACCTATCTCGTCGCCCAGCCGAGCGCCATCGAGGCCGCCGGTACGATCTTCGAAGAAACACCTGTCGACGTGTGGAAGGACTATATGACCTTCCATTACATCCGCTCGAATGCCGGCGCACTGCCGGAAGCCTTCGATGCCGCCAACTTCGCGATGTTCGGCACGACGCTGAACGGAATCGAAGAGCAGCGTCCCCGCGACCGCCGCGGCGTCAATCTCGTCGGCGGCCAGCTGGGTGAAGCTGTCGGCCAGGTCTATGTCGACCGTCACTTCCCGCCGGAATCCAAAACCGCCATGGAAGCCCTGGTCGCCAATCTGATCGTCGCGTTCGAGGGTCGCCTTGCAGCCCTCGAATGGATGGATGAAGAAACCCGCGCCAATGCCCTGCAGAAGCTGTCGACCTTCGAGCCGCGCATCGGCTATCCGGACGAATGGCAGGACTATTCAGCGCTTGAGGTCCGGGCCGACGACCTGTTCGGCAATCTCGTTCGCCTGACGGAGTTCCAGTGGAACGAGCAGGTCGCCGATCTGTCCGGTCCGGTCGACCGGAGCGCCTGGCCCTATCCGCCGCAGACCGTCAACGCGTCCTACAACCCGCTGATGAACCAGATTACCTTCCCGGCCGGCATCCTGCAGGCGCCTTTCTTTGATCCAAACGCCGATGCGGCGATCAATTACGGCGCCATCGGTGCGGTGATCGGTCATGAAATCGGCCACGGCTTCGACGATCAGGGTCGCCGCTTCGACTATGATGGCTCGATCCGGGACTGGTGGACTGTTGAGACGAACGAGCGCTTCGAAGAGCGCGCCGACATACTGGAAGCTCAGTATGACGGCTATGAGCCGATCGAGGGCAGCTTCGTGAATGGTGAATTCACGATGGGTGAGAATATCGGCGACCTGGGTGGTCTGCAGATGGCCTACACCGCCTATCAGCGTCATCTCGATGCGTGCTGCGACGGCGAAGCCCCGGTCATTGACGGCTTCACCGGCGAGCAGCGCTTCTTCCTCGCCTGGGCTCAGGTCTGGCGCCGCCTGTATCGGGAAGAAAACCTGCGCAACCGGCTCACGACCGATCCGCACAGCCCGGCCCAATACCGGACCAATGGCGTGGTCCGCAATCTGGACGTCTGGTACGAGGCCTTCGGCGTGACCGAGGACAATGACCTCTACCTGCCGCCGGAAGAGCGCGTCTCGATCTGGTAGTCGCAGTCGCATTCAAAGGACACGGCCCGGCGGAAACGCCGGGCCGTTTTCATTACAGGGCTGTAAGAGACGGCCTGCATGTATTGCGTGTTGGCTCCCGCGCACTAGTGTTTCGCCCAACATTGTTACTGAGAGGGGAAACACCATGAAAAAGCTTTTGCTGACCAGCGCCTGCGTTGCGCTGATGGCGGCCTGCTCGCCTGCCACCGAAACGCCGGAAACAGACACTGGCACAACCGAAGCGGCGATGCCCGAGACAAGCCAGCCCGCCGGTTCGCCGGACCTGGGAAGCTGGGGCGTCGAGATCGAACACGTCTCCGACAGCGTCGCTCCGGGCGATGACTTCAACCGCTACGTCAATGAAGGCTGGCTCGACTCGACCGAATTGCCCCAGGGCTTCTCATCCTTTGGCGGTTTCACCGAGCTCTACCTGCGCTCGGAAGAGCGGGTGGAAGGCATCATCCAGGAAGCCGTTGCCGCAAATGCCGAAGCCGGCACCCTGCAGCAACAGGTCGGCGACCTCTACGCCTCCTACATGGATACCGACACGCTGGCGGCCCGCGGTCTCGAGCCGGCCCGGCCGATGCTCAATTCCATTGCCGAAGCGCAGTCGCATGACGACATCGCGACCCTGATGGGCAGCCCCGGTACCGCGTCGATCTTCGGCGCCGGCGTCGGTCGTGACCCGGGCAATCCCCAGCGCTACATCGTCTCGGTCAGCCAGAGCGGTCTGGGCCTGCCGGACAAGTCCTATTATGAGCGCGACGACGAGACCTTCGTCGGTTATCGCGACGCCTATGTCGCCTACATGACCGACGTCTTCGAGATGATCGGCATGGACAATGCCGCCGAGCGCGCCCAGGGCGTGCTGGACCTGGAAACGCGCATCGCACAGATCCACTGGACCCGTGCGGAAAGCCGCGACCGTGTGCGGACCTATAATCTGATGAGCACGGATGACCTGGTCGCCTCGGCCCCGGGCTTCCCCTGGGGTGCCTTCATGACCGCCCTGGAATACGAGAATGAGACCGAAGTCGTGGTCCGCCAGGACACCGCCATCCAGTCGCTTGCCACACTGTTCACCGAAATCCCGGTCGAAGCCTGGCAGGACTATCTCAGCTTCCGCTACATGTCGTCCAACCAGAACCTGCTGACGCCGGAATTCTACGAGCGCTCCTTCGACTTCTACAGCCGCACCCTGCGCGGCACGGAAGAACCCCGGGCCCGCGATCGTCGCGGCATCCAGTATGTGAACGGCAATCTGGGTCAGGCCATCGGCCAGATCTATGTCGAGCAATACTTCCCGCCCGAGCACAAGGCGCAGATGGAAGAGCTGGTCGAGTATCTCCGTCGGGCCTTGCGCGAGCGCATCGAGACGCTTGAGTGGATGGATGACGAAACCCGCGTCCAGGCCTTCGACAAGCTGGAGAAATTCCTGCCGAAAATCGGCTATCCCGACATCTGGCCGGATTATTCGGCGATCGAGATCCGGTCCGATGACCTGTTCGGCAACTCCCAGCGCGTCGCCGAATGGTTCCGCGCCGACAGCCGTTCGCGCCTCGGCAGCCCGATCCGCGAATGGGAATGGTTCATGTCACCGCAAACGGTGAATGCCTACTACTCCTCCACCGCCAACGAGATCGTCTTCCCGGCGGCCATCCTGCAGGGTCCCTTCTTTGACCCTTATGCGGATGCAGCCGTGAACTTCGGCGGTATCGGTGCCGTCATCGGCCACGAAATGGGCCACGGCTTCGACGATCAGGGCAGCCAGTCCGATGGCGACGGTGTCCTGCGCAATTGGTGGACCGACACCAGCCGCGAAAACTTCGACGGCCTGACCAACCAGATCGTCGCCCAGTATGACGGCTTCTCCCCGGTCGAAGGCCAGAGTGTCGATGGTCGCCTGACGCTCGGCGAGAATATCGGTGATATCGGCGGTCTTTCCATGGCCCACCGCGCCTACCAGATGTATCTGGCCGATAATGGTGGCGAAGCTGAAGTACTCGATGGCTTCACCGGCGATCAGCGCTTCTTCATGGCCTGGGCTCAGGTCTGGCGGAATGTGCGGACCGAAGACAGCCTGCGCGCACAGCTCCTGTCCGACCCGCACAGCCCGGCCCAGTACCGGATCAACGGCGTCGTCCGCAATAATGACGCCTGGTACGAGGCCTTCGGCGTGACCGAGGACCATGAACTCTACCTGGCACCGGAAGATCGCGTATCGATCTGGTAAGCCAGTCCACAGACTGATGAAACGGCCCGGCGGCAACGTCGGGCCGTTTTGCATCTGGCGCCTTGCAAAGCCCTGGCAAAACCCGTCCTATCCGCCCCGAAAACTTATTCCGGGGGATGACGATGGAAGCCGAAATCGCACCACTTTTCAGCAATGACGCGATTGTCATGGGTCTGCTGGCCGTGCTGCTGGGGGCCGTGTTCTGGACCTCCAGCCTCGACAGCAAGCTGGCCAAGGGCTTCTACCGCATCTTTCCGCCACTGCTGTTGTGCTATTTCCTGCCCTCGCTCCTGACCCTGTTCAACATTGTCGACCCGGAGCAGTCGCGAACCTATTTCATCGCCTCGCGCTTCCTGCTGCCGGCGGCCCTGGTGCTGCTGACCATGTCGGCCGACCTGCCGGCCACCTTCCGGCTCGGGCCAAAGGCGCTGATCATGTTCTTCACCGGGACAGCCGGCGTGGTGCTGGGCGGTCCCGTCGCCCTGCTGGTCGCCGGCTACCTCTTCCCCGAAGCCATCGGCGTGACCGGCCCGGATGCCGTGTGGCGTGGCATGGCAACCGTCGCCGGGACCTGGATCGGCGGCGGCGCCAACCAGGCCGCGATGTATGAATTCTTCGGCGTCGGCGGCGAGGTCTACTCGGCCTGGATCGCGGTTGACATCATCGTCGCCAATATCTGGATGGCCTTCCTTCTGCTCGGCGTGGCCAATGCCAAACGGATCGACAAGGCGCTCAATGCCGACACACGTGCCGTCGACGCACTGCGGGCGAAGGCGGAGAGTTTCGAACAGGCCAATGCGCGGATTCCCGAGCTGAAGGATCTGATGATCATTCTCGGCTTCGGTCTCGGCGCGATGGGCTTGTCCCATATCGTTGCCGACTTCATGGGCCCCTGGATCAGCGCCAATGCGCCGGGCCTGGCGGAGCTGGGTCTGGGGTCAGGCTTTTTCTGGCTGATGCTGTCCGCCACCATCATCGGTGTCGCCCTGTCCTTCACCAAGGCCCGGCAATTGTCCGGCGCCGGGTCGATGAAGGTCGGCTCGGTTTTCATCTACGTGCTGGTCGCGACGATCGGCATGCGCATGGACATCACCGCCATCTTCCGGAACACCGAATTCTTTGTGATCGGCCTGATCTGGATGGCCTTCCACGTCGCCTTGCTGCTGCTCGTGGCCTGGCTGATCAAGGCGCCAACCTTCTTCATCGCCGTCGGCTCGAAAGCCAATATCGGCGGCGCCGCCTCGGCGCCGGTCGTGGCAGCCGCTTTCCACCCCTCGCTGGCACCGGTTGGCGTTCTGCTGGCGGTGGTCGGATACATCGTCGGCACCTGGGCCGCGATGATGACCGGCTACATGATGATGTTCATGATGGGCGCGAGCGTAACGCCTTGAGTTGAAACCGGGACAAGGAATTCCCCTGAGAGTTGAAAGCGACATCAGGGAGCGATTATTTCTTAACGATACAGCCTGTTTCCGTTAACCTAATTTAATAGAGGTTACGGATCACCGTGCCCTCACGCCAATTCCAAGGGGGGAATCACGATGAAACAACAACTCCTGTGCGCCTCGGCTGTCGCACTGCTCACGGCCTCGACCGCATTTGCCGGTGACACCGAGTGGTTCCCGCCGGATCCGCCGACCACCGCCGCAACCGGCGAGTGTTATGCCCGTGTCCGGATTGCCCCGGAATACGACACCTATTCCGAGCAGGTCACGACCCAGGACTCCTATGAGCGCTACAATGTGGCGCCGCCGAGCCTGCGCGACGAGTATCGCGAATACATTTCGCGCGAAGCCGGCATGCGCTACATCGTGCACGAGCCGGTCTACGAGACCCGCACCGAAACCGTGCAGGTCAGCCCGGCCTTCGTCGAGTATGAGGTCGTTCCGGCCACGCACGACACTGTCACCGAAACCATCCTCGTGCGCGAGCCGCGCATGGTTTGGCGCCGCGGCTATGTGCCGGGTGCGTCGATGACCCGCTTCGACAGCGAGACCGGTGAAGTCTGGTGCCTCGTGGAAGAAGCCGGCGAATACCAGACCGTGACCCGCAATATCGTGGTCCAGCCTGCCAGCATCCGCGAGATCAACCACCCGGCTGAATACGCCCAGATCACCCGCGACGTCCTCGTGCAGGAAGCCCGTATCGAGGAAATCCCGATCGCCGAGGAACGCGACACCTATCGCATCCAGGTCCTCGATCAGCACGCCACGGTCGACAGCCATGTCGTCCCGGTCGAAACACAGACCATCACCCGCTACTCACTGCGTTCGGAAGAGCGTTGGGAATGGCGCCTGGTGGATTGCGAAGAGATCAATCTGCCGGGTCACAACCCGCCGATGAGCTCGGAAATCCCGCCGGTCGCGTCCCGTCAGACGGCTCCGTCCAGCCAGGGTAATACCTATCTGTACGGCACCGAAATGCCGGTCGACAACAACGCCTATTCCGAAGAAGTCCCGGTCGCCCAGGCGTCCTACAGCGGCTCGTCTTCGTCATCGTCGCGTTCGACCCGGCGTTATCGCCAGTAGTCAGGCTGGACACATCGTCCCAGCCCTCCAGAATGAGGCGGCGCGGAAATATCCGCGCCGCCTTTTTCATGCCACGGCCCGGGAGCGTGCCAGGTGAAAGACTACATGATCGGCTATGGCAGCCTGCTCAGTGACTATAGCCGGCGGACCTATTCGGGCATTGAGACGGACGTCCGCCCGGTCATTGCAACCGGATGGCGCCGCGGCTGGACCGTCCGCTATGGTGACGAGGCGGCCACTTATGCGGGCGTGCGGCACGCAACAGGTCATCTCCTGCACGCGGCGCTCGTACCGACCGAGATCACGCCGGAATTGCGGCACCGCGAACGCGGCTATGCCTTCACCGAAGTGGACCCGGCCCGGGTTCACCCCGATGGTGCGGACCACTCTGCCCTGCCCGACGGCCGGTACTGGATTGTCGTCAATCGCGAGCAGGTGCGAGCCGATGAGGCCCACCCCATCCCGCAGACCTATGTCGATACCTGCCTGTCTGGCTGTCTGGAAACAGGCGGGGAGGCACGAGCGCGGGACTTCGTGAGAACGACCGAGCTCTGGGACGCCCCCTGGGTCGACGATCGGGACAGCCCCTCCCCGCTCTATCCGCGCCGGACCGTGCCCGGCCCTGGCGAGCGCGAGACGATCGACCGAATACTCGCTGAATGCGGCGTCCTGACCTACCGGCGCCCTGCCTGAGTCAGCCGGCTCAACTCTCCAGCATCTGCACGTCGCGGGGATGCAGATCCGAATCCCGAAACACGTGAACGAGATCCCTCGCCGCGCGGAATGAAGTCTCGTAACGGTCGGCATCATGGCCGTCACAACGGCTCACGGGCATATCCGCGTCTGCCAGCACAGATCCAAGCAAGCGCCTCGGCCAGGGAGCCTCGCTCTCAACCGGATCACCCGCCCACCGCCAGGCGCCCGTCCGCGCGTCACGGTCATAAAAACCGGCGAATAGCTCGGCATGATCCGCCAGGAAACAGACCGCGTCGATAAGATAGCCGATCTCCTCGTCCGACATGACCCAGTGCAGACTGACCCGGCACCAGCCCGGACGGGCACCGACATCACCCTCCAGGATCCGCGCGCGAATCGATTGTGTGGTGTCGTCGTCGATGCCGAGCAGATGATGGCCATAGGGTCCGGCACACGAGCACCCCGCCCGGGACTGGATCCCGAACAAGTCATTCAAGAGCAGCGTGACCAATCGCGGCTCGACCGGGTCGCCATCGACCTTGCGCAGGTTGAAGGACACGATACCCAGACGCCGCGCCGGCGAGTGCGGGCCCAGCACGTCGATCCGGGGATGCTGGCACCAGCGCTGAAAGGCCCGCTCAAGCGCACTGTGTTCGCGTTCGGCGATGACATCGGGACCGATTTCACTCTGCAGCTGCATCGCCAGCGCCGCACGCACCAGCTGCGGCAAGCCGGGCGTACCCGCCCGCTCCCGCGCTTCAATCCCTTCGAGAAAGTCATGCCCGTCCTGCCACACATAGCGCACGGTGCCTCCGGCGCTCTGCGTCGGTGCCAGGTCACGACGATAAAGTCTCGCATTGAACACCAGAATGCCACAGGCACCCGGTCCGCCGAGAAACTTGTGCGGAGAAAAATAGACCGCGTCGATCGCGCCGTCCGGGTCATGACCGGGGTGCATGTCGATGCGCTGATAGGGCGCGCTGGCGGCGCAATCGAGGCACAGGATGGCGCCGTGCGCGTGCAGGCAATGCGCCAGGCTGGCGATATCCGTGCGCACACCGGTCACGTTCGAAGCCGCCGAGAAGGCACCGATCTTGCGCCAGCCATCAAAGCGCGGATTGGACAGGGCGGCGTCCAGCGCCGGCAGATCGATCCCGCCTATCGAATCAAGCGGGATGGAAACGACTTCAGCGAGACTGTCGCGCCAGCTCAACTCGTTCGAGTGATGCTCATACGGGCCGACAAACACGACCGTCCTGACCGCCGGCCCCGGCTCGACGCCCAAGGCGTCCCGGCTGGCCGGAGCAACTGCGAGTCCGAGGATCTCCTGGAGTTTGTGAATGGCGCCGGTGGCCCCCGCCGCGCAGGCCAACAGGCAGTCATCGGGGCCCGCATTGACCGCCTTGCGGATAACCGCCTCGGCATCTTTCATCCAGCGATTACTGGCCCGGCCCGTGGCGCTGTCTTCACTGTGCGGGTTGGCATAGTCCAGCATCAGCGCTTCGACCTGGCGCTCGATCTGCCGCAAGGCCCGACCTGAAGCCGTATAGTCGGCATAAAGAAACGGCTTTGTCCCGAACGGTGTCGCCAGCATCCGGTCAGCACCGATCAAACCGTCTCTCACGGTGGACACGGGATCCGGCAGGGTGGACATCACGGACATGGGCAACCTCGATACGACGCTGCGACATGAAACCATCTTTGCAGGAGCGATTTCCACCAAACCTCGGCTGTGATATGGCCAAAGCGTAGTGATTTCACCCAAGGGGGCCGAGAAAAATGGTTTTGGACGAACATGACCGACGCCTGTTGCGCGCCGTCCAGAAGGACTCCGACCGGACAGTGCAGGAACTCGCCGACCTGATCGGCCTCAGCGCCACTCCGACCGCCCGCCGCCTGAAGCGTCTGGCGGAAGCCGGCATCATCCGCAAACATGTCGCCCTGCTCGACCCGGAAGCGCTGGATCTGCAGGCCACACTCTTCGTCACCGTGCGCACAAGCCATCATGACGCCGACTGGCTGAAGCGTTTTGCCGAAGGCGTCGCCCGGATGCCCGAAGTCGTCGAATTCTACCGCCTCAGCGGCGATATCGACTATCTCATCAAGCTGTGCCTGCCCGATGTCCGCGCCTATGACGAAGCTTACAAGAAGCTGATCGCCATCGCGCCGCTGTCTGATGTCAGCGCCAGTTTTGCCATGGAAGCCATCAAGAACACCACGGAATTGCCGGTTTGATGTGACAAGCCTTGCATGGCTGGCGGGTCTGCCTGAAGCTGTCGCCAGCACCCTTCCGCCTCATGCCGACGAGATAACATGATACGCACCACCGACTCCGGGTCCGGAACCGACAGCTATCGCAATGTCGCCGCCATCGTCATCGCCCTCGCCATCCTGCAGATGGCGACAGGTGCGCTGTCAGTGGTCGGACCGCTGACCCTGGTGTCACAGGGCGCGGCGCCGCTGAAGATTGGTGCAATCGTCTCTTCCTACGCACTCGGCTTCATGCTGGGAGCCCGGCTGGCGCCACGCGAGATCATGCAGATCGGCCATATCCGGGCCATTGCCGGTTTTGCGGCAGCCGCCTCGCTGGGCGCAGCGGCGCTCTATGTCAGCGGGGCGATGGCCTGGTGGATGCTGGTCCAGTTCATCATCGGCTTATCCGTGGCCGGTTTTCTGGCCTCCGGGGAAAGCTGGATTGCCGATGCCGCACCCAGCCAGAGCCGCGGCGCCATTCTCGGCTTCTACCTGGTGACATCCAAGCTTGGCTTCATGGCCGGCCCCTTCCTGGTGGCCGGTGCGCCTGCCGGCACGGCGACGGGCTTCCTGATCGTCGCCGCCCTGCTGACCGCCAGCCTCATTCCGGTCTGCGCCACCCGACGGGCCGAACCGGCAGCGCCGACAGCCAAGCCCTTCAGCCCGTTGAGAATCTGGAAAATTGCCCCGTCAGCCATTATCGCCGCACTGGTCTCGGGCATGGTGTCCGGTGCGGTATTGCAGCTGTATGCCGTTTTCATCCAGGACTTCGCCGTCGGCAGCGTCACCCAGACCGCCGCCTGGTTCAACGCTGCCATGATCGGCGGATCGGTCCTCGCCACCTGGCCGGCCGGCATGCTGTCGGACCGCATGGACCGTCGGATGGTGATCGCAGGCCTGGCCCTGGTGGCCGGCGCAGCCGCGCTGGTCATGGCCCTGTTCAGCGGCATGCTGCCGCGCATGGCAATTTTCACCATCGCCGCCATCTGGGGCGCTGGTGCCTTGTCCTATTACGGAGTCGCGGTTGCCCATGCCGCCGATCGGGCTCCGGAAGGCCAGGCGACCAGCATGATGTCCGGCATCCTGATGGTGTGGGCGCTGGGCTCGATGATCGGACCGCTCGCTGCCAGTACCGTGATGAGCTTTATCGGACCGTCCGGACTGTTCCTGTTTGCCGCGGTCACCCTGTTCAGCCTGACCGGGTTGATGCTGGTCCGACGCACCGGAACGGCGCCTGTTCGCGACGAGGACAAGTCTGACTTTGAGCCTACGGCCACCACTTCCGTTTCGGTCGTCGAGATGACGGAACGTGCCGAGGAGGACCAGGAATGGTCCGAGGCGCCAGAGGCGGAGTTCGAGGACGCCAGCTGGCGTGACTGAGCGTGGTGCAGCCTGTCCGCTGCAGGAATAGCGGTACTGCCGCGCCCAAGTTGATCACACAAAATACTCTATCTGTTCCAGCATAAATATATGTATGCTGACAGAAATCATATCGGAAAAGCTCAAAACAAGATGATTTCAATCTAATCAAATAGATTACCAGACTGGCGGCCGGACGAAATCGCACGATTTGCACTGAATATATATTTTAATAACACATGGCGACCTTGATATATCGCCCGTGATCACTATTCCTCTACCTCCTAATTCTTAGGCGCCGGATGAACTGCGCCCGCTAAATGGAGAAAAACCGCTTGATGAAACATGGTCCCCGTCCGAGCCGCGTCGCCGCATTCGTCGCCGAGTCCGTCAATGTCCAGCAATTGCAGACCGCCAATGACGCACTCGCCCGCCACAACCGGCGCGCCGTCCTTGTCTCCGGACAACAGGCGCTGCTGCGCGGCAAGAATGGTGGTACGGAGATCAATTTCGCGGTCGCGGAGACCGTGGCCGATATCGACGAGGCGCGCTATGACGCGCTGATCCTGCTCGAGGACGCCGCGACCCAGAAAGAGAGCGCCACGGCCCTGGCCAAGCTCTTTTCCGAAAAGGGAAAACCGGTAATCGCCCTGACCGGTAGCGCGTCCGTAATCGCGACCCTTGCCGGCACCGATACCCCGTCCGACACCACCTCTGCTGCACTGATCGACGGCCATCTCTACGCCAGCGATGACGCGGACAGCGAGTGGAAGATCATCGACGCCGTGATTGGCCGCCTTCAACGCGAAGCCGCGCCGGCCGCCTGACCGAGACAGACCGATCAATACGGGACGGGCCAGGCGATATCGCCCGGCCCGCCCCCGTATTGGTGCCTGATAGCAGCGATCAACGGCTATAGGTCAGCACAACCCATTGCTTGCGGCGATCGGCCGGCGACAGCGGACTGCCGGATCCGTCAAAATCCGCATACTGGAATGAAAGCCCGACATTTCCGGCAAGGTCGAGATTCAGCCAGGCATCCCATTCACTGCCCAGGCCATCGCCGGTGCGTTGGGCGGAAAAGTCACGATGCAGCGCACCGATTTCCCAGCCTGCGATGAGTGACCCGTCGAATTCGGCTGCGTAGCTGGCGCCGAAACGGATATCTTCCAACCCGTCCACCGTCGATTGCGCGCCGCCGCCACTGAAGGCGTCGGCCCAGCCATGAAAACTGTGCCCGGACCCCAACGGCGTCGCGATCGTGTTGGTCCCGTCACCTTCAAGATTGTCATAGCCGATCATCAGGGTCGCACCGGACCCACTGACGCGAAGATCGAAACTCGCGAAACCAAGCTCGTAATCAGCCGTCGAGGACCCATAGTCCGATTGACGCGCCAGCATCGCCGAATAGCCGATCCGGGCATCGCCCAGCGCCGTCGCGCCCGTCAGGCGCCCGCCCCAACTCATGTTCGAACGGTCCTGCGGCGCCGCCGTATCGGTCAGGTCGATGAAATACGCAAAACCCTCCACCTTGACCGCCTCGCTGACGTCAAACCCGATATTCAGGAGATGGCTGTCGCTGTCCCAGTCAAAATCATCGCCCGGACCGCGCAGGACCCGATCATGATAGACATAGCTTGCCTGCCACTCGCCGCGTTCATAATCGACGCGGACGGCGTCGTGGGAGTTCCGGTCCTGACGCCAGGACGGCGAACCGATGAAGCGGTTGCCGTTGAAGGACAGGAGCTGCCGGCCAACCGTGATGTCGACATGGTCACCCGCCGCATAGCTGAGCTGGAGACGGTTCAGCTCGGTCACATCATCATCCTTGATGGTCGCGAACGCCGTATTGCCATTCAGCCCGGAATTATAGCCGCCTGAACCGAGCGCGATCACAGCCTCGCCCTCGATCAGGAACGTGAATCCGTTCGTCGTCGGTGAACGCTAGCCAAGACGCGTGCGCAGCGTTGACGCTTCGGCATCCAGCTTGCCGGCCTGTTCCACCGTCTCGTAGCGGCCGCGAACATCCAGCAGCACCGTGCCGTGATGATCATCCGCCAGGGCCGAGGGCAGGAAGACCGCCGGCGCCAGCAGACCCAGTGTCAGTGCGTGAGAAATGCGTGTCATGGGGAACTCCTGTTTCAAGCCGCGCGAATGGCTGTGAGAAAATCATCGAACTCGGCTTTCCAGGCCTCGTGGCGACTGGCCATCTCGGCTGATGCCTCAAGGACGGACCGGGACACTTCATCGGTCTGCCTTGTGAATTCCGCGACCTGGTCCACATCAGTGGCTGCCCGAGTGGTCCCGTCCTGGGCCCGCTGCGCGGACTGGGCGATTTCGCTGGTCGCGACCCGCTGCTGCTCAATGGCTGAAGCAGAGGCAACCGCCAATTCGCCGAGCTGGGCGACCGCTTCGAGCGCCTTGGCCGACGAGGCCGTGCAGGCTTCGGCTGAGGACTGGATCCCGTTGATCTTGTCGGCGATCTGCTGCGTTGCCGAACTGGTCTGCTCTGCCAGAGCCTTCACCTCGGAGGCGACAACCGCGAATCCCTTGCCGGCCTCACCGGCACGGGCCGCTTCAATGGTGGCGTTGAGTGCCAGCAAATTGGTCTGCGATGCGATGGTATCAATCAGATCCACGATTGCACCGATCGCCTCTGCCGAGGCGGCCAGATCACCGATGACTTCGGCGCTGGTGCCGGTCTCGGAGCCGGCCTGCTGCGACAGCTCGCTGGTGCGGTTCACCTGGGCGGAGACTTCGCTGATTGAGGCTGCGAGTTCCTCGGACGCTGCGGCCACCGCCTGCACGCTGTTGGCGGCATTGGAAGCCGCGCCGCGAGCCGAATTCGACAGGGTTGCCGCCTCGCCGGATGTGACCTGCATCTGCCCGGCCGATGCCGACAATTGCTCGGATGCCGCCATGACACTGGCCAGGAGCTCGCTGGAAGCCTGTTCGAACTTGCCGACAGCTTCTTCGCGGGCCTGGTGGCGGCGGGCCTTTTCTTCCGACTCAGCCTGCTCGCGCTCCCGCATGGCGTCAGCCGCCCGCAGGGCATCCTGGAGGGTGGACGTCGCACGAGCCAGATCGCCAAACTCGTCGGTCCGGTCAACGCCGACGATCTCGACATCGCGGCGCCCCTGCGCCAACGCCCCGACAATATCGCGCGTGGTCACAACCGAGGTCCGGATGGTACCGCCGATCAGACCGGTCAGGACGAACACTCCCGCCATGGCCGTCAGCACCGCCGCGATACCGGCCCAGAAGGTGATCCCCGCCATCTGATCGAGGCTGGCCCAGGCTTGATCCAGGTCCGCCCGCGCACCATCGCGCACGGTTTCGATGGCCGTATCCATACGATCGTCGAACGCCGCGAGGGACTCGACAAATGCACTTACGCCACGGCGGTCCATAGCGGCAACTTCGCCCGCAGCCTGGCTGATTAGGCTGTGAAGACCGGCATAGTCGGCGCGAACCTCAGCGAGGGCGCCCTGGTAATCCGGATGGGTCACAAGCGCCTCGGCTTCGGCGAGGGAAATTTCGAAATCAGCGAGATTGCCCAGCGCGCCATCGATACGGTCGGCGGCCGGCTCGGCGGCCATCAGATAAGTGTCGCGCAATAGCGACGTCAGATCCTTCTCGAGCGTATTGGCGGCCACCAGGCTCTGGGTCGCATGTCGCGCGCCATCCTCAATCACGCTCATGGACTGTCTCAGGAATCCGTTGGTGACGACATAGGCGAGCAATAACCCGACGGACACGACGGCCAGAAGGGAAAGGCGGGCTTTCAGGGAGAGATCCTGCAATCGGAATGGCATAGAGGGCGACCTTTCAGCGGGCGGGCGGCTATTGCCCCCCGACCTAGCCGTCGAACATTAACCAAGTGCCGGGAAACAACGCGCCACGCCGCAAAAAGGCGTTATAAATTATCAAACCCGTGTCGGCTGGTCAGGCCAGCCGTCAGAGTGGCCAACCCGCAGAAGCTCAAGTGCCCTCAGGCTAATGGCGCGCCTTGGAAGCGCCAATTCGAACCCAACGGGTTCACAAGCGCGACCGCGCGTCGGCCGGTCAGGCTCCCCCATCGGAGGCACGAGCGCAGCGAGTTGCCGTGAGATAGGAAAAATGGAGCGCCCCGCGGGATCAGACACAAACCCGGCAGCCTTGTGCGCGTTCCATGTGAGCCTCGACCCCGGCACCGAATGCTGTGGCAAGCTCGGGTCGAGCGGAACGGGAACAAAGGAAAAAAGGCGCACCTTGGAAGCGCCCATTCGAACCCTACGGGTTCGCAAGCGCGACCGCGCGTCGGCCGGTCAGGCCGCCCCATCGGAGGCACGAGCGCAGCGAGTTGCCGTGAGATAAGAAAAATGGCGCACCGGGGAGGATTCGAACCCCCGACCCCTAGATTCGTAGTCTAGTGCTCTATCCAACTGAGCTACCGGTGCAGGCCGTATGGCTTCGAAGTCTTGGCCCCGAAGAGGCGCGGAACCTAGCCCCGGCTTTTGGCGATGGCAAGTCCCCGAATGCGGCAATTACACCGCGGCACGCAGCACAGCTCAACCGGTTGCCAGACGGGCCGCGTGGACGCCGCGGGCGACGGCGCGGGCGAGGCAGTCGGCGGCGGCCGAACCGAGCCGGGCGAGTTGTACTTCGCCGTCCTTGCCCAGCGGCCGGGCGGCGGTTGAGAGGGCAAAGACCACATCCCCGTCAAAGGGTGTGTGGACCGGGCGGATGGCGCGGGCCAGCCCGTCCTGGGCCATGATGGCGAGGCGCTTGGCCTGGGCCGGCGTCAGCGCGATGTCGGTGGCGACGACGGCGATGGTGGTGTTTTCACGCGGTCCGGGCTGCATCTTGGCCGCGCCCCAGTCTTCCGGGGCCGGACGCCAGTCGGCTGGCGGACGACCACAGCCGAACTCGCCATCTATCTCGTATGGCCAGGCCCAGTAGACATCGTCAGCGCCGGGCAGCGTCACCGAGCCGAAACTGTTGACGCAGACCAGCGCCGCGACCCGCCCGCCTTCGCCGGAAAGGTCGAGGCTGGCCGTGCCTGTGCCGCCGGCATGCAGGCCGGCGCGGGCCCCGTGTCCGGCGCCGAAAGCCCCAAGCTCGACCGTGTCCGAGACGGCCGCCAGCGCCGCCTTGCCAAGTGCCCGATAGGGCGGCTCCTCGCCCCAGGCCTTGTCGCCGCCATTGGCGAGATCATAGAGGATGGCCGAGGGCACGACCGGGGATTTGGGCACGCCCGGCATGTCGAACAGGGCAAAACCGTCACCACGGGCGCCCAGCGCCGCCGCAACCCCGTCTGCGGCCGCCAGCCCGTAGGACGAGCCCCCGGACAGGACGATCGCGTCGACGGCATCGACCAGGGTGTGGCTGGCCAGCGCATCGGTCTCGCGCGTGCCCGGCCCGCCACCGCGCACATCGACCGCACAGACGGCTCGCTGGTCCGGCAAAATGACCGTCACGCCCGTCCGGACGGCGGCATCATGAACCTGTCCGACGCGCAGACCGGCGATATCGGTCAGGCTGTTTCGCGGTGCTGGCATTGACATGACCGGCCTCTTATCTGTCACTTCAAGGTCCAGTCTGACCGGACATTGCTGAGGGGCAAGTTAGATGCTGCGTTTCCTGTTCGCCACCACCGCGCTCGCGGGTGGCCTGTTTCTCGCCAATTGCTCTGACGCGCCGGAGACGCCCGCCGAGATTGCCGCCGGCCCGGCCATGGTGGCGGCCGCCAATCCGCATGCGGTCGAGGCGGGACTGGAGGCCTTGCGCGCGGGCGGGGATGCCATCGATGCCGCGATCGCCGTGCAGAGCGTTCTGGGACTGGTGGAACCGCAAAGCTCGGGCCTCGGTGGCGGTGCCTTCCTGTTGTATTACGACGCCCAGAGCGGCGATCTGACCGTCTATGACGGGCGCGAGACCGCCCCGGCCAGTGCCACTCCCGAACTCTTCCTCGACACCAATGGCCAGCCGCTGGGCTTTGCCGATTCGGTGTTCTCCGGTCATTCCATCGGTGTGCCCGGCGCGGTCGCCATGCTGGCCATGGCCCATGCCGACCATGGCGCGCTGGACTGGGCCGACGGGTTCGATGCCGCGACCGGGCTGGCTGAGGACGGCTTCGAGATTTCCCCGCGCCTCGCCCGTTTCATCGCCGGCATGGCGCCACGCGGACCATTGGATGAATGGCCGGCCTCGCGGGATTACTTCTTCACCGATGACGGAACGCCCCATCCGGCCGGTCACCTTTTGCGCAACCCGGACTATGCCGACAGCACACGGGCGCTCGCCGCTGACTGGCGCGCGCTCTACGAGGGGCCGCTGGCCGCCGCCATCATCGACGCCGTGCAGGACCAGCCGCGCCCCGGCGGGCTGACCCTGACCGACCTGGCTGCCTATCAGGCCGTACGCCGCGATGCGCTGTGCCGTGACTATCGCGAGTGGACGGTTTGCGGCGCGCCGCCACCGGCCTCGGGCGGGGTCACGGTCAATGGGATCCTCGGCCTGCTTGAACCCTATGACATGTCGGCCACCGGCCCGGAGACGCTGGAGGGCTGGCGCCGTTTCATCGAGGCCAGCCGCCTCGCCTATGCCGACCGCGACGCCTATGTCGCCGATGCGGATTTCGTGACAGTGCCGGTCGAGGGTCTGCTCGACGCGGACTACATCGCCGAGCGGTCTCGCGGCATCCAGCGCACCACCGCCCTGCCGACAGCAAGTCCGGGCATCCCGGACGGGATTGACGCACCCGGCGCCGACGCGACCCCGGACTCGCCGGGGACCAGCCATTTCGTGATCGTCGACAGTGATGGCGATGTGGTCTCGATGACCACCACCGTGGAAAGCGTGTTCGGCAGCCACCGCATGGCCGGCGGTTTCTTCCTCAACAACCAGCTGACGGACTTCTCCCGCACCCCCACCGATGCCAATGGCGCGCTGGTTCCGAACGCGCCGGACGGCGGCAAACGCCCGCGCTCGTCGATGTCGCCGACCATCGTCTTTGACCGTGACGGCGAATTCGTGCTGGCAACCGGCTCGCCTGGCGGATCGTCGATCATCGCCTATACCGCCAAGACACTGGTCGGCATGCTGGATTGGGGCCTGACGCCGCAGGAGGCGATCGATCTGCCCAATGTCGTCGCGCGCGGCGATGTGGTGCGCGTTGAGGATGGCATGGACCCGACCATCCTGACCGGGCTTTCCGGGCTCGGCTTCACCCTGGACGCCAATCGCGGCGAAAATTCCGGCCTGCACATTGTGCGGCGGCTGGAGGATGGAAGTTTGGTCGGAGGGGCTGATCCGCGCCGGGAAGGCCAGGCGCGTCAGCCCTGAGCCGCAGCTGGCAGGCGCACAGAGAAGATCGTTCCCGCCTCACCGGTCGAGACCAGGTCCACTTCACCGCCATGGGCGCGGGCAAGCTCGCGGGCGATCGACAGGCCGAGGCCCGTGCCGCCGCGCCGCGTCGAACCGCTGAAGGCCTGGAACAGGCGGTCGCGCGCCTTGGCCGGCACGCCCGGTCCGGTGTCGGAGATTTCCAGCCAGACCTCACCCGCGCCCTCATCGACAGGCGGCATTGGCGTCGCCCGCGCGGTCAGACGGCGCTCGCCCTCGACCAGCTGCATCGCCTGGATCGCGTTGCGACACAGGTTGAGAAACAGGCGGTGAGCCTGGTCGGGATCAGCGTCAATGCGGATGTCGGCAGCGACTTCATTGGTCCAGATCACGTCGCCTTCGGCCTGGATGGCATCATCAGCGACCTCGTCGAGGAGGGTCCTGAGCTGGATCGGCTGGCGCACCGGGGCGCTCTCTTCGGCGCGGCCGAACTCCAGCGTTGCCTCGCACAGGCGGACACCGCGGTCGACGGCCCGCACCAGACGCTCGCCCATGCCACGGACGCGGTCGTCCGCGTCCATGGCCAGCCGGTCGGAGACCAGCTGGGCGCTGGCGAGCACATTGCGCAGATCGTGATTGATCCGGGCGACCGCGCCGCCCAGCGCGGCCAGACGCTCACGCTGGAACAGGGCCTGGCGGATATCGGCCTGCATCCGCGCCAGCTCGTGCTCGGCCTGGCCGATCTCGTTGCGCGCCGCTCCGGGCCGGATCATGCGAGCCGGATCGGCCGGATCCTCGCGAAAATGGGTCATCGCCCCGGCCAGTCGCCGCATCGGCCGCACGAACAGGAAGAACAGAGCGCCATACAAAACCGCCCCGACCGCAATCGCGGCAATGCTGGCATAGAGCAGCAGGCGGCGGGAGAAGTTGCGCAGCGCCTCGTGAAGCGGCGCCTCACGGACGATCACATCGATCAATTCGTCCGGCGCCCCGGCAGGTTGGGCGCGGATCCGCAGCAGCCGGTCATCCGACGCATTGAGCGTATCCACCGTGTCGCGGATATGGGTCAGCCAGGTCGCCGTGCGCAGATCGCTTTCAACCAGCCCCTCGCCAATCGGCCCTGAATACAGGACAAGCTCGTTCATGCCGTCGCGCACGCGGGCCACGGCGACGGCGTCAGCGCCCATCAGGAGGGCGCGGACCTCTTCCTCCCCCAGAGCCCCGCCGCGTGCGACATCGGCCGCCAGTGCCGCCAGGTGCGCCGCCTCGGCGCGGTCTGTCATCCATTGAAGACGGAAACTCGCGGCAGCCGGGAAATAGACCAGCACCAGCCCGGCTGCGATCAGCGACAGGGTCACCATCAATAATTGCGCCCGCAGATTGGCGAGCACGCCCGCCAGCGGCGCGTAGAGGGGACGATGGGCATCATCGTCGGAAGGAGACGGGTCGGTCGACATGTGTGAACGCGGATAGCCTAGCGGGACTCGCCCGACAAGGCTCGCGCCTTTGCCCGTCGGGCGCGATGGCGCATGACAAGCGGAGCGACAGCCAACGGCACGATCATGGCGAGCGGGACCAGGACCGCCGGCTGCAGCAGCGCCTCCGGCCCGGGCAGGCTGTCCATCTCGGCCAGGGATCCGATCCCGGCCCCGAAACCGGCATAGAGGATGATCGACGGCAGGGACCCGACCACGGTGCCCAGCGCGAAGGCCCACAGGCGCACAGTTGACAGGCCGGCTGCCATGTTCACGCCGAAATAGGGCAGCGGCAGCAAGCGAAGCAGGATCACATAGCTGAGCTGGTTGCGCTCGAACCCGGCCGCGATCCGCCGATAGCGCGACCGCAGGCGGTCCCGCCGTGCCTCTCCGGCAAAGAAGCGGACCAGCAGGACGGTGTTCACCGCGCCAAGGGTCAGGCCGATCATCGACACCGGCACCGCCCAGACCGGGCCGAGCAGGAAACCCGCCCCGATGGTCAGCCACAGCGCGCCCGGCAAGGCGAGGCTGGCGAGCGCGACATAGGTCAGCGTGTAGAACAGGGCCGCCAGCACAATATGTTGGCCGGTCAGCTCACGGGTCAGGCCGCCACTATCACGCAGCCAGGTCAGCATCTCCTGCGGACCGGTCCCGGTCAGCAAAAGAGCCGCGAAAAAACACAGCAGGACCGCTGCCAGTACCGGGCGCAGCCAGCGGGGCGTGCTATTCGGACCGCCAGACGGGTCCGGAGGTGGTTGGTTTGCGACGTCTGGCATGTCATTCTCCTGCGCTACAGGGGGCATGAACGCTTGACGCCGCCGCTTCAAGCGCGTAATTGCCGCCGCTCTCGAATTGAACGCCGATGGAGCGCGACCGTGAAACGTACATTTCAGCCGTCAAAGATCGTCCGCAAGCGCCGCCACGGCTTCCGTGCCCGCATGGCGACGAAATCCGGCCGTATTATCCTGGCTCGTCGCCGGGCCAAGGGCCGCAAGCGTCTGTCCGCCTAAGGACGATGTCAACGCCGCTTCCTACCGTCAAACGGTTGAAAACGCGGCGTGAATTTTTGCAAGCCGCAAAAGGTAGAAAAGCCGTCCGGTCGGGCGTGGTCATCCAGGCCCGTTCGCGAGACGGCTCTTTGCTTTTGGGGGCGGACGAAAAAGCGCCTGCGCATATCGGCGCCGGCTTCACCGCCACCCGCAAGATCGGCGGTGCCGTCATCCGCAATCGGGCCAAGCGCCGGTTGAGGGAGATTGCCCGGCTGCTTCTCCCCCTCCACGGACAGCCCGGCATTGACTATGTATTCATCGCACGCGCGACAACGCCCGAACGGGATTGGTCACGCTTGGTGGGGGATGTCGAAAGCGCCTTGGTGAGTCTTGCAAACGGCAAGACTTCGGGCGATCGCGAACATAAAGCGCAAGAGGCCTGAGTTTTCATGGGCGAAGACCAACGCAACCTGTTTATCGCACTGGGATTGATCCTGGTGATCCTGACCGGATACCAGATGTTCGTCATGGGCCCGGCCGAGGAAGAGCGGCGCGCCGAGCAGGCCGCCGTCGAGGCTTCCCAGGAGCTCGCGGACCCGGACCTGCCCGCCTCCGCGCTCGAGCCTGCTGCTGCGACCACTGTTGATCGCGAGACGGCCCTGGGCGGCAATCAGCGCGTCACGATCGATGCCCCGTCCGTGCTCGGTTCACTGTCGCTGACCGGCGCCCGCCTGGATGATGTCCGACTGCGTCGCCACACCGAGACCATTGATGACGATACGCCGGTTGCCCTGCTCAATCCGATCGGCAGCGACCATGTCTTCTACGCCCGTGACGGCTGGACGTCGGCGACTTCGGGCTTCACCGACCTGCCCGGCGGGTCGACCGAATGGACACTGGCCTCCGGCTCGACCCTGACCCCGGACACCCCGATCACGCTGACCTATGACAGCCCGTCCGGCCTGCATTTCGAGCGCGTGATCTCGGTCGACGACAATTATCTCTTCACCCTCACCGACACGGTCACCAACAATTCCGGCCAGGAAGTCGAACTGTCGCGCTACGGTCTGGTCCGCCATGAGGGCCGCCCGGAAGACGAGACCCGCAACATGGCGGTCTTCGAAGGCGCGCTGGCGGTCATCGACGGCGCCATGGTGCGCAGCAGTTTCGGCAAGCTGGAAGACGGCAACCAGACCGAGGAAAGCGGCACCGGCGGCTGGGTCGGCATCACCCAGCGCTACTGGATGGCCGCCGCAGTTCCCGATCAGGACCGCCCCTTCACCGCCCGCTTCCGCACCATCGAGCGTGGCGAGATCGACGCTTTTGAAGCCAGCTATGTGGAACAGGCTATCGCGGTCCCCGCTGGCGAGAGCCTGGCCTCCACCACCCGGATTTTCGCCGGCGCCAAGGAATTGGGTGTCCTGCAACAAGTCCAGAACGAGGTCGGCATCGAGCGTTTCGACATGGCGATCAACTGGGGCTGGCTGTGGTTCCTCACCCGCCCCTTTGTCTGGCTGCTGACCATGCTGGAAGGCGCGCTCGGCCAGTTCGGCCTCGCCATCCTGGCGCTGACCCTGATGGTCAAGATCGTCATGTTCCCGCTCGCCAACCGCGCCTACGCCTCGATGGCGAAGATGAAGGCGGTCCAGCCGAAAATGGCCGAGATCAAGGAACGCTACGGCGCCGACCAGCAAAAACAGCAACAAGCGCTGATGGAGTTGTACAAGACCGAGAAGATCAACCCGCTGGCCGGTTGTCTGCCCATCCTGCCGCAGATCCCGATCTTCTTTGCGCTCTACCAGACCCTGTTCAATGCCATCGAAATGCGCCACGCGCCCTTCTTTGGCTGGATCCGCGACCTGTCGGCCGCCGACCCGACCAATATCTGGAACCTGTTCGGCCTGATCCCTTATGACCCGACCGGCATCTGGCTGATCGGCGGTGTCCTTGGCATCGGTGCCTGGCCGATCATCATGGGTCTGACCATGGCCGCGCAGCAGGCGCTCAACCCGCCGCCGCCGGACCCGATGCAGGCGCGCATCTTCGCCTTCCTGCCGATCGTCTTCACCTTCATCCTGGCCCCGTTTGCGGCCGGCCTGGTGATCTATTGGGCCTGGAACAATTTCCTGTCGGTACTGCAGCAATACATCATCATGCGCCGCCACGGGAATGAGACCCAGGTCGACAAGCTGGTCGCACGACTGTTGAAGCGTGACCGCGGAGACTGACCCTGACTGACGGTAGCGACGACCTCGACATCGGCCTCGGGCGGCGTTTCTTCTCGCGCCCCTGCACCTTCCTGATGGGAGCGGTGGCGCTGGATCATCTGCCCGAGCCGGACCGGCTCGAGGTCGCCTTTGCCGGTCGCTCGAATGTCGGCAAGTCGTCGCTGATCAATGCCCTGACCAACCAGAAGGGTCTGGCTCGCGCCTCCGGGGAACCGGGTCGGACGCGCGAGCTCAATTTCTTCAATGTCGAAGGCGGTGACCTGCGCATCGTCGACCTGCCGGGCTATGGCTATGCGAAGGCACCCAAGCCGGTGGTCGAGAAATGGACCCGCCTGACCAAGGCCTTCCTGCGCGGCCGGGTCAATCTGAAGCGGGTCTATCTGCTCATCGACAGCCGCCACGGCCTGAAAGATGTCGACCTCAAGATCATGGATGTCTTCGACGAGGCTGCCGTGAGCTATCAGGTCGTGCTGACCAAGACGGACAAGATCAAACCGCCGGCAGTCAAGCGGCTGATCGGCGAAACGGGCGAGAAGATCGCCAGGCGTCCCGCCGCCTTCCCGCGCGTCATCGCCACCTCCAGCGCCAAGCAGGATGGGGTCGACCAGCTGCGGGCCGAGATTGTCGCCTTGCTGCCCGACATGGGATGACGGGGGATGTTTTTGCGTCTCTCCCTTGCCCTCCTGGCCCTGCCCGCCCTGCTCCTGACCGCCGCACCGCATGCTGAAGCAGCGGAATTGTGCAACGAAACCAGCTATATAGTTGAAGCCGCCGCCGGCTGGCCGGTCGAGGGTGGCGTCGCCATTGAAGGCTGGACCCGGCTGCGCCCCGGCGATTGCGCCACCGTCGCCAGCGATGTCGACCTGGACGGCGATCAGCCGATTTTCTTCTACGCCAAATCCTCGATCGCCTATCTGGGCGGGGTGAGGGAATGGCGCGGCACCATTCCGCTCTGCGTCGACGAGGCCGATTTCGAAGTTGTGGCCAATACCCGCTGCTCGTCGCTGGGCATGGCGTCACGCGACTTTTTCATCCGCGAGGGCGAGGACCGCGAGCGCACCGTGCTGGTCGAGCCGGTTAATTTCGCCAGCCGGGCCACCGTCGCCGGCATCCAGCGCCTGTTGCAGTCCGGTGGCTATCCGGTCAACGCCGTGGACGGGCTGGACGGGCGTTCGACCCGGCTCGCTGTGAGCAATTTCCTGCGCGATGCCGGCCTGACGAGCCGCCCGAATGACGATGCCCTGATCGATGCCCTCGAGTCACACGCGCTCGGCCGCAATGCGGCCAGCGGCCTGACCATGTGCAATGAAGCCGACGGCGACATTGCCGTCGCCATCGGTCACCAGGTCGGGTCCATCTGGCAGTCGCGCGGCTGGTGGCGCATCCATGCCGGCGAATGCGCCAGGGTGCTGGCAACCCGCCTCGCCACGGACAACGCCTTCTACTATGCCGAGCGCATCAATACGGGGACCCGTCGCGGTCTGACAGAGGGCCGCGAGAGCTTCTGCACCGCCCCGGCCCGCTTTGTGGCCGAGGGGCGCGGCGACTGTCCCGACCGGGGCTATACTGCGGCCAATTTCCGTCGCATCACCGAGCCGAGCGAGGGCGGGGTCCGCATCACGCTCGACGAAGGCGATTTCCGGAGGCCCTGACATGGCCGACAACAACGCCGACAGCCGCGCCGACATGCGTCACATCACGCACTGGGTCTTTGACCTGGACAACACGCTCTACCCGTCCGACGCGCCGATCATGGCCCAGGTCGACCGGCGCATGACCCAGTATGTCGCTCGCCTGCTGGCCCTGCCCGAGGACGAGGCCCGCACCGTCCAGAAAACCTATTGGCGCGACTATGGCACGACGCTGAACGGGTTGATGGCCAATCATGACGTCGATCTGCGCGACTTCCTCGACTTCGTCCACGATGTCGACCCGACCGTGATCACCCCGCATCCCGAACTCGCCAATCGGATCAAGGCCCTGCCTGGCAAGCGTCTGGTCTACACCAATGGCTCGCTCGGCCATGCCGAGAATATTCTCGATCATATGGGCCTGACACACCTGTTCGACGACATCTTCGACGTCGAGGCCTCGGGCTTCCAGCCCAAGCCGCACCAGGCCGGCTTCGACAGCTTTGTGTCGCGCTTCGCCCTGCCGGTCCCGGAATCGGTCTTCTTCGAGGACAGTGTCCGCAATCTCAAAACAGCCCACGACATGGGCTTCACAACCGTCCTCGTCCGCGCAAAACATGGACCGCGCGACGAGGAGAGCGCCGCGCCGGACGAACATCCCGACCATGTCCACCATGCCGTGGACTGCCTGCCCACTTTTCTCGGCTCCCTCCGCACAGCCGCCACACCGGACGATGAAACATGACCGACACACATCTCATCACCACCATCGATACTGCTTGGGACAATCGTGACAGCGTCTCGACCGACACGACCGGGGAAGTCCGGGATGCCGTGGAGACCGCGATCAACCTGCTCGATAGTGGCAAGGCGCGGGTCGCGTCGCGCGGGGATGACGGCCATTGGGTGGTGCATCAATGGCTGAAAAAGGCCGTACTGCTCGGCTTCCGCCTCAATCCGATGGATTTGATCGAGGGCGGGATTGCCGGTGCGAAATGGTGGGACAAGGTGCCGTCCAAGTTTGAGGGTTGGGGCGAGGCCGAGTTCAAGGCTGCCGGTTTCCGCGCCGTGCCGCCCTGCGCCGTGCGCCGCGGTGCCTTCATCGCGCCGGGCGCTGTGCTGATGCCATCCTATGTCAATCTGGGCGCCTATGTCGGCGAAGGCACGATGATCGACACCTGGGCCAGTGTCGGCTCGTGCGCCCAGGTCGGTGCCAATTGCCACATCTCGGCCGGGACCGGGATTGGCGGCGTTCTCGAACCGCTGCAGGCCGATCCGGTGATCATCGAGGATAACTGCTTCATCGGCGCCCGCTCGGAAGTCGTCGAGGGCGTGATCGTGCGCGAGGGTTCGGTGCTGGCGATGGGGGTCTACATCACCCGCTCGACCAAGATCGTCGACCGCGCCAGCGGCGAGATCAGCTATGGCGAAGTGCCGGCATACTCGGTCGTCGTGCCCGGCGCCCTGCCCGACCCCAAGGGCGGACCGAGCCTTTATTGCGCCGTCATCGTCAAGCGCGTCGACGCCCAGACCCGCGCCAAGACCTCGATTAACGACCTGCTGCGCTAGGCGGTCTGTTCCAGCCAGGCCTCGATGCCGCGTGCGGCGGCGAGGCCGGTGGCGAAGCTCGCCTGCAGCAGATAGCCGCCGGTCGGCGCATCCCAGTCGAGCATTTCACCGGCCGCAAAAACGCCCGGCACCGCCGTCAGCATGAAGTGATCATCGACGGCTGAGCGTGCGATGCCACCGGCCGAGGAGATCGCCCGGTCGAGATCGCGTTGCGCCGTCACGCGCAGCGGCACGGCCTTGATCAGGGCCGCCAGCGCCGCCGGATCGCGCGGCAGCTCGGCGACGGCATCGCGCAGGACCGAAATCGCTTGCGGCGTCAGCCCGGCCTTGCGCAGCGTGTTGGTGAGCGACTGGCCCTTCTTCGCCCTGCCCAGCCAGTTGGCCAGATCAGACACGTCACGGTGAGGCTTGAGGTCGAGATGGAGGGTGATGGTGTCGCCATTGGCCAGCGCTGCACGAATGGCCGCGGACAGGGCATAGACGGCTCCGCCTTCCAGCCCGTAGCGCGCGATCATCGCCTCGCCCGCGACCCGTTCATCCCCCGAAGACAGGGCGATGGTCTTCAGCGGCGCACCGGCGAAGCGCGCCTTGGTGATCGCGCTCCAGTCGATATTGACGCCGCAATTGGAAGCCGAGAACCCGACCAGCTCGACGCCCCGCGCCGCCAGCGTCCCGGTCCAGCTTCCATCTGACCCCAGGCGCGGCCAGCTGGCGCCGCCCAGGGCGAGCAGGGTGGCTTCGGGCGAGGCTGTGACCTCACCGTCCGGCGTCTGGAAGACCAGCGCGCCGTCTTCATTCCAGCCCGTCCATGTATGACGCAGGTGCATCGACACACCGTGCAATTCCAGCCGCTTGCGCCAGGCCCGCAACAGCGGCGAGGCTTTCATCGCTTCGGGAAATACCCGACCGGACGATCCGGTGAAGGTTGGCTGGTCCAGACCCTCGCACCAGTCCCGCAGGGCGGCGGGATCATGCCGGGTGATCGCCGGGCCCAACCAGTCGGCGGCCTCACGATAGCGGCCCAGAAAGGCCGGCAACGGTTCGCTGTGAGTCAGGTTCAGGCCGCCGCGACCGGCCATGAGGAATTTGCGACCGGGGGTCGGCATGCGCTCATAAAGGTCAACCTCGTGACCGAGCGTGGCGAGATGTTCAGCGGCGATCAGCCCGGCAGGGCCGGCACCGATGATGGCGATATGTCTGGGACGGATTGTGCTCATCCCCCCTGTGTAGCGGGCGCCGCCCTGCTCCGCCATCACACGCTGCGTCAGGGCTGAGTCCGGGCTGCGCTGATGCGCCGCTACCGCTTCGGGCTCGAATCTGGTCACATGGGCAAAATCATTCACAAGGGGCGCGCCATGAGCGATGACACCATCAGGGAAAAGCCGACCGCCAAGGATCCCGCGGCGCCGTATGGATCGGCCGATAATCCGTCGGAATTCGATGTCCTGCACCGCATGGGCACGGACGAGCCCTATTTCATCATCCGCGGCGGTGACCCGCTGTCGGACGCGCTGGTCGAGCTGCATGCCTATATCGGGGCCGGTCAGTCCGGCGCCGCGCACGACACGCTTGAGCGCATCCTGGCCCTGACCTCGCAGAAGCCGCCCCGTCCGGTCGGCTCGCCCAAATACCGCGAAACCTTCAAGATCTCGGTCTCGATGGAACGTTTCCGCGAGACCCATGGACGCTCGCACTAGTCTGGTCTGCGAGAGCCATCGATCATGTCAGGTGCGCTGACAGTCCGGCGCGGCACACCCGCTGACAATCCCGCCCTTGGCGAGGTGATGTTCGACGCTGTCCGCAACGGGCCCAGCCTGTACACGCCAACCCAACAGGCGGCCTGGGTGCCGGAGCCGCGCAGCGGCGCCGACTGGGACACGCGCCTGGCCAGCCAGTGCGTGTTTCTGGCCGAGCGGGATGGCCTCATCCAGGGTTTCCTGACGCTCGACCCGCCGGACTATGTGGACTTCGCCTACATCCGGCCCGGCAGTCAGGGGCAGGGCCTGTTCCGGCGGCTGCATGACGCCGTTGAGCAGGAAGCCGTGCAGCGGAGCCAGACACGCCTGCACGTCCATGCCAGCCTGATGGCCCGGCCGGCTTTCGCGGCATTGGGGTATCAGGTCATGGCGGAGGAGACGGTCGATATCCGGGGCGAGAGTTTCCGGCGCTTCGCGATGGAAAAGGAGTTCTAGAGCACGGACCGACCCAAGCTTGGGCGACCACCGAGAAGCCGGAGAATTGCGCCGGAAAGGGAGCATGATTGCGTCCATGCGGCCTGCCGCACGCAATGCTGCCTTACCGCCGCGCGCCTACGGCACAGCAACAAGCCAGCCCAAACATGGATCACTCCCCCGCCAGTGAGCTGAAAATCGACCCGGTTTTGTGCTTGAGGTGGTGAATGACAAAAACGTCGTCGCCACCCGCCAAAATCCTGCCGCGAGAAAAATCCCTTATAAGGGATGCTAATTGGTCAATCAGCTGCCCCCCTTTGCAGTCTCGACCAAGCGGTCGCCATGGCCTCCCATACGTCCCTACGCCAATGCCTGCATAGGTGTTCTCGATGAGCACCTTCGACCATTGACCCGGCACTGATGTTCGTGGAGCCCCGCCTTAGAAGCAACTTTATCCCTTGATAAACCCTCAAATCCCTTACAAGGCTTAATGGTTGGAGGTTCTCATGACGCAAATGAATGAAGAGCCCGGCTGGTTGAAGCTTGATCTCGATGCCCATAGGGCATTGGAAGCTCAACGTGTTTCGCTGCAAGAAAGCCAGCTGGACATACTGAAACGCGCCCTCTTGCGGGCCGATAGCGCGGCAAGCGTTGGCTCTACGGCTACGCCAATGCCTCGCAAGCAAGCCGCGCATTCCCAGCTGAAACCTCCCCCGGCGGACTGGCATGACAAATTTGGCGAATGCGATCGAAGAACGGGACACTTTCAGGTCCAGTTGCACGAGTATGTGCAGTTCGCCGACAGCCAAAAGGCCGCTTATCGACTGGCGTTGATCTGGCTGGAGAAGAAATACCCGGGAACTCTGGCACGATTGGCGAGCCATCCGGGAGGGCGGGGACGGAGGATTGTCGCAGCCGACCAAGAAACGCTTTATACGCGGTCTCCCGAACTGGCGAAAATGGCTGAAAAACTGACCGGCGACTGGTATGTCGATGTGAACCTGTCGAAGGAGCAGAAGCTCTCTCGCCTTCGGACTGCATGCCGCATCACCGGCCTCGAGTTTGGCAAGGACCTCGTTGTTGACCTCTGACCTCTCGAACGACCTCGCCAACCCCCTGCCGCTGGCCCAGGCGCTGATCCGTCGTCCGTCGGTGACGCCGATCGATGCCGGCGCGCTGGACGTGATGCAGGCGGCGCTGGAGCAGCTTGGTTTTACCTGCCGGCGCTATCCCTTCGGTGAGGTGGACAATCTTTATGCCCGCCGGGGCACCGCCTCGCCCTGCTTCCTGTTCGCCGGTCATACCGATGTCGTCCCGCCGGGCGATGACGACGCCTGGCGGAAGCCGCCTTTCGGCGCCGAGGCCGAGGATGGCGTTCTGTGGGGCCGTGGTGCAGCCGACATGAAGGGCGCCATCGCCGCCATGGTGGCCTCGGTCCAGCGCTTTTTGGACACGGGCGAGCCAAAGGGGTCGATCGCCTTCCTGATCACCGGTGACGAGGAAGGCCCGGCCATCCACGGCACCAAGGCCGTGCTCGAAGCGCTGGCCGATGAAGGCGAGACCTTCGACCATTGCCTGGTCGGTGAGCCGACCAACCCCAATGTGCTGGGCGATACCATCAAGTCGGGGCGCCGCGGCTCGCTGAACTGCACCCTCACCGTGACCGGGCGTCAGGGCCATGTCGCCTATCCCGAACGGGCCGAAAATCCGATCCCGGCCCTGCTCGACCTGCTCGGCCGATTGCTGGCCCGCAAGCTGGATGACGGCGTGCCGCCCTTCCAGCCCTCCAATCTGGAAGTGACCTCGGTCGATGTCGGCAATCCGACCACCAATGTCATCCCGGCCGCCGCAACGGCTCGCTTCAATATCCGCTTCAACATCGCCCATAACGGGGACGCGCTGTCCGACTGGATCCGGTCCGAAGTGGCCAAGATTGATCTTGATTTCGACGGCCGGATCGAAGCCGACATCCATGTCACGGGCGAGGCCTTCCTGACGCCGGCCGGCCCCTTCACGACCCTGCTCCAGGATTGTGTGGAGGCGGAGACCGGACGTCGTCCGGCGCTGACTACCGGCGGCGGTACCAGCGATGCCCGCTTCATCCAGCTCTACGCACCGGTCGCCGAATTCGGCCTGGTCGGGGCCACCATGCACCAGGTCGACGAGCGCGTTCCGGTCAGTGACATCGAAACCCTGACCGCCATCTACACGCGTATCCTCAAAGGCTATTTCAAGGATTTCCCGGCATGATCCGTCTGATTGCCGAAGGCTGGCAGGGCATGCAGGGCGCCCTGCGCATTCTCACCTTCCGCGCAGGCGGCGAGGCGATGTTCGACGTCTCTCTGGCCGGGTTCTGGCGTTCCTTCGCGGCGGCGCTCTTTGTTCTGCCCCTCGTTGCCCTGGTCTATTTCGAACGGGCCCATCTGGGCGTCGGCGTCAGCGCTGCCATGTACTTCCTGATCTTCGCCGCGACCTGGCTCAGCTTCCCGCTCTCGGCCGCCTTGGCGGTCGCCGTGATCGGGGCGAAGCCGCGCTATATGGCCTGGGTTATCCTGCATAATTGGGGCGTGGTCTGGCTGTACCTGGTGATCACCGCCATCTGGTCGCTTCAGGTTGCCGGAATCATCAACGCCGAATTCCGCGATTTCCTGTTCTTCCTCTACGGATATCTGCGCATCCTGGTGCACTGGCGCCTGGCCTATGTGGCCCTGGGCGTGCCGACCATTACCTCGGCCTTCACCGCAGCAGTTCCGGCACTGGTCTCCTACATCGTGCTTGTCGGGATCAGTCAGGCCTTTGCCGCCTCGGCGGCCGCCGCTGCAAGCTAGGCCGGACCGGGATAGTCCACGGCCGTCAGGTAGAGCCCGTCTGCCGGCGCGACCGGGCCACACCGGCTGCGGTCGGCCGCGTCGAGCGCGCGCTTGAAGTCGCGCGCCGACCATTTGCCCACCCCGACCTCGACCAGGGACCCGACCATCGAGCGCACCTGCCGATGCAGGAAGGAGCGCGCCGAACAGGTCAGCTGAACCTCTTCGCCATAGCGCGACACCGATATCGCATCGAGTGATTTGACCGGGCTCTCGGCCTGGCACTGGGCATCACGGAAAGTGGTGAAGTCATGCTGGCCGAGCAGCGCCTGGGCGGCATGATGCATGGCCTCGGCGTCGAGCTTGCGGGTGACACGCCAGACCTGTCCCCGGTCCAGCGTCAGCGGCGCCCGCCGGTCGATCATCCGGTAGAGATAGTGGCGCCGGGTGGCCGAGAAACGGGCATGGAAGTCGTCGCTGACACGCGCCGCTTCGATCACCGCCACCGGATCCGGTTTGAGATGGTAGTTGATGGCATCGCGGACCTTGTCGGTGGAGAGGTCCTTGGCCAGGTCGAGATGGGCGACCTGGGCCAGGGCGTGAACACCGCTATCGGTGCGCCCGGCGCCATAGACGAGGACCGGGGCGCCATCGAGCTTTTCCGCGGCCCGCTCGAGGCTTTCCTGCACGGATGGCGCATTGTCCTGGCGTTGCCAGCCTGAAAAGGGGCGGCCGTCATATTCGATGGTGATCCTGTAGCGCGGCATCAGTCGAGCACAGTCCCGGCCGGCAATGAATTGCCATTGAGGAAGGTCGCGGCATCCATGGCGCCCTTGCCTTCGCGCTGCAGGCGGACCAGACGCAATGCTCCCTCGCCGCACGCCACTGTCAGGCCTTCGATCACGGTGCCGGGACCGGCAGCCGCCTCGCCGCTGACAGGTTCGGCGAGCAGGACCTTGACCCGGACCGGGCGCTTTTCACCCGG
Organism: Maricaulis maris MCS10; assembly: GCF_000014745.1. NCBI lineage: Bacteria > Pseudomonadati > Pseudomonadota > Alphaproteobacteria > Maricaulales > Maricaulaceae > Maricaulis > Maricaulis maris. Next base: position 523,656 of record NC_008347.1, on the reverse strand, counting down.
CATCTCGAACCAGGCGCCCGGAAAGGGCGACAGGCCGCGGACATGATTGGACAGCTCCTCGGCCGACCGGCTCCAGTCGATACGGGCCTCGTCCGACGAGATCTTGCGCGCATAGGTGACGCCATCGCTCGATTGCGACACCGCTTCCAGCGACCCGCGCTCCAGCGCCGCCAGGGCTCGCGGCCACATCAGCGCGCCGGCCTCCATCAGCCGGTCATGCAGGCTGGCGGCGGTGTCGGAGTCCTTGATGCGTACCGTCTCGGACAACAGGATCGGTCCGGTATCGAGCCCGGCCTCCATCTGCTGCAACTGGACACCGGTCATCGTGTCGCCCGCCATGATCGCCCGCTGGATCGGCGCCGCACCGCGCCAGCGCGGCAACAGCGAGGCATGCAGGTTGAGGCACCCCATCCGGGGCGCATACAGGGCGGCCTGCGGCAGGATCTGGCCATAGGCGACCACGGCCGCGAGATCGAGATCCAGGCTGGCGAAGTGCGCAATCACGTCCGGATCGCGAAAGCTCGCCGGCGTCGAGACCGGAATACCGAGCACTTCGGCAAGCTGGTGCACGGGTGTTTTCTGTTCCGACTGTCCACGACCACGACGGCGCGGTGGCTGGGTGAAAACATGCACCACCTCATGCCCGGCAGCGGCAATTTCGGCCAGCGAGCGGGCGGCGAAGTCGGGTGTGCCCATGAAGGCGAGACGTAGGGTCATTGGCTCTCGGCGCTCGACGAGGAAAGGATGATGCCTGTGTTATCGCCCCGACGGGGAAAACGCCAAGCTCGCTTGCCACCCGTCGCAATAATTCGTGATTGGCGGGCCCAAATATCCGCTACCCGGAAATTCGGCGAAATGATAAATCGCTGCCGCGTGCCAATCATGGCACGAGGGTCAAGGACACCCCCATGCGTATGCAAGTTACCGCTGCCATTTTCGGCGGCGCGCTTCTGATGGCCTGCTCGGCACCGGACACGGTTTCTGCCGCCCAGGACAACGCCGAAACACCAACTCCGGCGACCAGCGAAACTTTCACCGATACCCGGACAGAGATGACGGCCGAACCGGCCCCGGCCAATGTCGACATGACGATTGCCGAGGTCGCCGCCGAGATCAGCTGCACACAGGAATATGCGCCGGTTTGCGGTGCTGATGGCGAAACCTATGGCAATGCCTGCGAAGCCGCTGCAGCCAATGTCGAAACGACGGCCACTGGCGAATGCCATGTGGACACCGAACAGCACGATTAATCGCTGAGCCGCCGGCCATTGCGTCTGGGGGACCCGTCTCCCGGCGCACCGTCGAGGTGAGCCGGTTCCGGAAACGGAGCCGGCTTGCGGCTATTCGGCACCCCAGGGCGGCGGCGGGGCGTCGACCGGGTTGGTCAGATCGAACTCGGCAGCGAAATGCCGGTCCGGGCGATCAAGACCGTAGGTAAAACTGGTCTCGGTCAGCGTCATCGACCAGACATTGGCCATCGAGACTGCGATGCCCTCGCGGTCAAACAGCATGCGGCTGAACTGGTCGGCAGGAAACTCGGCACGACGCTCGGTGGGCGGCACGATCGTCGAGCCGCCATATTGCGACAACACGTCCTCAGAGCCGTCCTCGTGGCGGTGGTCATGCTTGAGCTGCAAGCCCGCGGCCTCACGGGTGATCACCCAGGTCCGGGAGCGATCCTCGCCAACATGCAGCGGAATCCGAATCTGCCCCGCCGAACATTCGCGCACATGCATCACCAGACGCTGTTCGGCCCAATCCGCATCACGCGGATCATCACTGACCACACGCCCCTCGAAGGCCTGACCGCACAATTGCGAGAGGCTGGCGAAAAAGGAGGAGTCGGCTGGTGGAGCAGCCGGTGAGCACGCAGCTAGGACAAATGACAGCAAAACAAGGCAAGACAGACGCATAATTTCCTCCTCAGACCGACCCAAACTGCCCTATCCCTTCCCACATGGAAACAATCTCTTTCGCGCAGGCTCATGGCGCTTGTCGGAAAAATACCTATCTTGTCGGAGAATGATTGGTCCTGACCCGCCGCCCAGACAGGAAAACGCCGCCATGACCGCCACCGACACGCTCACCCGGACACGACGGATCACCAAGGTCTCGCGGGGCTTGCCGACTTCGGACGGCGCCGGTGTCAAACTCACGCGCATGCTGGGGCATCGCGGCCTGATGGACCTGGACCCATTCCTGATGCTCGACCAGATCCGCACCGACGACAGCGCGGACTACATGGCCGGCTTTCCCAACCACCCGCATCGCGGTTTCGAGACCGTCACCATCATGCTGGAAGGCCGGATGCGGCATGGCGACAATAAGGGCCATTCCGGCGTGATCGAGGGCGGCGGCATCCAGTGGATGACCGCCGGTCGCGGCATCGTGCATTCCGAACAACCGATCGAGGATGAAGGCCGCCTTTGGGGCTTCCAGCTCTGGGTCAATCTGCCCGGCGCGCTGAAGATGACCGATCCGGGCTATCAGGAATTCGACCGCACACAGATCCCGGTGGAAACCCGCACCGGGGCGAGCCTGCGCGTGCTGGCCGGCAGCACATCAACCGGCGTGACAGGTCCGGCCCGATCAGTCGCCATCCAGCCGACCCTGATCGACATCGTGCTCGAACCCGGCGCCACGCTGGAAGAGAGTATCGATCCCGGACACACCGCCTTCATCGCTGTCTACAAGGGCATGGTCTCGACCGGCGAAGGCCGGGTCGAGGATCCGGATCTCGGCGTCCTGGAAGATGGCGACCGGATCGAGCTGAAAGCGGGGCCGCAAGGCGCCAGCCTTCTGCTCGTCGCCGGCAAGCCGATCAATGAGCCGGTCGCCCGTTACGGCCCCTTCGTGATGAACACCGAAGCGGAACTGCACCAGGCGGTGACGGATTTTCAGGCCGGGAAGTTCTAGGCCGCGTCGCGGTCTTTCGACTTCTCGACCTTCTTCACCTTCTGGACCGCACGCTGGCGTTTCAGGCGCGACAGGTAGTCGATGAAGAGCACGCCTTCGAGATGGTCCATCTCGTGCTGGATGCAGACGGCGAACATGCCTTCAGCGATCTCCTCGCATTCATTCCCGTCATAATCGAGATACTGGATGTGGATCCGGTCCGGGCGCTCGATCTCGTCATAGACGGTCGGCACCGACAGGCAGCCCTCTTCATAGGGTTTCAGCGTGTCGGACGGATCGGACAGGACCGGATTGACGAAATAGCGCGGCTTCGCCTCCTCGTCGGACCCGGCAAGGTCCATCACGATCACCCGCTTGGGCACGCCGACCTGGATCGCCGCCAGACCGATGCCGTCGGCGGCATACATGGTCTGCAGCATGTCATCCATCAGCTCGCGGAGGTCGTCATCAACCTGATCAACGGGTTGGGACACCTCTTTGAGGATGGGATCGGGAACGGTGAGGATTTCGCGTATGGCCATGGGCCCTAGATAGTCGCACTGGCTTTCAGGATCAAGAATCGACCGCTTCCGGTGCTGCGAGGGCTGGCTTGGGGGCTGGCTTGGGGGCGGATTTGCCACCGCCGCTCTCGGTCGCTTCATCGGCGCCCGCCGCATCGAGATACTCGGCCGGCAGTGATTTGCGGGCATTGGCGCCCAGAGATTTGAGCATTTCGGTCTGGCGCACCAGATTGCCACGACCCTCAACCAGCTTGCCCTTGGCCGCCGCCCAGGCGTCCTTGGCCCCGTCGATGCGCTTGCCGACCGTCTCGAGATCGCCGACGAAGCCTTCAAACTTGTCATAGAGGGCGCCGGCACGATCGGCGATGTCGATGGCGTGCCGGTTCTGGCGGTCGATCGTCCACAGGTTTCCAACCGTGCGCATGGCCATCATCAAGGTCGTGGGTGTCGCGATCATCACATTGCGGTCCCAGGCATAGGCCGACAATTCCGGGTCATTCTGCAGCGCCAGCGAGGCCGCGCCTTCCAGCGGAATGAACATCAAGGTGAAGTTCACGCCCTCATAGAGCTTGGCATAATCCTTCTCGCCCAATGCTTTGATATGGGCGCGGACCGAGGCGATGTGCTGTTTCAGCGCTGCCGTCCGGATCTCGTCATCCTCGGCATTCACGCAGCGCTCGAACGCGACCAGCGAGACCTTGCTGTCGATCACCAGGCGATGCCCGCCCGGCATGTCGACGATCACGTCGGGACGCAAAAGCGCACCCTCGGCATTGCGCTCGGTGGACTGGGTGTGGAAGTGCTCATTCTCCAGCAGGCCGGCGCGTTCGAGGATCGAGGCCAGCACCATCTCGCCCCAATCGCCCTGCACCTTGGAGGAGGAGCGCAGCGCATTGGCCAGCTTCTGGGCGTCGTCCGACATCCGCGAGGCGTCCTTGCGCACGGTCTCCATCAATTGCTTGATCTCGCCGGCATGACCGTGGCGTTGCTCGGCATCCTTCTCCACTTTCGAGCGGAAATCGGTGAGTTGTTCGCGCAGCGGCTTGAGCAGGGTTTGCAGGCTTTCCGTGCTCTGCTTGTTCAGCTCGGCACCCGAGGCTTTCAGGATTTCCGCGGCGGTCAGCTTGAACTGGTCGTTGAGACGCTCGCGGGCCTTTTCCAGCTCGGCCAGCTTTTCATCATGATGGCGCAGGGCCGCGTCATGCTCGGTCTTGAGCGCTTCATGGCTGGCATTGAGCCCGTTGCGCTCGACCGTGACCGCTTCCAGCGAGACCCGCAGGCGGTCGCGCTCCTCGACCACACCATCAAGCCGGGCCAGCGCCTCGCGCGCCGTCGCCAGTTCGGAGGCAGCACTTTCCTGACGGTTGCGCCAGTCGTCGCGTTCGCTGCGCAGCCGTTCCACTTCCGGGTTATCGGTCGTGCCGGACGGGTCGGGCTTTCGTTGCAGGAACAGGCCGCCAGCGAGCACTGCAAGCAGGACGACCATGCCGGCCAGGATCAGCCAGGTTTCCGGGGAGATGTCTGAGAAAGTCACGATGCAATCGCCTTCTTGTTCGCTGTCATTCTGGACGAGTCGCCCCGGTGCGGCCAGCCATCCGCCCCGCACGGCCACCAGGCTGGCACATGGACCCGACATATCCTGTCACCCCGACCAAGACCACGAATTGCCAAACCGGCCCGGGCCTTGCTTGTCAGGGTGCAGGGAATATCGGGAGGACAGACGTGCGGACCCAAATCGTCTCAATCGAGGACATCTCCGCGAGTCAGATCGTGCAATGGAACCGTTGGGCGTGCCCGAACGGGAAACTGGTCAGCCCGTATTTGCGGTTTGAATTTGCCGAAACTGTCGCGCGAGCGCGCAATGATGTCCGGATCGCCATCATCGAGGATGCCGGCGACACCATCGGCTTTTTCCCGCACCACAAGGCTCATGGCGGCATTGTCCGCCCGGTCGGCGCTCCAATGAGCGACTATCAAGGGGTGCTCGCCGCCGACCCGGCATCCATTTCTGCACAGGCGCTCGCCCGGGCGGCTGGCGGCTCCGCGCTGGTGTTCGACAACTGGCATGGACCGATGGCCGACCATCAGCGTCACAATGGGACGCAATGCGGCAGCCACGTCGCCGCCGTAGGCGATGACGGCGCCCGTTTTCTCGGCGAACGCCGCGCCTTGCACAAGGATCATTTCAAGAAGACCGCACGCCGGCAGCGCGCCGCCGAACGCGATTTCGGTCCGGTTCGGGTGACCCTCGGTGACCCGGACGGACGGGCATTTGCCGCCCTGAGCGAGTGGAAGCAGGCGCAATACCGTGACACCGGCAAGCTCAACGTGTTCGGCATCGACTGGGTGCAAAGCGTGCTGGGTGATTTGCGCGCTCGCGAAGGTCAGGAATTTTCCGGACTCACAGCGGCCCTCTGGTTCGGAGATCGTCTCGCGGCGGTCGAGTTCGGCCTGGTTGCCGGTGACATCTACCATTCCTGGTTCCCGGCCTATGACCCCGAGCTGGCCCGATATTCACCGGGCCTGCTGCTGTTGCACGGCCTGTTCGAGCAAGCGCCAGAGCGCGGGCTCTCGCGGATCGATCTGGGTCATGGCGGCGATCACTACAAGAAGTATTATTCCAGCTACGCCGTCCCTCTGGGACAGGGGCGTGTGTTGGCGCCAGGCCTGGCCGCTCTCGGCATCCGCACATGGGAGCTGGCTGAACAGGCTGTTGAACGCGTCCCCGGCAAGGTTGGCGCCCTGCCCGGTCGCCTGCGCCGCCGCTGGGCCCAGGTCAGCGCCTTCGAGCCGCAACTCGCGCCGCGCCTCGCCAGCTTTACAGGGTCGATTGCGCTCTGACCGCTGTCTCTCTGGACGACACAATGATACGGGTCTGACTACCCTTGCCACGCAACTGGGCTAAGGTCGGACCCTACGCTCCAGACACGGAGAGACTCATGCGTGTTGTAGCCAGTCTTGTTGCCGCCATCGGCCTGACGTCGAGTGGATTGGCCCAGTCCGACATTCATGAAACCGAGCAGGCCGACTTTCGCATGGAAGCGGTGGCTGAGGGGCTTGAGTTCCCGTGGTCGATGGCTTTCCTGCCGGATGGTCGGCTTCTCGTCTCCGAACGCGCAGGCCGGCTGCGCCTGATCGAGGGCGACACGCTGCGCCGTGCGCCAGTCGCCGGCCTCCCCGACATTATGGTCGAGGGACAGGGCGGCCTGCTGGGCCTGGCGGTCCACCCCGATTTTGCCGACAACGGATTGATCTACTTCGCTTACGCTGAGGGATCGGCCAATGCCAATCACACCGCGCTGGCCCGCGGGCGCCTGAATGATGACGCCACCGCGCTGACAGAGGTCGAGACCCTGTTTCAGGTCAATTTTGACAAGGAACGCGGTTTCCATTTCGGCGGTCGGCTGCAATTCCTGCCAGACAGCACGCTTCTTCTGACCCTTGGCGATGGTGGATTGCATCGCAATGAAGCGCAGGACCTGACCAATCATCTGGGCACGATAATCCGCCTCAATGATGACGGCACCGTGCCGTTCGACAATCCGTTCGTGAGCGCTCGCGGGGCCCGACCGGAAATATACACCTACGGTCATCGCAATGTGCAGGGCATTGCCATCAATCCGCAGACCGGGTCGGTCTGGGCCCATGAGCACGGTGCCCGCGGTGGCGACGAAATCAACCTTGTCGAGCCTGGCAGGAATTATGGCTGGCCACTCGTCACCTACGGGGTGAATTACAACGGAACGCCGATATCCGATGCCACCCACGGCGACGGACTGGAACAACCGATCTGGTTCTGGGATCCATCAATCGCTCCCTCCGGCCTGGCCTTTTATGACGGTGACGGGTTCGAAAACTGGCAGGGCGACGCATTCGTCGGCGCCCTTGTCGGCTCCAGGCTCGTCCGCTTTGAGGTGGAAGGTGATCGCATCATATCCCGCGAGGAATTGCTGGTCGGGCGGGGCGAACGCATCCGCGATGTTACAACCGGAGCCGACGGATCACTCTACATCCTGACCGACGAGCGCGCCGGTTCGGTGCTGCGCCTGGTGCCGGTCATTCCCTGACCGGCCTGACCCCGGGCCGTCCCGGTCAACCGCGATAGTCGAGCAGGCTTCGGCCTTCAGCAATATTGCGGAGCAAATAGACAAGCGGCGTATCGATGGTGGCAACCAGCACCTTCACGACCACCTGACCGAGTATCAGGCTGCCAATCACCTCCCAGCTCTGGGTGCCGGCGAAAGCGACGGTGATAAAGATCGCGCTGTTGAAGACCTGCGAGACCATGGTCGACACATTGTTGCGCAGCCAGAGCCGATTTTTGCCGGCATCCCGCTCACGCATGTGATGGAAGATCAGCACATCGGCGAGGGCACTCAGACCAAAGGCGACCATGCCGGCAAAGTTGGTTCGATTGCCGGACGAGAAAACTTCCAGAAAGGCAGCCTGCTGCGCGTCGGTCCAGTTGCCGCCAGTGGAAATGAAGGGGACGACATCTTCGGCATGCATCGCGTAGAGCAAAAGGAAGAGGATGACGAACCGCATCAGCACGCCGGAAAAAACGACGCAGAGCGCATAACCACGACCCCAGACTTCGGAGATCACATCGGTCGCCAGATAGGTCAGCCCGAAGGCGATGGTCCCGGCCGGGACCAGCACCGTGAGTGGCCCGAAATTGAAAGCCTGGATCTTGACCGCGGTTATTGCGGCAAGGACCAGCGAAACCATGAACAGGCCGGTACAGAAGAACAGGACGAAGGCGCGACGGGTCACGCGGTCAGTCGGCATGCCCATATCGGTCGCCGTCGTCGAAGTCGGTTCCTGCATGACAGTCTCCCCGGTAGCCGACTGGCAAAGATAGTCCGATTTTCGCCGATGGACAGGGTAAATCAGACGGTGGACCGGCTGCGAAAGGCCGCCGCCAGCGTTCCGTCATCAAGATAGTCCAGTTCACCACCGACCGGGACGCCCCGCGCCAGCGAGGTAATCGAGACATTGCACCCGGCCATGCGGTCGGCGAGATAGTGCGCAGTTGTCTGTCCATCGACCGTGGCATTGAGCGCCAGCACGATCTCGCTCACCTCTTCACGGGCGGACCGTTCGACCAGCTTGGTGATGTTGAGATCTTCAGGCCGCACACCGTCCAGTGCCGACAGGACGCCGCCAAGAACATGATAGCGCCCCTTGAAGGCACCGGCTCGTTCCAGCGCCCACAAATCGCCGACGGTCTCGACCACACAGATGGCCGCATCGAGCCGGTTCGGCGCGGCGCAGACCGTGCACGGATCGGAGACATCCATATTACCACACTCGCTGCAGGCCCGGATCTTGTCGGCCGCATCGGCCAGGGCTTCGGCAAGCGGACGCATCAGCGCGTCCTTCTTGCCAAGCAGGTTCAGCGCCGCCCGTCGAGCCGAGCGCGGGCCGAGGCCTGGCAGCTTGGCGAGCAGCGATATCAGGCGTTCGATTTCGGGACCGGCCGAGGCTGTTTTCATCGTGTCGGAAGCCCGGTCAGAACGGCATCTGCATGCCCGGAGGCAATTGCAGACCGCCGGCCGCGTCTTTCATGATGTCCTGCTGGGCCTCCTCGCCCTTGCGACGGGCATCGGCATGGGCCGCCTTGAGCAGGTCCTCGAGAATTTCCGGTTCGTCGGGGTCCATGAGGCTCTTGTCGACATGGATCGACACCATGTCGCCCTTGGCGGTCAGGACCACGCGCACGAGCCCGGCTCCGGCCTCGCCCGTGACTTCGGTTTCGGCGAGGCGCGCCTGGGCCTCGGTCATTTTCTGCTGCATGGCCTGCGCCTGCTTCATCAGGCCCATCAGGTCCTTCATGCGCGTTTCTCCGTTGTCGCATCAGTATCGGTTTCGGCGGTCGGTTGCGGATCGCGGATCTTCACGATCTCGGCGCCCGGGAAGAGCCGCATGACCTCGGTCACCGCCGGGTCATGGCGGGCCGCTTCGAGCCGTTCGGCTTTCAGGCGCAGCCGACGCTCGGACCAGGTCTCGCCGCCCTCCAGTGAGCCATCCGCCAGGATCATCCAGCGCTCACCGGTCCACTCCAGCAGCCGCCGCGACAGGCGCTGAGCCAGGTCGCGCGGCGCATCTTCGATCGGCTGGAAAGTGAAGGAACCCGGTTTGAACACCGCCGGACGTACATAGCGTTCAACATCAGACTGAAGGCCGATATCGCGCTTCTCGCGCAGGAGGTCCATCAGCGCCTCCCAGGTCTGCGGACCGGAAATGGCCGGCGCATCCTGTTCGACTTGTGCGACGGCTTCCGGCGCGCTCAGGGCCCGATGGGCCGCGGCGTCCCGGTCCATGGCTGCGGAGGCTGACCCGGTTGCCGACGCGGGGGCCGGCTCAGGCTTTCCCGGCGCCTCCCCGGCACCCGATGCCGGACTGGTCGCACGCGGCATGCCGGCCAACAGTCGGGCCGCATCTTCAGGCGGCGGCAGGCTCGCGGCGGAGGCCAGCCGCAGCACGGTCATTTCCGCCGCCGCCAGCGCGTCGGGAGCATTGCGGACATCATCCAGGCCGGTCAGCAGTATTTTCCACATCCGGGTCAGCTGACCCAGGGTCTGGCCCTCGGCAAGGGTCACGATCCGCGCCACCGTGTCGGCGGCCTCACCGAGATCCGCGCCCGGCCCGGCAGCCTTCACGCGGGCGGTCGCATGGACATAGTCCAGCAGGTCGCGCGTAATCACGACCGGGTCGCCGCCGGCATCATGCAGGGATGACAGTTCGGCCAGCGCATCGGCAGTCTTGCCGGTCAGAGTCTGTTCCAGCAGGTCGAGCACACGGGCGTGATCGGCCAGACCCAGCATGTCGCGGATCTGCGGCGCGCTGACGGGGCCGTCTTCATCGCTGCCCTGGACAATGGCCTGGTCGAGCAGGGACAGGGCGTCCCGCACCGAGCCTTCGGCGGCGCGGGCGATCAGCGACAGGCCGTCGCGCTCAACCGACGCGCCTTCCAGACCGCAAATCCGGTCGAGATGATCGGTCAGGACTTCGCGGTCGATGCGTTTGAGATCGAAACGCTGGCAGCGCGACAGCACGGTCACCGGGACCTTGCGAATCTCGGTCGTGGCGAAGATGAACTTGGCGTGCTCGGGCGGTTCCTCCAGCGTCTTCAACAGGGCGTTGAAGGCGGAGGTCGAGAGCATGTGCACCTCATCGATGATGTAGACCTTGTAGCGGGCCGACACCGGGGCGTAACGCACACCCTCGAGGATTTCCCGGATATCGCCGACCCCGGTGCGCGAGGCGGCGTCCATCTCCATTACGTCGACATGCGCCGAACGGCCGATGGCGTCACAATGGCGGCCCTTTTCGCCCAGCGCCATCGACGGGGCATCAATCCCATCGGTCTGGAAATTCAGGGCGCGGGCAATCAGTCGCGCGGTCGTGGTCTTGCCCACACCGCGGACGCCGGTGAGCATGTATGCGTGGGCAATCCGGCCGGCTGCGAAGGCATTGGTCAGGGTCCGCACCATGGCGTCCTGGCCGATCAGGTCCTCGAATGTGTCGGGGCGGTATTTGCGGGCCAGGACCTGATAGCCGGGCGTCGGGCCCGTTGCGGGCAGGTCGAGCCCGGGCATCAACGCTTCGGTCGCTCCGGTGTCTTCGGCTGGGAGCGGCGTGTCGTCCATGACGTCCTGTCGGCTGATACGTGTGGAGTGCGGGTCGGGCGCGGCAACCCCCACGACGCCCCCTCGGGTCGCCGCGTTCGAGCCTAGAGCAAGATTCGCGTTCCGCGAAGGGCGATGCGGGGTTTGAAGTGGAAGACCGGACAACGACCCGAGCAAAACTCGTTACGGCTGCTTCCTTCCGGACCTGACCGGGTTGGCGAGGCGCTCGTCCACCGCCGATCTTCCGCGCTCTATATCGCGCGTGCGGCGTCGCGGTGCAAGGCATGGCTTCATTGTGTCTGCAGGACCTCGCCCTCGCCGCCAATGGCAGCCATCTGCAGGAAACGGGCATGGTCATCGAGGACTTCGATCAGGGCCAGGCTTCCGCCGGCCTCGAGCAGGACATCGCGCCAATAGCCGGTCACGCGGGCCTGCGTTTCCAGCCAGTCACGCACGGCAAGTTGGGCATGGGCCGCGGCTGCCGGGCCGCTGCCTCGCAAGGGTCGTGTAGAATCGCAAGCCATTCGGGCACCTCCTGCCCCGCATTATTTGCGACCCATTCTCAAATGCAAGAGGCAAATAGCCGCTCGCCGCAGGTTTGTTGATGGCGCCGTCAAACCTATCTATGCCTGCACCCGGCCAGCCCGCCGCCAACCCATAGCGATTGGACCTCATCAATGAATGATCGCACCCTGCTTGCCGGACGTGACCCGCTGGTTTTCGCCGGCTCCCCGCTCGATCGTGGCGACCTGCTGCGCCGCGACGAATCGGCGATGGATACACTCCTGGCCGGCGAAGACGGCTGGTGGATGGGGCTGGTAGAGGGCGACCCGGTGCTGCAACAGCAGGGCGGTCTGTACTGGTTCAGGCGGCACGAGATCGCCGATCTGGCTGACATGGACGCCGGCCTCTTCCTTGGACACTACAAGGGCTCGCCCTGCTTTTCCGCCGTCATTACCAAGGCGGACAGCCTGCCGCTCGATGGCGAGATCTCACCCGCCCGCCAGGCCGCGATGGCGCTCAGCCATGACGAGGCCGCCATCTACGCCCAGGCCAAGGCCCTGCACGCCTGGCATGGGCGCCACGGATTCTGTGCGGCATGCGGCGAGACAACCCGTATCAAGTCCGGCGGCGGGCGACGGATCTGCAATGCCTGCGAGAGCGAACATTTCCCGCGCGTCGACCCGGTCGTGATCATGCTGGCGACTGATGGCGATCGCTGCCTGCTCGGGCGGCAGGCGTCCTGGCCCGAAGGCGTCTGGTCGGCACTGGCCGGTTTTGTCGAACCGGCTGAGACGCTGGAAGAAGCTTGTGCCCGGGAGCTGGAAGAAGAGGCGGGCGTGAAGGCCGACATTGCGGCCATCCGCTATGTGATGGGCCAGCCCTGGCCATTCCCGTCATCACTGATGATCGGCCTGGTCGCCCCGGTGTTCGACGCCAGCCTGACCATCGACACGCATGAGCTGGAGCAGGCGCGCTGGTTCAGCCGGGATGAAGTGCGAGACATGCTGGCGACCCGCCATCCCGATGCGACCATGCCACCCTCGATCGCCATCGCCCGACGCCTGGCGGAATTGTGGGCCGACGAGGTGATCTGAGGTTTGATCCAGGACGGTCAAACGTCTGTCCGGTCTGCCCGGATGCGTGAGGACAGAAGGGCCGCGCACGAGCGCGGCCCCTCCGAAGCCTGATCAGCCGCCGATGCGACGGACGTAGGAGACGCCGAAGAAGTCGGCATCGCCGCCATCATCATAGTCGTAGCGGGTGTAGTCGGCACGGATGCCATTCCGCGCGTCAAAGAAGTATTCGCCGCCAACGCCATAGGCCCAGGCTTCATCGCTGGCGCTGAAGTTCAGGCCGGCCGCGGAAGCCTCGGCTTCGGTCGTGGTGTAACCGGCGCGCAGGAACACCGAACCGTCTTCATTCGACCATGGGCGGACAACGCCGAAGACGCCGGCGACATAATCGAGGCTGACATCGCCGGTCAGGCCGCCAACGGTCAGGCTTTCATCGCCAAGGCCGATATTCAGCTGACCTTCGACACCCAGATAGCGGGTGAAGTCATAGCTGCCGCGCACGACAACCGTATCAAAATCGACGCCGTCGAAATCGGCGGCTTCATAGCCGGCACCCAGACGGATCTGACCTTCCTGGGCGGAAGCACCAGCGGCGAGGGCGAGGACGGAGAGGGAGGAGACAAGTACTGTACGGAACATTTGGATTACCTTGTTGAGTTTTATTGGCTGCACGCCATCGGCGCCCCCAGCGGCTGGCTATCTGGTGGTCGAATTGGACCGGATCAAGGCCAACCCCGAACAGAATGCAGACATCGCTTCCATCGGACGCAGTTGCGCCACGGGGATCACACGCAGCAGCCAGTGAATTCCGGTCGTGCGGCGGGATACCGCATGCAGTTGAGCGCGTTGCGCTGTTGCCTGCGAGCGCGGCGCGTGCCAAACACGGGTCGATTTTCAACCTGACTGTATTTGGGGGCGTCCATGGGCGAACTCTTCTGGAACAAGGTTGCCGGCGTCGTGCTTGCAACTGTGCTGGGTGTCCTGGCGATCACTGAACTGGGACATCTCCTGGTTCCGTCGCACGCTGCCCATGAACTGACGGCCGAGAACACCGCCTACCCGGTAGACTGGGCAGCGCTTGACTCCGGCCACAGCGTCGAAGTGGTCGAAGAAGGCCCGACCGATTATGGCCTGGTTCTCGCTGCGGCTGACATCGGTGCCGGCGAACGCGCCGCGCGTCGCTGTGCTGCCTGTCACAGCTTTGACCAGGGCGGTGCCAACGGCGTTGGCCCCAATCTCTGGGGTATTGTCGGCGCCGACATTGCGAGCCATGACGGCTTTGGTTATTCGGGCGCCCTGGAAAGCATCGAAGGCGGCTGGACCTATGAGGCGCTCGACGCCTTCATCGAGAGCCCGGCCGGCTATGCACCGGGAACGGCGATGTCCTTCCGCGGTCTTGGCAATGACGACACCCGCCTCGAGCTGATCGCCTATCTGCGGTCACTGTCAGACAATCCGATGCCGCTGCCGGCACCATTGGTCGAAACCGCCTCTGCCGACGCGGTCGACGATGCAATGGGCACCATGACCGACGCAGTCGACGGAGCCGTTGAGGCAATGACCGAGGTTGTCGAAGAGGCTGTCGACCAGGTGGCCGGGGCCGATGACGACAGCGAAGGCAATGAGCCCTAGTCTCGCCTGACCTGACATCACAATGATCAAAGCCCCGGATGAATTGTCCGGGGCTTTTTCATGTCTGCGATCCGGACAACCGGTCAGCGTGGTCGGTAGATCGCCCGCACCGGGTTTTCTGTTGCGCGTATTCGCGCCTCGGCCTCGGCAAAGGGCTCAAGGGTCACATCCATGCTCGACGCATTGGCATGCAGGAGGTGCTCGCTATCGGTCATTATCCCGACATGACCGGGCCAGAACACCACATCACCGCGGCGTCGCTCGGCCGTGCCGGTGACATCCTCCCAGATCGCCTTCAGCGCCGCTTCCTGCTGGTCGGCATCGCGCGGCATGGCCTGCCCCGCCGCCTGCAGGGACATCTGCACGAGGCCGGAACAATCGAGGCCAAGGCTTTCCTTTCCACCCCATAGATAGGGCGCACCGAGAAAGGCCTCGGCAACCGCGACGAAGTCTGACGCGGCCTCACCGACCGGCAGGCAATGCGCCTCCACCACCCAGCCCAGACCGATAGCCTCGACAAAGCGGCCCTCACGCCGACCGGCGGTGAAGCCGGCATTCAGGCTGAGAAGATGGTTGGGCGGCGCCTTGATGCTCGGCTCCGGGAAAGCGTAGGTGCGCAGGACACTGATCACATGATCAACCGGGCGGATTGTGTCTGTCAGGCCGGCACATTCGACCCAGCCGACATAGCCGTCCGCGCGGGATTGTCCCCAGGCCCAGCCATCACGGGTTTCCAGCACGGCGAAAATCTCGCCAGCCAGCAGCTGGTCATCCATGGCGGCCCCCGCGTCGGGTGCCTTGCGGATCGGCAGGGCGGGAATGATGACCTGGTGGTCGACCGGTGTGACAAAGCGCTCCGCTTCGACACGCCCCCTCAGCTCATCGGATGCGAGGTCGGACCTGGCGGCTGTGACACGGGGATCCAGCTGGGACATGAACGTGTTTCCTCGGCACGATGGGCGACGGTCTCACCGTAATCGTACAGGAAAACCGCCCCCTTTACAGTGCGATGCACCGAGACATCGCGCTTGTCATGGCGGTCGCGCTTGCGCCGCACAAAGCCCTGCCTTTCCAGCACGTCCAGCGCCCGCGTGACCGCGGGCTTGGGCAGGTCGAGCTGGCGGGCCAGATCGCGGATGGCGTGGGGTCCGGGCTTCATGAAGATCGACAGCAGCAGGGCGAACTGACGGGCGGTCAGATCAGCCGCAGCGCCACGCACGGCATCCGCCGACACACGTCGCATCATCTCAAGCGATGTCATCGCCTGTGACGGCATGACTGACTCCAAAACAGACCCGATCCAAGTGATCAGGCCTTATTCTGGAACCGGTCCTTGAGCATTTGGTAAACGGCGCGGGCGGCATGCATGTCACCGCCTTTCGGCCGTCCGGGACGGGGTTTCGGGTTCCAGGCGAATATGTCGAAATGCACCCAGCGCGCCTCGCCCACAAAGCGGCGCAGGAAAAGCGCCGCCGTGATCGAGCCGGCCATCGGGGTCGCCGCGCTATTGACCAGATCCGAGATCTCGCCATCCATTTCGGCCTCATAGCCATCCCATAGCGGCATCCGCCACAGCGGGTCGGCGACCTCGCCGGCCGACTTGGCCAGCGCCGCCGCAACCTCGTCATCATCGGTGTAGAAGGGCGCCACCTCGGGGCCGAGGGCCACGCGTGCGGCACCGGTCAGGGTAGCGAAATCGAGCAGGAGGTCGCTGGGCTCCTCGACAGCGCGTGCCAGCGCATCGCCCAGCACCAGCCGACCCTCGGCATCGGTATTGTCGATCTCGACGGTCAGGCCCTTGCGCGAATCAATGATGTCGCCGGGCCGGAAGGCGCCGGCCCCGACTGCGTTCTCGACGGCCGGCACGAGCAGGTGCAGGCGCACCGGCAATTTGCCGGCCATCACCATGTGCGCCAGACCCATCGCATTCGCGCCGCCGCCCATGTCCTTTTTCATCAGGCGCATGTACTGGGCGGCTTTCAGATCGAGACCGCCGGTATCAAAACACACACCCTTGCCGACAATGGCGAGACGGGGATGGCTTTCATCGCCCCATTCCAGCTCGAGCAGGCGCGGCGCTTCGCCGGCGGCACGGCCGACCGCGTGGATCATGGGATAATTCTGGGCAAGCAGATCATCTCCACGTGTCACCCGCACCGTGGCCCCAAACCCGTCGGCCAGGGCGCGGAACGCCGCTTCCAGCCCTTCCGGACCCATGCGGTCGGCTGGTGTGTTGACCAGGTCCCGCGTCAGATGGACCGCCTCGGCAATGGCCTTGGCCTCGTCGAAATCCGCCCCGTCCGGCACAACCAGGCGCGCGGCTTCGCGCGGCGCGGGCTTGTAGGTGGTAAAGGTATAGCCGCCGAGCGCCCAGGCGGTCGCCGCCAATGTGGGCTCGAAGGCGTCAGGCAGATGGATCAGCTGCCAGTCTCCCTCCGGCAGGGTCAGCGCCGCGGCGCCGAGGACAAAGGCGTCCTTGCCGCCGCCAATCCCGAACAGGGCCTGCACCTCTCCGCCATCGGGCAGGAGGACAAACTGCCCCGGCTTGCCCTTGAAATTGGCCGCAAGACTGCGTTGGTCCGCCGGCAGGTCCTTGATCACGGCATCGACCTCCGCCTCACTGACAAGACGCAGTTTGCGGGCATCGGAGGCGGATGAAATGAGGGCGGTCATGGTCGTTCCTTTCGCATGTCCGTAGCTGTCGCCCGGATTAACCCATTCTTGACCGGCGCAGCCCAGATTCAAGTCATGCTTAACAGTGGCCCGGTTTCTACCATGCGCAAACTCTTCGCCCTCGCCCCGCTTGGCGCCCTCCTGCTGGCAGCCTGTGCAACCACCGCCCCGACGGAACAGGAACAGGCCGTCATCGACACGATGAACGCCAATTCCATTGTCCCGGCCTCGGCGACCGAACGCCAGGCGGTCCGCAGTCAGGACGTGCTCACCCAGGCCGCCTTCTGGGCTGAGGCCCACGAACTCAACCCGTCCGATCTGGAAGCAGCCCTCGAATTGTCACGAACCCTGCGACAGCTGGGCAATTATCAGCGCGCCGCCGAGGTCGCCCGCCAGACCCTGGCGCTTTATCCCGAAAATGCGGACTTGTTGCTGGCCCATGGCAGCGCCCTCGCCGCCGCCGGCCGCGGCGCCGCAGGGGTCGAATCGCTGCGCCGGGCGAGCCAACTCGAACCCGGTCGCTGGGAGATCTTCAATGCTCTCGGCATCGCCCTGGAACAAGCCGGGCAGAGCGACGCCGCACGCGGGGCCTTCCGGTCGGCGCTGACCCTGTCGCCTGGCCAGCCATCGATCCTGTCCAATATCGCGATGTCCTACGTCTCCAGCGGCGATCCGGACACGGCCGAGCGCATGCTGCGCGAAGCCATGATCCGGCCCGGAGCCGATGCCACCATCCGGCAGAACCTGGCATTGGTGATAGCCTTGCAGGGACGGTTCGACGAAGCCGAGGAAATGGCTCGCATCGACGTCTCGCCGCAAATGGCCGAGGCCAACATGGCCTATATCCGGTCCATGCTGACCACCCGGCGTCGCTATGACGCGGTGCGTGAGAACTAGGTCCGGACCGGCCGCCCCTTGAGCAGGCCGAGCGTGGTGATCATCACCACCGCCGACAGGGCGACCAGATTGATGGTGACACCAAGATAGCCGTTCATTTCCATGCCGATGAACGGATTGCCGACCAGCAATAACCAGTCGACCATCATGGCCACGAAAAAGACGCCATAGGCGATGGCTGACCATCTCGACCGCATCAACAGCAACACGATGGCAACCATCGAGGCGATCAACGCCGTCACGAAGATTGCTTCCTGCAGCACGGTCATGCTGGCGACATAGCCATAGGCGTCAAAACTGAACCAGTCGGACGGCCAGGTTCCGGTGCGCACCAAGAGTTCCAGCAAACCCCAGCGACCATAGACAAAAGGGCCGTAGCCACACAAAAGCACGGTGCCCCAATAGAGCGCCACGTCGCGCGTGATCTTCATGAGAATATTCCGCCCAGTATTGCGTCACCTCACCCCGTCGAGAGGCTACACCACCGTTGGCGGACAACGGAATACAAATATTCAGCCCGCGTCGGTCGGCACTGGAGGTGGCGGCGGCGGAGGGGGCGGCGGTGCGTCCTCGTCGTCGACGGTCTTGAGCGGAAAATCCTTGCGCAAAAGCGGCGTCACCAGGGTGTGGTCAAAGCGGAAATCCTCGACCAGGACCCGCATTTCGACAGGCGCCCGACCATCCTTGCTCGCCTCACTGCTGCGATAGAGCGCATAGAGGCGGAGGTAATTCTTGTCGTCCCGCGACAGTGAGGTGTCATCCAGGCGCGAACAGACAGCGATCAGCTTTTGCAGGCCGGGCTTTCGCTTGCCGGCTTTCAGTTCGATCATGGCGCTGGCCAGTCCGACCTTCCAGCCCATGTCAACGAAATGGGTTTTCGGGGCCTGCGAGAGCGCCTTGCGGGCAGCGTCGGTATCCCCGGTGACAAGCGCACTCATGGCTTCACCCACAGCCGCGTCGGCGCTGCGGATTTCCTCGCGGAGCTTTTCAGCCGTCTTGCGCCCGGAAAACATGGGCTGTGTCCACCTGTTCAACATGCTCGATACCATTCAAGTAACGCGCCAGAACGGATTCGTCACATGCTTTGGAAGCGGATGATAGCCGGGCCGAGGATGACGACGAACAAGACCGGCAGGAAGAAGATGATCATCGGCACGGTCAGCTTGGCCGGCAGGGAGGCGGCCTTCTTCTCGGCAGCGGCCAGGCGCATGTCACGATTTTCCTTGGCCATTACCCGCAGCGCCTGTCCCAGCGGCGTCCCGTAGCGCTCGGCCTGGATCAAAGAGGTACAGACCGCCTTGACGCCGGGATGATTGGTTCGCTTGGCGAGGTTCTCATAGGCCACACGGCGGTCCTGCAGGTAGGACAGCTCGGCGGTCGTCAGGGACAGCT
The DNA here is from genome assembly GCF_000014745.1 of Maricaulis maris MCS10. NCBI lineage: Bacteria > Pseudomonadati > Pseudomonadota > Alphaproteobacteria > Maricaulales > Maricaulaceae > Maricaulis > Maricaulis maris. Next base: position 504,438 of record NC_008347.1, on the reverse strand, counting down.
CTTCTGCCAGTTCGATCGATTGCGAGCCGACCTCGCTGGAGACCTTGTGGAAGGCGGCCTCGATCGACATGCCGCTCTCGACACAGATCAGCAGCAGGTCCAGCCCGTCGGGAAAGGCACCCATGATCGATTGCTGTCGCTTGGCCGCGAGATTGGAGAGGTAGAGGTTGGGCGCGTAGTAGCCCAGCAAGCCCAGCCCGAACGAAAAACAGACCCGAGTGATCTGCGGCAGGCCGAAATCATTGATCATGAAGACGTAGAACAAGGCCACGCCGAACAGGATGAAAGGCGACAGCAGGCGGAAGAAGTAAAAGGTCATCGCCGGCCGCTGGCCGCGCATGCCGGCCTGGGCCAGCTTTTCGTGCAGGGCCGGATCCTCGAACGCCTTTTGCAGGTCGAGCGCCTCGACCACCTTGCGCACCAGGCCCTTGGCCTCCGCACCGCGGATGGTGCCCTTGCCGGCCATGGCAGCGGCGTCGATTGCCGCGCGATTTTTGCGGCGCAGCTCTTCCCGGCGGTTGTTGACCGACTTGATCCGCTTGTCGAGCTTGTCCGAACCCAGGGCCGGAGAGGTCAGGGTCACGACGGTGGCGAACACCAGGATGGCCGCGACCATGGCGATCAGGGAACCCGGATCGGTCAGGAAGTCTCGTATCTCGGTGAAACCGATCCCGAACATGGCCGCCTCAGATCTTGAAGTTGATCATGCCGCGCATGACCATGATGCCGATGAACATCCAGGTCAGACCACCCAGCAGCATCAGTTGGCCGGTCGGGTGGGTGAACATCTGGCCCATATAGGACGGGGTGGTGGCATAGACGATGCCCATCACGCCTGGCGGCAGCGAGCCGATGATCGCGGCAGACGACTTGGCCTCGGATGAAAGGGCGCCGATCTTCTCGCGCATCATCTTGCGGGAGCGCAGGACCACGGACAAATTGCCCAGGGTCTCGGCCAGGTTACCGCCGGTCTTCTGCTGGATGATCAGAACGGTGCGGAAAAAGTTGAGCTCTGGCAACGGCATGCGCTCGCACATCCGGTCCAGGCCATCGGGCAGAGACACGCCGACGGCGATGCCCTCAACCAGTTTGGCAAACTCGGTCTTGACCGGTTCCGGGCTCTCGACCGAGAGGATTTTCAGACACTCATTGAGTGGCAGACCGGATTTGACACCGCGTGTGATGACGTCAAGCGCATTGGCGAATTCGCCGGAAAACTGTTTCTGGCGCCGTCCGCGCAGGAAGCCGAGCCACCAGCGCGGCATGCCGAGGCCGCTGACCAGGCCGATACCAGCGGTCACCAGCAGGCTCTGCCCGGTAATGAAGGCGATCAGCAATCCTGCGGCGGCCATACCGGCCGAGACCATCCAGAACACGGCCGGCGTGAAAGACATGCCGGCCTGCTGGATACGGGCCTTGATGGACAGTGACTTCTTGCGCTGGTCGCGCTGGCGCTGTTCGAGATCCTTGAGCGATTCCTGGACCTGCCGCTTGCGTTGTGCAGCCTGGTCGAGCGCCGAGGTCTGACGGCGCCCGCGCTGGAGACCGCCGGTCCCGACCGCCCGGTTCATGCGCTTTTTCGACTGCGCGTCACCGACCGCACCGACGGCAACCCATCCAACACCGCCCACCGCCATGAAGGCAGCGATGGCAGCTATGATAAAGGCCATGTCACCAGTAATCACGATCAGGCCTCCGACGCATCGAGCGCATTGGCGAGCTCGCGTTCCAGGCCGAAATAGCGGGCGCGATCCCAGAATTTCGGACGCGCGATACCGGTCGAGGCGTGCTGGCCGACAATCTTGCCGTGCTCGTCCTCGCCCTTGATCTCGTAGAGGAAGAGGTCCTGGGTGACGATGACTTCGCCCTCCATGCCGACCACTTCGGTTATGTGGGTGATTTTCCGCGAACCATCGCGCAAGCGTGCCGCCTGCACGATGACGTCGATCGAGCCGACGATCATCTCACGGATCGTCTTGGCGGGCAGGTTATAACCGCCCATCGTGATCATCGACTCGATCCGCGACATGGCTTCGCGCGGCGAGTTGGCGTGCAGTGTGCCCATCGAGCCGTCATGGCCGGTATTCATGGCCTGCAGGAGGTCGAACGCCTCCGGGCCACGCACCTCACCGACGATGATCCGTTCAGGACGCATACGCAGGCAGTTCTTGACCAGATCCCGCATGGTGACCATGCCGGACCCTTCCAGGTTCGGCGGACGGGTCTCGAGGCGGACGACATGGGGCTGTTGCAGTTGCAATTCGGCGGCGTCTTCACAGGTCACGACGCGCTCGTCTTCCTCGATGAAGCCGGTCATGCAGTTCAAAAGCGTGGTCTTGCCGGAGCCGGTACCGCCCGAAATCAGGACGTTACAGCGCGAAGCCCCGATGATGGACAGAACCTTGGCGCCTTCCGGCGTGATGGAGCCGAACTCCACCAGGTTCTGCATCTGCAGCTTGTCTTTCTTGAACTTCCGGATGGTCAGCGTCGGGCCGTCCAGCGCCAGCGGCGGCGCGATGACGTTGACGCGTGAGCCGTCCATCAGGCGGGCGTCACAGATCGGCGAACTCTCATCAACCCGGCGTCCGACCTGGCTGACGATACGCTGACAGATATTCATCAGCTGGGCATTGTCGCGGAAACGGATATTCGTCTCCTCGAGCTTGCCATTGACCTCGATGAAGACCTTGTCGGCGCCATTGACCATGATGTCGGCGATGTCGTCGCGAGCCAGGAGCGGCTCCAGCGGACCAAAGCCGAGCACATCATTACAGATGTCCTGGAGCAGTTGTTCCTGCTCGGCGATCGACATGGCGACGTTCTTGATCGAGATGATCTCGGTGACAATGTCGCGGATTTCCTCGGCCGCGGTTTCATTGTCCAGACGCGCCAACTGCCCCAGATCGATGGTGTCGATCAGGGCGTTGAAGATCGTCGTCTTGATCGCATAATACTCTTCCGACCGGCCACCGGGTTCGGCGGCCCGCACGGTACGCTTGGCAGCTTTTGGCCCGGTATAGGCACCCGGTGCCGGCTTGGCGACCGGCTTCGGGGCAGGCGTAGCGGCGTTTGGCGCGCTGGGCATGGCGGCGGGGGCTGACGGCGCCTCCCGGTGCGACGCAGGATCCGGACGCGCCTCGGCCTTTGGCGCTGCCGGCGGCGGCGTCATCGGGGCGGTCGTGGGTGTCGGTCCTCCGGCACGCTTGCCGAACATGGGCGAACTAGCCTCCGAAAAGTTTTGCGATGAGTGAACGCTTGGGCATCGCCACCGGTGTCCGGCCGGAGACAAGGCTGGCGAGATGGGAGAATCCCTCGGCCGCTTTGGACTTGGGATCGAGTTCGGTGATCATCTGGCCGTTATTGGCCGCCTTGCCGAACAATTGCGGCTCGAACGGCAGGACCAGGGTCGGCGGCGTCCCGAGCGCTTCTGCGAAATCCTTGATCGGAATTTCCGGACGCTTGGGCATGCCGGCCATGTTGATCACGACGCGCGGCGGTTCGTCATTGGGACGGGCACCGGCGACCAGGTCGAACAGGTTCTTGGCATTGCGCAGGGAGGCGAGGTCCGGTGAAACGGTGACCACCACCTGATCGGCAGCAAGAAGCGTCTGCTTGACCCAGGGCGTCCACATGTGCGGCAGATCGAGCGCCACATAGGGGGCCTGTCGCCGTACCTTTTCCAGTACGGTCTCGTAGTCCTGCGGACCGAAATCCCACTCGCGGTCCAGCGTTGCGGGCGCTGAAAACAGGCTGAGACGATCCGTGCAGCGAACCAGAAGGCGGTCCAGCAGGGCATCATCAAGCCGGTCCGGCTCGGCCAGGGCATCGCCCAGCGTCTGGGCAGGATCCTGGTTGAAATCGAGCCCGGCAGTGCCGAAAGACAAGTCCAGATCGACCAGGACTGCATCTGACTGCATGCCCTCGGTCATCGCCCAGGTGCAGTTATGGGCAATGGTTGACGAGCCGACACCGCCCTTGGCGCCGATGAAGGCGATCGTCTTGCCGGCAAAGGGCTGTTCCGGGTCGAGAAAGAGTTCGGAGATGGTGCGGATGACGTGCATCGGCGTCATTGGCGGCACCAGGTACTCGCTGACCCCGCGCTTCATCAACTCGCGATACAGGCTGATATCATTGGCCGCACCGACGATGATAACCTTGGTGTCGGGATCACAGACCCCGGCCAGCTCCTCAAGCTGGTCGAACAGGCCCCTGCCCCGCATGCCGCTCTCGATGATCAGCAAATTCGGCGTGGTTTCGTCGTGGTAACGTTCGATCGCCGCCGGCAGACCACCCAGCTCGACCGTGACATGGGCCTTGGCGAGCCGGCGATCATTGGCGGCATTGTGGATCAGGGCGCCGGTTTCCGGGCGTTCACAAAAGGCTCCGACTGAAATGCGCGGAACCGGTTGGTCCGGCACGTCATTATCGACTTCACCATACAGCGATTCAGCAGCCGACAGACCGGGGACTTCATCCTGCAGGTCCTCGAAGACCGGATCGATCACCCGTTCTGCTGGTTGAGGCGACGGGGCCGGTCCGGCATCCGCCATGAACGGGTCGTCATCACCGAAATCATCGACCGGCGCCGCTGCGGCCGGCGCCCGGTTCATCTCTTCGCGGGTCGCTTCACCCAGCAACAGACGCTCGACATCAGCCGCGTCCAGGAACGGGTCGTCACCGTCCAGGAAAGGGTCTTGCTTCATTGCGCGATTTGCATCTGACATGATGGCCCCTCCCTAGTTTCCGCTGCCGACGCGAGACACGGCGCCACTCTCGTAATCACTGCGTTCGCTGGCCGTGGACTGGCCCTCACGATATCCTTCGATCACCGTCTGACGGCGGCCGGTATCGCCTGCTTCCATGTCGCGTGGCGCGACGAGATCGCGCGGATCGGCGACCATGGCCGCCAGGTTGACCGCCAGGGCGCAGCCGAAATTGGTGTGGTGTTGATTGTCGAATTCCAGCGCCATCTGGTCCCAGCTGCCATCGCATTCGGCCGGCGCGACAGCCTCGTAACGGGTAAAGGAGAAGATCAACTCACCATTCTGGCGGCCGCGGGCGTCATAGGCGCCGCCGGCGATCACGCGCCAGTCGATGCCCTGCTCATAGAAGAAGCTGCGCGCTTCGGCGATGGCGCCGATCGCGGCGTCCTCATTGCCGGCGCCCTGGGGATAGCTGATCACCAGCGGGCCATGGCCGCGCGCCTTGTACTCGGCGGCAACGGCGGCGAGCATGCCCTGCTGGGCCCAGGTCAGACCATTATCTTGCGGATTGACCGCGAAACCGGCGCGATAGGTCTCCGCCACGGCGCTGGCCTGCGGTGTTCCAAGCCCGCTCGGTGCCGTCGAAGCGCAAGCTCCGAGCGTCACGAGGCCGGCCAGTCCGATCAGGGCACCGATTGTTTTTTTGTAGGCCACCATCACCAACTCCACTACTCGAACAGGAAGCCGACCGGACCGCTCCAGCCGCGATCACCCGTATCCGATCCGGGGACCGAATAGGCGCGATTGATGCGGCCAAAGAGCAAGCCCGAGGCTTCACTGGCATTGCGGAAACCGTCCGCAGGCGTCTGCAACTGGTTCGGGTTCGTCGGGTCGACCAGATAGGGCGTCACCAACACGACCAGTTCGGTCTCCTGGTTCTCATAGTCCCGCGAGCGGAACAGGGAGCCCAGGACCGGCAAGTTCTGGACGCCGGGAACCCCGTCGAGGTTCTGGCGTGTTTCTTCCTGGATCAGTCCGGCCAGGACGAGGCTGCCACCGGACGGCAGTTCCACGGTCGTCTCGGCGCGGTTCACATTGAGGGCCGGGATCGTCAGGCCTGGCACCGTGCCAATGACATTGCCGTCATCGTCGAGGACATTGTTTGACTGGAAGGTGAGCGAGCCCTGGCTGGTCAGCTCCGACACTTCTGTCGAAATACGCAAGGAGATGCGGCCCTCGGACAGGACCACCGGCGTGAAGCCGAGGCCAACACCAAAAGGCTTGTATTCAATGATGATATTGCCGTCGCGATCGCGGCCGACCGGGACCGGGAACTCGCCACCGGCCAGGAAGTTGGCGCTTTCGCCAGTGATCGCGGTCAGGTTCGGCTCCGCCAGGGTGCGCACCAGTCCGACGCGCTCCATAGCCTGCAGCATGGCACTGACCGACTCGACGCCGCCCGTATTGCCGCTGACCCAGTCGAGCATGGCGCTGGTACCACCCAGGAAGCGGCCGACCCGCGAGAAATCGGGGCTGGTCGAAACACCGAAGCCGAATTCACCAGTCGTGCCGGCGGTCGACAGGTTGACGCCCAGCTGGCGCACGATGGTGCGCTGCATCTCGACAATGCGGACGCGCAACATGACCTGTTCGCGCGCTTCGACCGAGATCATCGACAGGATGTTGTCGGGATTGTCGACCCAGCGCTGTGCAATGCGCAGCGCCGCATCGGCATCAGACGCGCTGGGAGCGCGGCCTGACAGCACGATATGGTCATTCATGGCCTCGACCTCGATCCGCGCATTGGGCAGGAAACGGTCGATGGACTCTTGCAGGGGCGACAAGTCGCGCTCGACCCGCAGATCCAGGTCCAGGATCAACTGGCCATTGGCGTCGAAGAAGAAGGCATTCGTCTGGCCGATGCCCATGCCCATGATGTAGGCGCGGCGCGGCGTTCGCACGATGGCTTCGACGACCGCCGGATTGGTCACCAGCACATCCGCCACATCGACCGGAAGGTGCACCACGGCCGCTTTCGACAGGGGCAGGTCCAGTGTCTCCGAGACCGGCCCATTGCCCGGCTCGCGGATATAGACCTGCATCGTGTTGCCACGTTCTGTGCCGGCGGGCTGTGCCGCGACAGGCGCGGCCATGGCCAGGCTGGCCAGCAGGAGCAGGGTGCGGATCATCATCTCGGTCCTCATTCGTCCCCACCCAGCGCAACTTGCTGGGCGCGGCCATAGCGGATCAGGGTGACGGAGCTTGAACGGCGCTCCTGGAATGATTGCGACGGCGCTTCCGGCAATTCGCCGCCCGACACCAGGACCGGCGCACCGGAATTGTCGGTCAGGCTGCGCAGCACAAGCGCGATCTCGCCGCGGGCCACAGCAACGGACACGGCGCGGGCCTGGTCCGGCGTCAGCTCGAGCGTGGCGGTCTCGCCGACCGCGACTTCGTCATCGGCCTCACTGGAGAAGGATTGGTCGATGGCCAGAACGCGGGCGTTCTCGACAATCGTGCGTGCAACAAATGCCCGACCGGCACCGCGGCGCCCCTCGGTCTCTTCCTCGAACGACACGATCACATCGACACGGTCATTGGGAAGGATGAAGCCACCCGCCCCCGTTTCGGCAGAAATCGGCACGGCGACGGCCCGCATGCCGGGCGTCAGGACGGCGGCCATGAAGCCGGCATCGCCGGGCTGAACAAGGCGACGGCCGGTGATCGGCTCACCCTGGCTGATCGGCGCACGAACCACCGAGCCGGCAAAATCGGCAATAGTCTGCCCGCGGTTCTCGACAATATATCCCGGCGCCAGGGCCTCATCGGGCCAGGCCTGCCAGTAGAAATCTGCGGCACTGATTCGCTCGCCGATCTCGACGTCGCGACGCGCGGCAAGAATGCGCACTGCCGGCCTTTCTTCGACTTCGACGACTTGCGCAACTTCGTTGCTGGACATGGCCTGGCGAACAAAAAAGGCCACAGCGACCGCGGCAAGGGCGGCAGCAGCAAGAATGGCGATGCGGACGGCGTTCATCAGGCGTCTCGAACCTCTCAGGCACACGAATACATGTGCTAGGAGACGCTGAATTCCTCAAAGTCGCGTTAATGCTTCCACGAGAATGCCGACTAAGCGGCCCTTTTGTCAGGCTCGGTAAAACACCGTTCAAATGCCCCTAAAATGCGGCCCAGAAGACAGTGTTCGGCAGGCTCCAGAAAACACCCGCCGCAATCGCGATTCCGTAAGGGACAGGTGCATTTACGGCCAGGGCCGTGCCTTCGGTCCGGGTCGCCAGGACGGGAAGGCGTGGCGCCAGCCAGCGCAGAGCCAGAAGGATGACAACCAGAACACCGCCGGCCAGCACAGTATGGATAAGAAATGCAAGGAATTCGGGCCAACCGAACCATAGCGCCGCGGCCGCAAACAATTTGGCGTCGCCGCCACCGACCCAGCCTGGTGCGAACAGGGCAAATCCTATCACGAGCGCCAGCGCGCCTCCCAGCAGGTGATTGCCGACCTCGGCCCAACCCAGACCAGCGGCCACGGCAGCAATGGGAAAGGTCAGCAGGACGAGGCCGCACAACCAGTTCGGGATGATGAATTTGGTCGCATCGAAGATTGCCGCGGCGAGCATCAGCCCGGCCAGAGCCAGTATCGTGATCTGAATCAACATGCGCACCCCCGCTTCGTCGTCGATCGGAAGAGTGACCGGCGAAACTTAATGAGCGGTTGGCAAAACGAAACGGGGCCGCTCCGATTGGAGCGACCCCGCTTGTCGTGTCACATTTGACGGACGCTTAGAGCGCGCCGGCAACCGTGTTGAAGTTGTCGCTGACGCCCGTACCGAGGGCCGTCACGGCGCCGATAATGACAACGGCGATAAGGGCGGCAATCAGGCCGTACTCGATCGCGGTGGCGCCAGATTCGTCTTTGAAGAAACGTGAAATCATTTTCATTGGTATTACTCCCGTGTTTTTTTCCCAACCATCAGGAGCCGATCCGTCCCGACCCCTCCTGAACGAGACCCAATAAACACGAGAAGGATTTCAACGGAGTAAAAATTCGTACTTAACAAAATCTATATATGCGACAACGTGCGCTATAGTTAATACTTGGATAATCGAACCCCTCAACACAGAATTCAAACTTTGGCAGCTGCGTTTAGAAAAGATTCAGACGCGCGCGCGAGGATGGCCATCACGTTTTTCACTCGCGGCTCGGAGCCCTGCCATGTTCAACCGGATTGCCACAGCTTTCACCCTGGCGATTGTCTGCGTCGCCCCCGCGGCCGCTCACGACCTCGCAGTCCCGGTCGAGCACGCCGAGGTGATCCGCCTGCCCGCCGAAGCCTCTGCCATTGTGGTAGGCAACCCGTCGATCGCCGACGCCCTCGTCCATGATGGCCGGACGCTGGTGGTAACCGGTCGCCTGCAGGGCCGCACCAATGTGATCGCGCTCGACCGCGTCGGTCGCGTCATCTATGAGCGCGACATTGTGGTCTCCAATCCGGTCGAGGGACAGGTCGCCCTGTTCCGCGGCCCGAACCAGAGCACTCTGTCCTGCGGCGCGGTCTGCGACGAGATCCCGCGCGTTGGCGGTGACGCGACGCGCACCGAAGTCCTCACCGACCAGCAAGGCGCTCGACTGGCGACAGCCGAGGCCGCAATGGCCGGCGACGCACCACAATAAGCGACACAACACTCAACACGGTCCGCTCCCTGGCCGGACCCCTGAAGGGCACCCCGTCATGACCCGCGCGTCAGTCACGCCATCCACGAACCAGCCCGCATCCCGCATTGCGCGTTTCGTGCGGGCGCGATCCGGTGCGACCGCGGTCGAGTTCGCGATGATCGGCGCGCCGTTCTTCCTGCTCCTGTTCGCCATGATCGAGATCGCAGCGGTCTTCTTCACCGGCACGGTGCTGGAGAATGCAGTGCTGGAGTCGGCCCGGAAAATCCGCACCGGCGAAGCCCAGACCGGCGGCATGTCACAAGCCGGCTTCCGTCAGGAAGTCTGTGAACTCATCGAGGCTGTCGCCAATTGCGACAATCTGGAAATCGACGTCCAGGTGTTCGAGGATTTTGACACTGTCGATCAATCCAGCCCGATCCAGGAAGATGGATCGATGGACACCGGTGATTTCGGTTGGGAACCCGGCGATGCCGGCGACATTGTCCTGGTGCGTGTCTTCTACCGCTGGTCATTGATGACGCCGAATTTCGGCGGCGCCCTTTCCAACATGGAGCACAATCAGCGTCTCATCACCTCGGCGACGGTTTTCCGCAACGAGCCCTTCGATGATTAGATCACTCGCCCGCCCCCTGACAGGCTTCCTGCGTCGCTTTGGCGGGGACCGCCGCGGCGTGTCAGCCGTGGAGTTCGCGCTGATCGCCCCCTTCATGATCCTGCTCTATCTCGGCTCGGTCGAGGTCAGCCTGGCCCTGTCGATCGACCGCAAGATCACGTCCATCTCCAGCGCCCTGGCCGACCTGGTTGCCCAGGACGACGTGATCACAGATGACGAGATCACCGACATCCTCAATGCAGGCGCCGTGATTGTCGCGCCGTTCGACCCCACTCCCCTGGAAATCCGGATCACTTCAATCCTGATGGACTCGGGCGGCGATGTCGAAGTGCAATGGTCCGATGCCTCGGGCATGTCGCCCTATGCCGAGGGCAGCGCGATATCGGTTCCGGACGGTGTGCTGGAACGCAATCGCTCGGTGATCATGGTCGAGGTCGAGTACCGCTATGAGACGATGTTCGGCGAGCTCGGCGTCAATCACTTCGATATCTCGGAAATCTTTTACCTGCGCCCGCGCCGCTCGATCGTGGTGTCGCGCAGCTAGGCGAAGAGAGCCCGGATCCGGGCCGGCAACTCACCGGATCCCAGCGGTCGCCCGTCCAGCTCGGTCACCGGCACCGCGCCGAAAGCGGCATTGGTGACGAACACCGCTTCGGCACCCTCCAGCACATCCAGCCCGAAGGCGCCGGTCTCGACCGGCATCGAGTCCACGATCTCGGCCCGCACGGTTCCGGCCAGCACGCCGCAGGCGGTAGCCGGCGTGTAGACCTCGCCGCCAATGAGCCAGAACACATTGGCGCAATCACACCCGGACACATTGCCGCGCGTATCCAGCAGCAAGGCCATGTCGGCCCCCTGCCCGCGCGCCTGCCGCCGGGCCTGGATGTTGTCCATGTAAGAGAGTGTCTTGTGACGCGCGGCGAGGCTGGCCGGCGAGCGCCGGACTTCACTGAGCGCCAGACGGATCGAGGCCGGCGGCGCCAGCCGCGGTGCGGCGGTCAGGGTCAGTGAGGGAACCAGCTCCTCCGGTCGCTCCAACCCGCGCAGCCCGGGTCCCGCCGTGAGGGTCAGGCGCACAATGGCGTCCTTCAGGGCATTGCGGGCGACCAGTTCAGCGACCAGCTCGGCGATACTGTCACCGTCACGTGGCCCCGGCAGGCCCAGCTCGGCCGCACTGCGGGTCAGTCGCGCCATGTGGCGGTCGAGCCGGACGACCTTGCCCCTGATCACATGCAGGGTTTCGAACAGGCCATCGCCCAGCAGGACGCCGCGGTCCGCCAGCGCCCATCCGGTCTGCCCGGTTTCCAGCCAGTCCCCGTCCTTGAAGGCGATACCCGTCATGGCTCCCCCGCTCCCAGCGCCCGGCGCAACGCCGATACCTTGGTCAGTGTTTCCTCATACTCCGAGACCGGATCGCTGTCGGCGACGATGCCACCGCCAGACCGCAGGCTGGCCCGCCAGTTGCGGCCCTCTGCATCTTTCCGCAGGGCTGCCGTCCGGATCATGACATTGAGGTCCATATCGCCGCTGTCGCAATCGATCCAGCCCAGCGCGCCGCAATAGGCACCGCGCGGCTCGCCCTCCAGTTCGGCGATGATTTCCATGGCCCGCACCTTGGGCGCACCGGTAATCGATCCGGGCGGGAAGCTGGCAGCCAGAAGATCGAAAACATCGCGCTCGCCCGCCAGCTCGCCTTCGACCACGGAAACCAGATGATGGACATTGGCATAGCTCTCAATGTCGCACAGAGCCGGCACCCGGACCGAGCCGGGGCGGCAGACCCGCGACAGGTCATTGCGCATCAAATCGACGATCATCAGGTTTTCCGCCCGGTCCTTGGCGCTGGCTGACAATTCAGCGGCCAAGGCCTTGTCCTCGGCCGGATCGGCAGATCGGCGCCGCGTGCCCTTGATCGGTCGCGCCTCGACCCGTCCGCCATCGACCCGCAGGAAACGCTCGGGCGAATTGGTCAGCACGACCCGGTCCGGGTCCAGACAGAAATAGGCGGCGTGCGGTGCCGGCGAGCTGACGCACAATCGCCGGAAGGCCTGCCAGGGCGTGTCTGCCGGATCGAGACAAACATCGAAGGCTTGCGACAGGTTGACCTGGAAGACATCGCCGGCATGCACATAATCGCGGGCCTTGCGCGCTGCCGCGAGATAGGTGTCGCGATCCCAGCGCGGCGACCAGTCGGCGCGTCCGGCCGGAACGGGTGACTCGGCTGGCTCGGCTGGCTCGGCGGCCGCCTCTATCGCGCCGGCCAGCACCTCCACCGCCTGCCGCGTATTTCCACGCACGACAAGCGTGCCCGCCAACCGGTCAAACTCGGCCCAGGCCGGATAGTGGGCCATCGCCAGGGGCGGCCAGCGCGGGTCGAGATGGGGAAGACGCTCGAAGGCGGCAGCAAGGTCGTAGCCCAGCAGCCCGGCCCACATGCCGCCAGCGCGCCGCGCTGCCGTCGCGAGCCGGTCAAAACCGTCACGGCCCTCACCAGACAGGACCTGGTCCGGCGAGACAAAGAGGCGCGCCCTGTGTTGCCGCCCGTCATGCAAAAGCAGCGCCCGGGACTGGTCACTCCATGGCGCGAACACCGTGACCGGGTCACGCCAGGCCAGGGAAATGTCATGTCGGGAGACCGCCATCGGGCGCGCCGGCCTAGCCCGTCAGCCAGCGCGCACGCAGCGCATCCCGCTCGTGCTCATCAATGCCCAGATGGTCGCGCACATAGTGATCGACCCCGCCCATCACCTCGAAGGCCTGACGCAGATAATCGCCATCAACGCCCAGGAAGGTGCGCATCATGGCCGGCTCCATGGCCTGGCCGTAATCGGCCAGCACGCGTTCGCGGATACGCGGAATGATGGCGTCGAAATCGACCGCCTGGTTGGTCATCTCATAATCGGCAATGACAGTGTCGGCATCAACGCCCAGCTCGTCGAGAATGATGGCGCAGAAAATCCCGGTCCGGTCCTTGCCGGCGGCGCAATGCACCAGGAAGCCGGCTTCGGCATCGCCCGTCGCCAGGGCCCGGTAGGCATCGCGATAGACGTCCATATTGCCCGCTTCCATTGGAATGCGGCGATAGGCTGAGAGCATGTAGTCCCGCACGCCTTCGGTCGTGTGCACGCCGGTGCGCAGGAAACGCAGATGCGGCGGCTCGCCTGTATCGCCCTTGTCAGACGCCAGCACGCGCGGGGCAATCGGGTCGGGCCAGTTGGACGGTTCATTGGTGCGCTCACGGGGCTTGCGCAGATCGGCCACGACCTGGATGCCCAGCCCGCCGATATGATCCCAGTCAGGAGCACTGGCACGGGAGAAGTGGCCCGAGCGATAAAGCCCGTCCTTCACGCGCGCACCATCCAGGCCGTCATAGCCGTGGAAATGCCGGAAATTGTGGACGCCCTCGAGCGATGTGATGCGTGTCATGCTCCGGAGGTACGCAATCGCAGCCGGGGCGGCAAGAGAGGTCGCCGACAATTTGCGGTCTATCCCGAATGACCGGCCAACGGATCTGCCAGACTCACCCCTGCTCGGCCTCACCCATTTCGACCAGAAGTCGCTGATATTGATTGATCAGGAAGCGTTCCTGCGAGGCCAGTTCGGTAAAGCCGATCTGGGTGAAACGCAGGCTGGGCACGAGGTCCTGGCTGCTCATGATCTGGGGGCCGGAAAACAGCAGATCGACGATCTGACGCCAGGTCGATTCGACACCATAGGCTTGCATTTCATAAATGCGGGCGACTTCCGACACGCGCTCATAGGGCAACACGTTCAGCCGGCCGTGTTGCTGGGCATGTTCCCAGGCGAAGCGGGACAGGCCGGGCGCATTGACCCCGCGCGGCAGGACCCGCGGAAACTCGTCAAACAACACGCTCTCGACCGGCTCTGGCGATGCTTCGATCTCAGCCACCCGCGCACCGATCCGTTCGACCACTTCTTCGTGATAGGCGACAACATCTTCCAGCGCCTCGATATTGGCCTCGATCTCGGCCACCACACGCCCCATCGCCGCCTCGGCAGCACGTTGATCGGCCACATCCTCGCGCCATTCATTGACGATAAAGCCGAGCACGACGGCGAACAGGATCAACAGTCCCTCGACAAGGGCGCGGCCAAGCCAGGACGGCAGGAAGGGGGATGAGTGTGTCGACATGAGCAGGTCCGGTGCTGTTTCAGACGAAACTATGCAGAATTGCCGTCGGACAACAACAGGACGCGTGCGTTGTGCGTCCCCCTGTTTATGACGGTGAGCGCCGGGCCGGCGTCTTGAATATTTGCGCCAGGCGCGGCTTGATCCATAGATCGCTTGTCAGCTAGCGGGCCGTATCCGCTTCTTGAGGTCAAGGGCGCCGCAGGCGCCGCTCCGCGGGCAAGCCCCTTGAGCTCAAGAAGCGGATACGGCGAACTCTCGGCAAGCGGTGTATGGACGGGTGTGCGCCAAGGCGCCGGGTTTAAACCCCAAAACCAGCCCCGCTTTTCCTCCCCATGGCATGGGGAGGAAAAGCGGTGTCGGTCACCACCCTACCTGAACGGCGGCTCGTCAAAACTGCGCAATTTGCGCGAATGCAGGGCCTCGCCCTCATCGCGTTTCAGGATCTCGATGGTCTCGATCCCCGCGGCCAGATGTTCGGACACTGAGCGTTGGTAGAAGAGGTTGGCCGCACCCGGCAGTTTCAGCTCACCATGCAACGGCTTGTCGGAGACGCAGAGTAGCGTGCCATAGGGCACCCGCAGGCGCAGGCCATTGGCAGCGATCGTGGCCGATTCCATGTCGACGGCGATGGCGCGTGACTGGTTGATGCGCCGCGCCTGGGCCGCGTAGCGCAGCTCCCAGTTCCGGTCGGCATAGGTGGCGACGGTACCGGTGCGCAGGCGCGCTTTCAGCGCTTCGCGATTATCGCCGGAGACCGAGGCGACCCCCTGTTCCAGCGCGATCTGGATCTCGGCGATCGGCGGGATCGGGACTTCCAGCGGCAGGTCCTCGTCCAGCACCGCATCATAGCGCAGATAGGCGTGGGCCAGCACATAATCACCCAGGCGCTGCGAGTGACGCAGCCCGCCGCAATGGCCGATCATCAACCAGCACTGCGGACGCAGCACGGCGAGATGGTCGGTGATGGTCTTGGCGTTGGACGGGCCGACGCCGATATTGACCAGGGTGATGCCGCGACCGCCCGGAGCGATCAGGTGGTAGGCCGGCATCTGGAAGCGGCGCCAGGGCGCGCCCTCGACCACGGCATGGGCGTTCGGCGTATCGGCATCGACGCGCACATTGCCGGCCGCCGAGAAGGCCTCGTAGTGATTGTCTTCCTTCAACTGGCGGATCGCCCAAGCGGTGAAGGCATCGACATAGCGGTGGTAGTTTGTGAACAGGATGAATTGCTGCGTGTCTTCATAAGGCGTGCCGGTGTAGTGGCGCAGCCGCTGCAGCGAATAATCGACCCGGGGCGCCTCGAACAGGGAGAGCGGTTTGACCGCCGCCTGCTGCATCACCTTGAGCCCGTTGGGCAGGTCATCATTGACCTTGGACAGGTCAGCATAGGGGAAGTGGCGGACCAGCTCGGCGGGCGACGCCGCGTCCATGTCCAGATCATCGGCCCCGTCGAGCACATAGGAGAAGGGGATTTCCGTCTCCGACGGCCCGGTCTCGATGGTGATCTCGTACTGGTCGGCCAGAAGGGTCAGCTGCTCGATCAGATAATCGGCAAACAGCTCGGGATGGGTGATGGTGGAGGCGTAAAGCCCGGTATCGGTGAATTTGCCGAAAGCACGGCTGATCGGCGGCGGCGGGCCGTCCGGCTCATAGGTCACGCGCAGTTCGGGATAAACAAAAGCCCCCGACTTTCGCGTCGCTTCCGACGGCGGCGGTCCGCCATCAAGGAAGGTTTTCAACGCGGTCTGGAGGCGTTCAACGGACGTCTGGTAGAGCGCTTCGAGTTGCTCCACCGCTTC
Source organism: Maricaulis maris MCS10 (assembly GCF_000014745.1). Lineage (NCBI taxonomy): Bacteria > Pseudomonadati > Pseudomonadota > Alphaproteobacteria > Maricaulales > Maricaulaceae > Maricaulis > Maricaulis maris. The sequence goes on along the minus strand of NC_008347.1, from coordinate 488,477 downwards.
AGCGGGTGTCTTTGCGACCTTATAGTCTTTTTTCATCGCCGCTCTCATGCCCGATTTTGCGCTCCGGATAAAGGGCAAAGCCGCGTCCCGGAAATGCAGGCTGCCAAAACTCCATGACAATCGTAATCAGAGATTGGCCTTGCGCCGCTTAGCGGATATGCACGCCGGTTGCCCGGCACGGGCATCAGAACGGAGAATTCAACATGGAACATGCGCAAAATTGGGTCGTCCTGAAATTTGGCGGCACCAGCGTTAAATCGCTGGCTGATTGGCGTGTGATCTCGAAACGGATTGAAGCCGTGCGGGCTGAAGGCAAGCGCGTTTTCGTGGTGCATTCGGCCATCGCCACCATCTCCAACCTTCTCGACACGCTGGTCGCCCGGGCCGTCGAAGGTGGGGGCGAAGCCGAGCTGGACGCCATCAAGGCGCGCCATCTGACGCTGGCCGACGAGCTGGGTGTGGACGGCAACAACCTCCTCGCCGACCATTTCGACGCGCTGACCCGGCTGCGCGCCGGCCTCGCCCTCACCGGCGATGCCTCGCCACGCCTGAAAGCGCGCATCATGGCCCAGGGAGAGCTGATGGCGACCCGCCTCGGCCAGGCCTGGCTGGCCAAGGGCGGCACCGACTCGATCTGGCTTGATGCCCGTGACCACCTGGCCGCCCTGCCCGCCGCGGGTGCGCGCGGTTATCTGGCGGTCGATTGTGAGCATGATCGCGATGACGGATTGCTGGGCCAGTGCGCCGCGCTGCCGCCGGTCATTGTCACGCAAGGCTTCATCGCCCGGCGTGAGGATGGCGACACGGCGCTCTTGGGACGCGGCGGGTCGGACACCTCGGCCAGTTATTTCGCGGCCAAGCTGGGCGCCGAACGGATCGAGATCTGGACCGATGTGCCCGGCTTCTTCTCCGCCGATCCGCGCCTGACCGGCGCCGCCCGGCAGATCCGCTCCCTCGCCTATGCCGAAGCCCAGGAACTGGCCTCGATGGGCGCCGGCGTGCTGCATCCGCGGGCCATCTCGCCGGTCCGCAAGGCCGGAATCGAGATGCAGGTCTTGTGCACCCACCGCCCGGACATGTCCGGCACGACGATCTCGGTCAATCCGTCCGAGGACGCGCCGCGCCTGAAAGCCGTTTCGGTCAAGCAGGGCGTGCGCCTGATCACGCTGGAAACCGACGGCATGTGGCGCGCCTCCGGCTTTTTGTCGAAAGCCTTCGAACCCTTCGCCCGTCACGGCGTCTCGATCGACCTGGTGTCGACCTCGGAAACCTCGGTCACGGTGTCGCTGGATGATGATCCGGGCCTGACCCCGGACGTGCTCGGCGCGCTGGAGGATGATCTGGCCCAGATCGCCCGCGTCGAGATCATCGAGAATTGCGCCGCCGTCAGCCTGGTCGGTCGCGGCGTGCGCGCGCTTCTGGCCCAATTCGGCCCGGCCATGGAGGCCTTCGCCCATTATCCGGTGCGGCTGGTCAGCCAAGCGGCGAATGATCTCAATCTCACCGTCGTCGTCGATGGCGACCAGGGCAAGCCGCTCTGCCGCCGCCTGCACGACCAGCTGATCCAGCCCAAGCCCATGGACAGGACCTTCGGCCCCTCCTGGCGCGAGATCGGCGAAAACCTGACCGAGACCGCCCCGGCGGGAACCGGCACCTGGTGGCGCGCCAAGCGTCAGGCCCTGCTCGATCTCTGCCCGGTTGATGGCGCGACCTATGTCTACGACCTTGAGACCGTGAAAACGCGCGCTTCGGCCGTTGCCGGCCTCAAGGGCCTCGATCGCGGCTGGTATGCGATGAAGGCCAATGGCCATCCCGACATGATCCGCACCGCGGTTGAAGCCGGGCTGGGCGTGGAATGCGTCTCGATCAATGAAGTCATGGCGGCCCGCAAGGCGGTGCCGGACCTGCCGGTCGACCGCATCCTCTTCACCCCAAATTTCGCGCCCAGGGCGGAATACGCCCAGGCGCTGGAGTTGGGGATCCACCTGACCCTGGACGGTCTGCACCCGCTGCGCGCCTGGCCGGAGATCTTTTCCGGCCGCAAGATCACGCTGCGGATCAATCCCCAGCGTCCGGAAGGTCATCACAAACATGTCCGCACGGCCGGGCCGGAAGCCAAGTTCGGCCTGCATGCCGACGAGCTGGTCGAGGCGCGCGACCTCGCGAAGAAGGCCGGCGCCATCATCAATGGCCTGCACGTCCATTCCGGCTCGGGCATTTCCGATCCCGATCACTGGCGCCGTGTCGGCCTCTTCCTGGTGGACACCGCCCGCGACATGCCCGATGTCGAAATCCTCGATCTCGGCGGCGGTCTCTCGGTCGATGAAGCCTCCGGCGTCCGCCGGATCGACATGGATGCGCTCGACCAGGTCCTGACCGACCTCAAGACGGCGCACCCGAAATACCAGCTCTGGATCGAGCCGGGCCGCTATATCTCGGCCGAGTCAGGCGTACTGCTGGCCCGCGTGACCCAGCTCAAACACACGCCGGATGCGCGCTTTGTCGGCATCAATACCGGCATGAACTCGCTCATCCGCCCGGCCCTGTACGGCGCGCGTCACGAGATCGTCAACCTGACGCGGCTTGATGAGAGCCCGGCCTATGTCGCCGATATCGTCGGTCCTATCTGCGAAACCGCTGACCGCCTCGGCGCCCAGCGCCTGATGCCGGAAACCGAGGAAGGCGATATCATCCTGATCGCCAATGGCGGGGCCTATGGGCGGGTCATGGCGTCGAGCTACAACATGCGCGAACCGGCGGGTGAGGCGGTGATCTAGCCGCCTCCCTCTCCCCGACCCTGCGTTTTCATCCCGGATGGAAACGCAGGGCGGCGGCCGAGGCGCATGCGCAAACTCGCATACAGGGTCAGACCGATAACGCTCAGGACCGGCGTCAGCAGCGCCAGCGGCGAGCGCAGGACGGGCGGCAGCACAGAATTATTGCCGAAAAAGAAGATGAAGCTGGCGATGAAGAGGGCAAAACCCATGCGCCAGATATGCCGGGTCAGGCGCTGGCGATCATTCGCAGCTCCGCGCCGCAGGGCCAGGACATCAATGCCGGCAATCCAGAGCGCCACACCGCCAAGACTGTAAAAAGCCACGGGCGGCAGATCGTTCAATGTGCCCGAGGGCAGGCTGGCGACCACCAGGCCGGAGCCGGCCGCTGTCATGGCGACGAGTGAAATCACGCCAGCGGCGAGCTGCTCGGCCCGGCCGGTGATCCGGGCCGCGGCCATCCAGCCGGTCGTCACGGCATGCCCGGCCAAGAGGGCAAGGAAGGCGGTGAACAGGATTGAGCGGGTCAGGCTCATATACAGGCCACTGGCGCAAAGCAGCAGCATGCAGACGACAAACACCCGCCCGGCCAGACGATGCGAAGTCCCGCCCTTGCGGACAAGAAAGGGCGTGACGCCGGCAAGGAGGCCGATCACCCCGACGAGGAAGTGGAGCTGTCCGATGAGCGGCAGGCTGCTGATGGTGCTGATCATGACGCCGCTCCTGGATCACGGCGGGACCGCTTGAACAGGGTCCGGACCAGGAACAGCAGGATCAGCAAGGCCGTCAGCCCCTCGGGCAGGGACAGCAATCCGCTCTCTCGCAACGCCTCGGGAAAGACGCGAGCGCCCGGTCCGGTGAAAAAGGACCCGACCGCAATGAAAAAGGCCAGACCCATGCGCCAGAGATGTCGCGCGATACGGTGACGCGGCGATAGCGGGCCACGTATCAGAAGGGTCAGGTCGGCGACCGCGCCCAGGGCCGACATCATCGCCAGCATTGCATAGTCCTCGCCGGCAAAACCGAGCAGGCGGCCGGTCTCTGTCTGCAAAGCCAGAACGGCCAGTGTCGCCAGGCCGGCCGTACCGGCGAGGATGGCGACCAGCGCGACCCACTCGAAGCCACCGGGTCGGCCGGTCCGCCAGCGCGCCGTGCGCCAGCCGGTCAGAACCAGATAGGCAGCCAGCAGGCCGGCAAACGCGGTGATCAGCAGACGCGCGGGTTCCAGCACGCCGATCACGGCGCCGGACAGGGCCGTCGCCAGCATCGAGACCAGGAAGACCGTGCCCGCGGCGCGGTGCACCGGCCTGCCCTTGGGAGCGAGGAAGGCGATCCCCCCGGCTCCGACGCACAGCGTGCCGGAGAGGACGTGAAACAGTGTGAGCAGTTCAGGCAACATGCTGGATTCCCGATATTGGCTGTGTCAGAGAGCGAGGGTCCCGTATCGCCGGAATTGCCCTGTCCGGCGCCCCGCCCTGCAGGCGCGGACACAAAATGTCCGGGCCGGCTGGGCCGGACAGGTGAAAACCAACTGGCGAAAACCAACAGCCGACACCCGCGAAAGCCGATGCCGTGATGACCCTGCCCGCCGCCGACACACTGCCTCTCATTCTCGCTTCCGCCGCGACCGGGCAGGCCTTGCTCTGCCTTCTGGTCGTGTTGACCGGCCAGTCCAGCCCATTGCCGCGACACTGGCTCGCCGGACTGTTCGGCGTGCTGGCGAGCCTCGCCGCCGGGCCGGTGGTCGTCGCCATCCAGCCTGAGGGCGTGACGCCGATGGCCGGGCTGGTGCTGGTCGGACTCTACGCCTTGCCGCCGCTGTTCTGGGGCTATGTCCAGGCGCTGACCCGAGCAGACAGGACCGACAGGTCGGCGATCTCTCCCTGGCATCTGACCGGACCGGGCCTGGCCCTGGCCAGCGCCATGCTGGTCTGGACGCTGCCGGCGGGGAGCGTTGATTTCATCCTCACCACCGGGGAATTGCCAGGTGGCGCCCGGGCCGCCACGGCGGTTCTGGCCGTCTTCGTGCTGGTGATCGCCTGGAGTTTCGTGTCAGCCTTTTATGTCTGGCGCATCCTGGCGCGCCTGAAGGCCTACCGCCACGCATTGCACGATCACTTCTCCAATACCGAACGTCGCGAACTGATCTGGCTGCGCCTGACGATCCTGGCCATCATCGCGGTCTGGCTGGCGGTGATGGCGCTGCTTGTCTGGGACAATCTGATCGCCAGCCTGGCGGTCCCGCCGGTCGTCGGCTCTGTGCTCATCATGGCGCTGACGGCGATGCTCGCCACTCGCGGCCTGTCGCAACATCCGGGGCTGGCCGCGACAGAACCCGTCGCCGAAGACACGGTCGCGAGCCCGCCTGACGCAACCGCCACCGACGACCTTCCGGCGGAGAAATACCGCAAATCCGCCCTTGAACCGGAGCACGCTGCCCGCATCGCGGCGCGGATCGAGGCAATCATGGCCAAGGACGCACTCTATCTCGACCCCAACCTGTCCCTGCCCAGGCTGGCCAAGGCCATCGCCGTACCGGCCAATCTGGTCTCACAAGTCCTCAACCAGACCCTGGACACGACCTTTTTCGACTACGTCAATCGCTGCCGGATCGAGGCATCGCTGCCGCGCATCCTGGCCGGCGAAGAGACCGTGCTGACCATCGCGCTGGATGTCGGCTTCAACGCCCGCTCGACCTTCTATACCGCCTTCAAGGCCGCCACCGGCCAGACGCCACGAGACTGGCGCGCCAGCCAGGTGGCCGGGCCGGGATGAGGCGGTGCGTGTTGCAGGCCAGCCCGGGTCCCCGGCCGCCTGCTGCGCCATCTCCGAGGGAAGATGGCTGCAAGGGTCAGGCTTGCGATGCCGTCCCGGCTACCGGCTTCACGCTCAGGGCGTGCGAGCCTGCCAGGCCGCGAGCTGGGTCCGGGCCTTCTCCGACGCCTCGGCTTCGCGGCCGGGCAAAATGGAATGCTTGCGGTTGGTCTTGGGTTCAAACACCCAGGCGATGGTGATGCCGAGATAGCCGAGCAGCGACAGCCCGCCCACCGGCAGGAGAATGTAGAGCAGGAGGCCCTCCTCCAGCATCATCCAGCCGAAAGCGAGAATGGCGAGCGAGACGGCGATTCCGATCAGATGCGAGCGGAGTGCCTTGCCATGCGCCGCCTTCATCTCGGGATTGAGTTCGCCGCAGGACGGACAGGGGGCGACGCCGACACCGACCTCCACCGCTGCGCGCACTTTCTCATCGAATTTTTCGCTGTCGATTTCGTCCACCTCGACATCGTGGAAATAGTAATAACCCGTGCCGCAAGCAGCACAGCTCGCCTCCCGACGAATATCTGCCTTGAATTTTCGTGCCATGTCCCTGCTCTCCCCCGCGCACCCGGCGGACCAACTGACCGGTGATCGGCCAATGGGGTTCCTTGAAGGAAATCCGTCATTTGCGCGGGAGGTCAAGCGGGAAAATGGTTCGCCTCAAAGTGACTGCTTCAGTGACAAGCCCTGTTCAGGGCGGCCAGACATCGACCCCGTTCATCACCGCTTCCATGGCAATCATCGAAATGAAGGACATGCCGACGGCCGTCCTGAACGCCATTGCGAGCGCCATCTGGCGCGACAGGATAACGGTTTCCAGGGCGATCGAGGTCAAAAGCCCGTTGACGATGGCCAGGCTCATGACCGCCCCGATTGCCCGATCCTGGACCGGCTTGAGGCGGAGTAGCGGGGGGCTGGGGCCAGCCCCGCTACCACCCGTCGGCAAGCGAGTAGAGGTCCCCCGGATGCCTGCTTCGCAGTCACCGGGGGATGACGGAAGTATGGGGTTTGTTTTGACAGAGGCGCAAGGCGCCCCGGTCTTTGCGCCCCACACGCTCACAACCTCCTCAGCACACACATTTTTTCCGGCCGGAGCCCCGCAAAAGCGGGGCGCAGAGCCGGGACCGACCGGCCTGACTGGCAAGCGATGAGTCTCCCGTTGGTCCCGGATCGCGCTCACGCGCGTCCGGGAAAAATAGTGGGGTGAGGATTGGGAAGCGGCGCAGGGCCCATGCCCCGCCAGAAGCCGTTTGCCCGGAAACAGCCACATCCGGGTCTTTAACCAGGGGGGCAACCACGTAGCGGCGACCGGCCTCTACCCACAAACCTGTCTCCCCGTCATCCCACGGTCGCGGCATCGCCGCGATCCGGGGGACCTCAACCATCGATCTGACGGGGTAGCAAAGGTCCCCCGGATGCCTGCTTCGCAGCCACCGTGGGATGACGGGTAAATGGTGGAGGTGAAGGCGCTCACGGCGCGGACTGCGCCATAAATCACTTGCCGGGAGTTCGCCGTATCCGGGTCTTCAGCTCAAGGGTGAAACCGCGAAGCGGCGGCTGCGCCGCCCTTGACCTGAAGACCCGGATACGGCCCGCTGGCTGACAAGAGGTTTATGTATGGGTGGGCGCGTGGCGCCGGAAGCTGACGTGGCCGCCAGATATAGCTCTGGCGGCCACGACGTCGCTATTTCGGACGACGGCCCTTGGTTTCATCTTGAGAGAGAACCGATCCTGCAAGCGATTTGACTTCTGACGCGGTCAACTTTTTCCCCTGCAGAGCCTTGGATGCGATGGTGGATACGCGATTACCAGATTGTTTGCGGGTTGGCGGTTTCATGAACCACTCCGTTTTTGAAGATAAAGTGCGACTAGGGATGATAGCGATCGGCGCGCTAGCGCCTTTCAAGCTCTTCTGAATTGCGCTATATCAACGATAATCACGATCTACCTCCAATCTCCCGGGTGGGGCTTGGTGGTTCGGGCGCTAGCGCCCATCTCTGGGGGATTGCACTCCCCCGGTGAATTAGACGCCCTCAGCTCATGCTGGGGGCGTTTTCTTTTGCCCGAATATAACTAGAAATACAAGCAAAGATGTCCACACACAAGGAATCTTCTAACTCAGCGAAGAATCTTCCTTCGAAATATCATGGTTCTCTGCCCCGCGCAAGCCCCAAAACAAAAAGGCCCCCGGCATCTGCCGAGGGCCCTCTGATACGGTCCGGATGGCGACGAATTACTCCGCCGGTTCTTCCTGCGTCTTCTCGGTCTTCATCTTGTCGAACATGCCCCACACGCCTTCATCGCCGTGCCAGTCGCCCTTGGTGGCGCCCTTGGAGTATTCGGTGGCTCTCGCTTCAAAGAAGTTGGCGTGCTCGACGCCGTTGAGGATTTCCGACAGCCAGGGGAGCGGGTGTTCCTTGACGCCGTAGATCTTGGGCAAACCAAGCTGGCCGAGGCGCCAGTCGGCGATGTAGCGGATATAGGTCTTGATATCGTCCGGCGTCATGCCTTCGACATCACCGGCCTCGAAGGCCAGATCGATGAACTTGTCTTCCAGGCCGACCACGGTGCGGCAGCACTCGGTGATGTCGTCCTTGACCTCCTGCGTGAGGGCACCGGTCTCCTCGGCGAAGGCGTGGAAGAGCTTGATCATGCCCTCACAGTGCAGGCTCTCATCGCGGATCGACCAGGTCACGATCTGGCCCATGCCCTTCATCTTGTTGAAGCGCGGGAAATTCATCAGCATGGCGAAGGAGGCGAACAGCTGCAGGCCTTCGGTGAAGGCGCCGAACATGGCCACGGTGCGCAGGATGTCGGCTTCATCCTCGACGCCGAAACGCTGCATGTAGTCATGCTTGTCGGCCATGGCCTGGTATTCCATGAAAGCCGAGAACTCGCTGTCCGGCATGCCGATCGTCTCCAGAAGGAGCGCATAGGCGGCAATGTGGATCGTCTCCATGTTGGAGAAGGAGGCCAGCATCATCTTCACCTCGGTCGGGCGGAAGACACGGCTGTAACGCTCCATGTAATTGTCATTCACCTCGACATCGGACTGGGTGAAGAAACGGAAGATCTGGGTCAGCAGATTGCGCTCGCCATCATTGAGCTTGGTCGCCCAATCCTTGCAATCCTCGCCCAGCGGCACTTCTTCCGGCATCCAGTGAACCTGTTGCTGCTTCTTCCAGAAGTCATAGGCCCACGGATAGCGGAACGGCTTGTAGGAGTGACTGGTGGTCAGGAGGCCCGGCAGCGCATCAGTCTCGGTGGTCATGTCTTTGGCTCTCCTGCTTGGCGCCGACAGCCTGGATGGCGCGCGCCCGAATCATTGCGATGAACACAACATATTGTGTTCGTGGTTTCCAAATCGTCTACAGCTTGATGAAGCCATGACTGATCGCGACTGTGGAAACTGCCCGATTCTCCTACTCATGGGCAGGGTTGGAGTCATCACGATTTCTGTCAGAGGGTGGCGCGTCACGGGCCTCGGCCCCTGGCCCCTACCAGCGCCAGTTCACCGTCACGGCGCCGAATTCCTCGGTCTCGTCGAACGATCGCACACCGGCGACATGACGGTATTCGCGGCGCACATAGGCCAGTGACAGGTCCGCCTTGCCCATGCGCACGGCAATACCGGCCTGGGCATCACCAACCACCTCGCGCTGGGTCAGATACATGGCGTTCTGAAAGTCGACGCCCTCGGCAGGATTGTACATCAGGGCCCGACGGTCGGCGCCGGCAAAGACATACCAGGCCGGGCTCTCGGACAGATTGTTCTGGCGCAGATACTGGCCGACCCGCACTTCGGCGCCGGCGCTGGTCGCCGAACCATCCGGTCCGACGCTGACCGCAGCGCGTGGTGTGAAGCTGACATCCAGCTCCTCCCCGGCACCGGTCGACTGGAAGGCCCGCTCATAGGCAACGGCGATGGTTGCCTCGCGCTGGCCCCGGTCCAGCACCACCGGCGAATAGGCGTCGGCCCGGGCGGCGAACAATTGGTGGGCGTGATCAGCGCGCCCATCGTCGAGCACCGCAACTTCGATCACACCGGCATTGCCCAAGTCGATCCTTGTTGCCCCGGTCGGCGTCAGACCGGCGAGCGGATTGCCGTTGAACGGGTCGTCGCTCAAAGCCAGCGCCGACAGGGCAACGCGGGCCGCTTCCGGTGACAGCGGTCGGACATCACCTTCGGTCGCCATCTGCTGGCGGATCATCTGCGAGGACGAGGCCCAGTCCGACGCCGCCTCACCGGGTTGGGTCATCACCCATGAGACCCCACCGAGCGCAATCAGCCCGGCGGTCACGATCTCTGATGTGCGTCCGAATGCCATCACGCCTCTCCCCCAGGCACCACCATGGGTAAAGCGCAGCCAGAACGCACGCTGATTCACCCTTGAGGCGAAAAGGTTAACGGCGCCCGCCAACCGGGTCCAATGAAAGGAATGTTGCAATGCGAAGCCCGGTCGACACCGGATGCAAAAAGGGGCGCCTTGCCGCGCCCCTTTTCTGCCGTTCCTACCCCCTCGGTCGGACCGGCGATGTGCTCGCCACGCCTATTGGCAGGCGAGGCATTCCTCGTAGTCGGTCGGCGCCGCCTCAGCCATCGAGACTTCGGCATCGGACTTTTTCTCGGAGCCGGCATAGGCCGCCCGCTGGATCGATTTGGAGCGGCAGTAGTAGAGCGACTTCACGCCCTTCTCCCAGGCTGACCAATGCAGCATGTGCAGATCCCACTTATCGACGTCACCCGGCAGGAAGATGTTCAACGACTGCGACTGGCACACATAGGGCGTGCGGTCGGCCGCGTGCTCGATGACCCAGCGCTGATCAATCTCGAAAGCGGTGCGGAAAGTCGCCTTCTCGTGCTCGTCGAGGCATTCAAGATGCTGGACCGAGCCTTCCGCTTCCAGGATCGAGGCCCACATGCCCGGCGTGTTGAGCCCCTTGGCTTCCAGCACGGCTTCCAGTTGCGGATTCTTGACCGTGGTCGAACCCGACAGCGTCTTGTGGGTGTAGACATTGGCCGGGATCGGCTCGATGCCGGCGGACACGCCGCCACAAATGATCGAGATCGAGGCCGTCGGCGCAATTGCCAGCTTGTGCGAGAAGCGGGCCTTGACGCCGGAGGCCTCGGCATCCGGACAGGCGCCACGCTCTTCGGCCAGCTTGACCGACGCGGCATCGGCGGCGGTGCGGATATGCTTGAACAGTTTGAGGTTCCACGACTTGGCCATGGCGCTCTCGAAGGGCGCATTCATCTGCTGCAGCAGGGTGTGCATGCCCATCAGGCCCAAACCCACAGAGCGTTCCTGGATGGCTGAATAGACAGCGCGGTCCATTTCCGCCGGTGCGCGGTCGATGAAGTCCTGCAGGACATTGTCGAGGAAGCGGTAGATATCCTCGATGAAGTCGGGATTGTCTTTCCACTCCATGTATTTCGCCGCATTGAGCGAAGACAGGCAGCAGACCGCGGTGCGCTCCTTGCCGTTCTGGTCGAAACCGGTCGGCAGCATGATCTCGGCACACAGGTTGGACTGGCGGACCTTCAGACCCAGCTTGCGCTGATGGGCTGGCAGGGCGCGGTTCACGGTGTCGGAATAGATGATGTAGGGCTCGCCGGTCTGCAGGCGCAGCTCGATGATCTTCTGCCACAGCTTGCGGGCATTGACCGTCTTGACCACTTCGCCGGATTTCGGGGATTTCAGTTCGAACTCTTCATCATCGCGAACGGCTTCCATGAAGGCATCGGAGATGTTGAGACCGTGGTGCAGGTTCAGGGACTTGCGGTTGAAATCACCGGACGGTTTGCGGATTTCGAGGAATTCCTCGATCTCCGGATGGTGGATGTCGAGATAGACGGCGGCAGATCCGCGGCGCAGCGAGCCTTGCGAGATCGCCAGGGTCAGGCTGTCCATCACGCGGATGAAGGGAATGATGCCGGAGGTCTGGCCAATCTCGCCGATTTTCTCGCCGATCGAGCGGACATCGCCCCAATAGGTGCCGATGCCGCCGCCGTTGGAGGCGAGCCAGACATTCTCGGTCCAGGTGCCGACAATGTCGTCGAGGCTGTCGCCAACCGAATTGAGGAAGCAGGAGATCGGCAGGCCGCGATCGGCGCCACCATTGGACAGGACGGGCGTCGCCGGCATGAACCAGAGCTGGGAAATGTAATCATAAAGACGCTGGGCGTGTTCGGTGTCGTCGGCATAGGCCGTGGCGACACGGGCGAACATGTCCTGATAGCTCTCTCCCGGCAGGAGATAGCGGTCTTCCAGGGTCTTCTTGCCGAACTCGGTCAGGAAGGCATCACGCGAGCGATCAATACGTACGCTTTCAACGACACGCAGATGCGTGGTGTCAGCGGCCGGCTTCGACGTCGTGGATTTGGGCTTGCCACGACGGGTCGTGGAAACGGTCTGCCGGACATCGTCCGGCGTCTGTTTGGCGGCTGTATCCAGTGGCGTCATGGTCAATCTACTCCCCAAGCCCGAGGCAAAAAATTCCTGTTGCGACAGCCCCAATGCTGCGCACCGAACAAACCCAAAGGTCGTTTGAAAATCTGTATAGTGTGCCGCTGTCGCCAGCCGACCCAACATATAGTGGATCAAAGCCGGGGCACTGGTCAACGGGGAGAATGATCCTTGAGCGGATTTTTTGGTTAACAGACGCCTAATAAGATATGCGCCCCGTCACACATCGTTAACGGGGCGCATCTCCGCATCCAACAAGGATTAACAGCCGTTAACCTTGCTTCAGTCGAGATTGAGCAGCTCCGGGTCACCACCCTGCGCCGCAATGTTGATTGTGACCGTCCGCTCGCCTGCGAAACGATGCAGATAGTGGGGACCACCCGCCTTGGGACCCGTGCCAGACAAGCCTTCCCCGCCGAACGGCTGGACCCCGACAACGGCACCGACCATGTTGCGATTGACGTAGATATTGCCGGCCGGCACGAGCGACTGAATTTGCCTGTGGAAAGATGACAGGCGGGAATGGATGCCCAGGGTGAGGCCGTAGCCCTTGTCGGCCAGCTCGGCGGCAATGGCCGTCATTTCCTTGCGCTTGTAGCGCACGACATGAAGAATCGGCCCGAACACCTCGCGCTCGAGCAGGTCCAGCGAGGGCAGTTCGACCAGGGTCGGGCCAAAGAAGAAACCGCTGTCAAACTTGTCGCCGACATCGATCTGCTTGATGATCTTCGCACCGGCCTCCATGCGCTCGACATGGCGCAGCAGGATTTCCCGGGCCTCATTGTCGATCACCGGCCCGACATCAGTCGCCGGATCGGTCGGATCACCGATCTGCAACTCGTCCATGGCGCCGGCCAGACCCTCGATGATCTCGTCTGCCGTATCTTCCGGCAGGAAGATCACCCGCAGCGCCGAACAGCGTTGACCGGCCGAACCGAAGGCCGAGTTGATCGCGTCATCAATGACCTGTTCCTTCAGTGCCGTTGTATCGACGAACATGCCGTTGAGCCCGCCGGTCTCGGCGACCAGAGGCGCGATCGCCGTTTCGCGGGCCGCCAGCGAGCGGTTGATCAGGCGTGCCACTTCGGTCGAGCCAGTGAAGGCGACGCCGGCCGTGCGGGGATCGGTGGTCAGCGCTGCGCCGACGATCTCGCCGCGCCCCGGCAACAGGTGCAGGACATCCGCCGGCAGCCCGGCAGCGTGGAACATCCTCACCGCTTCAAAGGCGATCAAAGGGGTCTGCTCGGCCGGTTTGGCCAGAACGGTATTGCCCGCGGCCAGCGCCGCCGCAATCTGGCCGGCAAAAATGGCCAGCGGGAAGTTCCACGGGCTGATGGTGACAAAGACACCGCGCCCCTTCATGCCCAGATGATTGGTCTCGCCCGCCGGTCCCGGCAGGCGGACGGCGCTGTCGAACTCACGTTCGGCCTGGGCGGCATAATAACGACAAAAATCGACCGCCTCGCGCACCTCGGCAATACCGTCTGCGAGGGTCTTGCCGGCTTCGATCGCCATGATCGCCAGCAACCGGTCCATGTCGGCCTCCATGGCATCGCCCATGGCGCGCAGGATGGCGCCGCGTGCCTTGCCGCCGCGCCGGTCCCAGCCCGGCTGGGCCGCCACCGCGCTGTCGAAGGCCGTATCGACATCTTCAACCGACGCGTCGACCACAGCACCGACCTGACGAGCCATGTCGACCGGCGACATGACCTGGTGCGCCGCGCCATCGACCGCATGGCCGGCCACCAGCGGCGACGCCATCAACTGGTCTTCGCGATCAAAGGCCGTCAGCGCCCGCGCAACCCGGTCACGGGCCGATGCCTGGGCCAGGTCCAGCCCGACCGAGTTGGCACGTTCTTCGCCATACAGATCCCGCGGCAGGGCGATCTTGGCGTGACGGTCGATTGTCCTGGCGACCTCGAACGGACCGCTGGCGACCTGCTCGACCGGCACGTCCGGATCGAGGAATGAGTGCACGAACGAGGTATTGGCCCCATTCTCCAGCAGTCGGCGGACCAGATAGGGCAGCAAATCCTCGTGACTGCCGACCGGGGCATAGACGCGGACCGGCGTATCGAGGTTCAGCTGACTGTCAGCGGCATAGAGCGCCTCACCCATCCCGTGCAGCCGCTGGAATTCATAGGACTCGACACCGGCCTGCTGGGCCAGCTCGCGAACGGCGGCCAGCGAATGGGCGTTATGGGTCGCAAACTGGCCATAGATCGCATCCGGCGCACCCAGCATCACGCGGGCGCAGACGAGATAGTTGAGATCCGTTGCCGGCTTTGTGGTCCAGACCGGAAAGTCGGGCCAGCCATTCTGGTGGGCGAATTTGATCTCACTGTCCCAATAGGCACCCTTGACGAGGCGGACCATGAAGCGACGTTCGCTGGCCCGGCCCAGCTCGACCAGGGTCTCGATCACCCGGCGGGCGCGCTTCTGGTAGGCCTGCACCGCCAGCCCGAGTCCGTTCCACCCGGCCAGCTCCGGCGCACGCGCCAGCTTTTCGAGCAGTTTCAGCGACAGGATCAGGCGGTCGGATTCCTCGGCGTCGAGACAGAAACTGATATCGTGCGACTTCGCCGCGACGGCCTGTTCAAGCACCAGCGGGTAGAGCTCCTCGATTACCCGCTTTTCCTTTACCGCCAGATATTTGGGGTGCAGGGCGGAGAGCTTGACCGACACGCCGTGCACGCGTTCGACCGGACCGTCCTCGCGGGCCTTGCCGACCGCGGCGATCGCTTCCAGATAGCGCTTGTGATAGCGCGCCGCGTCCTTGGCCGTGCGCGCCCCCTCGCCCAGCATGTCAAAGGAGCACAGCTCGCCCTCACCCTTCTTGGCGCGCTTGAGGCCCTCCTTGATGGAACGCCCCAACACGAATTCCTCGCCCATGATGCCCATGGCGCGGAAAACGGCGGCGCGGATCACCGGCTCACCCATTTTCTGGGTCAGTTTGCGCAGATAGGTGCCGGGGCTTTTGCGCGCTTCCGGTTCGACATCAATGATATTGCCGGTCAGCATCAGCCCGATCGTGGAGGCATTGACCAGCCAGTTTTCCGAACGGCCCATATGCTCCGACCAGGCACCATCGGAGATCTTTTCCGCGATGAGCTTGTCGGCTGTCGGCGCGTCAGGCACGCGCAGCAGGGCCTCGGCCAGACACATCAGCGCCAGCCCCTCACGGTTGGACAGGGTGAATTCCTGCAGGAAGCTGTCCATGAGTCCGCGCGACTTGGTGGTCTCGCGGGCTGTCTTAACCAATGCAACAGCCGCATCGTGGACGCGGGCCTGGGCCGCCTCATCCAGTCCGGTCGCTGCCGCCAGATCACGGACCGCCGCCGTCTCGTCGGCGAATTTCACCGCATCAAGATCATCCCATCGCATCATGTCTCGAGCCTGGACATTCATGGCGGAAACTCCCTGTTGGGCAAGTGATTAGCGCGGACAATGGTATGGCGTTTTGACAAGGGCAAGCGAAGTCTTCCGCTCGTCTGTCTTCATGCTCACATGCCTTGGATGGTCCAAACAGCGAACGCCCTTCGACTTCGAGACAAACATTGCGCGGCGACCGCTGGAAGCCCGCCCGGATCACAAATTTCTTGTCCGCCAAGCCGCCCCCTGCGGCGAAGTCTCCCAGCCTGGATCCACTGCTTTTTCGCGCCCCGGCACGCTTACCGCTTTCTTCGCTTCAAGCAGCGACATTCGCGGTTATGCTGACAGCTGACATTGTGGCTGCCTTCCGCTACATCCGCAGCACACTCACCGGAACTGCCCGGCGCCTCGCGCGCCCGACCAGACACAGGACGCCATGACCGACGCCAACGACACCCTGTCACCCGACCTCGACTCCGATCTCGAGACTGATCTGGATACGGATACCGATATCGAAAGCGGCAATGGTGGCGACGAACGCCCACAGCGCATCATGCTCGTGACCGATGCCTGGGAGCCGCAGGTGAATGGCGTCGTGCGGACCCTGTCGCGCACGGTCGAGGAAGCCCGCGCCATGGGCCACCAGGTCGAGGTGATTCACCCCGGTCTGGGCTACAAGACCTTTCCGATGCCGACCTATCCCGAGATCAAGCTGGCCCTGGGTGCCCGCAAGGATATCGCGCAGCGTTTCAAGGCCTTCGAACCGGAAGCCATCCACATCGCCACCGAAGGCCCGCTGGGCATGGCGGCGCGCCGGATCTGCGTGAAGTGGAAACTGCCCTTCACCACCAGCTATCACACCAAATACCCTGAATACATCAATGCCCGCTTCCCCTTCATCCCGGTCGGCCTGGGCTATGCTTTCATGCGCTGGTTCCACAACGCCTCGGGCCGGGTGATGGTGACGACGCCGTCGATGCGCGATGATCTCGCCGCACGCGGCTTCAAGAATCTCACCGCCTGGGCCCGCGGTGTCGATGTCGACCTGTTCAACCCGGACAAGCGCTTCGTCGGCGGCGAAGACGTCTATGCCGGGCTTGAGCGTCCGGTCTACGTCAATGTCGGTCGGATCGCGGTCGAGAAGAATATCGAGACCTTCCTCAAGCTCGACCTGCCCGGCACCAAGGTGGTGGTCGGCGACGGCCCCCAGCGCGAGGAATTGCAGGAGCGCTATCCCGATGCCGTCTTCCCCGGACCGAAATTCGGCCCGGAGCTGGCGCGCTGGTTCGCCGATGCCGACGTCTTCGTTTTCCCGAGCTGGACCGACACATTCGGCCTGGTCAATCTGGAAGCCATGGGTTGCGGCACTCCGGTCGCGGCCTTCCCGGCGCACGGACCCAAGGACATCATTCCCGGGTCCGGCGGCGGCTTCATCAATGACGATCTGCGCCAGGCCTGCCTCGACTGCCTCGAAATCGACCGCGCCGCACCGCGTGCCCATGCCGAGAAACATTCCTGGCGCCAGTGCGCGATGGATTTCATCGCCAATCTGACCCCGCACCCCAAACCCGAACGCCGCCGCTTCTGGCGCCGCCTGCGCAAGCGCAAGACGCTGTACTAGGGGGTATTGCCACGAACACGAACAAAAACGGGGGCGACCATCTGGTCGCCCCCGCTTGTTTGTGACCCGCTTGCCTGTGGCTGCAGGCGAGGCCTATTCCGGCGACTGCGTCATCGCGGTCAGGTTGACGGCGGCGTCGCGGGTGGCGTTGCGCTCGGCGTCCGGCAGCGGGATCAGGCCGCGATCGGTGAGATAGCCGAATTCGCCCCAGGATTCCTCGGAGGTGAACTCTTCGACATAGCCGGTCAGACCCGGAATGATCGCCGCATGCTGGTTCTTCACGTAGAAGAAGAGCGAGCGGGAGACCGGATAGCTGCCGTCTGCGATATTATCGAATTCCGGTGCGACACCGTCGATCGAGACCGCCGAGATGCGGTCGGAATTCTGGTCGAGGAAGGAGAAGCCGAAGACGCCAAAGGCGGTCGGCGTGTTGACCAGCGTCTGGACGATAGCATTGTCATTCTCGCCGGCGTCGATCCAGGCGCCATCTTCACGGATACGGCTGGCGATCTGCTCGAAACGGTCGCGGTCCGCGTCACGCAGCTCGTCCATGCAGGCGATGTGGCGGGCGCCGTCCTGCAGGGCCAGTTCGACAAAGGCGTCCCGGGTGCCCGAGGTCGGCGGCGGTCCGAAAACCTCAATGCGCTGACGCGGCAGGGACGGATCGATATCCGACCAGCGTGTGTTCGGATTGGGGATGAAGCTGGAGCAGCTGTCATCGGCCGGAACTTCGGCGGCGAGGGCCAGCCAAACCTGGTCGAGCGTCATGTCGACATCGGCAGCACCACGATCGGCGGCACCGATGACAATGCCGTCAAAACCGATCCGCACTTCGGTGATCTCGCGCACGCCATTGTCCTGGCAGCGCTCATATTCCGAACCGCGCATGCGGCGCGAGGCGTTGACAATATCGGGGTGCTCGGTGCCGACACCGGAGCAGAACAGGCGAAGCCCGCCGCCCGAACCGGTTGACTCGACCACCGGGGTCGGCTGGCCGGTCTTGGCACCAAAGCTTTCGGCAACCGCCGTCGAGAAGGGGAATACGGTCGAGGAGCCGACAATGCGGATCTGGTCACGCTGTTGCGCCTCGGCGCCGCCAGCGATCGCCACGACCGCGAGGGCGGCGGCGAGTTGAGCCTGGAGTTTCATGTCTTCAATTCCTTGCTACCAAACGATGCGGACCCGATTTGGCCGGGCCCGGGTTGATCAGAAATCCCATTGCAGTCGAAGCTGTGCGCCCGACACGTCGGTGTCGGCTGCGCCCGGGACTGAAAGGCTGCCGTCGACGAGGTTGGCCATGATGCGAACATGGTCTTCCAGATACCAGTTCACGCCAAGGGTCCAATTGGTGAGTTCGCCCGCTGCGACACTGTCGAGGTCGGCACGGTCATAGCGCACCGCGATTTCCCAGGCACCGGGTCCGCCTTCGGAAACGGTGGTGCCGGGACGCGTGCGGCCGAACTTGCCGGAGCCGGCCGAATAGGAACGGCTTTCCCCGGTAAGAAACCAGCCCATGCTGGCGTATTGCGTGTTGAAGTCGGGATCGCCAGCCGGGCCGTCCAGCGACATGTCCATCCACTCGGCTTCGGCGTGGAATGGGCCATTGATGACCGCGGCTTCCAGTCCCCAGAAGAAGGAGGTCTCGGCTTCGCCCAGCGGACGGCCGGGGCGGAAATCGGCGGTGACGACGCGATCCGTGATGTGCGTTTGCGGGCGGACACGAACACGCGTGCCGACATTGCCATAATCAAGATGACGCACCGAGGCACCCAGATGCACGGTGGCCTCGCCATGGGTGAAGGTCCGTGTTGCACGGGCTGCAATGGCCGAACTGTCATCCAGCTCAAGGCTGTCCGAGAGATCGCCCGGTCGGCCGCCAAATACACCGGCGCTGAGGCTGTAATTGCTGCCCGAACGGACCAGCGTCGCACCAACACGCCGGTCAAGGCCGAACAGGTCCGTGCCCAGACCGCGCTCCATGTAGGTGATATAACGCGAGGAGGTCTGCTCATCGAGTGAATTGGGGGTCTTCATGTGGCCGAGCTTGAGGTCGAAACCATCCAGATCGAAGGTCAGATAGACGTCGTTGGCAGCGATCGCCTCATTGATCCAGTCAAATTCGGCGACATAGTCGATGCCACTGACCGAACCGGTCACTCCCAGGCGCGCGGTGCGAATTTCGCTGTCGGCATAGCTGGTGCTCAGGCCGCCGGTCTCGAATTCGATATCGCCATAATCGAGATAGACACGGCCCCGGAAGGTGAAGCTGTTGCCGTTGACTGGATCCGACCAGGACGGCACGCCGTCAAATTCCCAGCCGCCCGTGTCCTGGGCGGAAGCTGTTGTGGTGGCGATGAGGGCAGTGCTGGCAGCCAAGAGGGTGCTCGCAAGAAAACGTTGGGTCACGGTGGCGGTCCTGGGTCATCAGGACGCCGCTCTGATTAGCTGCGCTATAGGCACAATGTGTCAAAGAGGCGTCGATTGAGTGAAGCTTTTGCTACGATTTCGTTATTTCGCGAAAACTCGTACTTCGACTCGGTGACAGTTTTACTACACCTCGATGACACCTTTGTTGCAGTTGCGGGTCGGCAAAAAAAAAGCCCGGGACGCCAACGTCCCGGGCTTTCTTCGATTATCCCCGTAAAATCAGGTCAGTCGCTTGCGCAGAAGCTGGGACATCATGTCGATCGCGCTGACCGCCACAACGATGACGATCACGATCGCGGCCGTGCGCTGGTAGTCAAAGGCGCGAACAGCCTCGAACAGAATCTGTCCGATACCGCCGGCACCGATCAGACCGAGCACAGTGGCAGAGCGCGCATTCGACTCGAAACGGTACAGGCCGAAGGAGGTCCACAGCGGCGCAACCTGGGGAATCACCGCCCAGATCACTTCATGGATCGGTCGGGCACCGGTGGCGCGAACGCCCTCGACCGGGCCGTGATCGATCGACTCGACCGCCTCGGAGAAGAGCTTGGCCAGAACGCCGGTCGTATGGACAGCGAGGGCCATGACACCCGCCAGCGGCCCGAGCCCCACCGCAGCAATGAACACCAGCGCGATGATCAGCTCGTTGATCGACCGGAAAACGTCCATCAGGCGGCGCACCGGCTGGACGATCCAGCCCGGCGCCACATTGCGGGCACTCAAGAGACCGAACGGGATGGCAGATACCACCGCAATGAACGTGCCCCAGATGGCGATCTGGACGGTCACCACCATTTGCGGGATGGCTTCCTCGAGGCCACTCGACAGGGCCTCCCAATAGCTGGCCCGTGATGCCGCATCGGCGATGTCATCGGGCAGGAAGCCGGAGATGAATTCGCCCATGTCGCCGGCATTCTCGACCAGCAGATAGGCGCGATCCATGTTGGCAGAGTTGAAGCTCCAGACCAGGATGACGACAATTCCGGCCGCGATCACCGCATTGGCGATACGTTCCATCAGCGGAACTTTCGGTCCCGGCCCGCGCGGCGCGGACGCCCATAGCAACAGCACCAGGCCACCGACTGCGACAATCATCAGGACGCCGCCCATCAACCAGTCGACACCCGGCTCCTCGGTCGGCTCCTGATGCGCGGCGGCATCCGTCATCTGCTCGAAGGAATTGCCCTGACTGGTGAGCCCGGAATTGCCCGCCTCCACTTCCGCGAGACGCGCCTCGAGCGCCGCAATACGCGTCGTACGCTCTTCCTCGGTCAGGTCGGCATCATTGCGGACATTGGTCAGGTCGCGCACGATTTCCAGTTGGACGATCGGGTCCAGATGGGCGTTTGACGCCGGCAGGAAGGTGCCGAAATAGAGCGGGTCGAGAATGGCCCGTGCCTCGGCAACCTCTTCAGGCGTGCCCATGCGGCCGTAATTCATGAAGAAGTATTGCAGGCGCTGCTTGGCTTCGACATCCAGGTCAGCGCGCCAGATGATTGGATCGGTGCCGATCATCGGCGAACGCCAGATCTCGCGCACCCGATTATACATCTCCGGACGCGACCGCTCGAGCAGCACCATGTTGGTGGTATTGTTGGTGCCAACATCAATAAGGCTATTGGCGACCGCGACCGCATTGGCTTCGTGATTGGCGTTGCGAACCGAGTTGTAGCACTCGTTCGGGTCAATCCCGCGCGGCGCGAAAATGAAGGCCGACGGCACCAGATAGCCGGACGTGGAATTGGGGTCGCCCATACCGAAATCGAGGCTGCCATCGCAGGTGAGGATATCTTCCAGCGACTGGATCGGGCTGTCATTGGGAACCAGAAGGACGGAGTGATAACCCTCCGACCCGTCCGGATAGGTAGCCTTGGCGAACACTTCACCGCCAGCCCGGCGCACGGCCTGCAGGCCGGAGAAATTGGAGAACCAGGCGAACTGGACGCTGTCATAGCGCATGGCCTGGATCACACCGGCATAATCCGAGGCGTAATACGGCTCGATATCATAGCCGGTCCATTCCGACATGGCGTCGATAAAGGGGCGCCAGTTGACCTCCTGGGTTGAGGAGGACTCGGTGGCGATAATGCCGAAATTGAGGACGCGCCGCTCACCGTCAGCCGGATTGGACGCTGCATCGACACCGGTCGCCGAACGCGGCTCGTTGGCACTGCCCGAGCAGGCGGCCAGCGACAGCACGGCGAGCACCAGAAGGGCCTTGGCCAGAAGGCGGAAAGGTTGGGTCAGGATCGTGTTCATCACGCGTCTCCGCCTTCGAAGGCCGTCTCGAATTCGGGGCCGTAGATTTCAATCAACTTGTCGCGCGACAGTCCGTCCGCCGGCCCGTCATAAACGACCCGCCCCTTGTTCAGGGCAACGATGCGGTCGCAGAAACGCTTGGCGTAGTCGACCTGATGCAGCGTCACGACAACCGTCAGACCATCATCCTTGTTCAACTCGCGCAGGGTCTCCATGACCTTGCGGGCCGAGACCGGGTCGAGCGAGGCGATCGGTTCATCGGCGAACAGGACTTGCGCGCCCTGGACAAGCGCGCGGGCGATCGCGCCGCGCTGCTGCTGGCCACCGGACAGGTTGGAGGCCCGGCGGGCGGCGAAACTTTCGACGCCAACGCGGGTCAACGCGTCCATGGCGGACTGTTTGACGTCATCGGGGAAGATGCCCAGCACGCCGCGCCAGGTCGGCAAGCGTCCGAGCGCGCCGACAAGCACGTTCTGAAACAGGGACAGGCGACCGACCAGGTTGAACTGCTGGAAAATGAAGCCCAGCTGGATCCGGTTGCGTTGCACCCTACCCGACAATTTGCCGCGTTGCTGCATGGTCTTGCCGAGAACCGAGACGGGACCGCTTTCCGCGTCCGCAACCTGCAGGGCCGCAGCGACACGCAACAGGGTCGATTTGCCCGATCCGGACGGACCGATCAGCGCGACCATCTCACCCGGCTTGACGCTTAGGCTGACATCGTCGAGCGCCTTGGTTTCGCCGAATGTCATCCGGAGATTTTCGGCTTGGAGCGCCAGCGCGGCGTCTGTCATGGTGTCGTCCCTTATTGAGTCCAGACCTTGTGGCCCATGCGTATTACACTTTTGTGACAGGACGGGAATGATTCACATTCACCTCGCCACAGTCATCCTCGTCGTCAGCCTTGCCTGGCTTGCCTGGACTGATGCGCGCAGCTTCCGCCTGCCCGACATCGGCACCCTGCCGCTGATCGTCGCCGGTGTCGTCCTGAACACGCTCTGGCTCGGCACGCCCTGGACATCGCTGATCGGTGCCGCATTGGGCTATGGCAGCTTTGTCGC
The DNA here is from genome assembly GCF_000014745.1 of Maricaulis maris MCS10. Classification (NCBI taxonomy): domain Bacteria; kingdom Pseudomonadati; phylum Pseudomonadota; class Alphaproteobacteria; order Maricaulales; family Maricaulaceae; genus Maricaulis; species Maricaulis maris. The sequence goes on along the minus strand of NC_008347.1, from coordinate 465,679 downwards.
CATCGAGATCGGCTACCGGCATTTGCGCGGCCGCGACGGGCTGGGGCGCGGCGATGCCAAGCTGATGGGGGCCGCGGGTGCCTGGTGCGGCGGCTGGCTGCTGCCGCTGATCGTGCTGATCGGCACGCTGGGCGCGCTCGTCTTCATCGCGCTCCTGGCACTGCTGCGACGTCGCCTGCCCGATGGCAGCCAGCCCTGGCCGTTCGGGCCCTGGCTGGCATTGGGCTTTTTCGCCGGCTGGCTGCACCGCGCCTACGGGCCGGGGCTTTATCCCGGATTCTGACCGCCGGCACCCGCATCGAGGTTGACCGTGCCGGTCGCGGTCCAGACGCTGCCGTCCCGTTGCATGCCGGCAAGTGCCAGCGCCTCGGCGAATTCCGGCCAGGCGGTCTCGATGCTTGCCTGCCAGTCATAGCCGTCGGCGCGGAAGCTGACCCGTCCCTCAAGGACAACCCCCTCGGCCGCACCGGCCCAATCGAGCACGACGCGGCCATCCTCGCAGCTGATATCCCCGGTCAGTTCCGGACCGTCCTGCCCGTACAGGCGTGCCAGTCCGACCAGGGCAGAGGTGCGGGCCGATCCTGAGGCCTGACGACAGAGGCCGTCGCGGTAGTCCAGCCGGTCAAGCCGCACAAAGACCCGCTCGCGCGGATCGAGGCCGGGAATGGTGTCGAGGCCGAGACGGTCCAGCGTGGCGACCAGCTGGGTCGCGTCCAGTTGCAGGCCGGACCCCGACAGCCGGGCCTCGCCCGTGCCGCGCAGGCTGGTGTCGCTGACGCGCCATTCGCCGCCGATCCGGCCGCGCACCAGGGCCAGCGGATCGAGCGACACGTCCAGCTCGCTGACCGGAACACCATTGAGTTCGAGCCCGTAGACCCGACCGTCCCAGATCGTGCCGAACACATCGCGATAACCCAATGCCGGCGAACCGCCAGCCGCCAGCGCCACCAGCTTGAGCGGCATCAGGGCAATCAGCCAGACCAACAGCAGGCCGGCAACAAGCAGGAGACGGGCAAACATCAGGCACCCCCGCGGCTGAGGACGAAGGAGGCCGAGACAAAGCCGTCAGCGTCGCGGTCAAGCGTCGAGGCCTGGGCGCGGATACCGTAGCGCCGGTCCAGATCAACCAGCCAGGCCAGAATGGCTGCGGTCTCGGCGCGATCAATATTGACGGTCAGCCGACCATCCTCACCGGGCACCATGCGGGCCAGGGCGATATCGTGACGCAGGGCCATCGAGCCGGCCACCGCCCGCAGCGACTGCGCCGGCGCCGTGCTGGCCGGAGCCGCAGCGGCCAGTGCCTGCACGGTATCGGCATCGGCCTCGACCGCGCGGTAGAGACGCATCGACGCGGCATAGCTGTCACGGGCCCGGTCATGGGCGCCCAGAAGCGGCTGGATGATGAGCAGGCTGACCAGCAGGATCATGGCCAGCGCGCCCAGCACCGCCATCATCACCTGTTCACGGCTGGACAGGCCGTCCCACCAGGCCAGCACCGGGGCAAAACGCGTCATCATGGCAGCCTCATCACAAACTCGCCCTCAATCCCGGCCGTGCTCTCACGGGCACCGCCATCGTCCAGACGCAGACCCAGCTGGTCGGCGCGGGCATTGAGGTCGTCAAAATCGGAGAAGTCCGAATAGGTCGCACCGACCGACAGGGCCGCGCGGGCCGGGTCGTAACGGACATGGTCGATGCGGACGCTGTCATTGCCGTCGACCAGCTCGTCTAGCGCCGTGATCAGCTGCAGGAAGGCCGACTGACCGTCACCGGACAGACGCTCGACACGGGCCCGCAGCAGGCGCTCGGCCTCGGCCGGAATGACCGCACGGCCAAAGTCCGGCATGGCATGATCGAACTCGGCCAGGGTCGCTGTTTCAAAGCGCTCGGCCTGCAGGCGGTAATAGATCGTCTCGCCGCCGATCAGCAGGCAGAAGGCCAGCAATAGACCGGCCGCCAGCAGGAGCGGGCGGCGCAGCGGCCGCACCAGAGACGACCAGTCCATGGTCGAGGCAAAACTGTCGCCGAACAGGCGCGGCAGGGCCGCCAGCCGTTCGGCATCGAGAGCGCTGGCGCGCAGGTCGATCCCGCCCTGCCCGATGGCGCGGAAATTGGCACCGGTCAGCCCCAGCGAGCGCGACACGGCGATCTCGCCGCTTCCGGCCGCCTTGACCAGGGCCTGCACCACCGACCCGAACAGCGCCGTGTCCATCACGCCGGCGAGCGGCCGGGCCGGCTCCTCGGCATCGGGATCATGGGCAAACAGGATTGCGTCACCACGGTCATACAGCGTCAGCGCGGCGCCGGGTTCGGCGGCCACCAGGCTGTCCGGAACGATGAAGGCCGGACGGACGATCAACGGGGCCAGCGCCTCGCGCCACTCATCCAGCAAGCCAGTTTCAACCGCCACCACCCAGCGGCTGCCATCATCGGCGCGCGGGCCGGGCAGTATGGTGGTCCCGGACAGGCGCGAGGCGAGCTCGTCCTCGAGCAGGAAGGGCGCCGCCTGCCGGGCCTGGTGCTCGGATTTTGCCGGAATGGCCAGCCGGGTCACATGGAGATGCTCACCTGGCAGCAGGATGAGCGTGCGATCGACCGCATCGGCGACACCGACGGGAAAGCTTTCTCCGCTGGCCAGCCGTCCTTCGTGGAGGCGGGTCGCGCCACGCCGGTCGACGACCGACCAGGCGATCGCGCCCTCACGCATCGGCTTCAGGATCAGGTCCTGGCTCATGTCACATGTCCATAACGTTGGTTGAGACGGGTCGGCAGCGGACTGCCTGTCCATTCATACAAGGCGTCGAGATGATAGGTCTGACCGTCATGAAGGACGTCCACCTCGACCGAAAAATACCGCGTTTCCAGGCCGATGGCCTCGCGCAGGGTCGCATCGGGATCAAGCGCCTGGATCGCCTCCAGCGCCCAGAAGGCCTCGACGGTCGCGAAGCCGGACGCCGGTCTGGCCAGCAACAGGCCTTCGACCGCGACCCGGCCCAGCTCCCCATCGAACAGGGCGACCAGCAGCGGCCAGTCGTCGGCGGTCATCGTATTGATGTTGAGCGGCAGCGGCGCAGCGACCGGTCGGGCACAGACCAGTGGCTCGATCCGGCGATAGAGCGCCGGGGTCATCGAGGCCAGGGCCAGCAATTCCTCGCGCTCGGCCATCAGCGTATTGCCGCTGCGATAGGGTGTGGGACGCCGGGTATAGATCTCGTCCTCGGCGCCACCGGCCATCGGGCGGACATCGCTGTCGATCCAGTCGCCGGCCTCTGCCGCGATCCGTCCGGCATCGGTTGCCGGCACACCGACAGCCGTCATCAGGCGCTCGAAGCGGCGTTGCTGGATAGCGTCCGCGGCCCGGCCGCCCTGGCCATCATCAACGACAAGACCATTGATATTGAAACAGTTATTGCCATCACGCACGCGCCCGGACAGCATGCCGCGCTCGATCGGAAACTCACGCGCACCGCGCAGCCAGGCCGCGTCCGGGCGCAGCGCGGTGGACGGATCATCCATGGCAGCGCCGATCAGCCCGCTGGCATATTCGCGCGCGCCGATCGCATACCAATAGGCCTGGTCACGCACCTCCATATTGGCCGAACGGCGCAGCGAGACGCGCAGCTCGCCAGCCAGAATCATCGCCATCGAGGCCATCACGGCGACCAGCAACAGGGCACTGACCAGCGAGGCCCCGCTTTCGCGGTGGGACAGGTCAACGGAACGCCCGCTCATCCGCCTGCCCCCGATGTGAGGACCACATGTTCAACGACGCCCAGGCGCGGCGCGTTGTAGCGCAGGCGCACGGCGCGCGGCAGCCCGGCCTCGCCCTGGCCCGATCTGAGCATCACCCGCCGCGTCCACGCCGCGCCGACCAGGAAATCGAGTTCGACATCGCTGACACCGGCCACCAGCACGATCTCGCCATCATCGATCGGCTGGCTGCCATCGACATGGCGCATCATCCGGCGCACGAGATTGCCGTCGCGCAGCACATAATCGACGCGGGCCAGGCTGGACCGCGGACGCAGCAAGCCGGGATTGGACCGACCCCGGCGGGTGAGGGTGAGAATGGTGTCGCCGGAACGCACGCCGTCACCGAAACCGCTCCGGTCCACCCCGTCCACATCTCCGGCGAACAGGGCGGTCAGGGTACGACCTTCCGCATCGCGCGCCGGGCGCAGCACCACCTGCCCGAAATCCTCACGCAACAGGGTGCGGGTGGTGTCCAGCATGGCGGCCTGGTCGAGCACATCGGAGTTCTGTTCCTGCGCCGACAGGCTCGACGCCATCAGCCCGACCGAGATCGAGCCGATGATGGCGAAGATGAAGACCGAGACCAGGACTTCGGTGAGCGAGAAGCCGGCCTGTGCGGATGGCTGGACCGGGGTCATGGCGTCACCCGGCGGAACGTGTCCAGCGACGCCAGGACCTGGTCCTGATCGCTCTCGCTCAGCTCCAGATGGATGCGCACGAAGCCCGCCTCGCCGGTCTGCGCGACCCGGGTGCGCCAGTCATAGGCGATCCCGCCCAGCTCGTAGCGGCCCGACCGCGCCTCGGGCATGCCCTCGCGCAACCATTCGGTATTGAGCAGGTTTTCCGCCGCCAGCGCGGCCAGCGCCCGGCGCTCCACGGCGGCGGCATTGCGGGTGGTGGTCTGGGTCAGGCTCATCAGCGCCAGACCGGCAATGGCGACCACGGCCAGCGCCGCCATCATCTCGATCAGCGAGAAGCCGCTATCGGTTCGCGACCCTGTCATGACGCGGACCCGTCGAGGACAACCAGCCCGCCCGAGGCCTGCCAGTCCAGATCAATGGCCTCGCCGGCGGCTTCAAGGCGCAGGCGGAAGGGTTCGGTCAGGCCGGCCGGATCGAACCAGATCACCGGGATGGCACCCGCTTGCCCACGGCTTTCATCGGCCGTGTCAGCATCGCCGGCGACAATCATCGCGTCACGCGCAATCAGGCGCACACTGTCCGGCAGAAGGCGCGACTGCAGGGCCGGATGATCGGCGAGCGGCCACCAGCGCCGGTCGACATAGCGGTAGAAGCCATATCCGGCCCCGAAATCATGGATCACCAGACCGATGGGCGCGCCGGAAATGATTGCCTCTTCGCTGGCCACCTGCAGCCGCGCCGCAAGCGCATCGGTTGACGCCTGCAAGGGCGAACGGACCGGCGTCATCGACAGGCTCACGGCAAAGGCCACGACCGCCAGGATCGAGACGCCGACGAGGATTTCGATCAGCGAGATACCGGCGTCCCGGCCGCGATATGTCGGGCCTGCCGGCATCAGCCCTGCCAGTTGCCGATATCGGCATCGAGGCCCTCGCCTCCCTCACGGCCGTCACGGCCAAGCGAGAAAATGTCCAGCATGCCGTTCCGGCCCGGATAGATATACTGGTAGGGATTGCCCCAGGGGTCATCCGGCAGGCGGCGGATATAGCCACCTTCGCGATAGCGCGCGCCGGCATCGCGCGGCGCGGTGGTCAGCGCCACCAGCCCGGCCTCGGAGGACGGATATTCGCGCATGTCCATGCGATAGGCATCCAGCGCCTGCTCCAGCGTCGCGATATCGGTGCGCGCCTTCTGGACCATCGCCTGGTCCTGGGCCGGCAGGACATTGATCACGACGATGGTCGCGAGCAGGCCGAGAATGGTGATCGAGATGAGGATTTCCAGCAGCGAGAAGCCGGCATCCTTGCGGGCTTCCCCGTCGGTGTTGTCATGAGCGAGTTGGTCGGTCATCGACGCCTCCCTAGCCTAGGGCCAAAGTGTTGAGTTGAAGAATGGGCAGCAGGATCGACAGGACGATCACCACGACCACGATGCCCAGGAGCAGGATGATCCCGGGCTCGAGAAGATTAAGGCCGACCACGATGGCGCCATCGATATCCTGATCAAGCTGGTCGGCGGCGCGGCGGAACATTTCCCCCAGCGCGCCGGAGCGCTCGCCGGCGGCGACCATGAACAGCATCAGCGGCGGCAACCAGGACTGTGCCCGCAGCGCTTCGGTCAGGGCGCGGCCGCTCTCGACCTCGACCAGAACCCGCTCCAGACGGTCACGGAAGGCCAGGTTGGAGGCCGCCCGGGCCGCCGCACGCAAGGCGTCCGGCAGGATCGCCCCGCTTTCGATCAGAATGCCCATCGTACGGGCAAAACGCGCCGCCTCGACCTTGCGCAGGAAACCGCCGAGGCCGGGCAGGCCGGCAAGGACGCGATGCAGGGCCAGGCGCGCGCTGGCCTGTCGCAACACGATATTGCTGATGATGACCAGGGCCAGGACGAGGCCGAGGATCCATGGCCAGCCTTCAGTCAGAAAGCCCGAGACCGCGATCATGAAACGGGTCAGCGCCGGCAGGGTCATGCCCATGCCGGTGAATTGTTCGGCGATGCGCGGCACCACGAAGGTCATCAACAGCGTCACTACCCCCGCGGCCACCGTGCTCAACACCAGCGGATAGACCAGGGCGCCGGTGATGCGGTTGGCGACGGCCTCTTCCTTTTCCAGATAGTCGGCAAGACGCGACAGGACCCGGTCGAGACCGCCTGCCACCTCACCGGCCGAAACCATGGCGCGATAGACGGCGGGGAAGGATTTGGGGAAGGCCTGCATGGCATCGGACAGGCGCTCGCCCTCGGAAACCCGGGCCCGAACCGCCATCAGGACGCGCCGCATGTGATGACGTCCGCCCTGGTCGGCGAGCAGTCCCAGGCATTCCGCGACCGGCATGCCGGCCCCCAGCAGGCTGGCCAGCTGACGGGTCACCAGCATGCGTTCGCGCGAGGACAGGTCCTGTCGCCGCAGCCGGTCCGTCAGGCTGACCGTCTCGCCGCTGCCAGCGCCGGAGCGGGTCTCGGCCTGGCGGATCGTCAACGGGGCCATGGAACGACCGCGCAGCACCCGACGCGCCGCCAGGGCGCTGTCGGCGGTGATCAGGCCGCGGGCCTTCTTGCCGCGGGCGTCGAGGGCTTCATACTCAAACGCCGGCATGACGCTCGCCTTCCTCACGGCAGACGCGCAGGATTTCGGCCAGGCTGGTCGTTCCCGCCAGCGCCAGCTCGACACCATTGCGGAACAGGGTCGGGCGATGGGCGAAGGCGTGCGCCGCCATGTCGGCCTCGCGGGCATCGTCATGGATATGCTTGCGCAATGTGTCGTCGACCATGACCAGCTCATAGAGCCCGGTCCGACCGTCATGTCCGGTCTGCTTGCAATGGGGGCAACCGACCGGCTTCCACAAGGTCACATCGGCCCGCCCGGTCAGACCCAGCAGGGCCAGTTCGGCGGCGTCCGGCGTATAGGCCTCGCGGCAATGGCCGCACAGGCGGCGCACCAGGCGCTGGGCGACAATCGCGGTCAGGGTCGAGGCCAGCAGATAGCTTTCAACGCCCATGTCGCGCAGGCGCGGTATGGCGGCGACGGCCGAATTGGTGTGCACGGTCGACAGGACGAGATGGCCGGTCAGGCTGGCCTGGACCGCGATCTGCGCGGTCTCGACATCGCGGATCTCGCCGACCATGACGATGTCCGGGTCCTGGCGCAGGATGGCGCGCAGACCGGCGGCGAATGTCATGCCGACCTTGGCATTGACCTGGGTCTGACCGATCCCGTCGATGGCGTATTCGACCGGGTCCTCGACAGTGAGGATATTGCGGGTTTCCTCATTGAGCAGGTTCAGCCCCGCATAGAGGGTTGTGGTCTTGCCGGCACCGGTCGGACCGGTGACCAGGATGATGCCATTGGGCTGGGCCAGCGCCTTCTTCATGTCGGCCAGCATCGTCGCCGGCATGCCCAGGTCGTCGAGCTTGAAGCGCGCTGCGGAATTGTCGAGCAGGCGCAGGACCACCCGTTCGCCATGCCGCGATGGCAGGGTGGAGACACGGACATCGACCGACTGCCCGCCCAGCGAGATCGACAGGCGACCATCCTGGGGGATGCGTTTCTCGGCAATGTCGAGGCGGGCCATGACCTTGATCCGCGATACCAGCGGCGATGCCAGACGCGGCGGCACGGCGGCCGTCTCGTGCAAGACGCCATCGACCCGGTAACGGATCGAGACCCGGTCCTCGAAGGGTTCGACATGGACGTCAGAGGCGGCCGTCCGCACGGCCTCGGCGATCATGCCATTGATCAGCCGGATGATCGGCGCATCGCTGTCACTGTCGAGCAGGTCCTCGGTGCGCGGCATCTCGTCGATCAGGCGCGACAGGCTTTCATCGCTCTCATCGGCGCTGTCGATCGCGTCCTCGCCGAGGCCGGAATAGGCATAGATGTCCGACAGGGCGCGGTCATACTCGCCGGGCGGGCATTCGCGCACCGGACAGGTCCGTCCCACCACGCGTCGCAATTCCAGCAAGGCACGACGGTCGGCACCGCTGCGCAGCAGGAAGGCGCCGACGCCGCTGGCCGTGTCAGCGGGCTGGTAGGCGACGCCCGTCTGGCGGGCGAAGGCGTAGGTGACCGGTGTGCGGGCCGATGCAGTATCAGCGGTCTCAGTCACCCGGCGTCTCCGCTGTGGCGACAGGCGCATCCATCTCGACCAGCATCATCTCGACAATCGATTCCAGCGAGCTGGTCCCGTTCGGGCTGCCGGCGATCTGCTCATTGCGGATGAAGTCATAACGATTGTCGGTCAGGGCCTGCATGTCGGCCTCTGAGCGGATGATGGTCGGACGGATGAAGACCATCAGATTGGTGCGGCGGGTGGTGGAGCCCTCCGAGCGGAACAGGCGACCGACGCCGGGCAGGCGACGCAGGCCCGGCACGCCGTCCTCGCTGATCTCGTCTTCCTGCTGGATCAGGCCACCCAGCACGATGATCTCGCCATTATCGGCCAGCACCGTCGTCGAGATTTCACGCTTGTTGGTGATCAGGTCGGACGAGCCGGCATTGACCGCACCCGCCACCGAGGAGACTTCCTGCACGATGTGCAGACGCACCGTATTGCCCTCGGTGATCTGCGGCAGGACGGTCAGCTTCACACCGACCTCTTCGCGGTCAACCGTCCGGAACGGGTTGGTGTTGTTCGAGCCAAGCGCCTCGCCGGTGGTCACCGGGATTTCCTGACCGGACAGGAAATAGGCTTCCTCATTGTCCAGCGCCATGATGGAGGGCGTGGCCAGAACGTTGGAATTGACGTCACTTTCGACCGCGTTGAGGACCAGGCCGAACAGGTTGCCGCTGCCGTTCTGGCCGCCAAAGCCCAGCGTGCCACCCGAGGCACCAAGCAGCGAATTGATCGCCGCATCGCGCAGCGACACATTGAGATCGCTGTCATCATCGCCGGGCGAGGTCGCGGCTCCGGTCAGGGCCAGCAGGTCGGGATTGTTGGAGGAGAAGCGGGTCATTGCCAAAGGCGTGTCGCCCTCACCACCGGCCAGCAGCATCTGCACGCCGAGTTCGCGGGCCGTGCTGTCGGACATCTCGACAATGATGCCCTCGACCAGCACTTGCGGCCGGCGGATGTCGAGCTGGCGGATCACCAGTTCGAGCTGGCGCTGCACGTCCGGATCGGCATTGATGACCAGCGCATTGGTGGGGGCATGGTGCGAGACTGACGGGGCGCGCGTCGTTCCCTCACCTGCCACCAGGGTGTCGACCACCTGCTGCAGGATCGGCAGCAAATGCTCGCCATCGGCATGGCTGAGATAGATGACGCGGAAGCTCCGGTTCGACTGGCTGACACTGTCGACCCGGCGCACCAGGGCAATCATGCGGTCAACGGCGTCACGATTGCCGCGCAGCAGGACGGTGTTGGAAGCCGGGATCGGCGCGATGGCAACGTTGAAAATGGTCTCGTCCTCGCCCGCCGTCGAACTGGTCCGCATCTGTTGCAGGATGCGTGTCATGTCGCCGGCCGAGACATTGGTCAGCTCGACCATTTCCACCACCGAGGTGTCACGGTCGAGATCGCGGATGACCTGGCGCAGGCGGGCGATGTTCTCGGCATAGTCGACCATCACCAGCACATTGCCGGTCTCGGTCGCATTGACGCTGCCCTGGGCACCGATCAGGGGCCGCACCACGGCGAGCGCATCGCGCGAGGCGACATGGTTCAGACGCACGACGGCGGTCACATACTGGTCGCCACGCAGGTTGGAATTGACCGGATTGGCGGAGCGGGCGCCGGCCTGGTCCGGGACGATCTGGTAGGCCCCCGACGCGGTCGGCACCACGGTGTAGCCATGCACCCGCATGGTCGACAGGAAGACCTGGAAATACTGGTCCGAGGTCAGCGGCGCCTGCGAGGTGATGGTCACCCGACCGCGTACATTCGGATCAACGATGAAAGTGTATCCGGTCACCGCCGAGACATCATCGATGACCGCCTGGATCTCGGCCTGGTTGAAATTGACCACCTGGTCCTGGGCGCGGGCCATCGGCGCCAGCACGAGGACAGACAGCACACACAGGGCGGCCAGGGCGTTTTTCGCAAACTGGGTCATTGCGGCAAAGTCCTCGAAATGGTCAGGGGCAGACCGCCCCGTGAAATGGAGAAACGGATGGAATTGCTCCCGCCATCGCGGTCGAGCAGGGCCTGGAGGTCGCCGATCGTGGCGACCGGCCGGCCTTCAATGGCGGTAATCACGTCGGTTTCGCGCAGCCCCAGCACCGACAGCATGGCGGCATTGCCGCTCTCGATGCGATAGCCGGTCAGGGTGTCGCCGGCATAGCGGGCGCGAACCTGGAACAGGCCGGCGACGTCTTCGAGCTGACCGCGGCGGGGGGCGCCGGTCGGCGTCGTCGCCCGACCGGACGCGGCGGATGGCTCGCCCCCGGCCTCGCGCGCGGCGGCGGCGGCTTCAGGACGCAGATAAAGGACTTCGGCAATGCCGCGGCGGCTGATGCGGACATGATCGACCAGCACCCTGTCGAGCGTAACGCCGTCAAGGATTTCCGAGCCGACCCGGAAAAAGCGCTGTCGGTTGTCCGGCGTCTGGATAATGGCGCCGCCAGTGTCATCCGTCGCGCCGCGTCGCACGCCGCGCAGGACCAGTGCGAGCCGGGTTTCAGGAGCCAGCGCCGGCGCGGCATCGGCGGCGGCGGCAGCACGAGGGGCGGAAAACAGCGTGGTCTGGGTGAGCCGGTTGAGATCGGCGTCGTAGGCGATGCCGGATCCGGCGACGGTGGCGGTGTCGACACTGTCCTGCCGGAAATCGCCGGCACTGGCACCAAAGGCGACCAGCCAGATCATCCGCGCGAGGACAAATGTGAGGGCAACGAGCAGGACCAGTTCAGCGGCGCGGATCATGAGGCCCACCAACGCCGGCATGCGGTTGCGACCGCCCTGTGCCTGTGTGGTAGTTGTTGTTTGCGTCATCGCATCCAGCGCCCGTCTGCACGCCCCGTGACGTCGAACGCACCAAAGGTGGCTGATCCGTCGGGGATCGGTTTCGGATACACGCGCTGTACGTCAGTTTTACGACGTTTCGCCGTTAGTTTTACGACGTTTCGCGGTTTATCGTTTAGTCGTGAAAACAGGGCGGACCAACCGGCCCGCCCCGTCCTGTCACACTACCAGGTCCGGCTGACCGAAAGGCTCAGCGAGGTCCCGATATCATAGGTGTCGACCGGCAGTTCAACGCCGCCGGCGGACTGGGTGGCTTCATAGTCTTCGCCCAGGATATTGCGGACGGAGAAACCGAAGTCCCAGTCATTCCCGCCCAGTTCGAGCGTGCGGGAGTAGACGAAGTCGAGCGAGGCCGGCAGCTGCTCGGAAATCTCGGGGAGATTGTCCGACAGGTTGGCCACGGCACGGGACCGTTCACCGGTGAAGTTGTACAGCAGGGCACCGCGGGCACGACCGTCAAAGGTTTCGAAACCGACCTGCAGGTTGAACAGGTGCTCCGACTGGCCTTGAAGGGCGCGACCGTCCTGCACGAAGCCGGCGGCATTCAGCTCGATCGCCGACGGGCTGCCAAAGGCACCCTGGGCGATCGTGACCGTGCCGTCAGCAGTCACTTCAGACTGGATGTAGGTGTAGTTCGTCTTAATGAACCACTCACGGTCATTGAAGAAAGCACCGTCCCAGCGATCCGAGAAGTCGAAGGACTTCTCAAACTCGAACTCCGCACCCGTCAACGTCGCTTCCGGCGCGTTGATGAAGGAGGTGTTCAGGCCATCACCGATCGGGATGATGTATTCCTCGATCGGGTTTTCCAGGACCTTGTAGAAGGCACCGACGGTCACGAACTGGTCACGGCCGAAGTAATACTCCAGGCGCGCGTCATAGCTCTCGATCTCGGTGTTCACGAGGAACGGGTTGCCCTGGAAGCGCTGGTCCGTATCGGTGTTGAAGAACTCGGCGAAAGCCAGCTCGCGGAATTGCGGGCGGGCGATCGACTGGGAGTAACCGGTACGAAGCTGAAGGTTGTCAGCGAAGGTCCAGGTCAGGGTCAGGGCCGGCAGGACATAGTCCTCTTCGATCCGGGTCTCGACCTGGCCACTGTCGGCAGTGTTTGCCGGGAAGGCAAATGTGTCGACCTTCTGTGTGCCCTGCTCAAAACGGACACCGACAGCCGCGCGGACGAAGTCGGTCAGACCGACATCGACACCGGCATAATAACCTTCGACGAAAAGGCGGCCGTTATAGGCTTCCGGGAAGGTCAGGCCACCCGTCTCAACGAGACGCAGGCGCTCGTCGACGATGTTCTGCTCGGCAAAGATGTAATCAATGCGCGAGAACAGGAGGTCAGCCGGAATACCGTCGGAACCCTGTTCGAAGGCGAACTGACGGGTATAGGCATCACGCTCGCGGCTGGTGTTGGAGTAACCGGCCTTGAGTTCGGCATCAAAGTCACCGAGGGACACCGGCAGGGTGAGGTCAAAACCACCGTCCTGCGTGCTGTCTTCGATTTCCGAGAAGCGCGTGAAGTTGTCGTTGATGTCGCCTTCATAGCGATAGGTCTGCGGGACATCTTCGTACTGGTAGTTCACGAAGCGCTGGTAAGGCGCGTCGCGGGTCGCGGTGGCATCAGACAGGCGCCAGTCGAGAGCCAGTCCGCCGAGGCTTTCAAACAGGTGTTCACCGCGAAGCTGGTTGAACAGGACCTGACGCTCGAACCACTCGGTGTAGTCACCCCGAACAACTGCCGAAGAACCGGCATTGAACTGCTCTTCGATCCGGGCCTCTTTCGAGGTGGAGCGCAGGGCCATCGACAGGAAGCTGATCGAGTGGTCGTTGTAGAAGTCAACGCCGACCGAGATAAGGCCGGAGGCGTTGATCTCGTTCTCTGTGCCGAAGAAGTTGTTGATGCCTTCGCCGACCGGGGCCAGACCCGAGCGGTCTTCACTGGGCGGTCCGTTTTCGTAGATCAGCTCGTCGCCGGCGCCGATGGCGCCCTTGCCGCGCTGACCTTCGCGGGTCTCCCACTCGTTCGAGAACGAGCCGGCGACCAAAAGACCAAGCGAGAAGTTGTCGAAGTCAAAACGTTCACCGGCTTCGATGGAAATCGAGCCGTTGGCGTCGGTGTCAATCTGCTGGACGACCCAGAGTTCGGAATTGACCAGCGAGCGGCCGATGGCCTGCTGCTGGGCGGCTGGCAGGTTATTGCCGACGCGGGTGGTGTCGAACACCGCCGCGAGTTCGTCCGGCATGTCGCGCAGACCGTCGTCATAGCCCATCCAGTCGGTATCGGAACCGCCATAGGTGAGGCCGTGATTACCGGTCGTGACCGTATCGCCGCTGGCGCCGATCGAGACGCTGAAGAAGCGATCGTCCGGCAGGGATGCGGTTTCGATGCCGATCACGCCGCCACCGAACTCACCCGGGAATTCCGGCGAGAAGGTTTTCTGGACGAGCACGTTGGAGAGCACGTTGGTCGGCAGGATGTCGAGCGGGGCTGCGCGACGGAAGGGTTCCGGCGACGGCATCGGAGAGCCGTTGAGCAGCGTGTTGGAGTAACGCTCGTTGAGGCCGCGAACGACCACGAACCGGCCACCAACCGTGGACAGGCCGGTAACGCGGACCAGGGCGGAAGCGAGATCGCTGTCGCCGGTTGTTGCCAGATCGTCGATCGACAGCGACGCGGCGACTTCCGACGTCACCCGGCGATCGTCGGGAATGTATTGAAAGCGGACTTCGATGACATCTTCATCGGCGTCCTGGGCAAGGGCTGCGACCGGCACGAGCGTCGTGGACGCCAGCAACGCAGCCGAGAGCGCAAATCGTGTGGTTTTCATCTTCATCACCATGTGACTGCGATTGACAGACGCCATCCCCGGCCGGCCCGAAGGCCGGCCGGTTCAGGCAATTGCGTTACTGCGTGCGACGGAAGGTCCAACCCTGGTACCAGGTGTCGTTGGCGTCTTCGACGGCGCCGATGTAGTCGACATCGACGAACCAGCTGTCGAGAGCATTGATGTCGAAGGCGGTGACCGCTTGTTCGGTCGCGCCCGGCACGACACCGGTATTGCCCGGGATGAAGGCGAAGCCCGTCATCGTGTGGGTGATCTCGGCATTGTTGGCCTGACCCAGGAACCAGGTCGAGAGATCGGTGGTGTCACCGGCGCTCTCGTCGAAGTTCGTCGTACAGTCGAGAACGATCGACTGCATGATGATGTCTTCGTCACCAGCGGCGCCGGTGGCGCCGATACGGTCGAAGGTTTCCTGGTCGTCGATGTCGAGGCAATCCTCGCCGAAATCGACCACGATGCCGTTGTAGAGCTCGCCCGCCGTACCGGCCCGGAGCAGCATGCCCTGGTCCGATTCAGCTGCACCGCGTTCACCGATCAGGGTGAAGTTGGAGATGCGCGGGTTGGAGCGCGGCAGCAGGGTGTTGTTGGAACCGCGATTGTCGAATTCGAAGCCCTGGTCGGCGTCGTCGCCGGACTGGGACACGATCACGAACTGAGCGCGACCAACCCAGCCATCGGTGTAGTCGAAGCTGTCATCGCGAATACCGGTGAGGACCAGATGGCTCACATCAACCGCGCCGCCGAACATTTCGACGCCGTCATCGGCATTGTTGTGGACCTGGACGTAGTCGACTTCGGTGCCCGAACCGACAGCCTGGAAGGCGATGCCGTTGAGCTCGTCTTCGTTGTTGATCAGGAAGCCGGCGTACAGGAGACGGGTGTAGAAGATATTGCCCGAGTCATCGGTTGGCGTGGCGCCACCGAAGAGACCGGAAGAGCCTTCACCCGACTTCTCACAATCGGTTGTACCGCCCGTTGCCGTACCATCGATACAGGCATTGATCGGTGCGCGACCATTGATGATCAGGCCGCCCCACTGACCGCGGTCATTGGCGCCGACCGTACCTTCGACATCCGAGCGCGAGGTCATGGTGACTGGAGCGGTTGCGGTACCGTTCGAGCGAATGCTCGAGCCACGTGTGATGACGATGTAGTCAGAGCCGGCCGAGCCGAAAATGGTGACACCGGGATCGATTGTGAGTTCGGCTTCGATACCGGACGGCAGCGGGCTGGCCGGATCGGGGCCGCGGTCAACACCGACGAAGACCGGACCGACGAGCTCATACATGGAGCCGCGCGTCAGGCGCAGGTCGGAGGTCAAGTTGCCAGTGATCTGGCAGATGCGCTGACCATTGATGACCTCAACGGATTCGGTGGTGCCCGTCGGGCAACCCGGATCGGCGAACAGGTTGTAGGTCCAGCCGGCTGCCCAGTTGGAAGCGTCCGTTTCGGAACCGGAGAAGGCACCGATATAGTCGACATCGGTGAACCAGTTGTCCAACGCATTGATGTCGAAGGCCGTGACCGCTTGCTCGATCGGGCCCGGGAAGACACCGGACATCGAGTTGTTGATCTCGGCATTGTTGGCCTGACCCAGGAACCAGGTCGAGAGGTCGGTGGTGTCACCGGCTTCTTCGTCGAAATTCGTCGTACAATCGAGAACGATCGACTGCATGATGATGTCTTCGTCACCGGCAGCGCCGCTGGCGCCGATACGGTCAAAGGTTTCCTGGTCGTCGATGTCGAGGCAATCCTCGCCGAAATCGACCACGATGCCATTGTAGAGTTCACCGGCGGTACCGGCCCGGAGCAGCATGCCCTGGTCGGACTCGGCGGCGTTGCGCTCACCGATCAGGGTGAAGTTGGAGATGCGCGGGTTGGAGCGCGGCAACAGCGTGTTGTTGGAGCCGCGATTGTCGAACTCGAAGCCCTGGTCGGCGTCATCGCCGGACTGGCGGACGAGCACGAACTGGGCGCGGCCAATCCAGCCATCGGTGTAGTCGAAGCTGTCATCGCGAATATTGGTCAGGACCAGGTGGCTGACATCCACCGTACCACCGAACATCTCGACGCCGTCATCGGCATTGTTGGAGACCTGGACGTAGTCGACTTCGGTGCCCGAACCGACACCCTGGAAGGCGATGCCGTTGAGCTCGTCCTCATTGTTGATGAGGAAGCCCGCATAACGGACCTGGACATAGCGCAGGATGCCGCTGTCATCGGCCGGATTGTCGCCGCCGAACAGGCCGGATGAACCTTCACCCGATTTTTCACAACCAGCCGTACCGCCCGTCGCGGTGCCGTCGATGCAGGCATTGATCGGTGCGAAGCCGTTGATGATCAGGCCGCCCCACTGGCCGCGATCGAGCGGACCGGCTGTGCCTTCAATGTCCTGGCGCGATGTGAAGACAACCGGCGCGTCCGACGTGCCGACCGCTTCGAGGCGCGAGCCACGGGAGATGACCAGATAGTCAGAACCGGCTGAACCGAACAGGGTTGCGCCTGCGCCGATTTCAAGGGTCACCGAACCGCCACCATCGACACCGACGAAGACCGGGCCGGTGATGATCACGCCGGCATTCGCGGCGATCGTGGTGTTGGACGTGATGTTGCCGGTGATCTCACAGGCATTGATCGTGATGTCGCCATTGGTGACCGAGGTCTCGCGGACCGAGCCGGTGCCGCAGCCGCCAGCCGGGATCAGGTCGATCGTGGTCTGGCTGCCGCCGCCGCCACCACCGCCGGTGCCCGGAGGCGTGCCGACATTGGTATTACCAGGCGAGGAGATGGATGTATCCGCGCACGCCGCGAAGAAGGCGCAGGACGTGGAAACAAGCAGAAGCTTTCGAAAATTGTTCTTCACCGACATTGAAGTCCCCCGGAAAAGGAATGAATTTCACTGACGACCGGAGGGGACCCGTTCCACCCCGATCACTCGGGAGGCGGGTAAACATCAGCTTTGTAACGGCGGCATGACACCCCTGACCGGACTCGCATCCGAGCCGAGCCTGCAGCGCCCACAATCGGTAGTGCAGGCATCATCTGCGACCCGCTAGATACTGTCCCAGTTGGCAAAATCGCCGTGGTGGCAAATCGGTCACTGACGAAGTATTGGTGATTGAATTTTTTGTGACATTGCGGAACGTAACGCTTCATTTACACTCATTACGGGATTGCCCGAAATGTTTGATTGGACAGATGAATTCTGAACTTCAATCCGGGTACGGATTTGTTTTGGATGCTTGTCGCAGCGGGTGTGACCATGAGCTGAAAGCGACGGGAATTGCGGTCGCCATCGGTTGGGAGACCGCCCTGCCGGGGCAAAAATTCAGCCGCCGCAAATTTCCCGCTTTACACACCCGGAAATTGACTTTAATCGCGATTTTCCCGGCGGAGGTGACGATGCCGGATTGGGTTAACAACGAGCAGGGGGTCACGTGAATTGCACACGTACCATACTCCCCTGGACCTGGTCCGTTCGCGGCACGTAGAAAGTCCGGTCGTCTGTGTACGTCCTGACCGTGTTGCTGAAGCTGGGCGCTGGTTCCAGGACAATTTCCCGGGCGAAGTTCTCTACGCCGTCAAAGCCAATCCGGCGCCCTGGATCCTCCAGGCGCTGCACAAGGCCGGAACGCGCTTTTTCGACGTCGCCTCGATCCCGGAAATCCAGCTGGTGGCGGAGCATTGCCCCGACAGCCGCATGGCCTTCCTGCATCCGGTCAAGAGCCGCGAGTCGATCCGTCGTGCCTATTACGAGTTCGGCGTGCGCATCTTTGCGCTCGATTGCGAAGCCGAGCTGGCCAAGATCCTGGAAGAGACCAATCACGCCGACGATGTCACGCTGGTCGTGCGCCTGGCCGTGTCCAATGACGGAGCGATGTTCTCGCTGGCCGGCAAGTTCGGCGCGCCGGCCTATGAAGCCGCCGAACTGATCCGAACGGCCCGCGCCCACGCCTTCGAGCTGGGTGTGAGCTTCCATGTCGGCAGTCAGTGCATGCAGCCTTCGGCCTATCGCTCGGCCATGCTGGAAGCTTCGCGCCTGATCGCCCAGGCCGGTGTCACCGTCGACATTGTCGATGTCGGTGGCGGTTTCCCCTCCATCTATCCGGGCATGCAGCCGCCGCCGATGGACGATTATGTCGCCGCCATCGAGGACGCTTTCGAAGAGATGATGGTGCTCGAGAATGCCGACCTGTGGTGCGAGCCCGGTCGCGCCCTGGTGGCCGAAGCGGAGTCTGTCCTGACCCGGGTCGAGCTGCGCAAGGGTGACGCCCTCTATCTCAATGACGGCGCCTATGGACGCCTGTTCGACGCGGCGCATGCGAAATGGCCCTTCCCGGTCCGTCTGCACCGTCGCCGCTCGACCGGCCCGCGCGATGAAAGCAGCGAGCAGACCGCGTCTTTCCGCTTCTTCGGTCCGACCTGCGACAGCCTCGATGCCATTCCCGGCCCGTTCGAACTGCCCGCCGACATCCGTGAGGGTGACGTCATCGAGATCGGCATGCTCGGCGCCTATGGCACCGCGCTGGCCACGGATTTCAATGGCTTCGGCACCATCGAACGCGTTGCGGTTGAGGATATGCCGTGGCCGTCTATGTTCGAAGCCCAACCTGACCTGGCCGAAGACGACGGCGCCACGGTCATCAATTTTGCCCGCGCCCGCCGGCGCCGCCCGCGCCTGAAACGGCGCGCCTGAGGAAACAGACATGAGCGACAAATCGAACCGCAAGGCCGAGTTGCTGTCCAACCCGGTCGAACATATCGACATCACCGCCTTTGACGGCCGCCACATGATCGACGCCTGGGAGAAGATGTCCTTCACCTCGCGCGATGCCGCCCGTGCGGCCCGCATCCTGGAACAGGCTGTCGCCGATCCGGATTGCTCGGTCATCCTGACCCTGGCCGGCTCGACCAGCGCCGGCGGCTGCATGCATGTCTGGCGCGACATGGTGCGCAACAACATGGTCGACGCCATCGTCTCGACCGGCGCCTCCATCGTCGACATGGACTTCTTTGAAGCCCTCGGCTTCAAGCACTACCAGGCCCGCGAAATCCCCGACGACCGCGAGCTGCGCGATCTCTATATCGACCGCATCTACGACACCTATATCGACGAGGAAGAACTGCAGGCCTGCGACGCGGCAACCCTGGAAATCGCCGACCTTCTGGAACCCGGCCCGCGCTCTTCGCGCTCCTATATCAAGGCAATGGGCAAATGGCTGGCCGATGGCAATGCCAAGAAGGAAGGCTCGCTGGTCCAGGAATGCTATGAGCAGGGCGTGCCGATCTTCTGCCCGGCCTTTTCCGACTGTTCCGCCGGCTTCGGCCTGGTCAAGCACCAGGTCGAGCGGATGAAGGCCAAACAGCCCTATCTCTCGATCGACAGCGTCGCCGATTTCCGTGAGCTCACCGACATCAAGATCAAGGCCGGCAAGACGGGCCTGTTCATGGTCGGCGGCGGCGTGCCCAAGAACTTCGCCCAGGACACCGTCGTCTGCGCCGAAATCCTCGGCGTCGAAGTGCCGATGCACGCCTACGCCGTCCAGATCACCGTCGCCGACGTCCGCGACGGCGCCTGCTCTTCCTCCACGCTGAAAGAAGCCTGCTCCTGGGGCAAGGTCGATGTGGCACTGGAACAGATGGTGTTCGCGGAAGCCTCGACCGTTGCCCCGGTCATCGCCTCCGACGTCTATCACCGGAGAGATTGGGAAAAGCGTCCCCGGCATCGGTATGGGGACATGTTCCAAGACTAAACGCTTGGTTCTGCGTCAAAGAAGAAGCCCTGGCGGGAACGCCGGGGCTTTTTTCGTTGGGGGCAAATTTCGGTTGTCATCCCGGGCGAATGGCCTGCGCAAGCAGGCCGCAGACCCGGGACCCATACGCCCGGCGCTGCGAACCTTCGCGACAATAGGTCCCGGATCTCCGCCCGGCTCGTGGCCGGGCATACGTCCGGGATGACAAGGTGGAGTTGGTATTGAAGCGAGCCGCCCACTCCACTCCATTTTTCCCGGACGTGCGTCAGCACGATCCGGGACCGACCGGAGACTCAGCGCCTGAAAGGTCGCTCCGTGGGTCCCGGGTCTTCGCCCGGGAAAAATGGGAGGGGGGTGCGTGTGGGGGTCAGAAACCGGACGCCCTGCTTCTCCCCGACCGGGGAGAAGTGGCCCGCAGGGCCGATGAGGGGCGGCGCGTCGGCGCCCAGGAGAATCCTTTCCCTGGCGCCGCATCGCGGCGCGCCCCTCACCCCCTGCGCGCTGACGCGCTCCGGGACCTCTCCCCGACCGGGGAGAGGCAGATTATCCCCGCTGCGAGGCCCTTCCTTCTCCCTGGGGAGAAGGTGCGCGCAGCGCGGATGAGGGGGATTCCTCCTGCTTTCACCGGGATTTACCCCTCACCCTGACCCTCTCCCGAGGGAGAGGGGAAGCGTGTTTTCTCACAAAACTTATCCCCACCCCTTTGACCCCACCGCATACTCACCCCGTTCCCACGTCACCTGAGGCCCGGACTGGTTATCCGGGGGCGTGGGGAGGACGGAGCTCGTCCGGTTGGGTGGAGTTGACCATCACCTGCCCCGGCGTGGCCATCGGTTGGACGGCGGCACAAAGCTCGACCGCTTCTTCCAGCCGGTTTCGAGACGGGACCCGCAAGGGGACCGAGTAAATCTCCGTGTGCGAGGTGCCCCCGGCGCCACCCATACACATTACATAGCAAGGCTCCGGAACGGCACCTCGCACCCCTCTACTGCCCAAACCGCCAGGCCTTCACGCCATGGCGCGGTGGGGCTTGTCATCCACCTGTTCCATCCATGAAAGGACCTGCCATGTCACGTCGCCTCCCCTGCCAACACCGTCGGAATTCCTTGTCAGCGCATCCGCGCCTCCGACCGGCCGGGGAGGCGCCCGACCCGGGCCTTCGTGACGGTGCGACGACCGGGCGCCGATGCCTCGGCGCGGCGGCGGTGGCGCTCAATTCCGGAGATGACGTGGCGGCGCAGAAGCTGCTCGGCCTGGCCAGGGATTTCATCGCCCAAGCGCGCGCCAATGTGGCGCTGGCGCGCGAGCAATTGCGGCTGGCGGCGGAAAACGAAATTGCCGAGCGTGATGCTGAGGTCGCCTGGTACAAGGCGGCCGGAATGTCGGTCGAGGAGATCGAGCTTGACCTGCAGATCCGCGAGGATGCCGAACGCATCCGACGGGCGCGTGAGGCCGGCGATCCCGATCCCGAGCCGCGCTGGCCGGAGAGTTGGGAGCTGGTGGAAGGTGGCCGCGGCGCCAGGCCGGGCGGTGAGCGATGACCGTCCTTATCTTCGTTTTTGCATACCTCTCCTGCTTGCCCCTGCGAGAGATTTTCCGTGACCTTCTTCGCCACGACGGTTATGCGGGCCTCTGAAACAGGAATGCCGCCATGCTTGAGATCTTCACCTCTGCCCTCGTCACGTTCTTCGTGGCCATCGACCCGCCCGGTGTCGCGCCGATTTTTGCGTCGCTGACCAATGGCGCGCCGAATGCGCACCGCCGGGCCATGGCGATCAAGTCGGTGGTGATCGCGACCGGCGTTCTGCTGGGCTTTGCTTTGGCCGGCGGCTGGCTGCTCAATGCGATGCATATCAGCCTCGATGCCTTCCGGATTGCCGGTGGCGTCCTGCTGTTCCTGATGGCCCTGGAAATGATCTTCGAAAAGCGCACCGAACGCCGCGAGGAACGGGCCGAGTCGATCATGGACGAGCATGATGCCCATCCGGAGACCTGGGAGGACATCTCGGTCTTCCCGATGGCGATCCCGATGCTGGCGGGGCCCGGCGCGATCGCAACCGTCATGCTCTACATGTCGGATGCCGGTGGCTGGGCCGAGCGCGGAGTCGTGCTGGCCGCTGCAGGCGTGATCCTGGTGATCTGCCTGATCACCTTCCTCGCGATCGGACCGGTGATGCGGGTCATCGGCGACTCCATGGCCGCCATGATCACCCGCATCCTCGGCGTCATCCTTGCCGCCCTCGCCGCCCAGTTCATCATTGACGGCATTCTGGGCGCGCTGGTGAACGCACACTGATCGTGGTCAGTCGGCGACCCGCGTGAGCGTCATCGACAGGGTCGGATAGCACTGGCCGGCCGGGTCACAATACTGGCCGGTTTCAGTCCAGCTGTCGGCGGTGAAGACGGCCTCATAGACGATCCGGCCATGCGGGCCGAGCGGAATTTCCCAGGTATAGCCCGTCCCGGTGACCTCCATGGCGAAGCCGTCGGCGCCATTCATGGCGGTGGCCGCGAACATCTCGTAGCCACCCGCTTCAGTCAGGCGGACAATACCGCCGGCATCATGGACCAGCCGTCCATCCTCACCGGTACCGGCTGGCGCATAGCCGCGCCCCCGGATCATGACGAGATGGCCACCGGCAACGGACTCAACCCGTTCGAAGACATCAAAGGTCTCGCGTTCCTGGGTCCGGTTCATGGACCATCCCGAGCCTTGCCAGGTGCCGACCATGGCGGCCAGCACCTCTCCCGGGCGGGCCCTGTCACCGCCCTCCTGGGCCAGGCCCGGCGCGGTCGCCCCGGTGGCGGCAACCAGGGCGATGGCCAAGGGGACCGCCAGCTGCGTCAGCACCCGGGTCGGGTGATGGGAAATTGAAGTCTGTTGGATCGGCATATCGGTTCTCCTCGTTCGAATGCAGAAGAACTTTATAAATTAAAGAACTTTTTGAAACGAGGGATTTGAACCGCGTGCGTCCCCTGGGGCCTTGCCTCGCGAGTCCCGGAAACCAAGTATTAGCCCCTTTCTGCCATGATGCAGCCATAGAGGGGTCGATGATAACGACCACGCGGGGGTGTTGGAGGAATGCATGGGCTACAGCCTTGCCATGCTGCTCAGCGCAGCGACCGTGACTGCCGGCGGCCTGACCGCCTCAGCTTTCAGCCTGACCCAGGGACAGACTGACCAGGCCATCGCCTTTGGATGGCCGGCCATTGCTGTCGCCTTTGTGGTGGTGATGTTGATGCCAACCGGGCGCCGGCGCCGCAAGACGCCGGACCGTCAGGACGAACGTGGCGTGAAATAGGGCTCGTAGAGATCCGGACGCCGGTCGCGGAAGAAGCCCCAGGCGGCGCGGTGGCGTTGCAGATAGTCCAGATCGAACTCGCCCGTCACCAGGCCGGTTTCCGACCGGCCCAGTTCGCTGACCTTCTCGCCCGTATGGCTGGCGACGAAGGACGAGCCGTAAAACACCTGCCCGCCCTCATCGCCGATCCGGTTGGCCGCGAGCACCGGGATCACATTGGATACGGCATGCCCCTGCATCGCCCTTTGCCAGCGCGCTGCGGTGTCCAGGCTGTCATCATGGGGCTCGGATCCAATTGCCGTCGGATAGAGCAGGACCTCGGCACCCTGCAGGGCCATCGCCCGCGCCGCTTCCGGGAACCACTGGTCCCAGCAAATGCCGACACCGATCCGGCCGAACCGGGTATCCCAGACCTTGAAACCGGTATTGCCGGGGCGAAAGTAGAATTTCTCCATATAGCCCGGCCCGTCAGGAATATGGCTCTTGCGATAGACGCCCAGCGCCGAACCATCGGCATCCAGCATCACCAGCGAATTGTAATAATGCGGCCCGTCACGCTCATAGATCGAGACGGGGATGACCACGCCCAGTTCGGCGGCCAGTGGCTGCAGGGCGGTCACGCAGGGATGGTCCATGGCCGGCCAGGCGGTCTCGAAGAAGGCCTCATCCTGGACCTTGCAGAAATAGGGTCCCTGGAAGAGTTCCGGCGGCAGGATGACCTGCGCTCCCTGGCCCGCCGCGTCGCGGATCAATTCGCTGACAGTGGCGATATTGGCCGTCATGTCCGACCCGAAAGCGGCCTGCAGGCCGGCGATCTTGAGTGTGCGTGCCATCGCGCTCAGTCCTCTTCGAAACGGTCGAGCCAGCTGCCCGTACCATTGCCCGTGCGTAGATCCATCACCGTCGGCCACAGCCACCAGGCTGGCCGGTTATCGGAATTCCAGAGCGCTACAAAGGCGAAACCGGTCTCCGGTTCAAGCACGATCTGCGCGCCATAGCCGGACAGATAGCCGGAGTGGAGGACCAGGGTCCGCCCCTCCCAGTCATAGATCCGCCAGCCCAGCCCGTACCAGGTCTGGTCGACCCGCTGGCGCAGATCACCCAGGCGGCGGGTCTCGCGCAGGGTCACGGTCAGCGGTGCATGGATCCGGCCGCGCACCGTGTCGGACAGGCCGGGCCGGGTGCCCAGTTGCAATTGCGCCCAGACGATCATGTCGTCCAGCGACAGGTTGAGACCGGAGGCCGAGGGAATGCGATCATAGGGCGTCTCCGGATCGCCCGCGATATTGATCACCCGCCGCCAGCCACTGTGCGGACGGGCCCAGGATGGAGAGGCCGTCAGCGCCGCGGTTCCGACAGACGCCGCCGGAAGGCCAAGCGGTTCCAGCAGGCGGGCGCGCAAGGTCTGGGAGAAGTCCTCGCCGGTCGCATCAGCGACCACGGTCTCGAGCGCCGAGAAGGCGATGTTCTGATAGGTGTAGCAATCGCCGACCGGACACAGAAGATCGACCGAAGCCAGCCGGTTCCGGATGCGGGCCGGTGACTGCCCGGCTTCCAGGTCCAGGTCATAGGCATTGGGTGGCAGGCCGGTGCGGTGGCTGGCGATTTCCTCCAGCGTCGGCTGGCGGCTGCCTTGCAGACGCAGGACATCACCGGGCACCGGCGCGGCGAGGTCGATCACCCCGTCCGCTTCCAGCATGCCGAGCAAGGTGCCCGTGAAGGTCTTGGAGACAGAGGCGGCCCGAAACAGGGTTTCGCGGGTCACCGCATCGCCACTGCCGGCGACGGTTTCGCCATGCGTGTAGACGAAGACGGGCTCGCCCTGCTCGATCACAGCCGCGACCAGGCCGACAATGCGTCGGTCCGACATCGCACCGTCGAGACGGGCTTCCAGACTGTCGAGATAGGGATAGGCCGTACGCGCATCTGCGAGGCCGCTTGGCGACGGCTGCGGGGCAGACGGTTGGGAGACAATCGCCTCGGATGTCTGCGCACCCGCAAGGGCAGACAGGGTCAGGCTGAACGCGGCGGTCAGAACGGTTCGGATCAATCCAGCTCTCCGGCTTGGTGACAGGTCACACAGTGAAATGCCCCTCCGCCGGTGAGTATGGCACGCGATGGCGAGCCGACCACCTCATGGTGCGGGAAAATATCACGCAAGGCCGCCACGGCCGCGTCACCGGCTGTCTGATCATAAACCGGGACAACGACATGACGCGGGCCGATGACCCAGTTCATGTGACTGGCCGGCACGATGTCACCATCGCCCAGATCAATGCGGCCGGGGGACGGGATGCGACGCACATCCAGACGCCTTCCCCTGGCATCCGTCATTTCCGCCAGCTGGGCCGCGATCGCCTCCAACGCTTCGGCCTGGGGGTCATCATCGCCCCACGGGCTCTGGCAGACCACCACGCCGGGCGCGGCGAAACGGGCGATATTGTCGACATGGCCATCGGTGTGGTCGGCCAGCAGGCCCTCATCAATCCACAGCACTGTTTCGACGCCGAGCGCCTGTTTGAGCACGGCTTCGACCTCGGCCTCGCTGCGACCCGGATTGCGATTCTCATTGAGCAGGCATTGGCGCGTGGTCAGCAGCGTGCCCTCGCCGTCAAACTCCAGCGCCCCGCCTTCGGCGACCAGATCGACACGGCGTTCGGTGGCCCCGGCCAGCCTGGCGATCACGCCGCCGACCGTATCATCGCCCGGCAGTTCATACTTGCCGCCCCAGCCATTGAAGCGGAAACGGACGGCCACTGCCTCGCCGCGGTCACGCAGGAAGACAGGCCCGGTATCACGGGCCCAGACGTCGCCGAACGCCGCGCGGACAATGGTCGCCCGCTCGCCCAGTGCCTGCCTGGCGGAAGCCTCGGCCTGGTCTGTCGCGGCCAGCACGGTCAGAGCCACCGTCCCACCGGTCGCCGAAGGTTCAGTGACCGCCGTCAGGAAGGCCGCGAACTCGGCCTGGGCCGGCTGCAGATTGTCTTCCCACAAGTCGGCATCGGACGGCCAACAGGTGAACAGTCGCGACTGGCGGGCGGTTTCGTGGGGAAGCTCTTTCGTCATGGCCGCGCATCTATCATGCAGCCAGGGACTTGGCGAGCGGCAAAAAAGCCGTGGCGCCCGGGCAAAAAAGAAGGGCGGCCCGAGGGCCGCCCTTCCAATCACTTCGTGAACTACCTGTCGGTTAGAACTGGTAGCGCACGCCGAACTGGACCTGCCAGACCGAAGACGTGGAGACACGCGTTTCGGAGGCCGCGTCACCGCGGAAGTCGTCATACAGGTAGGCGCCGGAAACCGGGTCGATATTGTCGATCTCGACGACCGGCTGGAAGTACTCGTAGCCGACCTGCTCAAAGCGACCCCAATTGTCGTTCAACAGGTTACCGAAATTCTCGATGTCCATGTAGAAGACACCGCGAGCCGCGGCCGGGAAGAAGGCCGGGATTTCCTGCTGGAAGCGCATGTCGACACGGGTCGACCACGGGCTGTCAAAACCGTTACGCGGGGCAATTTCGCCCGCGTAATTGATCAGACCGGTACGCTGCAGGTACTCGTTGAACCCGGTGATGTCGAAGCCCGCCGTATAGTTGATCAGCGGGTCGGACGTGAGTGTCACATTGCCCGTGCCATCGGTCATCGGCACGTAGAGCAGCGTTCCCTCGTCGTCAGCGGCACTCTCGTGAATACCGAAGGGCGACTGGTTGCGGTACTGGTTCGCATCGCCGTTCGAGTAGTCATAGGTGTAGCTGAAGTGACGGCCGGAACGGTGGTTCACGAACATCTCGACGCGGGTCTCATAGTCTTCGTAGAAGGCATGAGACCAACCCAGACGCAGCTTGAAGTCATGCTGAATCTCGTAGTTGGACGTCGAAACCCGGGCGTTCTGACGATCGAAAGACGCGTAATCCGAGTAGTTCGACGTAGCCGTCGAGGACGTACCGGAGTGGGCATCTTCAACATTCTGGTTGGTGTAGCCGAACCAGAAGGAGATCGCGTTATCGAAATCCTTCTCGAGTTCGAACGACCAGATGTCGGACTGACCCATGTCAACGCTCGTCAGGACGATATCCTGGCGGTCGGTGTTACAGTTATAGATCGGACGTCCATCAACCGGCGATGTTCCAGCGGCCGGGCAGTTGGCATCATACCAGAACGGCGCGTTGGCCTGCTCGTCGTGGAGGTATTCCACGGTGAACATCCAGTCGTTACTGTCGAACATGTCGAACATGACGTCCGCACCCAGCGAGGCGCGAAGCGTCGACGGGATGTCGAAGCCCGGGGCGATCGCATTGACCGAACCGTCGCCAGCCGTCAGGGCGCCCTGGGCACCAGCCGGGACGTTGAAGGCGTCCACATTGGCAATCGGGCCACCGACGAAGACACTGTCGATGCTGACGCCGTTGTTCGAGTAGGTGTTGGAAATCCAGACCAGCGGGTTACCGCCCGAGAAGCGGCCGATACCACCGCGCAGCGTGACGCCCGTGACCGAGAAGTCAGCAAAGCTGGCATCATAGGTGAAGGGAGCTTCGTAGTTGAACGATGCGCGCGGCATGATCACGTCGAGACCATCGATGGTGCCGGCGTTGCTGTAACCGTAACGGCCGAGGAAGTTGGCGTTGGCGGTCGGAGCATCGTCGGTGGAGTAGCGATCATAACGAACACCGAACGCCACCGTCAGGCGGTCGCTGACATCGATTTCGTCTTGCAGGTAAAGAGTGTCGAGCGTGAAGGAGAATTCAGCTGCACCATCGTTTTCGTCGTTGGTGACTGCGTTCTGGTAAAACAGGCTGTCAGCAACCTGGTTCCGGAAGTCATTGACGGAACCGAAGTCATAGGAGCCTTCCGAACCTGGAACGAAAAGATTGAAGATGTCCTGGGTACGACGCTCATAGCCGCCAGAGATGACGTGGTTGTCGTAGACATACTCGCCGCGCAGCTTGAACTGGAAGGTTTCATTGGCCAGCGCATTGGCGTGACGGAAGAAATCCGGGCCGACCGACACAACGCTGCCGCTTGCCAGCTCGATATCCATCTGGGCGAAATCGGAACCGTCAACCGAGTCCTGACCGGTGTCTTGGGTGGACTGGGAGATGGTCAGTTCGGTGGAGAAGTTGTCAGACCAATCAGAGAAGACCTGCAAGGACAGCGTCTCGGTGGCTTCAGAGCGATTATACCAGGTCGACGGCGTGCCGAGGTCCGCACGGTCCGAACGCTCCTGGACCGAGCCACCATCATTGGTGTTGTAGGTCAGCTTGG
The DNA here is from genome assembly GCF_000014745.1 of Maricaulis maris MCS10. Classification (NCBI taxonomy): domain Bacteria; kingdom Pseudomonadati; phylum Pseudomonadota; class Alphaproteobacteria; order Maricaulales; family Maricaulaceae; genus Maricaulis; species Maricaulis maris. The sequence continues at coordinate 437,169 of NC_008347.1, read as the reverse complement.
CGCGGTGATCTTCGTTGATGTTCCAGTCGAGCGAGATCAGCAGCTTCTCGTCAAGGCTGCCGAGGCTGGCATCCGGGAAGTTGGTCAGGTTGAGACCATAGACCGTATTACCAATATTGATGATTTCATCGATGTCAGCCTGAGTGATGCCGCTGCGCTCATTCAGGGCACCGGAGCCTAGCGGACCAGTGAACAGCGGCTGTGCGCGATCGAATTCTTCGTAAGACACGAAGAAGAACAGGCGATCCTCGATGATCGGGCCCGACAGCCAGCCACCGCGGGTCTCTTCGGCAAATTCGCTGAAGTTGATGGCGCGGCCGCGGCTGCTGTCACCGATCAGGCTGTCATCGGTGCGGAAATAGTAGAGCGAACCGTGGAAGTCGTTGTCGCCCGAGCGGGTGACGGCGTTGATCGTACCGCCGGTGAAGCCACCATACTGGACGTCGAACGGTGCGATCTCGACCGAGAGAGCAGCCAGGGCGTCGATGGAAACCGGTCCGCGGTTCTCGGACGGGAAGCCCGAGGAGTTCAGACCGAACAGGTCGTTCTGCGCAACGCCGTCAACGGTGAAGGAGTTGTAGCGGTTGTTGGAGCCGGCGAGCGAGATCGCGTCGGAGTTTTCCGGATCCAGGTTGGCGAAGGTGCTCAGGCGAGCCACGTCGCGCGGGTCGCGGGAGATCGACGGCAGACCGTTGATGTCATCAGCGGTAAAACGCGCCGCGGGGCCGGTCTCGATGTCGGTGAACATGCTGGCGGACGCGGTCACGACGATCACGTCGGCAGCGCCGGAATTCAGCACGATCGGCAGGTTGGCCGGTGCGCCGAGCGCGAGGTAGACATCCTCGACCATCTGGCTGCCATATCCAGCAGCATCAACACGGACCGTGTAAGGACCGCCGACGCGCAGATCGCGGGCGTTGAACCCGCCGTTGGCGCTCGTCGTCACGCGAGACACGGAACCAGACGGCACGTGCGTGACAACAACCGATGCACCAGAGACCGGCGCGCCGTCAGCGCTGACAGTACCGCGGACACCACCAGTGGTCTCCTGCGCGTAAACCGCAGCCGGAGCTGCAGCCAGCAGGGCGATGGCCGCCGTGCCGAGAGAAAGTTTCTTAGTAAAAGACATTGATCATGTCCCCCGATAAACCGAAGAGCGAGGATTGAGTTCCCCGTACGAAGCAAGCGCCGTCTACGCCGGGCGGTCGAACTTTCCAAGACACCAGCGCGAAGCTTTTGTGACAGCGCACGTTCCGGAGTCGATAAAGTTGAAGGCTCGCAGCCGCAGCAAATCCCAAGATATGCGTGTGCAGCCGCACAAAACCTCAAAATCCGCCCCCTTCAGAAGATCTCGCTCCATTTTTTTATCCCCACAGCCCTTTACGGTCGGAGTCGAAAAGCGCATAGGCTGCGGCGAAAATGTAACACTTTTTGGCAGCCTTCCGGACCCATCATGCCCGAGTCATTCAATGCGTCTCCACTGAGTCGGGACAACTGGACACGCGCCGCAATCGTGCTCATCGCCGGCTTCGCGGTCCTCCGCATCCTCGCCCTCGCGATCAGCCCGGTATCGCTCTATCAGGACGAGTCCCAATACTGGGTCTGGTCGCGCCAGTTCGACTGGGGCTATTATTCCAAACCACCGATGATCGCCTGGCTGATCAGCCTGTCGACCGGCCTGTTCGGCGACAGTGATTTCGCGATCCGCCTGCCGGCAACCCTGCTGCATACCGCAACCGCGACTTTCCTCATGCTGAGCGCGCGCCAGTTGTGGGATGAGCGGGCCGGTTTCTGGACGGCGGCCCTGTATCTCACCATGCCGGGCATCTGGCTGTCAGGCTTCGTGATCTCCACTGATGCCGTGCTTTTCGTGGCCTGGTCGGGCGGATTGTACGCCCTGCTCCGTTTACGGGCGGATCATGGATGGGGCGCCGCAATCGGGTTGGGCGTCGCCCTGGGCTTCGGCTTCCTGTCAAAATACGCGATGATCTATTTTCTGGTCTCGACCGGTCTGGCCATCCTCTTTGACGCACCCACGCGCCGGGCCTTGCTGGGCCTTCGCGGCGCGGCTGCCCTCGCCATTTTCCTGGCCCTTCTCGCCCCCAACCTGGCCTGGAATGCGGCCAATGACTTTGCGACCGTCACCCATACGGCCGCCAATGCCAATTGGGGCGGCGACCTGTTCCATCCCGGCGAATTATTCGAGTTTCTGGCCGCCCAGCTCGGGGTGTTCGGCCCGGTCACATTCGGTGTTCTGGCGACCATTTTCGGTCTCACCATCGCGAGCTTCCTGCGGGCCGATCCGGATCAGCGCCTGCTGGTTCTCTATTCCGTGCCGCCGCTGGCGGTCGTCGCTGTTCAGGCCTTCATTTCACGCGCTCACGCCAACTGGGCCGCCGCGACCTATGTTGCCGGGACCTTGCTGGTTGTCGGGTTTTTGTTGCGCGGTGCAACATGGCGACGCTGGGCGTTGTACGGGTCGATCGGACTGCACACCGTCATCGGTATCATCGCCATTGCACTGGCCGCCAGCCCGGCTCTCGTGGTTGCCCTCGGGGCAGCCGATGCGACCAAGCGCATTCGCGCCTGGGACGTCACCGCCGAACAGATCCTCGCCGCGGCAGAGTCTGATGACTATGCGATGATCGTCTTTGACGACCGCAATGCCTTCCACCAGATGCAACGCTATGCCCCGCAGCTGGAGGGCCGCATGGCCATGTGGCTGCGCTATTCCGGACCGACCAACCACGCCGAGGATGTCTGGCCCCTGTCAGAGGATCAGGCCGGTCGCCTGCTGGTGATCTCGAACCGGCCCCGCGAAGTGCCGCGGCTGCGTGAGGATTTCGACAGGTTTGAAGCGGTCGGCCGCTTAGCCATACCGCTGGACGGCGCCTATACGCGTGACTTCACCCTGTGGGAAGCCGAGGGCTATCAGCGGGTCGAACGCGACGAGGCCTATGAAATCCGGTGGCAGGCATTTGATGCGTCGGATGAGGCGCCCCCCGCACGCGGCTATAGCGGAGAGGGGCGGTAGCTTCCTTCGGGCAGACCCAGGGCCAGTGTCAGGTTCTGCATCGCCTGCACGGCTGCGCCCTTGAGCAGGTTGTCGAGCGCGCTGACCACGACCAGGCGGTGCCCGTCCGCGCCCACAGCGAAACCGCCGACCACTGCACCGGGCTGACGCGCGCCATCGCGCACTTCCGGGATGTCGGCGATCACCCGGATCAACGCTTCACCGGCATAGGCCTGCTCGTAGAGCGCGCGGACCGCGTCTGCGGACATGGCCGTCTTCAGGGTCAGGTGCGTGGTCGCGACAATGCCGCGGAAGAAGGCGGCCACATGCGGGGTGAAGCGGACCGTTTCGCCCGCATGACGCGCCATTTCCTGTTCGTGCAGATGGCCGCTCAACGCATAGGGCATGAGATTGTCGGCCAGGGCTTCGGGGTCATTCTTGCGCGAGGGCGTGGTGCCGGCACCGGAATAACCGGACACGCCGAACACATGGACATCGCCGTCGAGCTGACCACGCAGCGGCGCGATCGCCAGCTGGCCCGCGGTCGCATAGCAGCCCGGATTGGCGATCCGCCGCGCACCGATAAGGCTGTCCCGCCCGTAGATTTCCGGCAGGCCATAGGTCCAGGCCTCGTCGAAGCGATAATCGGCCGACAGGTCGACGATCACGCAATCGTCGGCAATGGCCGCCACGAACGGAGCCGCCGCACCATTGGGCAGGGCAAGGATGACCGCGTCGACCTTGCGGGCTGCCACATCGTCCGGTGACAGGGCTTCAAAGTCGAGACCATTGGTGATTTCCGGCGCCATCTCCGCGACCGGCCGCCCGGCCCACTCGCGCGAACTGGCGAAGACCAGGTCCAGATCGTCACGCTCACCGATCAGGCGCAGGAGTTCCCGTCCGGTATGGCCGCGCGCGCCGACCAAGCCGACCCGCCGGGCGCTCATTGCGGCGCCTCAAGGGTCGGCGGCAGGGCGAAGGCCTTTTCCACCACGTCGGCCACTTCGACCGGACCCATCTCGCCGCGCCAGAACACGGTCCACTCGTCACGCCGCACCGCGCCGTCACATTCCTCAAAATAGAAGCCATTGACCGGGTTGTTGGTACGCGAGCGCCAGATCAGTTGCGGTGCATAATCGACCAGCCGGTTCCACACCGTCCGCCCCAAGCCCTCACCGCGCGCATCGTCGAGGACGGCGAATTTGTCGAGATAGACCCAGCCATCCAGCCGCGTCGTGATCGCTGCGGCGCGATAGCTCTCGGTGACGAAGGCCCGGTCGACACGCAACCTGTCCCAATACCCTTCCACGGCAGGACGCCCGAAGGCGGCCTTGACCAGATTATCCAGCCGCCCGAGATCGAGGCTCGACTTGTCATCGGTGGCGACAATCCGCTCGCCCCTGCGGATCAGCGTGCCCGACCCGGCATGGGTGAACAGTTCGCGCGCCAGTTCGGACGGGCGGGTGATCGAGACCGATGAGGACAGTGGCAGATCGTCGAGGAGGCGCTTGATCTCCTCCAGCTTCAGACGCATCCCGCCATTGACCCAGTCGGCCTGCATCAGGTCGCCGAAATCGGTGGCCAGGTTGATCGAGGACAGGATGTCGCCATCCTCGTCCAGCAAGCCGCCGGTGCCGGTCAGGAAAACGACCTTGTAGGGCTGCAGCGCGTGGACCAGCGCCCGCACGGCAACATCGGCATTGATATTGACCAGCGTGCCATCCGGTGTCTCGCCGAGGCAGGCCAGGATCGCCGCCTGCCCGGCGCGCGCCGCCGATCCGACCAGATCGAGATGGATATGGCGCGGCTCACCGACCCGGCCCAGCTTGTCCGCGTCAACGATATCGGCCTCGAACACGCCGCGCGGCACGGCAGCAGCCCGGCCGCCGGCATCGCGGATCGCGTCAACCAGCGCCAGATTGGCCTGGGTCAGCGTATCCCGGATGATCGGGATCGCCTCGTCGCGGGTGACGCGCAATCCATCAACGCGCTCCGTCGGGATATCCGCCGCTTCCAGCGCTGCGTCGAGTTGCGGACCACCGCCATGAACGACGACCGGTGTCAGGCCGACCGTTTGCAGGAAGGCCAGTGCCGAAGCGAGGCCCGGAAGGTCGTCCTGGATGACCGCACCGCCGACCTTGATGACGGCGAAGCGCTCCTGGTCGATGCCGGAAAAGCGGTGCAGGTATTCACGGATCTCCTTGCCGTCGCGCATGTGCGACAGCAATTGGACGATGGTCTGGCGGACGCCCGGTGCATTCGGATTCATTCCGCGCCTCCCGCTTGCCCGGCGAGCGCTTCCATCACCGCCATCTGCACCGGCAGGCGATTGGCCGCCTCCTCAATGCCCATGAAGGCGGGACTGTCGACCACCGCGTCAGCGATCTTCACATTGCGGCGCATCGGCAGGCAGTGACTGACGGTGGCGTTATTGGTCAGGGCCATTTTTTCCGGCGTGATCATGAAGTCGGCGCCCTTGGCCCGAAGCGGGGCCTCATCGCCCCAATTGCCGTAAAACGGCAATGCGCCCCAGCTCTTGGCATAGACCACATCGGCGCCGTCATAGGCCGCTTCGACATCGGTCATCAGCGACACCGAACCACCGCCCTCAGCCGTGAAACGCTCGGCCGCCGACATGTAGCGCTCATCCAGGCGATAGGCCTCGTCGGGCACCAGGATGCGGACATTGGCACCGAATTTCGAGGCGATCAGCAGGGAGGAGTTGGCGACAGCCGTGTTGAGCGGCTTGGGATGCGGCACCCAGGTCAAAAGATAGGTCTTGTCGGCAATCGGTCCCATCCGTTCCTGCAGGGCGAGCATGTGCGCCAGCTCCTGACAGGGATGGACGATGGTTTCCATGTTGATGACCGGCACGGTGGCGTGCTTTGCGAACGCCTCGATCAGCGGGTCCTCGCGCTCGGACTGCCAGTCCTTGAACTCGGGAAAGCAGCGGATGGCGATCAGGTCGACATAGGAGGACAGCACCCGCGCGGCCTCGCGGACATGCTCTTCCTTGTCGCCATCCATCACGGCGCCCTCACCGAACTCCATCGGCCAGGTCGCGCCCTTGGCGTCGAGCACGATGGCGTGGCCGCCCAGGCGTTGCGTGCCGATATCAAAAGAGGTCCGCGTCCGCAGCGACGGGTTGAAAAAGACCAGCGCCACCGATTTGCCTTCGAGTGATCGGCTGACCGTGCCGGACTTGAAGGCGCTGGCTCGGTCGAGCAGGCCCTGAAGTTCGTTGCGGGTCCAATCTGCGGTCGAAAGGAAATGGCGCATGTCCGGTCCTTGCTGGCGGTTTGAGGGGTAAATCTGTGCGCAAGCCATACGGCGCGCCCGCACTCTCTAGGACATCCGTGCAGCTCACGCACGGAAAATTCCAGCATTCGGGCGCGTCAAGCTTGAAGCCGGGAGTGGAAATTGCAGCGCGTGTGTGGAACAAGCCGAACAACACCCGAAGTGAGGATCGCCGATGTCCGTTCTTGCCGTCATTCCCGCCCGTTACGGATCGACCCGTTTTCCCGGCAAGCCGCTGGCGATGATTGCCGGACAGATGATGATCGAACGGGTCTGGCGCATCGCCGCGGCAGTGCCCGGTGTCGACCGGGTTGTGGTTGCCACTGACGATCAGCGGATCATGGACGCGGTCGCAGCCGCCGGCGGCGAAGCGGTCATGACCGATCCGGACTGTCGCAACGGCACCGAACGGGCGCTGGACGCGGTGAAGCGTCTGAACAGCGACGCCGATATCGTCATCAACGTCCAGGGCGACGCGCCATTGATCCCGCCCTGGGTAATCGGCGGTGTCGCTGAAACCCTGCGCGCCGACCCGTCGCTGCAAATGGCCACACCCGCCATCGCCCTGCCGCCCGAGACCGAGGCCCGCATGCGCGCCGACAAGGCGAACGGGTCAGCCTCGGGCACCACCGTCGTCTTCAACAAGGCGATGGATGCGATGTATTTCTCCAAGAATGTCATCCCCTTCCGCCGCAAGCCGGATGAGGGCGCGCCGACCTATCAGCATATTGGCCTGTACGGCTATCGCCGTGACACGCTGGAAGGGCTGGTGGCGCTGGAGCCGACCCCGTTTGAGCTGACCGAGAGCCTGGAGCAGCTGCGGGCGCTGGAGAACGGCATCCCGATCCGTGTCGTGCTGACCGATTATCGCGGCCGCTCGGCCTGGTCGGTGGATGCGCCCGAGGACGCGGTCCGGGTCGAGGGCATCATCGCGGCTGAAGGCGAGCTGGTCTGATGGGCCGGATCCTGCTCGCCCGCCATGGCAATACATTCGGCCCCGGCGACACGCCGGTCTGGGTCGGGGCGAAGGAAGACCTGCCTCTGGTCGAAAGCGGTGAGGCGCAAGCCCGCGCACTGGGCGAGGCCCTCAAGGCGGCGGGCATCACCCCTGCCCGGCTCATTTGCGGCCCGCTCAAGCGGACCCGCCGCGCGGCCGAGATCGTTGCCGGACTGACCGGCTTTGCCGGCCAGTCCGAGATCGACCCCCGCTTGACCGAGATCGATTACGGATCCTGGGGCGGCAAGTCGAATGACGAGATCGTCGCCGAATTCGGCCAGGAGGCGCTGGATTGCTGGGACAAGCGCCACACCCGCCCGGACGGGGTCGACTGGTCACCGTCTGATGCCGAACTCAAGGCCAACGCCCTCGCCGCCATGGCCGATGCGGCATCAAGCCGGGGCCTGGCGCTGGTGATCACCTCGAACGGTATCCTGCGCTACATGCACGCAGCACTGAGCGGCGATGACGGCAATGCCAAGGTGAAGACCGGCCATCTGTGCGCCGCCGAACTCGGCGGCACGACCGGATCGCGCCTGTTCTGGAACGAGAAGCCGGACGCCGACCTCATCGCCCGACATTTCAGCTGATCAGTCGACCCGTCCGAGGAAGGCTTCAACGGCCTGCCAGGCTTCCGGTTCGGTGATGAAGGGCGCATGCCCGACATCGGGCACCTCGACCGTCGCCAGGTCAGGCTTGCGGCGCTTCATCTCAGCCACGGTTGCCGGCGTCAGCAGATCGGATATGCCACCGCGCACGACCAGGGTCGGGATGTCGGCAAAGGGCGCCCAGAAGGACCAGAGATCGGGCAATACGCCGCCGTCCTCCATCTGGTCGACCAGCGCCCCGTCATAGGCCAACGCGATACTGCCATCCTCGCGCTCGACCCAGGTCTTGCGAGCGAAATCATCCCAGAAGGCGGCATCGCCATCACGCTTGGGAAAGGCTGCGAGGTTGGACTGTCGGGTCCGCGCCGCGGCATCCGCCCAGCTGGTCACCGGATCACGGCTGGAGACATTCGACTTGATCCGGTCGAGCCCCTCGGTGGCGATTTCCGGACCGATATCATTGATCACGGCGGCAGCGACCAGGCTTGGCTGCAGGCTGGCGATGATGAAGGTCATCAACCCGCCCATCGACGTGCCGACGAAGACCGCCCGCGACAGGCCGATCGAAGCCAGCAGTGCCATCACGTCCCCGGCATAGGTCGGTGGCTGGTACCGCGTGACCACCGGATCATGATCGGACTGGCCGCGACCGCGCGAGGAGATCGAAATCACCCGCCGGCCGGTTGCCGCGACCATCGGTGCGAAATCCTCGAAATCCCTGACATTGCGGGTCAGGCCGTGCAGGCAGATGACCGGCAGGCCGGCCTCCTTGCCCATGGCCGGATAGTCGCGCCAGTGAATGCGCGGACCATCCGCAGTCTCGAAGAAATGATCGGTGAAGTGCGCGTCAGTCATCAGGACGGTTCAGCCTCCGTCGGCGGTTCGGCTTGCGGGACAGGCACGGCCTCGCCATCGCCTTCCCAATCGCGTGCCAGATAGCGCGACGCCCAGAACATGAAGAAGGCCGCGACGAGATAGAGGCTGGCGCCGATCACGATCGAGATCCGCAGCGAGCCATCACCAAAGGTGGGCTGCAGCACGGTCGACACACGACCGAGCACATAGACCCCGCCACCAATGCCAAGCAGGTTGTTGATCAGCAGGAAGACCGAGGAGGCACTGGTGCGCATGTGTGGCGGCATCAGGTGCTGGAAGGCGGACAGGACCGGTCCCAGCCAGGCCAGGCCGAGCGCGGTCGGGATGAACAGGATGATCACCGCCATCATCGGCGACGGTGCCATGATCCCGGCCCAGTAGAGCGGCGCGCTGAGCAGGAAGGCGATCGCGGGCACGGTCGCAAAGGCGGACCGTTTGGCCTTGCCCATCACATCGCCCATCACGCCGCCGAGGAAGATACCCAGGCTACCGGCCACAAACAGCACGCCGCCAAACAGCCAGCCGGTCTCGACCAGGCCGAGCTGGAAACTGCGCGAGAAGAAGGATGGCAGCCAGAAGAAGACGCCATAACCCATCATCGAGGAGGCCGAGGCCCCCATGATCATCAGCCAGAAGCTGGGTTTCTCCAGCGCCAGCGACATGAAGTCCCGGAAGGCGGCGAAGAAAGCACCCATAAGTGCTCCGACGATAACGTGACCGATCATCCAGCCAACCGCAGCGGTCGACAGACCGGCGCCTCCGAAGGCGGGAACGAACCAGGCAACGAGAGCGGAGAGCGGCATCAACACTGCCAGACCGACCATCAGCATGAACGGGCTGGTCGTCCGGGCGACCCACTGACCGGCCATCCAGCCAGACACGGCGCCGACACCGGCTGCCGCCAAAAGAAGCAGAATCGACTGCTGCGACGTCGCGCCGAACACAGTGATGTTGAAGATGGAAAGCAGGCTCGGCAGAGCGAATATCACCGCACCGGCCATTGAGAGGATGCGAGCCTTCTGGTCGGTGTAGACGCCGACTTCCTGCTTCGCCTCTGCCTTCTTGGTCGGCACGCTGTCAAACTGGCCACGCTTGGGTTCGCGAACCACCAGCTTGAAGATCGGCGCCAGAACGATGCCGGCGATACCGACAATGAAGAAGGCCGAGCGCCAGTCCAGCGCGTCGGAAATCCCGCCGCCGGCAATCTGCGAACCGGCGATCACGCCAAAGGCGCTGCCGACCGGAATACCCAGCGAGTATATGGCCAAGGCACGCGAGCGTTCAGCGGGCGGATGATAGTCCGCAATGATGGTGTAAGCCGGGGCGACACCACCTGCTTCACCAATGCCGACACCGACCCGGGCCAGGAAGAGATGGGTGAAGTTCTGGGCGAAGCCTGACAGCGCGGTGAATCCACTCCACACCGTCAGCGCGGCGGTCATGATCCAGGTCCGGCTCATACGGTCAGCGAACCAGGCGATCGGAACGCCCAGCGTCGAGTAGAGAACCGCAAAGGCGATACCGCCGAGCAGGCCGAGCTGCTCATCGCTCAGGCCGAGATCTTCCTTGATCGGAATAGCGAGGATGGAAATGATCTGGCGATCCAGGAAGTTGAAGGCGTAGACCAGAAACAGGAGCAGCATCACCAGACTGCGATAGCCCTTGCCCGTCTTCGTTGCAGCGCTGGATGCGCCGTCCCCGTTTTCACTCGCCATGATCTCTCCCCTCAAGGCCTGCCGGTCGTTGTCCGACCGTGCGATGCGTCGCTCTCCATCGACGCGAACATGAATGGTCATTCAGGTTTGGTCAAACCCGATTTCCATCCCGCGCCTGCCTGCGCTAGTTTGCAGCGCGCTGCGACGCAGGCACGATGTTGCACAGAAAATGGGCAATGCCCAATAATTGATAGGGGTTGAGATGAAACATACCGGATTTCCTGCAGCGCTGATCGGACTGACGATTGCCGCTTGTACGCCGGCCAGTGAAAACGGCACCGACGCGACCAGCGCGCCGACCGAGGACAGCACTGCCAGCCATACCGAAAGCACGACCAGCGTCGATATCAACGAGGCCGATCTGCGCCATCGTATCTCGATACTGGCCGATGACAGTTTTGAAGGACGCGCCCCGGCGACACCCGGCGGCATAGCCGCCAGCCAGTGGATTGCCGACGAAATGGCCAGGATCGGCCTGGAGCCGGGTTTTGAGGGCAGCTATTTCCAGCCGGTCTCCCTGCTCGCCGTGACCCTGGACGCCGAACAATCCAGCTTTGACGTCGCCTTCGAGGGCGAGCCGCTCGGCCTGAGCATGGGCGAGGACGTGGTTTACTGGTCCAAGCTGAACTCGGCCGATATCGCCATCAATGACAGTGAGCTGGTCTTCGTCGGCTATGGCGTTGTGGCACCGGAATATGGCTGGGACGACTATGCCGGCCTCGATGTCGAGGGCCGCACCGTCGTCATGCTGGTCAATGATCCCGGCTATGCCAATCCCGATAGCGGCCTCTTCAACGGCAATGCCATGACCTATTATGGCCGCTGGACCTACAAGTATGAAGAAGCGGCCCGTCAGGGCGCAGCCGGTGTCATCCTCATCCACCAGACGGCGCCCGCATCCTATGGCTGGAACGTGGTCTCCGGGTCCTGGTCCGGCACCCAGCTCGATCTGGCGCGCGAGCCGGGTCAGGGCACGTTCGCGGACATCGAAAGCTGGATCACCGAAGACCGGGCCCGCCAGATGTTCGACCTCGCCGGGCTCGACTTCGACACGCTGACCGCAGCGGCCGCCCAGCCGGGCTTTGAAGCCGTGCCGATGACCGGCCTCACCGCCACCGGCGCACTGGTCAATTCGGCCAGCACAATGGACTCCCGCAATGTCGTCGGCATCGTGCCGGGCACCACGCGCCCGGACGAGTACGTGCTCTACACCGCGCATTGGGACCATATCGGCATCCGCGACGTGCCCGAAGGCGAGGACGGGATCTATAACGGCGCCGTCGACAATGCGACCGGCACCGCGGCCATTCTCGAAATCGGTGAAGCTTTCGCGGCCAATCCGCCCGAGCGCTCGGTCATGATCCTGGCTGTCACCGCCGAGGAGTCCGGCCTTCTGGGTTCGGCCTATTATGGTGAAAACCCGATCGTGCCCTATAGCCAGACCGTAGGCGGCATCAATATCGACGCCATCCTGCCGTCCGGTCGGTCGCGCGATGTCGTCGTGGTCGGTCACGGCGCGTCCGAGCTGGAGGACGTGCTGACCGCGGCCGCCGCCGAACAGGATCGCTACATCGTCGCCGATCCGACGCCGGAAGCGGGCTATTTCTATCGTTCGGACCATATCTCGCTCGCCAAGCAGGGCGTGCCGATGCTCTATGCCGATGGCGGGTTCGACCTGCGTGAGGGTGGCAGCGAAGCCGGTATGGCAGCCGGCGAGGACTACCGTGACAATCGCTATCACGGCCCGGCTGATGAATACTCAGCCGACTGGGACATGTCAGGCATGGTCGAGGACACGACGCTGTTCTTCAATGTCGGCTCGCGTCTGGCCAATTCGGATGACTGGCCGAACTGGTATGAAGGCAATGAGTTCCGCGCCCTGCGCGACGCGCAGATGGGCGAGTAGTCCCCCGGACCTCCGGCTGAGAGAAGGGCGGCCCGACGGGTCGCCTTTTTTTTTGATCGCGCAGATATCCCGGACATCAGCGCCCTGTCTGGAACCGGACATTAATCCAATCGCATTATCGTCCTGCCCGAGTGGAAAAGCTGTTCAGGGGACAAATAATGAAAATTTTCAGCGCCACATTGGCTGTGACCGCGGTCGGGCTCAGCCTTTCCGGGACCGCCCATGCCCAGGACGTCCGCATGCCACAGGGCGAGTATTTCACCATCAGCCACGACGGAACGCCCGCAGGCGACTACGATTGGGCCCGGCTGATGCCCGCTGATCCCGGCTTGGGCACGTCGGGAAGCAGCGGCGGCATGGCGAATTTTTCACTGGCAGGCGAAGAGTTCCCCGGAACCTGGAGCATTGACCACGCGACCGGGGCGATGACGGTTTCCGTGACTTTTATGTCAGACGCCCACTGTGATGCCTGGCCGGACTATGTGGTTGGGGAGACCATCGACATGACCGAGCGGTCCGACAAGACATGCTGGATCCCGAACCAGGCCTATCTGGGTGTCGAAATGACCTATGTAGGCCTGAATCCACCGGAGGAGTAGCCGCCGGAGCCCAGGCCACGGCTCCCGGCCCGCCTTGAACAGGAATGCCGGGCCGGATCAGAAAGTCCGGCGCACCACGACCTTGTCACCGCGCTCTTCAAGTCGCGCCGAATAGCGCTTTTCGTCCAGCGTTGCGCCGGAATGGATGCAATAGACGGTGCGGGCCTCGGAGATGCGGGGCCAGTGGATGAAGTCGCACAGCAAGGACTGCATGCCGGCCGAAACATTCACCTCCATCGTGCCGATGCTCTGGGCAAAGGCGAGATTGTTCTGGAACATGCCCTCGGCCCGCAATTGCTCGAGCGCTGCCGAAAAGTCACCGCCCAGGAAATCGCGGACATTGCGGCCCTCGATCTCGTTGCGCTTGATGCCGAACAGATCCAGCGCGCCCAGCGAGATGGCCTTGATCATGCCCATGGAGTCGGTGACGAATTCGATGGTCGGATTGAGCGAGACCAGATCGACCCAGGTCGGCGCCGGCGCGATCACGAAGGCGTCCTGAACCAGTTCGGCCATGCGGCGCTTGATCCGCTCGGGTGGTTCGCTGTCGCCATTCTCCCAGCGCGAGATCATGGCCTGTGTGACGCCGAGATCGCCGGCGAGGGCTGCCTGTTTGAGCCGTTTCGACATGCGGAAGTTTCGGATCACCGACGGCCAGTTCACCTTGCTCGACGTCATCGACAATTTGATATCGTGAACCAATCCGTCCCCCTTGCGGGCTCAATCCCGCCCTGTCAGTTCGACCCGTTCAGTTCGACCCATTCAGTTCGACCTGCCCGCCCAACTCCCGGCGCAGGCTTTCAAACTCGGCCGTGCTGACACGTGCCCCGGTCAGCATCCAGCAGACCCGGTCATCTTCGGCCCTGTGCGGCCAGTGCAGTCCGTGCACTGGGCCAATATCGCGTTTTCCATGTGTATTGGCAAAACAATACACATCAGCACTTTCAACGCTTTCGAGCGCGCCGTCAAAGAAACCTTTGGCAATGAGAATGTTGCGCAGCTCAATCAGATCTCCCGAGAAGAGTGCGTCAATGCTTTGACCCTCGATCCTGGCGCGCGGCAGATCCAGCTCCCGCACCAGACCCACACTGGCCGTTTCAATCACGCTCTCCCGGTTGATGACCGCGGCGAGACCAGGCTGGACCGTCACGTGATGGCGCCAGCCGACCAGCGGGGATGCCATGTCCTGGGTCGAACCCGCCAGGGCCAGGATGCGGTCCTGCATTGCCGGCGCCGGTCTGACGGCGCCTGACTCCCAGCGTGACACCATCGCCTGTGTGACACCGAGGTCCTCGGCCAGGGCGGCCTGTTTGACGTTATGGGTAAATCGATAGCGACGCAGAAAGTTGCGCCAGACATTCCGATCGCCTTGCGACTTTGGGTCGGCGTCCGCCATGATCTAGATGGCCTTGCGGATGATCAGCTTCCCACCGAGGCGGGCGCGGACATCGTCCCGAACACGCTCGGACACTTCGGCGCCGGACAGGAGCCAGACGATCTCCGGCCCGGGCAGAAAGCTGGGTCGATGCAGCCCATGGACATGCCGCGAACGGGACCGGCCGTCGAGAGCGAGATAGGTCATCGTGTTGATGCTTTCCGCCGACGAGACCCGGCCTTCGAACAGGCCCGATGATGTGAGCCTGTCATAAAGCTCCGGCCACTCGCCTTCAAAGGCTTCATGAATATAGCGGCCTTCCAATCCGTGGCGGTCGCAGTCAAGACTGCGGCAGAATCCGCGACTGGCCCGGATGATCCGGCCGGCGGCATTGATCACGCCGACAATAGCCGGGTGCCGGCCGATACGGTCCAGCCATACATCGCGGGACACCGAGGTCTGGGAAGCCCAATACAGGTCGAACAGGCGTTCCTGGATGCGCACGGAAGGCACGGCCGCTGCGGCTTCCCAGCGCGACACCATGGTCTGGGTCACGCCCAGATCATGGGCCAGGGCCGCCTGTTTGAGGCCTTTGGACAGTCGGTAGTGGCGAATGACCGAGGGCCAGTGAATTGTCTGGACATCAAGGGTCGGCAAAGGAGCGGGCATATGCGCTTCTCCTGATCGAGAGGGCGCGCCGGTGCCGTACATCGGCGGTTATAATTTATAACGCCCTTTGACCCGTTTGTGAAGACTGAAGCTTAAAGCAACCAAACGGACGTAATCACGCAATGCTTTGCGACACTTGTATGAAAAAGCCTCGCGACTGTGCCTGGTTGATTGATTGATTGTTCGTCTCCTTGCTACCTGACGCGGGGCTTCGACTGAAAAGGTGTCCGGGACATGGCCGATCTGAGCACGACGATATGGATCTTCTCGATTCTCGGATTTCTCATCGGCGCCTATTCCATCGTCGCCAATGACGCCATCCAGACTTTGGGCACATTCCTGAGCTCCAACGCCAAACGTCCCTGGTGGGTGTTGTGGGCCTATGCCTGCTCGATCATCGTAGTGGTGATGCTGTGGGGCTTTTTCGGAAGCGATGGCGATATCGCCTTCGGGCGCCTGAATTCCCTGCCCTACCCTGAAGGCGGTGTGCAGTGGTGGCACGCCATTCCGCCGCTCTTCCTGCTGATCCTGACCCGCTACGGAATCCCGGTCTCGACGACATTCCTGGTCCTGACCATTTTCGCGCTGACCGGCGGTGCCAATACCGAGGGCGTGCTGCCGAAAATGCTGACCAAGTCGGCCTTGGGCTACATCGTGGCAATCAGCGCTGCCTTCTTCGTCTACATGATCATCTCGCGGATATTCGAACGCTGGATCGACCGGACCAAGGACGAGCCTCACCATCCTGTCTGGTTTGTCGCCCAGTGGGCCGCCACAGCCTTCCTGTGGTCGCAGTGGCTGATGCAGGACCTGGCCAATATCTTCATCTTCCTGCCGCGCACGACCGAGCTGGTCCCGGTCCTCGACAGCACCGGCCTCCCCTTGATGCAGGAGGGGGTCGCGGTCATGCAGACCCAGGTGGCCTTCTCGCCAATGCTACTGGTGTTTGCGACCGCCGTGATGCTGGCCCTGCACGCCATCATATTCCGCAATCGTGGCGGCGAAATCCAGAAGATCGTCCTGTCCAAGACCAACTCCACCGACATCCGCGCGGCGACGGCGATCGACCTGATCTACGGGGTCATCCTGTACATCTTCAAGGAGGTCAATGACGTGCCGATGAGCACGACCTGGGTCTTCCTGGGCATGCTGGCCGGCCGCGAAATCGCGATCGCCTATATTGCCGGCCTTCGCTCCAAACTCGCCGCCCTGTGGGATGTGGTCTCGGACGTGCTGCGCGCCTTCCTGGGCCTGCTGATCAGCGTCATCCTCGCCATCTTCCTGCCCGCCTGGGCGAGAGGCGAACTGGGCGAGCTGATGTCTGACCTGCCCGGCTACGTCGCTCGCGCCCTGGGCCTCTAGGCCTGTCCATCACCCGTTTGGACGTGGATAATTCATATTTTATGAGTGCTCATTCATCCTTGCGGAGCGGCAATATAGTCCAAGATTTAAAGGGGTTAGAATTCCGTCTTGGATATCAACTGGGCAAAAACGGTCCGCTCGCTTCGGCTTAGGTTGCGGTTGAAACAGGGCTCCCTGGCCGAGCTCATCGGCATCAGCCAGACCTATGTTTCGCGGATCGAGTCAGGCCTGGCCCTCCCGCCGGAACCCGTTGCGGCCGCCATCATGAAACTGGCTGAAGATCCACGCACCCGCTCCCTGTTCGATGATCTGCGCGCCACGGTCGATCACAGCCCCTTCCCCTGTCTCCTCCTGCAGACCGGTCCCGATGGCCCCATCGTGGAGGCCGCCAGCACTGGCATGACACGCGATTTCATGGCCGGCACGAAACAGGTCCGCGCCACGCCCGGCCTGGACCGCCTGATCAGTGACCTCGACGCACTCGCGCGGGAAGGCCTCAATGATGGGAGCATTCTTGGCGCATCTGCCGTCTGGGTCGACCGTGAGCGTTCGGACCGGTTCTGGCAGGTGCGCTACACGCCAATCCGCGACGAGACGGGTGCCAGTTTCGTCCATGTCACCCTGGCCGGCCTGGAAGACAGTCCGGCGGCACGCGCCGCCGCCAATGACGCGACGCCACGGATCGACCGTTTCAACGAAAGCTGACGGGTCAGCGGTAGCGCGACTGAAGCTTGGCGAGGGCGGCCCGACCCGGGGTCAGGCGCTCATAGGGCACCTGGTTGAGCGGGGTCTTGGGCAGCTTGTTGGCCGCCTGCATGTCCGGCAGATCGCTGTTGAGATACAACAGGCCGGTGCGGATTTCGCCCTCGGTCTTGTTCATCATCAGCGTCTCGATCGCCTGGGCCTTGTCGCGTGGATCGTAATCGCTCTCGGTCTTGCGCAGGAAAAGCTCGCCGCCATCCTGCATGGTCACCCGCATGGCGCCATCCGCGTCATAGGAGCCGGTGACCTCGTCGGCATGGGCGACGAAATCCGTGTGCACCAGCGGATGATAATACTTGTAGGTATGGGCGTAGGACTTGGTGGAGCCGGCATGATCATTGAAGGTCACGCACGGCGAGATGACGTCGATCAGGGCAAAGCCCTTGTGCTTCAGCCCGGCCTTGATCAGCGGGATCAGCTGAGACTTGTCACCGGAGAAGGCCCGGGCCACGAAACCCGCACCCAAGGTCAGCGCCTGAACGCAGGGGTCGATCGGCATCTGGTCATTGGCCAGACCCTTTTTCGACTTCGAGCCATAGTCAGCCGCGGCCGAGAACTGGCCCTTGGTCAGCCCGTATACCCCGTTATTCTCGAGGATATACAGCATGTTGAGATTGCGTCGGATGGCGTGGGCGAACTGGCCAAAGCCGATCGACAGCGAGTCACCATCGCCGGAAATGCCGATATAGTTGAGATCGCCATTGGCCGCATTGGCGCCCGTTGCGACGGAAGGCATGCGCCCGTGCACGCAATTGATACCGTGCGACTGGCCCATGAAATAGGCGGTCGTCTTGGAAGAACAGCCAATGCCGGAGACCTTGGCCGCGCTCTCGGGCGCCAGGTCCAGCTCCCAGAAGGCCTGGACCAGGGCGGCGGTGACCGAGTCGTGGCCGCAACCGGCGCACAGGGTCGACATCACGCCTTCATAATTGCGGACCGACAGGCCCAGCTTGTTCTTGGGCAGGTGCTTGTCGATGAAGGGTTTGCTCATGGAGGTCATGCGACGTCTCCCAGGGCTTCCAGATGGGCGGAAATGCCCTCGATGATGAATTTCGGATTGGCGGCCATGCCGGCATAATCGAGGATGGAGACCAGCTTGTGCTTGGGTGCTTCCGTCTCGTTGACCAGCAGCGAGCGCAATTGCCCGTCCCGGTTCTGTTCGACCACGAAGACCTCGTCATACTGCTCGATGAACCGGTCGACCTCGGCATTGAAGGGGAAGCCGCGGACGCGCAGATAATCCAGGTTCACGCCATTCTCGGCAAAGCGATCCAGCGCTTCCAGCACCGCGCCGTCACAGCCACCGACCGAGATGATGGCCCGGCGGGCCGGCTGGCCGCAGCGCGTGATGACCGGCGCCGGAACGGCATTGGCGGCGTTCTTCCACTTGGTGGTCAGACGGTCGAGCACTTCCTTGTACTCGTCACTGTCCTCGGTATAGCCGCCTTTCCAGTTATGGCCGGAGCCACGCGTGAAATAGGCCCCCTTGGGATGTGTACCCGGCAGGGTGCGGTAGGGGATGGCGTCGCCGTCACGGTCTTCATAGCGGTAGAATTTTTCGAGGTTTTCAATCTCGTCGGCAGTCAGCACCTTGCCGCGATCGGGCTGGTAGCTGTCATCCCATTCCAGTTCCGGGATCATCCAGTCATTCATGCCGATATCGAGATCGGTCATGAAGAAGACCGGCGCCTGGAAGCGTTCGGCAATGTCAAAGCTCTGCACCGCCATCTCGAAGCATTCCTTCGGATTGGCCGGGAAGAGCAGGATGTGCTTGGTATCACCATGGCTGGCATAGGCCGCCAGGGTGATGTCGCATTGCTGGGTCCGCGTCGGCAGACCGGTCGACGGCCCCGCCCGCTGGACGTCGAACAACACCACCGGCACTTCGCCATAATAGGCAAAGCCGATGAATTCACTCATCAGCGAAATGCCCGGACCCGAGGTCGGGGTGAAGGAACGGGCACCATTCCAGCCGGCGCCAATGGCCATGCCGACCGAGGCCAGCTCATCCTCGCCCTGGATGATGCAGAAATTCTTCTCGCCGGTATCGGGATCGACGCGGAACTTCTCGCAAAACGCCTTGAAGCCATCCATCAACGAGGTCGAGGGTGTGATCGGATACCAGGCACCGAAGGTCGCGCCGGCATAGACACAGCCCAGGGCAGCAGCCGTATTGCCATCAATCATGATGTGACCGGCGGTCTTGTCCATCGGTTCGATGCGCAGCGGCAGCGGATCGGGAAAATGCTCGCGCACATAGGACAGGCCAAGCTCGATCGCCTTCATGTTGGCATCGATCAGATGAGCCTTGGTGCCGAACATCTCGGTGACGAGACCGCGGATCACTTCGACATCAAGCCCGGTCAGACCGGCGACGGCACCGACATAGGCCATGTTCTTCATCAGCACGCGGGTGCGCGCATTGTCGAAGGCCGCATTGACCAGGCGGGCCAGCGGCACGCCGATCGCGGTGATATCGGGCCGGGCATGCAGGTCAGGCCTTGGCCAGGTCGAGTCGTAGAGCAGGAAACCGCCCGGCGAGACCTCGGCGAGGTCTTGCTTGTAGGTCTCGGCATTCATGGCGACGATGAACTCGGCCGTTCCCGACCGCGCCATATAATTGTCCTTGGTCAGGCGGATCTCATACCAGGTCGGCAGGCCCTGGATGTTGGAGGGGAAGAGATTCTTTCCCACCACCGGCACGCCCATGCGGAAGATCGCCTTCATCAGAAGACCATTGGCCGAGGCCGACCCGGTGCCGTTCACATTGCCGATCTTGATGACGAAGTCGTTGACCCGCACTTCGCTGGAAACGTCCACGAGATCCTTCATTCGGCCGCCACTTTCTTCGTTTCATCGTCGACATGCGGAATGAAGATGTCGGCGTCCTGCATGTCCCATGCTGCGGTCGGGCAGCGCTCGGCGCACAGGCCGCAATGCAGGCAGAGATTTTCGTCCTTGATCATCACCCGGCCGGTATCCTTCAGCGGCTCGGAGACGAACAGGGCCTGGTCCTTGTTATTGGCCGGAACCCGCAGCGACTGGCGCAGCTCGGCTTCCTCGGCAAGCGGCACGATCGACAGGCAGTCGACCGGGCAGATATCCATGCAGGCATCACATTCCTTGCACAGGGGTGCCTCGAACACGGTCTGCACATCACAGTTGAGGCAACGCTGAACCTCCGTCGCGATCTGCTCGGCGGTATAGCCTGTCTCGACTTCCATCTTGCGGTTTGACAGGCGCGCCTTGAGCTCGGCCAACGGCATTTGCCGACGGTGTTCGCCGGTATAGCTGTTGGAATACATCCACTCATTCACGCCCATCTTGGCGGATTGCAGATTGACCCCGCGCGGCAGCCGCGCGGTCATGTCGGTCGCCTCGCAATGCTTGTGGATCGAGATCGCCGCCTGGTGGCCATGCTCGACTGCCCAGATGATGTTCTTGGGTCCAAAAGCACTGTCGCCGCCGAAGAAAACACCCTTCCTGGTCGACTCGAAAGTCGTCTCGTCGACGACCGGCACACCCCATTTGTCGAACTCGATCCCGATATCGCGCTCGATCCAGGGGAAGGCGTTTTCCTGACCGATGGCCAGGATCACGTCGGTACAGGGGATGATCTTTGTCCCGGCAATCCTGGTGTCGGTAATATTGCCGTCCTCATCGAGCTGATACTCCATCAGCTCGAACTCCATGCCGGTCAGCTTGCCGTTCTCGACCACGAAACGCTTGGGCGAGTGATTGACCAGGATGTCGACATTCTCGTCCTCGGCATCTTCCAGCTCCCACGGCGAAGCCTTGAAGAATTGCCGCGGCTTGCGGGCCATTACCTTCACATCGTCGGCGCCAAGACGCAGCGAGGTACGGCAACAATCCATGGCCGTATTGCCGACGCCGATGATCAGGACCTGCTTGCCGATCTTGTCGACATGCTCGAAGGCAACGCTTTCCAGCCAGTCGATACCGATATGGATATTGGCGTCGGCCTCTTCGCGGCCCTCAATCTTGAGGTCCTTGCCCTTGGGCGCACCGGACCCGATGAAAACGGCATCATAGCCGCTCTCGGAGAGGGCCTTGAGGCTCTCGATACGGTGGCCGGTCTTCAGCTCGACGCCCTGGTCGAGGATATAGCCGATCTCCTCGTCCAGCACTTCTTCGGGCAGGCGGAAGGACGGAATATTGGCGATCATCAGTCCGCCGGGACGGTGATGGGCCTCGAAGATCGTGCACTCATAGCCCAGCGGGGCGAGATCATTGGCCACCGTCAAGGACGCCGGACCGGCGCCGATCAGGGCGATCTTCTTGCCATTCGTACTCGCCGGCTTTTGCGGCACGAGATGCTTGACCTCGTCGCGATGGTCGGCGGCGACCCGCTTGAGACGACAGATCGCAACCGGCTCCACCTCGACCCGGCCGCGCCGGCAGGCCGGTTCGCAGGGTCGGTCACAGACCCGGCCGAGAATGCCCGGAAAGACATTGGAACGGCGATTGACGAGATAGGCTTCGGTGAACTCACCTTGCGCAATCAAACGGATATACTCGGGCACCGGCGTATGCGCCGGGCAGGCCCACTGGCAATCCACGACCTTGTGAAAATAGTCGGGATCGCGCGTATCGGTCGGCTTCATGCTCCTCACCCCGGGCTTGCGCCCGCTCTGTGTAATGGGCCGGCGACCGTCGAGGGCCGCAGAATTGACCCCATACTCACATGGTGAACGCGGCAAGGGTCAAGCCTTTTCCCCCTTAAGCGACCGATTGCGCACGCCTTTGTTTGTTAGTGCGAGTGAATTGCAGAATGATCGCGGTAACGGGGACGCGTGGCGGCCAACCGGCTCCCTTCGTTGTCATCCCTGATGGAAGCCCGGCGAAAGCCGGGCGCAAGTCAGGGACCTAACTGGTAGCAACCCGTTAGGTCCCCGCTCTTCGTCCCGCCTGCGCGGGACATCCGGCGGGGATGACAAATGTGGGGCACAAGAAGCGGATTGCCCCGCGCCGCCGCCCACGCCACCCTCGACCCATGACACGCCCCTCACCCCTGCAAAATCGCGTCACGCCAACCGGCGAGATCTGCGCCCACGCCGCCCGCGGCACGCTGATGGGCAATCGCGGCATCCTGCATGATGAGCGCCAGCAACTCGGCACCGCACGCTGGAAACACCAGGCCTGGGTCACCTGCACGCTCGCCTTCAAGGCGCGCCGCCGCGACCTGATGAAACCGGGCAATTACACCGAGCTCTTCTTCACCGACGAAGCCGTCGCCCTCGCCGCGGGACACCGCCCCTGCGGCGAATGCCGCCGCGAGGATTTCAACCGGTTTCGGGATGCCTTCGCCAAAGCCCATCCCGACCTGCCGCACCGCGCGCCGGACATGGATCGGTTGATGCACAAGGCACGGGTGGTCTCGCGGTCGCGGGCGCAGGTGACGTATGAGGCGATGCTGTCAGATCTGCCGGAGGGCGTGTTCTTTCGGGTCGCGCCCGCCGGGGGGCCGCTGGTGCGTTGGCAGGGCAAGGTCTTGGCCTGGTCGTTCGAGGGCTATTCAGCGGGACCGGACGCTTTGCCGGAGCGGGTGGAGGTGCTGACGCCTGAGCCGACGGTGAAGGCGATTGCCGCGGGTTATGTGCCGGTGTGCATTGCCACCGGATAAACCCGCCCATTTTTCCCGGACGCGCATTCGCGCGATCCGGGACCCACGGGAAACTCATCATCACCGGACAGGCCCGTCGGTCCCGGCTCTGCGCCCCGCTTTCGCGGGGCTCCGGCCGGGAAAAATGAGTTTTGGACGGCTGGCGCCGCGCGCGGAACTACCCGTAGGTCGCTTGTCAGCCAGCAGGCGATGAATGGATCAGAGTGCCCGAAAGCGCCCCTCAATAATCGCTACAATTCATCCACCGAATGCTCATGCACCCGCGCTTCCGCTTTCAGCCAGGCGATGAAGGCCCGCGCATCCGGGCTCAGAGGGCGATTGCGCGCTGTGACGATGTGATAGGCGGAGCGGACCGGGGTCGTTCCGTCGGGGAAGAGGGCGACGAGGCGGCCACTGGCGAGGTCGTTCTGCACGAGGGCGCGCTTGGCCAGGGCGACGCCGCGACCGGCGACGGCGGCGTCAATGACCAGGGCTGACTGGTTGAAGCGCACGCCGCCCGACACATCAACACCTCGCGCCCCGCGCGCCTTGAGCCAGGAGGCCCAGTCGGCGCCGTCGACCTCGGTCTCCGGTGAGGCGTCGTGCAGCAGGGTCTGGCCGTGCAGATCCTGGGCGCGGTTAAGCGCCGGGCCATCACGCAAGAGGTCGGGCGAGCAGACCGGCAGGACTTCTTCGGGCAGCAGGGTTTCTTCGTTCAAGGTCATGTCGCCGCCCGGGCCATAGCGGATGCCCAGATCAGCCGCGCCGGCAGCCAGATCAACCCGCTCCGAGGTCGCGGCGATCCAGACCTCGACGCCGGGCACTTCCTCCTGGAAGCGGAACAGGCGCGGCGCCAGCCACTTGCCGGCAAAGGAGGGCGCGACCGAGACGGTCAGCGCGCGCCGATGGACGGGCTGGCGCATCAGGGAGACGGCGCGTTCCAGGGTCTCGAAAGCTTCCGACGTGATGCCGGCTGCAGCGCGGCCAGCCTCGGTCAGGATCAATCCGCGGCCCTGGCGGACAAACAGCGGCGTGCCGACATGCTCTTCCAATTGCCGGATCTGCTGGCTGATCGCGCCCGGTGTGACCGCCAGCTCGTCGGCGGCACGGGCGAAACTCTCAAGCCTCGCGGCGGCCTCGAAGGCGCGCAGGGCATTGAGTGGCGGGAGGCGGGATGTCTGAACCATGGCGCCACATTAGTTTTTCTAACGTCAAAAGCCAATAATCGTCGTTTGAAATCACTGTACCGAATAGAAATATTGAACTCGTCGCGCCACGAAGGCGCAGGATCGGACGAGTGAGCATGCGTGTATTTCCTGCCTCCATTCCCCTAGATGGACAGACGGTGATCGTTGTCGGGCAAGGCCCGATGGCCGAGCCAAAGGCACGCCTGTTCGCGTCTTCCCCAGCCCGGTTGCTTTGGTTCACCGGCGAGACCCATGATCCTGTTGCTTCGGATATTGCCCAGTATGCGAAGATCATCCGCCGTGTGCCGACGCGGCGGGACTTTCGTGGCGCGACATTGATTTTCCTGGCCGGCGGCGAAGACCGCGCGCTGGCCAAGTTGGCCCGTTGGGGTCGCAGCCAGGGCGCGCTGGTCAATATCGTCGACAGCCCGGCCGCCTCGGATTTCCAGACCCCGGCCATTGTCGACCGCGACGGCATTGTCGTCTCGATCGCGTCCGGCGGCGCTGCCCCGGTCCTCTCGGTTGATATCCGCGCCGCAATCGAACAGATCCTGCCGGCCCGGATCGGTGATATCGCCGATCTCGCCCGCGGGCTGCGCGGCACGGTGAAATCCGTGCTGGGCAAGTTCGACGACCGCCGCGCCTTCTGGGAACGCGCCCTGCGCGGCAAGGCCCGCGACCTCGCCCTCAGCGGCGACAAGGCCGGCGCCCGCCGCGAAATGCTGCGCGAACTGAATGGCGAGACGTCCGCCAGGGCCGGCATTGTCCACCTGGTCGGCGCCGGTCCCGGTGATCCCGACCTCCTCACCCTCAAGGCCGCCCGCCTGCTGCGCGAAGCCGATGTGATCGTGCATGACCGCCTCGTCTCGCAAGGCGTGATGGATCTGGCCCGCCGTGATGCCCTGCGCATCGATGTCGGCAAGACCAAGGGCCATCACCCTGTACCGCAGGAGCAGATCGGCGAAATCCTGGTCCGCGAGGCCCGCAAGGGTCAGCGCGTGGTCCGCATCAAGGGCGGCGATCCCTTCGTCTTCGGCCGCGGCGGCGAAGAGCTGGACGTAGTCCGCGCTGCCGGCATCAAGGCCGAGGTCACGCCGGGCATCACGGCTGCGGTCGCCTGCGCCGCCTCGGCCGGCATCCCGCTGACCCATCGCGACCATGCCCAGTCGGTGACGTTTGCCTCTGGTGTCGTCAAGCAGGACGGGCCGGACGCGGACTACCGGGCCCTGTCAGCCCCCAATTCCACGACGGTCTTCTACATGGGAGTCGGGGCTGCGCCGGATATCCAGGCGAAGATGATTGAGGCCGGACGCGATCCCGCCACCCCGGTCGCTCTTGTCGAGAACGGTACGCTGGACACGGAGCGCCGCGTCTTCGGCACGCTCGGTGATCTCGCCGCCCTGGTTGAACGCGAAGCCATTTCCGGGCCCACCATCATGATTGTCGGCGAAGTGGCCGGGGCCGCCCTCACGAGCGCCCGGGCCTCTGCCGGGCAGGAGCAATTCGCATGAAGACCGTCACCGCCAACCGCCTCACCGATGGCCGGGTGATCTATCGCACCGCGACCGGCCAGTGGACGACCGAACTCGCCGAAGCCGCCCGTCTCGACGAGGACCAGGCCGATGCGACGCTCGAAATCGCCTCGGATGAAAGCCACATCGCCGTTGGCGCCTATCTGATCGAACTCGAAGAAGACCGGCCCGGCGGCCAGAAGTGGCGCCGCGAGGGCATCCGCCTGACCGGTCCGACCACCGGTTCCACCCACACACAAGCGACGGCCTGAGCCATGTACAAGTATGACAGCTATGACCACGCCATGGTGGCCGACCGGATCGCGGAGTTTCGCGACCAGGTGACGCGCCGCCTCGATGGTCGTCTGACCGAGGACCAGTTCAAGCCGCTGCGCCTGATGAATGGCGTCTATCTGCAGCTGCACGCCTACATGCTGCGGGTTGCCATCCCCTACGGGACTTTCAACAGCACCCAGATGCGGACCCTGGCCGGTATCGCGCGCGACTATGACCGCGGCTATGGCCACTTCACGACGCGCCAGAACCTGCAATACAACTGGCCGGCCCTGGTCGACATTCCCGACATTCTCGACCGCCTCGCCGCCGTCGAAATGCACGCCATCCAGACCTCGGGCAATTGCATCCGCAATGTCACCGCCGACCCGTTTGCGGGCGCAGCGGCGGACGAGCTGGAAGATGGTCGCCCCTGGGCCGAGATCGTCCGGCAATGGTCGAGCTTCCACCCGGAATTCACCTTCCTGCCGCGCAAGTTCAAGATCGCCGTCAACGGGGCGAAAGCCGACCGTGCCGGGATCCGCGTGCATGATATCGGCCTGCAGATCGTCCGGAACGAGGCCGGCAAGACCGGGTTTGAGGTCTGGGTCGGAGGCGGCCAGGGCCGCACGCCGCGCCTGGGCCAGCTGATCAATCCCTTCCTGGCGCCGGAGGACCTGTTGTCCTACCTGACCGCCTGCCTGCGCGTGTATAATCAGCACGGCCGCCGCGACAATCTCTACAAGGCCCGGATCAAGATCCTGGTCGAGGCGCTGGGCGCCGAGGAATACGGCCGTCAGGTCGAGGATGAATGGGCCGTGATCCGGGATGGTGAGCTGAAACTCCCGGCCGAGGAAATCGCCCGCATCCGCGCCTTTTTCGGCAAGCCGAAACAGGCCGATCCCGCGCCGGTACCGGTGACGGAAAACCGCGCCTTCGCCCGCTGGCTCGATCGCAATCGCCGTGACCATGCGGTGAACGGCCTGTCTTCGCTGGTGATCTCCCTGAAACCCATCGGCGGCACGCCGGGCGATATCACCGACGCCCAGATGGACGCCGTCGCCGACCTCGCCGAGCGCTATGGCTTCGACGAGATCCGCGCCACGCCGGACCAGAACCTGATCCTGCCGCATGTCCGCAATGATGATCTGGAAGCGGTGTGGAACGGGCTGGTCGAGGCCGGTCTCGCCGTCGCCAATGCCGGCCTTGCCACCGATATCGTCGCCTGCCCGGGTCTGGATTATTGCAACCTGGCCAATGCCCGCTCGATCCCGATCGCCCAGGCGATTTCCAGCCTGCTGGAAGAAAAGGGCCTGTCGGAGAAAGCCGGTGATGTGACCATCAAGATCGATGGCTGCATCAATGCCTGCGGACACCACCATGTCGCCCATATCGGCGTGCTCGGCGTCGACAAGCGCGGCGAGGAATTCTACCAGATCACGCTGGGCGGGGCCTTCGGGGCCGATGCTGCCATCGGCTCGATCATCGGCAAGGGCCTCGCTGGCGAGGACGTGCCCGCCGCCATTGCCCGCCTGCTGGAAACCTATCTCGACATCCGCGCCTCAGACGAGCGCTTCATCGACACGCTGCGCCGTGTCGGATCCGACGCCTTCAAGGAGGCCATTTATGCTGACGCTTGATCGCAAAGACGACACCCGCCCCATTATCGACGCCCAACTGGCCGCCGGTGGCGGACGGATCGTGGAGCTGGACGGCGATGCCGACTGGCGCGAAGCCAGTACCGAGATCGTCGGCGCTGTCCGCGTCGACATCCGCTTTCCCAAATTCAATGACGGCCGGGGCTTTTCCCTGGCGACCCAGCTGCGCGAACGGGCCGGCTATGCCGGCAAGCTGCGCGCGGTCGGCGACCTCATCCCCGACCAGGCCCAGCACCTGATCCGCGTCGGCTTCGACGATGTCGATCCCGATCGCAAGGGGCTGGAAGCCGACTGGGCCCGTGCCCGCACCCGCTTCGCCCATGCCTACCAGCCGGGCCGGGGCAATGTCACACCGCTCTTCCGCCATCGCCACAAACGACCCGAGGACGATCTCGCCGCGCTGAATGCCCGCTATCGCGACATGACCCCGCAGGAGATTCTGCGCGACGCCATCGAGAACAAATGGGTCGGCAAGATCGCCATCATGTCGTCCTTCGGGGCGGAGGCGGCCGTCGGCCTGCACATGATCGCGCAGATCGATCCGGCGACCCCCGTCATTTTTCTCGATACCGGCCGCCTGTTTGCCCAGACCGAACAATACCAGCGTCAGCTCACTGATCAGCTCGGACTGACCAATCTCCGCCTCCTGACGCCGGATGCCGACGCGGTGGCCGAGGAAGACAACGACGAGCGTCTGTGGCGCCGGGATCCCGACGCCTGCTGTACCTTGCGCAAGGTACGGCCGCTGGACGGGATCATCGGCGACTATGACGCCCTGATCACCGGGCGCAAACGCTTCCATGGCGGCGGTCGCATGGCGCTGCCCGTCGTCGAGCGCATCAATGGCCGCATCCGGGTCAATCCGCTCGCCAATTGGGATGCCGCCGCGATCGAGGGTTATTTCCAGCGCTTCGATTTGCCGCGACACCCGCTGACCGATATGGGGTATGCCTCGATCGGTTGCTGGACCTGTACCGCGCCGGTCCAGGGCAATGGCGACATCCGCTCGGGCCGCTGGATTGGCCAGTCCAAGACCGAGTGCGGCATTCATTCTCCGGCCCAGAATGCGGCCGAACACGTCGCTGCGGAATAACAAGAACTCACGAAAGGACACTGCCAGTGTCTGCCCAACATGTGCTCGACCTGATTGGCCATACGCCGCTGATCCGGCTGGACGGTCCGTCCGACGCGACGGGATGCGAAATCCTCGGCAAGGCCGAATTCCTCAATCCGGGCGGTTCGGTGAAAGACCGCGCCGCGCTCAATATCGTGCGCGAAGCGGAAGCTGACGGATCCCTGAAACCCGGTGGCACCATCGTCGAGGGTACAGCCGGCAATACCGGTATCGGCCTCGCCCTGGTCGGCGGCGCGCTGGGCTATGACGTCATCATCGTCATGCCGCGCACCCAGTCGGAAGAGAAGAAGGCGGCGATCCGCTCCTTTGGTGCCCGCCTGATCGAGGTCGACGCGGCGCCCTTCTCCAGCCCCAACCACTTCGTCCATTATTCGCGCCGCCTCGCCGAAGAGCTCAATGAGAGCCAGCCCAAGGGCGCGATCTGGGCCAACCAGTTCGACAATCTCGCCAACAAGCGCGCCCATGCGCTGACCACCGGCCCGGAAATCTGGCAGCAGACCGGCGGTGATATCGACGGTTTCATCTGTGCGGTCGGTTCGGGTGGCACGCTGGCCGGTGTCGCCGACGCCCTGCGCGCCCACAAGCCGGACATCGCCATCGGAGCCGCCGACCCGGCGGGCGCCGCCCTCTATAACTACTACACCAAGGGCGAGCTGAAGGGCGAAGGCTCATCGATCACCGAAGGCATTGGCGTCAACCGCATCACCGGTAATCTGGAAGGCCTCGAGGTCTCCCATGTCTACCGCATCGAAGACGCCGAAATGCTGCCCATCCTGTTTGATCTCGTGAAAACCGAGGGCCTGTCCCTGGGTGGCTCAGCCGGCATCAATATCGCCGGCGCCATGCGCCTGGCTCGCGATCTGGGTCCCGGCAAGACCATCGTCACCATGTTGTGTGACAGCGGTGCGCGCTATGCCGGCAAGCTGTTCAACCCGGACTTCCTGTCCTCGCGGGGCTTGCCTGTTCCGCCCTGGGCCGATACCGAAACGCCGCGCGTGACGGCCTGACGCTTCAAACCGACAGACCCCACCCGAAACCGAGTACGAGACCATGACGATGACCGCGACAGCGCCTGCCAAGAAAAATGCCGTTTCCGCCAAGCCCGGCCCGTTCACGGTCGAGACGGTATTGTCGGTGACCCATTACACCGACCGGCTCTTCCATTTCCGGATCACCCGTCCGGATGCCTTCCGCTTCCGTTCCGGCGAATTCATCATGATCGGCCTGCCCAAGGAAGACGGCAAACCGCTGCTGCGCGCCTATTCGCTGGCCAGCCCGTTCTGGGATGAGGCCCTCGATTTTTACTCGATCAAGGTACCCGACGGGCCTTTGACTTCGCGCCTCCAGCACATCAAGCAAGGCGATGAAGTCCTCCTCGGCCGCAAGCCGACCGGCACGCTGGTGCTCGATGCGCTCAAGCCCGGCAAGCGTCTCTACATGATCTCGACCGGCACCGGCATTGCGCCCTTTGCCAGCCTGATCCGCGATCCGGAGACCTATGAGAAATTCGACCAGGTCATCCTCACTCATACCTGCCGCGAAGCCGCCGAGCTGACCTATGGCAATGAGCTCGTTGCCGCCGTGAAGGATGACGAGCTGATCGGCGAATTCGCCCGGGAGAAACTGGTCCATTTCGCCTCGGTCACCCGCGAAGAGGGCCCGATCAAGGGGCGCGTCACCGACATGATCGAAAGCGGCGAACTGTTCGAACGCCTGGGCGTTCCGCCCCTCGACCCGGAATCAGACCGGGTGATGATCTGCGGATCTGAGGGCCTCTTGCGGGACGTCAAACAGATCTGCCTCGACCGCAATTTCGTCGAAGGCTCGAATGCAGCACCGGCGGACTTTGTCGTCGAGAAGGCGTTTGTGGCGACCTAGGCGGCGAGGTCATTCCTCACACCCATCTCTCTTGATTTTTCCCGGAGGCGCGCAGCGCCATCCGGGACCGACGGGTTTGGTTTGCAAGGGATATCCGACGCCGATACACGCGTGTCATCCCGGGCGCAGCCCTGACCTGATCAGGGCGAAGACCCGGGACCCATACGCCCGGTGCGGCCAGCTTTCGCGATAATGGGTCCCGGATCGCCGCCCGGCTCGAGGCCGGGCATATGTCTGGGATGACAAGATTTTGTGACTTTATCCCCGCTGCGCACCCCTTTCCTTCTCCCTTGGGAGAAGGTGCCGCGAAGCGGCGGATGAGGGGGAAACGCCCGCTTTCACCGTGATTTACCCCTCACCCTGACCCTCTCCCGAGGGAGAGGGAACGCACCACCCAGCATAAAATCCAGGAAACTTATCCTCCCCCCTTATCCACCATGGGACACTGCGCTCGGTTTTCGGGACGGGAGGCACGAGCTCAGTCACTTGTGCCCGGAAACGAGCGGAGCCTGTCCGCGCCTTGGATGTGACACTCCAAAGCTCCGGCAGGGCGTGCGATCAGGTCCAGGGGCACTAAACGACCGACCCTCAGTACCTGGCGCATTGGAATCGGGGGCGAGAGCGTCCGGGAAACCTCCGCGAGCGGGATGCTTGTCGAAGCCTACCGTTATTAAAACAGCGCTTTATCGGCTCCGGCCGACATCCCGCTCCCTCCCAACTCTCCGGCGCGAAAGCGTGCGGACCCCTCACCCTGTTTGAAACCCTGCCAGAGATTGGAGACCGCCATGTCCCGTACCCGCCCGATCGACCCGCAAGCGCCGATCACCCCGAAAAACCCCGACCTGACCACCACGCAAGGCGCGCTGATCGGCGATTGCGTGCATTATGAATGCCTTGCCCTGAAAGGCATTCACGACGCCATGCAGCAGCAACTCGCCAAGGGCGACAGCAAGGCCGCCATCGCCTCAGCCGAAATCCTGCTGGACCGCCTCAAGTCCAGCTGGCTGGCCGATGCATTGGGCGAGCTGAACGAATATTTCCGCGATGACGAGTCCAATGTCCGCCACGACATGGTGCAGACCCTGCGCGACATTGCCCGCATGCTGGACGGTGAATTCGGGGAAGGTCTCGAACCGGGTTCCTATACGCGCGATCCCGACGAATATCACGACCTGCTCAAGCAGGCGAAGAAACAGGCAAAGGCCGGCAAGCGGAGTCTTTATGTGACGATGTGAGGGAGGAGCGCGAGAGCCGGGCCTGCCCCAATTTGTCATCCCTGATGGACGCCCCGCAAAGGCGGGGCGAAAGTCAGGGACCTAGCTGGTCGCAACCACATGGGTCCCCGTCCTGCGTCCGGCCTTCGCCGGACATCCAACGGGGATGACAAGGTGTTTGAAACCCCGCCCGGCCATGCGTCTGTCATCGAAAGAGGCGCCGCTTCGTCAAAGGCAGGACTTGGCAGACAGATCGCGTCAGCTTAGGCCTTGTGAAACACAATCTTGAGGGGAAACCGATGTCAGTGGTGCAGGACTTCTTTGATGACATTCGGGCGGTCTTCAAGACCGGAGAAGCCAGCGAGCACAGCTACCGCCCGGCCTTGAAGACGCTGTTCGACGCCCTCTCACCAGACGATCTCGCTGCCGTCAACGAGCCGCGCCGGACGGAAGTCGGTGCCCCTGACTTCAGCTTCCTGCGCGATGGCGTCCCGGTCGGGCATTGCGAGGCCAAGGATATCGGCCTCGGCCTGACCACGCTCAAGGGATATTCCATCGAACAGAAGAAGCGCTACACCAAGGCCTTCCCCAACCTGCTCTACACCAACGGGCTGGAGTTCGAGTTCATCTTCGAAGGCGAGCGTCGGGCGCTGGTCAATATCGGCGACGCCCTGTTGGGCGACCTGCAGCCGCGTGAAGAGGTCTTTGCCGAACTCGAACACCTGTTGCGGGACTTCTTCACCGAGCGCCCGCGCACCATCCATTCGTCGAAAAAGCTGGCGGAAATGATGGCCGGCAAGGCGGCCCTCATCAAGGACGTCATGGGCCGGGCCCTCCTGGCTGACCGCAAGGACAAGGCCGACACGCCGCTGGTCGAGCAGTATGAGGCCTTCAGGGAGCACCTGATCCACGACATCCAGCCCGCCGACTTCGCCGATCTTTATGCGGAGACCATTGCCTACGGCCTGTTTGCGGCCCGCCTCCACGATGACACGCTGGACACATTCTCCCGAACCGAGGCGCTGGAATTGCTGCCGAAGTCCAACCCCTTCCTGCGCAGCCTGTTCAGCTATATCGCCGGACCGGACCTGGATGACCGCATCGCCTGGGTCATCGACGAACTGGCGAAAATCTTCCTCGCCTGCGACCTCAAGTCGATCATGGCGGACTTCGGCAAGCTGACCGGCCAGCAAGACCCGTTCCTGCACTTCTATGAAACCTTCCTCGCCGCCTATAATCCCGCCAAGCGCAAGGCGAAGGGGGTCTGGTACACGCCGGAGCCGGTGGTGAATTTCATCGTCCGCGCCGTGGACGAGGTGCTGAAAACCGAATTCGGCCTCGCGGACGGGCTGGCGGACACCTCCAAGATCAAAATTGACTGGGATACCGGCCAGAAAGCGATGACCAAGGACGGCAAACGAATCCGCAAATCCGGCGAGACCGCGAAAGAGACGCGCGAGGTCCACCGCGTCCAGATCCTCGACCCGGCAACCGGGACCGGCACCTTCCTGGCCGAGGTGATCAAGCAGATTGCCCCGCGCATCCAGGACATCGCCCCGGGCATGTGGTCAAAATATATCGAGGACGACCTGATCCCGCGCCTGCACGGATTCGAGCTCCTGATGGCGAGCTATGCCATGTGCCACATGAAGCTCGACATGATCCTCACCAAGCTGGGCTACAAACCGACCGGGACGCCCCCGCGCCTCTCGGTCTATCTGACCAATTCGCTGGAAGAAGGCGAACCCGCCGACCAGACCCTGCCCTTCGCCCAATGGCTGTCCAGGGAGGCCAAGGGCGCCAACACGATCAAGCGCGACATGCCCATCATGTGCGTGATCGGCAATCCGCCTTACTTGGGCGAAGGCGGTGTGTCCGAAGGCTGGCTCGGTCAGCTGATGGATGATTACAAGAAGGAGCCGGGCGGGATTGAAAAGCTCAAGGAGCGCAATCCCAAATGGATCAATGACCTCTATGTGAAATTCATCCGCATGTCCTCGCACCTGATCGAGAAGAATGGCGAAGGCGTGCTCGGCTTCATCACCAATCACGGCTATCTCGACAATCCCACCTTCCGGGGCATGCGCTGGCGCCTGATGAAGGATTTCGACAGGATCTGGATTCTCGACCTGCACGGCAATGCCAAAAAGAAAGAGGTCAGCCCCGACGGCAGACCGGACAAGAATGTCTTCGATATCCAGCAAGGTGTCGCCATCATCATCGCGGTCAAGACAGGCAAGGGCGGCGGCGGGCTGGCCGAGGTGATGCAAGGCGATCTGTGGGGCGCGCGGGCAGACAAATATGAGGCGCTGACAGGTTGTGGACTTGCTTCGCCCAACTTCGCTAGCATACGACCTGAAGGCCCCAATTACCCCCTTCAGCCAGTAAACCAAGAGCTTCGAACGACGTTCGAAGCCGGCTTCAATCTGAAAGAATTCGCTCCCCAACACGCCATTGGCATCATCACGAAGCGAGATGGTGTTGTTCTTTCGTCGAACCGTGAAAAAGTGGAATCCTTGGTTCAAGACCTTGCTCTCTTGTCAGTTGACGAAGTGAGAGCTAAGCGCCCAGAGATTCATGATACGGCTGGATGGAGCCTTTCTAGGGCAAAAGAGAACATTATAGCCTGCGGAACAAAAGAAAAAATAAAGCCAGTTCTAAATTTCCCGTTTGATGTAAAATACACTTACCACTCAGATCGGTCTCTTGGATTTCTTGCACGACCAGTATACCCAACAATGCGTCATTTTTATAATGACAATATTGGATTGATGTTCACAAGAATTACAAAGGACGCGTTTTCGGTCTTTGTTACCAAATTTATGGCCACACATAAATCAGCCAGCCGATACGACGGTACATACATCGCCCCCCTCTACCTCTACCCCGCCGAAGACGAACTCGACCAGGCTCGCCGCATCAATTTCGACCCCAAACTCCATGCGAAACTCCGCAAACTCGCGACCCATCCAGAGTTTGGCGAACCGGGTGAGGTCGCCGTCTTCGACTATATCTACGGCGTGCTGCACAGCCCCGACTATCGCGAGACCTTTGCCGAATTCCTGAAGATCGATTTTCCGCGCATTCCCTGGCCCGCCACGCCGGACGTGTTCTGGTCGGTGCGCGAAAAGGGCGAGGCGCTGCGTCGCCTGCATCTGATGGAGGATACGGCAGTGGGCGAGACGCCCTATCCCTTCCTGGGCGATGGCGATCCGGTGCTCGAGGCCAGGCATCCCGATTTCAAGGCTACCAAAGACGGTCTGGGCGACGTCTGGATCAACAAGTCCCAGCGCTTCACGAATGTACCCGAAATCGCCTGGGGCTTCCCCATCGGCGGCTACCAGCCGGCGCAGAAATGGCTGAAGGACCGCAAGGGCCGCACGCTCGGCTTTGACGATATCCGTCACTACCAGAAGATCATCAAGATCCTCGCCGAAACCGACCGCATCATGAAGGAGATCAAGCTCCCGCTCGATCTGCCTGAGCCTTCATAGCGGCGCACAACACCTGCCCCCTTTATGGTGACAGGCCTGCCCCAAATTGTCATCCCTGATGGACGCCCCGCGAAGGCGGGGCGAAAGTCAGGGACCTATATGTTGCAAAGAGTTAGGTCCCCGTCTTGCGTCCGGCCTTCGCCGGACATCCAACGGGGATGACAAGGTGTTTGAACTCTAACCCGCGGAGCGCGAGGCCTTCTTGCGTTCGTGCTCTTTCAGGAAGGTCTTGCGGATACGGATGGTCTGGGGGGTCACCTCGACGAGTTCGTCGTCATTGATGAATTCCAGAGCGTATTCCAGGGTCAGCTTGATCGGGGTGGTCAGGACGATGTTCTCGTCGGTGCCCGAGGCCCGCATGTTTGTCAGCTTCTTGCCCTTGGTCGGATTGACGATCATGTCGTCATCGCGCGAATTCACGCCGATGATCATGCCTTCATAGACCTCGACGGCATGGCCGACGAAGAGCTTGCCGCGCTCCTGCAGGTTGAACAGGGCAAAGCCCAGCACCTTGCCGTCGATCATCGAGACCATGGCGCCGTGGTGACGCTGGCCGATCTCGCCGCCGGTCTTGGGGGCGTAGTGATCGAAAGTGTGGAACATCAGGCCGGTGCCCGAGGTCAGGGTCAGGAATTCCGAGCGGAAACCGATCAGGCCACGGGTCGGGATGACATAGTCGATGCGGACCCGGCCATGCCCGTCCGGCACCATGTTCTTCATCTCGGCCTTGCGCTGGCCGAGCTTCTCCATGACGCCGCCCTGGTGATCTTCCTCGAGGTCGACAGTCAGGCTCTCATAGGGTTCGCACTGCTCGCCATCGATCTCCTTGATGACCACGCGCGGACGACCGACGGCCAGTTCGAAGCCTTCGCGGCGCATGGTCTCGATCAGGATGGACAGGTGCAGCTCGCCGCGTCCGGAGACGGTGAACTTGTCCGGATTGTCCTGCTGCTCGACCTTCAGCGCCACATTGTGGATCAGCTCGCGCTCAAGACGTTCCTTGAGATTGCGCGAGGTCACGAACTTGCCTTCGCGACCGGCGAACGGGCTGTCATTGACCTGGAAGGTCATCGACAGGGTCGGCTCGTCAACGGACAGGAGCGGCAGGGCCTCGACATTGTCGGGGTCGCACAGCGTGTCGGAGATTTTCAGATTGTCGATGCCGGTAAAGGTGATGATGTCGCCAGCCTGGGCGCTTTCCAGCTCGATCCGCTCGAGACCGTGGAAACCGAAGATCTGCTGGACCTTGCCCCGGACCTGGCGGCCATCGGCCTTGGCCACGGTGACAGGCTGGTTGCGGGCGACCCGGCCACGGGCGACGCGGCCAATGCCGATCACGCCGGTGAAGGAGGAGTAATCCAGCGCCGAGACCTGCAGTTGCAGCGGGCCGTCCAGATCCACGTCGGGGCGCGGCGTGTGGGCGGTGATCATCTCGAACAACGGCTTCATGTCGGTGCCGATCACGCCCGCCTCATTGGCGGCCCAGCCCTGCAGGGCGGAGGCATAGACGACCGGGAAGTCGAGCTGTTCCTCATTGGCGCCGAGACGGTCGAACAGGTCAAACGTCTGGTCGACAACCCAGTCAGGACGGGCGGAAGGACGGTCGGCCTTGTTGATCACGACGATCGGCTTGAGACCGCGGGCCAGCGCTTTCTTGGTCACGAACGAGGTCTGCGGCATCGGGCCGTCAACCGCATCAACCAGAAGGAGGACACCATCCACCATCGACAGGACGCGCTCGACCTCACCGCCGAAATCGGCGTGGCCGGGGGTGTCGACGATGTTGATGTTCCAGTCATTCCAGGTGACGGCGGTATTCTTGGCCAGGATCGTGATCCCGCGCTCTTTTTCCAGATCGTTGGAATCCATCATCCGCTCGGACACATTGGCCCGCTCGCCCAGCGTACCGGACTGTTGCAGCAGCTGGTCGACCAGCGTGGTCTTGCCGTGGTCAACGTGCGCCACGATGGCGATATTGCGCAGCTTGTCGAGGGACGCGCTCATGATGTCATTCCTGTCGTGAAAAGGCGCGCCCTCATACGCTGTGAGGGCGGGGCTGGCCAGTGCTTATTCCGTGCGGTGGCCGTGAAAGTCGAAGATGTCCGTCCGGCCCTG
Source organism: Maricaulis maris MCS10 (assembly GCF_000014745.1). Classification (NCBI taxonomy): domain Bacteria; kingdom Pseudomonadati; phylum Pseudomonadota; class Alphaproteobacteria; order Maricaulales; family Maricaulaceae; genus Maricaulis; species Maricaulis maris. Next base: position 399,902 of record NC_008347.1, on the reverse strand, counting down.
TCAGTTATCGGCCGGCGGCCCGGACGGGTCGCCAGGCGGCGGTGTCGATGTCGGGACATAGCGGCGGGCTTGCGAAGCCCTGGCCGGCGGGTCGAGGAAAACCCGGATCAGCTCGGAGCGCCGCAACAATCCGCGAATGCCGGAGGTCACCAGCGACAGCACAAAGATGAAGTAGAACAGACGCCAACCCCAGCGGGTCGCCGTGACCTTGATCTCGGCCAAATGGCTGACAGAGACGAAATACCATTCCGGCCCGGCAATCCGGCTGAAGGCGACCAGGAACTCACTGCGAGGCGTTCCGACCACGCCCCGCGGACGTGGGTCGTCCCGCAGCAGGTCCATGATCTCGACCGGGCTGATCCCGAAGGCCCGGGCCTGTTGCAAGGTCTGGCCACGGGCTATCACATTGCCATCGCGATCGAACACCAGGTTGACCCCGCCTGCCGGTGGCGCCTCGAGCGAGGAGGCCAGGTGTTCGGTCATGTCGATCGAGGTGCCGAAGGCGCCCATCAATTCGCCATCGACCCGGATCGGCTTGCGACAGGCCGTGGCCGAACGCTCACCACCATCGGAATAGACAAAACGCGACAGGCGGGTGCACTGCATGGCGCTGTCGGGATTGGTATCCTGGCTGAACAGCTGCGGGTCTTCGTCGGCCTGAAGATTGAAGTCGGCGGGCGCTTCATAGCGATAGAAGGCGAGCCCGTCCTCGCGATCCGGGGCGAAGATAACGACGCGCCGGTCGGGCGTGAAATAGTAAAGACTGGAAAACTCGCCCAGATGAGACTCGCCGAAAGTACGCACCACATTGAAGCCGGCCATGTAGCGGCGCTGCTCCTCGGGGGTCATCAGGACGCCGTCGCCCATGAAAGCCCCGATCCCGAAAACATAGTCGGCACCGGGCAGAACGCGGCCGTTGAACAGGTCGGGATGGCTGCGACGTGTGCCATCACCAAAGGGCGGGAAAAGGGCGTCGAAATCGTCGGTGATTTCCTCTGCGTCGATCAGGGCATGGCGACGCAGGAAGGCCTGCTCGGCGGCCTCGGTCAGCACCCTGGCCTCATCAAACAGTGTCTGCTCGCGATCAGCCCGGACGCGGATATAGGATTGCAGCATCTCGGCCCGCGCCGTCGACAGCGACGACATCAGGATATTATGCGCGGCCAGCCCCGATATCCCCGCGAACATCGCCGAAAGCAGGACATGGACGAGTATGATGATTGCCTGACGCACGTCGGGGTCCTTTGTCGAGCGCTCCCTATACACCGGGAAGGCCAATTGTCGGGTGATATTTGATGAGAGGGTCTCAGCCCAATCGATCAGCTTCGGGGATGGAATTGGCCAGTCGCTTGACCAGAGAGCAGAACGCTCCCTGCTCGCCCGCGTCCATCATCCGGTTGCCGGCGAGGGGAACTGCTTCCACCGCCTGGCGCAAATGCGCATACACGCCCTTACCCTTGGTGGTGAGGTAAAGATGGCTGACCCGACCATCAGCCTGGGAGGCCCGCCGCACGACCAGGCCTGCCTCCAGCAGGGCCTTGGTGGCCCGCGAAACAATGCCCTTGTCCATCGGCGTGACGTTGACGACCTCGACGGCTGTCCGACCCGGCGCCTCGGCGATCGCTGCCAGGACACGCCATTGCGACAGGTTGAGGCCTGCCTCGCGCTTGACGATGGCCGATGTCAGACGGGCAATCCGGTCGGCCAGGACCGTGACCTGATAGGGCCAGTAGTCGTTCAGCCGGATCGCCTCAAGCCCACCGTCAAGAGGCAGGCTTGCAACGCTTTCTTCAACACCCAGCGGGTCTGCCGTCGACCTTGCGTCCGGCAGCGGGAGATCGCCGGCTGGCTGGCGGCGGGATTGCGATTTGGTCGAGCTCATGAAGCCATAATAGTTGCAATCACAACTTGACGCAATAGCAACAACCAAGGTAATCAAGGGGTCAATCGACAACGGCACGCCGCCGCTTTGACGCCGGTCGCGTCACGCTGGCGTCCCCTCACCTTCGCTGGAGACAAGACATGGCCGACCTGTTTGAAAACCCGATGGGACTTTGCGGTTTCGAGTTTGTTGAGTTCACTGCGCCGGAACGTGGCGTGATCGAGCCGGTCTTCCAGGCCATGGGCTTCACCCATATCGCCAATCACCGCTCCAAGGATGTCGAGCTGTGGCGCCAGGGCGGGATCAATTTCCTGATCAATTACGAGCCAGACACTCAAGCCGCCTTCTTCGCCAAGGAACATGGGCCCTCGGCCTGCGGCATGGGCTTCCGGGTCAAGGACGCGGCCCAGGCCTATGACGAATGCCTCGAGCGCGGCGCCGAGCCGGTCATGACCGAGCCGGGCATCTCCGAGCTGGTCATCCCGGCGGTCAAGGGCATTGGTGGTGCCTCGGTCTACCTGATCGACCGTTTCGAGGACGGCAAGTCGATCTATGATATCGACTTCAACTATCTAGACGGCGTCGACATCCACCCCGAAGGCTGCGGCTTCAACGTGATCGATCACCTGACGCACAATGTCTACAAGGGCCGGATGGACTATTGGGCCAAGTATTACGAGGACCTCTTCAACTTCCGCGAAATCCGCTATTTCGACATCAAGGGCGAATATACCGGCCTGGTCTCCCGCGCCATGACGGCACCGGACGGCCTGATCCGCATCCCGCTGAATGAAGAGAAATCCGACGCGGTCGGCCAGATCGAGGAATATCTGCGCGAGTACAAGGGCGAAGGCATCCAGCACATCGCCTTCTCCTGCGACAATCTCATTGAATGCTGGGACCGCCTGAAAAAGGCCGGCACCGAGTTCATGACCGCGCCGCCGGAAACCTATTATGCAATGCTGGAAGATCGTCTGCCGGGCCATGGCGAACCGACCGAAGAGTTCAAGAAGCGCGGCATCCTGCTCGACGGCACCACCGAAGGCGGCCAGCCTCGCCTGCTGCTGCAGATCTTCTCCGGCAAGGCGATCGGTCCGATCTTCTTCGAGTTCATCCAGCGCAAGGAAGACGAAGGTTTCGGCGAGGGCAATTTCAAGGCCCTGTTCGAATCCATCGAACGCGACCAGATCGAACGCGGCGTCATCAACGCAGCCGAGTAGGAGGACGCCATGTCCGTCAACATCAAGCGCATCCACCACGTCGCCTATCGCTGCAAGGACGCGAAAGAGACGGTCGAGTTCTACCAGCGTGTCATGGGCATGGATTTCAAACTCGCCATTGCCGAGAATGAAGTCCCCTCGACCAAGGCGCCGGACCCCTACATGCACGTCTTCCTGGACGCCGGCATGGGCAATGTCCTGGCCTTCTTCGAACTGCCCAATTCGCCGGAAATGGGCCGCGACGGGAATACGCCGGAATGGGTCCAGCACATCGCCTTTGAAGTCGAGGACATGGACGCGCTCCTGGCCTCCAAGGCCCATATCGAGGCACAAGGCCTGGATGTGCTCGGCCCGGTCAATCACGGCATCTTCAAGTCGATCTATTTCTTCGACCCGAATGGCCACCGTCTGGAACTCGCCGCCAATACCGGCACTGACGAGCAGATGGCCGAACTCAAGCGCGTCGCCCCGGCGATGATCGAGGAATGGAGCCAGACCAAGCGCGCGCCCAAGCACGCAGCCTGGCTCCACGAGCAGGACTGACGCGCCAACCCGGCAGTCTTGCCTTGAACTATCGCCCCGCCTCCCCAGGCGGGGCTTTTTCTTGACCCGAGGCTCCGGCTTGGCCGGATCCCGCATCTGCTTGCCTAATCGGGCAATATGGTCAGGATGCGACGCAAGCGCCGGGGGAAATCGGGATAAATGTTGGATTTGCTTGCCGAACTGCGTCGTCGCAGCGTGTTCCGCGTGGCCGCGGCCTATCTGGTCGTCGCCTGGCTCATCATGCAGATCGTCGCGACCATCGGCGGTGCTGCGGGCCTGCCCGGTTGGGCCGACAGCCTCGCCCTGGTCCTGTTGCTCGCCGGCTTTCCCGTCATCCTCTTCATCGCCTGGGCGTTCGAGCTCTCACCGGACGGGCTGAAGCGAACCGGGTCGGCGGACGAGGCCAGCCAGGTCCCGGCCGCGGGCATGCCCGACTATGCGCTGATCGGCGCATTGGTCATCGTCGCCGTAATCGCAGGCAGCCAGATGCTGACCCGGCCCGGCCAATCGGAAATGCCGACAGCGGACGCAGGCGCGATTGCCGACGACATCCCCAGTGACAATTCGATCGCGGTCCTGCCCTTTCTCGATCTCTCGCCGGCCGGTGACCAGCAATATTTCTCGGACGGGATTTCCGAGGAGATCCTCAATGTCCTGGTCCGGATCGAAGGGCTGGACGTCACCTCGCGGACCTCGGCCTTCCAGTATCGCAGTGATACGATGGGCGTGCCCGAGATCGCAGAACGGCTGCGGGTTCGCCACGTGCTGGAAGGGTCTGTCCGTCGTTCGGGAAACACGATCCGCATCACCGCCCAGCTGATCGATGCCCGGACCGATGTGCACTTGTGGTCCCAGACCTATGACCAGTCGCTGACGGCGGAAAACCTGTTCGCCATCCAGGACGAGATCGCCAATGCCATCGTCCGCGCCCTCAGCGAGGTTCTGGACATTCAAGCGCCCGAAATTGCGGTCGCACCGCTGACGGACAATGTCGATGCCTATGACCTCTATCTTCAGGCGCGCGACCTTTTCCATCGCCGCACCGATCTCGACGTCGCCGCCGACCTGCTGGCGCAGGCCGTCGGGCAGTCGCCGGATTTCACAGCAGCCTGGGCCTTGCGGGCAGCAATTTCAAATGTGCGGGAGTCCCATGGCTATAGCCCCGAAGCCGGGGTGGACCAGGCGGCCCTGACCGAAAGCTATGCCCGGCAAACCCTGGCGCTGGATCCAGACAATGCGCTTGCCATCGCGGTTCGGGCCAGCCATCAATCGCAGCGGATGATATTCCAGCGCGAGCCGGGCGACATTGGCTCGGTTCTCACGGACCTGAATCGAGCGGCAGCGCTCAATCCCCACGACGCCACAATCCAGAATTGGCTGGGCATGGGCCGGCTCTTTATCGGCGATCTGGACGGTGCGCTGTCAAGCTTCCAGACCTGCGTGCAGATCGAGGCGCGGTACGGAGCATGCGCCGAAAATTACTACGACACCTTGGCGGTCATGGGCCGGACGGACGAAGCATTGGCGGCTATGGAGGCCAATCTGGCCAACGGGCTGAGCAACCCTAATTGGATCAACTTCGCGGTTCTGGCGGAGAAAGACGAACGGCTCGCCTTCCTGATTTCGGCCAATCATCCCTGGGTATTGCCGGGCTTTCAGCGCGTCGGGGATATTTACGATGCCTATCAGACCCCCGATGCCGACCATTCAGAACTGCTGCGCGAAGCGCTCGACCACATGCCGCCAGGCGACCGTGACCACCCCGCCTTGATGTTATCGCTCTTGCTCATGCCGCTCGGCGCGGAAGACCTTCCGGTCTGGCCGGGGTCGATCTGGCAGCCGATCGCGTCACGCTACCGGCAGACGCCGACCTTCCACCAATTGATCCGGTCCAGCGGCACGCTCGACTATTGGCGCGAGCATGGTTTCCCGGATATCTGCCGGCCGGTCGGCGCTGATGACTTTACCTGTGACTGACCCTGCAGGCATACGCGGTGTCTGGCGACCCGCCCTCCTCTATGCCGTCGTGCTGGCGCTCGGGGCCTTCGCGCTGGAATGGCTGCAATACCGGTTTTGGGCCCGGACGATCCCGCTCGAAATCATGATCGGCCTGATCGGCGCCGCCTTCGCCGGGCTGGGCGTCTGGGTCGGGATGCGGCTCACCCGCCAGGCGCCCCCGGCGCCCTTTGTGCGCAATGAGGCGGCGCTGAAAAGCCTCGCCATCACCCCGCGCGAACTGGACGTGCTGGAGGCGCTGGTCAGCGGTGAGAGCAACAAGGAACTCGCCCGCACGCTTGGCGTCTCGCCCAACACGGTGAAGACCCATATCGCCCGCCTGTTCGACAAGCTCGACGTCACCAGCCGCATCCAGGCAATCGAGACCGCGCGCGATCTGCGCCTGATCCCCGCGGCGGGCGATGCCACCGCCCCCCAGGCCCGGTCAAACGGGTGATTTCGTCACAATCACCCATCGGGGTGACGACGCCCGGCGCGGGACCGGCAGTCTGGACCGGTCCATCAAACAAGGAGGCGCCCGACCGGGCGATATCGACATCATGACCCGCATCATTCTCGTTTTCGGCAGCATCGCCGGCAGCCTTGTCGCCCTCTTCCTGATCCTCGGCATGACGCTGCTGGCCGGGTCCGACGGCGTTGGCTCGGAAGCCATCGGCTATCTGGGCATGTTGCTGTCGCTGTCCATCATCTTCGTCGCCATCAAACGCCATCGCGACATCAATCTGGGCGGGGTGATCCGTTTCTGGCCGGCCCTGGCGCTGGGCCTTGGCGTTGCCGCCCTGGCCGGTGTTTTCTACGTCGTCGCCTGGGAGATCTATTTCAACGCCACCGACCGCGCCTTCATGGAGGCTTATCTCAGCGGCCAGATCGCCGCCCGCGAAGCCGCCGGCGCGACCGCTGCGGAACTGGCGGCCTTCCGCGACGAGATGACCGCCATGATGGAGATGTATGGCAATTGGTGGTTCCGCCTGCCGATGACCTTCATCGAGATCTTCCCGATCGGCGTGCTGGTCAGCCTGATCTCCGCCGCCCTGCTGCGCAACCGCAAACTCCTGCCGCACCGCGCCTGACCCGGCCGCTCGGGAGCGCAAACCGGGCGTCCGTCAGCCCTGACGGGCGCCCGCCCTGCGATCCGGGACGGCTAGTATCGTGGTCCCGCTTTTGTAATCAGGGGTTTTGGTGCAGTGTGCGGCTCAATCCAGGGGGGATTGCGCCATCATGATCAACAGCTTGCCCAGTGCATTGGATGTCGCGAAAGCGATGGGCGGCGCATGAACGCCTTCCTCACAGAACTTCGCCGTCGCAATGTCTTCCGCGTCGCCGCCGCCTATCTGGTGGTCGGCTGGTTGCTGATCCAGGTGACCTCGGTCGCCAAACCGGCTCTGCACCTGCCCGACTGGACCGACACGCTCGTCTTTTTCCTGCTGGCCCTTGGCCTACCCGTCGCGCTGCTGCTGGCGTGGGCGTTCGAGATGACGCCGGAGGGCATGCGCCCGACGCAAACCGCCGAAAGCCCCACCGGATTCCGCCCGCTCGGCGGAACGGATTTCGTCATCATCGGCCTGCTGGCTGTTGTGATCGCCATGACCGGATTCCAGCTCGTGACCCGCCCGGATTCCGCCCCGATCGAAGCTTCCTCCGGTGAAGCCATAATTCAGGCGCCGGCCGATGCCTCGGTCGCCGTCCTGCCCTTCGCCGACCTCTCGCCGGCGGGTGACCAGGCCTATTTCGGCGATGGCATGGCCGAGGAAATCCTCAATGTCCTGACCCGGGTCGACGGGCTGCATGTCGCCTCGCGCACCTCTGCCTTCCAGTTTCGCGGCGACACCACGGGCATCCCGGATATCGCTCGCGCCTTGAATGTCCGCCATGTTGTGGAGGGCTCGGTACGCAAGTCCGGCGACCAGCTTCGCATCACCGCGCAGCTGATCGATTCCGAAGGCGACCGTCATCTCTGGTCCGACACGTTTGACCGCCCGCTCACCGCGGAGAACGTCTTCGCCATCCAGGATGATATTGCCAACGAGATCGTCCAGGCGCTCTCGCAAGCGCTGGATCTTGACGGGTTGGAAAGCGTCGCCATCGAATCTGACACCGGCGATCTTGATGCCTATGACCTGTTCCTGCAGGCTCAGGCAATCTTCTTCGCCCGGTCCTCGGACAATGTGCTGGAAGGCATCTCGCTGCTCGAACGCGCGGTCACCGTCGACCCGCGCTTTGCCCGGGCCTGGGCGCTGTTGGCCGCCTTCAATTCGGTCACACCCAGCTGGATCGACACACGGGACATGGACCGCGACTTCATCGCCCTTGCCCAGGATGCGGCTGACCGCGCTACAGAACTGAACCCCGCCCTCGCACTGCCCTACTCGATCCGATCCAACCTGCTCGCCGCCTCGGCTGACTGGGAGGCCGCCATGGCGCAGGCCAATGCCGCGGTCGAACGCGAACCGGAAACCGCGAACGTCTGGTATTTTCGCGGCGGCATATCTTTGAATGTCGGACAGTTCGATGCCGCCGCGGCCGACTACCAGACCTGTCTGGATATCGATCCGGCTTATCATATCTGTCGGCGATATCTCGCCTTTGCCGAGCTCTACCGCGGCAACACCCGTCGCGCGACAGAGCTGTTTGCCGAGGGCATGGTGGCCGGGCAAGAGTCCCTTTTGTCCGTCGTAGCCCCGGCTTATTTCGCCCTGGGCAACGACCAGGCCGGTCTCTATTTCATCGCCTATATGACTGCGGTTGCAGACACGCCTCATCTGACCGAAGCACTCTATCGCTACTACACCGACCTCGACGCGACCGATGCCGAGCTGGAGGCGATGAGCCGTCAGTCCTACGTCGCCCTGCACGGCTCGCTGGAGGGTTATCAGCGCGTCGTATTCGACTTCTGGGTCGCCGGCCAGACGGTTTACAGTCACGCGGAAGTGTGGAGTCCGCTCGTACCGGAGCGCTTCCGGACCGCAACCCGTGACAGATTTCAGATCACGCGGCGACAGGTCCTCATCGACTTGGGCCTCCCGGCTTACTGGCGGGCCAACGGCTTTCCCCCGCAATGCCGCCCGATTGGCGCAGACGATTTCGAATGCGGCTGGATCGAGGATCCCGACCTGCCATGAACCAATTCCTCACAGAACTCCGCCGTCGCAATGTGTTCCGCGTCGCCGCCGCCTATCTGGTGGTCGGCTGGCTGCTGATCCAGGTGACGACACTCATCGAGGCGCCGCTGAACCTGCCCGGCTGGACCGATACGCTGGTCATCGTCCTGTTGGCACTGGGATTGCCCGTCGCGCTGCTGCTGGCCTGGGCGTTCGAGATGACGCCGGAGGGCATGCGCCCGACCGCCGCCGTGCCGGAGGGCGAAAGTATTGCGCCGCAGACCGGTCGCCGGATCGATTTCGCCATACTGGGCGGGCTGGCACTGGTCGCCGCACTGGTCGTCGGGTCGCAATTCATGCCGTCCCGACAGGCCCCGACAGCCGCCGCACCAGCGACCGTGCCGCTCGACGCCCGCTCGGTCGCGGTTATTCCCTTTGCCGCCTTCTCGACCGCGGAGGAAGACCGTTTCTTCGCCGACGGGCTGACCGAGGAAATCCTCAACTCGCTGGCCGCTCTGCCCGACCTGCTGGTGACGTCACGCACCTCGGCTTTCCAGTTTCGTGGGGACGACCTGCCCTCGATCGGCGAGATCGCGGCCCAACTCGGTGTCGCCCATGTCGTCGAAGGGTCCGTGCGGCGCTCGGGCAACCAGGTGCGCGTGACCGTGCAGCTGATACGCGCCTCGGATGATGTGCATTTGTGGTCGGGCACCTATGACCGGGTGCTGGACGATGTGTTCGGCATCCAGGAAGACATCGCCGAGAATATCGCCGCCTTGATGGGCGTGGCGCTGGACGACCGCTTGCGCGAGCGGTTGCGGCAGTCCGGCAGTGGCAATGTCGAGGCCTTCATCGCCTATCAGCGCGGCTATGAAATCATGGCCCGACATCACTTTATTGACGCGTCCCGCATGATCGAGGCGGAACCCTATTTCGAGCGGGCCACCGAGCTCGATCCCACCCTGTCCCAGGCCTACCTGCTTCAAGGCGACTATTACGCCCACGCGATGGTGGAGCTGCTGGTCGAACCCGGCACCTTCCAGGCAGCGGAGTACGCCGCGCTCGCTGCCGAGGCTGAACGCCTGATCGCAGCGGCCAATGCCAATGCCGACGATCCGGATCGATTGTTGCTGGCTCGCGGCGAGCAGATCTTCTTCTCCGACGACTGGACCGACGCAGCCGAGGTCACCGACCAGATCTTCGACCAGACGCGCTGCCTGGACAGTAACTGGGCAACCAATCTGGCCTTGCTGGCCAGCCGGTTCGACGACTTTATCGACAATGATCTCCGACATCTGCGATGCGATCCGCTGGCTCACCAGACCCGGTTGCTGACGGCGACCATCATGATGCACGCCGGACGCGCGGAGGAAGCGGTGGCGCATGTCGAATTTCTGGAAGCCAACAATTATGTGAACGCCTTCCTTCGACCCAACCTGAATCTAGCTCTCGGTCGCCGCACCAGCGAGGCTGATCTTGCTGCCTGGCGTGAAGAGGATCCGGTCAGCGTACGCCTCTTCGAGATTTCCCAGGCGTCCTATTTCAATGACGGCGAAACCGCCAACCGGCTCGCCGCGGAAGCCTTGGCCGATCCCGATCTGCCGCTTGGCACCCGCCTCATAGTCAATGCGCTGATCGGCAACCGGGAGGGCGCCAACGCCGCGGCTGCACTGATCGACGCCCGCCCCACCCGCGGTCTGCCGCTGATGCTGGCCGTCGTGGGCTGCAAGTGCGGGGCCCCGTTCGATATCGAAGCCACGCCGAATTTTCAGGCCCAGATGGAGGCGGCCGGCTTCCCCTGGCCACCGCTCTTCGGTCTCGAATTCGCGCTGAAAGATGGGTGAGACAATGACCACAAGACCGACCACCGACCCTGACCAGACGTTCCGCGCCTCGCTGGACCTGTCCAACGCCTTCGCCGGGCAGATCCGGTCAGCGGGCGCTGAAGTACTGGCCCGGCTCGTGCCCGAGCTGGCCCCCTATCATGCGACCCTGCACCTGACCGGAAACCGTCTGGATCTGGCCGGCGACGAGGCGGCGGTCCAGATGCTGCAGGAAGTCGTGCAGACCGCCGCCGAAGCCAGTCAGGACGGCGCCTCGCCGGACCATATCTGGGCAGCCGACGCCATTGCAGCCAGCCTGCGACAGGCCCTGGAACGCGGCCTGGCCTTCCGTGTGCCCGGTCTGCGCAATGCCGTGCGACCCAAAACCGTCATGCAGCACGCCTTCATGAGCGCGCTGCTGGCCAAGTCACCGCCAGTCGTCATTGGCGCCGGACCGACCGGGACCGGCAAGACCCATCTGGCGCTCGCTGCCGGCCTCAACCTGCTGGAAGACGGCAAATTCCGTCATCTCGTCATCGCCCGCCCGCATGTCTTCGAGCGCGGTGAAGTGGTCACGGCGCAGACACGGACGGATACCGCTTATGACGGCCAGTTCGCCGCCATCGAGGACGAGCTCACCGACCTGGTCGGCCCGGAAGAGCTGAAACGGTTGCAGGAGGCCCGCCGGCTCGAAATCATGCCGGTCGGGCGGATGCGCGGCCGGACTTTCCAGAATGCCTATGTCATCGTCGACGAAGCGCAGAACATGAATATTCAAAGGACCCGGATGGCGGTCACCCGCCTCGGTCAGAATTCCCGCATCGTGCTGACCGGTGATCCGAGCCATGTCGAGCTGAAGGATGAAGGCCCGTCCGGCCTCGCCCACCTGATCGACCTGGTCGAAGGGTCCGATATTGCCCGCGTCTTCCATTTCAGCGCTGCCCAGATCGTTCGCGACCCGGTCGTCGCAACGCTGGAAGCACTCTACGCGCAAGACAATGCCTCCGGCCCGGCCTGAGCGGGACGCGATCGGTCCGGTTTCCCCTTTTGCCAATCGGTGAAATGGGCTTGGATACCGCTCTACCGGCTGGGGAGGCGGTGACAATGTCTGATTTCGAACTCGCGCTGCTGTTCTCGGAATATCTCAACACCGCCAATTTCATCTTTTCCAATTTCATGGCGCTGGTCTTCGCCATGCTGACCGCGTCCTTCTTCCTCGCCCACCGCATGGAGCGCTGGGTCGCGGCTCTCTTTCTCGTGCTCTACACGATCGGCGCCGTGTTGACCGGATCGGGCGTGCTCTTCGCCTTTTCCGACTTTGCCGCCCTGGGCGTGCACATCCATGAAACCGCCAGCCAGTCGGCCGACCTCGCCTGGCTCGGACCGGCCGGGCCGGGCGGCGCCGGCATGGGGGCCATGCCCGTCATGATCTCCATCCTTCTGGCCGTCAGCTATATCGGCTCGCTGGGCTTTTTCTTCGTGGTTCGCGCCAAGCGCATTGACCGGCCGGAAACCGCCGGGCCCGCGCCATGATCCTCGCCCGCATCACAAAGGCCCTGCGAGACCAGAACTGGCTCGCCGTCGCCATCGAGTTTGTCATCGTCATCCTCGGCGTGGTGATCGGTTTCCAGATTTCCGCCTGGAATGACCAGCGCCAGGCTGTAGCGCGCGCCGAAGTCCTGACCGAACGCCTGATCCAGGACATGCGCAATGAGCAATGGCGCATCGCGGCGATCCGGGCCTACAACGCCGAGGTCTCGGACCACGCCCAGACAGTCGTCGACGCGCTGGAAGGTCGCCACGAGATCGATGATGAAGCCCTGGTCATCGCGGCCTTTCGGGCAACCCAGATGATCAATTTCACCATCATCCGCGCCACCTATGACGAGCTTGTCGCAACCGGCGGCATCAATCTCATCAATGATCGCGCCCTCATTGACGTTGCCGTTGAGTATTACGACACGACGCTTGAGCAAATGACTCTGATGGCCCCGGATCGTCCCTATCGACAAGCCTTCTTCCAACTGGCCGACCGGCCCCTCTACGACTTTCTGGCGAACAATTGTGCGGAGACACCCGATGGGCTGAGCCTTGGTGACTACGCATCTCTGGACAACCTGCTGGACCGTCCCTGCGAGATCGACGGACATGACGCGGCGATCGAGGCAATCGCCGATCATCTGCGCAACACGCCCTCCATCCTGCCGCTGATCCGGCATCGGGCGATCGAGACCAGCGTCGAAGTGCGCGGCCAGACCTACTGGCGAAACCTGCTCGACAGTGCCGTCCCGGATGAAGGAGACGCGCCATGATCCTAGCCCGCATCACAAAGGCCATCCGCGAACAGAACTGGTTCGCCGTGGCCATCGAGTTTGTCATCGTGATTGCGGGCGTGGTGATCGGTTTCCAGGTCACGGACTGGCGCGCCACAATCGAGGCCAGGGCCGAAGAGGCTGCATTGCTCGAGCGCTTGCATTCGGACCTCGAAAACGTCAGCTCGGACCGTTGGGACTGGGCGGCCGACCGTGCGGGAAACCGCGACCTGCTGATTTCCGCCAGCGCCATACTGTTCGGGGACCGCGAAGGCGAGCTGACTGCGGCCCAATGCAATGCCCTGGCGCAATCGCATGTCTTCAACTCGCCGTCGCTCGACATTCCCATCCTGACCGAGCTGCTTTCAACCGGCGAGCTCGACCTCATCCGGCCCTTGCCCGTGCGGGAGGCGATCACCCAACATTTTCTGAGCAATGGCTGGTCTGCAGAGATCGACACGGCGATCAATCACGTGATCTACAACCTGTCGGCCAGACACCCGCAATATTTCCGTTTCAACTACCCGGACGATCCGCAGGACTGGAACCCGCTTTTCGACGGCTCGGCGCGATGCGACGGTGCAGGCATGAGATCAGACCCGCGTTTCCTCAACGAGCTGGCGGACAATATTTCCAAGTCGGTCTACTTCATGCGCGCGGTTCTGGAAGGCCCCAATGAGAGTTTCCGCTCGCTTCACGCGGCGGTCGATGCGGAGCTGGGTATCGAACATGAGGCCGCGCCATGATCCTTTCCCGCATCACCCAGGCCCTGCGCGACCAGAACTGGCTCGCCGTCAGCCTTGAATTCATCATCGTCATCGCCGGTGTGGTGGTCGGTTTCCAGGTCTCGGCCTGGAATGAGGCGCGTCAGGAACGGGGGCTGGAGCAGGCTTATCTGGAACGGCTCTTCAGTGAGTTCGAGGTTATCAGCGACGAGCTGGACGATGCCAACGGCGATCTTGATGATGCGCGCGAGCAGGCGGAACGCTTTCTGGCCGCCTTCGATGCCGGCGACCGCGAGACGATGGCGCGCGATACGTTCGCGCTTCTGGCCATCACGCGTGTTTCGGAAGTCCAGATCCAGTCGGCGGCGCTGCACGAGCTGATCTCCAGCGGCCGGCTCGGCCTCATCCGCAATGAGGCTCTGCGCGCAGAACTCGCCAACCTGCCGCTGGTCGAGGCCGATGCCCACGGCGTCATCGACCAGATCAAGGACCAGCAGGTCGGTATCGTCGCCACACTGCGTCCCCATCTTCGCGTCACGATGGATGGTCTGGGCGTGGACTCGGTCAACCTGGCTGACAGTTTCACCCCGGACGATATCGAGCTGGCCAACAATCTGGCCTTTGCAATCTATCTGAACCGCTCGGCCGCCCTTTTTCTGCGCGTGCTGAAGAACGAGGTCGACCAGCTTCGCACCTCACTGGCGGAAGAATTGGGCCAGCCCTCGCCCGTGCCCGCTCCGGAGACCTCGCCATGATCCTCTCCTCCATCACCCAGGCGCTGCGGACCCAGAACTGGTTCGCCGTCATCGTCGAATTCATCATCGTGCTGGCCGGCGTGGTGATCGGCTTTCAGATTTCCGCCTGGAACGAGACCCGGATCGAGCATCAGCGTGAAGTCCTGATCCTGGAGCGGCTACAAGCCGACTTCACCGAGATCGAAACGCGCACGGCAACCGTCATCGAACAGCTGGATGCCCGTATCGAGGCCGGCGAGGCGTTCGAGGCCCTTTTGCGTCAGGATCAAAGCGAGGTCAGCGATCTGGAATTCTTCATCGGCCTGCAAAACGCCATCGGCACGCCGGTGCCCAATGGACGCTCAGCGACCTATGCCGAACTGGTGGCCTCCGGCGAGATGCGGCTGATCCGTTCCGAAGCCCTGCGCGAGGCATTGGTCGAGTTTGACGAGCAGGTGCGGCGCCAGGAACTGGCCTATGCCTCTCTGGCACGATTGATCACCGATAATGCCGGCCTGCTTCTGGAGGTTCAGGCCTACGCCTCGAATGACCCCGACAGCCTGCCACCACACCTCTATGCCGCCCTAGCGGAGATACGCCAGTCGGCCGGGGTCTACACGGCCGCCCGCCTCACCACCCGCGCCAACCTGGTCAACCGGGTCTGGCATGAGGGCACGCTGGAACGGGCACGTGACGTGCTCGCAGCAATGCCCGGCGAAGCCCCGGAGGCAAACGCGCCATGATCCTCTCCCGCATTGCCCGCGCCCTGAAGGACCAGAGCTGGCTCGCCGTCGGCATCGAATTCGTGATCGTGATCCTGGGTGTGGTGATCGGCTTTCAGGTCACGGCCTGGAATGCCGACCGCGCCGAACAGGACGTGATCACGCGGCAATTGCACGAAGTTCGCGATGATATCCGGGCCGACATCACGGCCATTGAGCTGACCCGCGATGCCAGCCTCTGGCGTCTCGCCGCGGCGGAGTACCTGCTGACCGAGGCCAATGACGGGGCCGGGTTGCGATCGATGTCGACGGCGCCCGGCGGCACGGTTGACGCGACCCTCCTGCCCATCGTGACCGAGGCCGACCTGCCGATGCTTCTGGCGCGGGTCAACCTGATCCGCGGCGTCACCGGGCGACGTACGGGATATCAAAGCCTGGTCAATGGCGGCAGCCTGCGCCTGATCGAGGCCGGCGAGCTGCGCTCTTCCATCCAGCGCTATTATGCCGGTTATGACGATTTCCAGAGGAATCTGAACACCTTCCGGGACATTCGCAGCGCGGCCCTGCCGGTATTGTTCGCGCACGGGTTCTCGCTATTCTCCGACCATGACATCGACACCGTGCTCGACGCCGCCCGCAACAATCCCGCCTTCCTCGCCTATCTGCGAACCAGTCGGGAAACCGGGCAGTTCCAGACCGCCAGCATCCTGGCCCGGGAGGACGAGGCGCGCGCCCTGCTCGCCCTCATCAATGCGGAGCTGGACGAATGATCCTCGCCCGTATCGCCCGCGCCCTGAAAGATCAGAACTGGCTGGCCGTTGGACATTCGTTGGCCGCTCGGGCGCTGCCCGGTGAGGCCGGATGAGGCGACGCGTCCGCCGCAAGGTTGAACGGTCCGCGCCACTTCCCGTGCGCCATGCCTGGATGACGACCTGGATCATCATGCTGGCGGCCTTCTTCTGGTATCTGCTCCATCTGTTTTCGACCGTCTCCTACAGCTGTCGCGAGCTCTATGACTGGTGGTTCGACCGCGAGGGGTTCGGCATGGCGACGCTTCAATGGACCAGTCTTTATGCGGTTACGCTGGCACTCTGGTTCTGCGTCCTCATCGTTCGCCCCAAACGCGAACGCATCCCCATCTGGATCCGCTTTTTCCAGGGCAAGATGATATTCTGGATGGTGGTGATCAGCGTTTTCCAGTGGGGCTTGTACCGGCCGCAATCCGACGAAGCGCGCATCTACGCCTGGTTCCAGCATGAGGTCGCGGAATGGCCGGTGATGAATCGGTTTTTCGGCGTCGAATGGTTCGTCTTGCATGACATCCAGGAATGGTACGGCGTGGAAATTGACTATGATGACCCGTTATTCGAGGAGGCCGAGGCCCTGCAGGCCGAGTATGACCGGACCTTCCGGGCCAACATGATCCCTCGCCGGATGGGGATGTATCGCGGCGAGCTGGAATGCGAGGCGACGGCCCGGATCGACAAGGCCCGGGAACGGGCTTTCACTGTCTATCTCAAGCGCTGGCGCGAGGAACAACCGGTCGAAGAACCCACCTGGTCAGTCTGGGACACGCCCCTTGACTCCGATACGGACGGACAGGGCGGCTGACCGGGGACCTTGTCGAGTGGCGCGAGCGACAACCAGGCCCATGATCAAGCGGGAGCCATCCGACATGACACAAACACAGAAGACCCGAAACGGCGGCTGTCGCTGCGGCCAGCTGCGGTTTCGGCTAACCGAGCCGGCCCTGTTCACCGCCGCCTGCCATTGCCGGGGCTGCCAGCGCATGAGTGGCGGCGCCTATTCGCTTACGGTCGCCGTGCCCGGCGCCCGGTTCGCAGTGACCGTAGGCGAGCCCGTCATCGGCGGCCTGCATGGCGATGACATCCGGCATTTCCACTGCCCGCACTGCCTGAGCTGGGTTTTCACCCGCCCCACCGGCATGGATTTGGTCAATATCCGGACACCGATGCTGGATGACCCGTCCGGCTTCATGCCCTTCCTGGAAACCTGCACCAAAGACCGTCTCGAAGGCGTCACGTTAACGGCCCCGCACAGCTATGAGGCTTTCCCGCCAATGGAGGAATTCGGTGACTTGCTGGCCGCCTACGCGGCCGGTCCCGGAAAAGCTGGGTAGACAGTCACACTTAAGAGACCCGCGCTTGCGCACAAGCCCCCATAACCACGCACCCCCTCACCCCCGCTTCGGCCACCAGGGCACAAAGCCCGACGTCCTGGCCACATAGTCCGCATAGCCGGGTCGGCTTTCGTGCAGGCCGTCTTCCAGAATTTTGGCGCCGGTCCAGCGGGTCAGGGTGAAGGTGAGGAAGATGGGGCCGATAATGGTCCACCAGCCATCGCCATCGGCGATCGCGATCAGCCAGAGGCCCCAAAAGAGGACGGCATTGCCGAAATAATTCGGGTGGCGTGTATAGCGCCACAGGCCGGTGTCCATGACCTGGCCCTTATTGGCCGGGTCGGCCTTGAAGGCGGCGAGCTGACGGTCGCCGATTACCTCAAAGGCCAGGCCGATGGCGAAGAGAACGATCCCGGCAATCGCGGCAGGCGCAGCGTAGCTGGCCCCCTCCCTCACGGCATGCTGGATTGGCAGGGCGGTCAGCCACAGCAAAACACCCTGCAGCAGGAAGACCGTGACAAGCATGAAGATCGCTTCCTTGCCCGGTGGTGAGCGCTCCAGCAGTTTCTGATAGCGCTTGTCCGGTCCCTCATGCTGCCAACGGGTGAAGAGGTGATGACCCAGTCGCAGGGCCCAGACTGCCACCAGGGCGACATACCAGGTCGCGCCGTCGGCCCCGGCAAACAGCAATGAAGACAGCGCCAGCACCAGAAATCCCAAGGGCCAGATGGCGTCGATATAGGACGGGTCCTTGCGCGCCACGCTGAAGGGCCAGGCCAGCACCATGACGCCCAGCATGAGGGCAAGATTGAGGAGGTAAGGGATCATGACGATTATCTAGGGCGCACGGATGCGTTCGACCAGCTCGCGCACCTCTGGAGGCGGAGCCGGTGTCAGAAGCGAGACCGTCACCGAGACGGCAAAGCTGATCATCATGCCGATCGTGCCGAAACCTTCCGGCGAGACACCGAGGAACCAGTGCTCGGCATCATTCGGGATCCAGCCGAAGATCTTGTAGGTCAGGATATAGGCGCCGGTGACCCCGAGCCCCGTGACCATGCCGGCGATCGCGCCCTCCTTGCTCATGCGCTGCCAGAAAATGCCCAGCAGGATGGCGGGGAAGAAGCTGGCCGCCGCCAGTCCGAAGGCCAATGCCACAACCGAGGCGACAAAGCCCGGCGGATATATGCCGGCGAGGATGGCGATCAGCACCGCCCCGGTGGCCGAGAGCCGCGCAATCAGGAGCTCCTGCCGGTCGCTCATCGATTTGAACAGGACCTTGCGACACAGATCATGCGAGATCGAGGATGAGATGACCAGCAACAGGCCGGCCGCCGTCGACAGCGCCGCCGCGATACCGCCGGCCACCACCAGTCCGATCACCCAGCCGGGCAGGTTGGCAATCTCCGGATTGGCCAGCACGAAGATGTCGCGGTTGAGCGTGGTTACCTCATTGGTCGCCGGGTCGGCGCGATACTGGATGCGGCCATCACCATTGCGGTCCTCGAATGCCAGGAGGCCGGTATTTTCCCAGCGGTGGAACCAGTCCGGCGTCTCGCTCTCACCCTCGACCAGGGCGGTGGTCCCGGCGTCATAGACGCTCTCATTCACCGTCTCGATGAAGTTGGTCCGGGCGAATACCGCGACGGCCGGGGCGGTGAGATAGAGGATGCCGATAAACAGAAGCGCCCAGCCGGCCGATTTTCGCGCGTCGGCCGCCTTGGGAACGGTAAAGAAGCGCACGATGACATGCGGCAGACCGGCGGTTCCCGCCATCAGGGCCAGGGTGATCGCAAAGACGTCAAAGGTCGATTTTGACCCGTCCGTATAGGGTGCGAAGCCAAGCTCGGTCAGCATGCCGTCCAGCTTCATCAGGAGCGGCGTGCCGTCGGCGACATTGCCGACAAAGCCGAGCTGGGGCACGGGCGATCCGGTCAGCTGCAGCGAGATGAAGATCGCCGGCGTCATGAAGGCAAAGATCATCACGCAATACTGGGCGACCTGGGTGTAGGTGATGCCCTTCATGCCGCCGAGCGTGGCATACATGAGGACGACCAGCCCGCCGATGATGACGCCGGCCTCGATCGGGATCTCCAAAAAGCGCGAGAAGGCGATCCCGACACCCTGCATCTGTCCGGCGATATAGGTGAAGGAGACAAAGATGGCACAGACCACCGCAACCACGCGGGCCGTGTCGGAGTAGTAGCGGTCGCCGATGAAGTCCGGCACGGTGAATTTGCCGAAACGTCTGAGATAGGGCGCGAGAAGCAAGGCCAGCAGGACATAGCCACCGGTCCAGCCCATCAGGAAGACCGAGCCGTCATAGCCGGAAAAGGCGATCAACCCGGCCATCGACAGGAAGGAGGCGGCGCTCATCCAGTCAGCCGCGGTGGCCATGCCGTTGAAGACCGGCGGAACATGGTGTCCGGCGACGTAGAACTCGTCGGTCGAGCCGACACGCGAGGCAATGGCGATGCCGATATAGAGCGCAAAGGATGTAATGACGAAGAAGCCGGTCCAGAACAGGGTCGCGGTCATGACGCGTCCTCCTGGTCGAGCCAGAACAGGGTCGCGGTCATGACGCGTCCTCCTGGTCGAGAATGTCATCGCTTCCGAGCCGTTCGGCAAAGCGCGCCTCGAGCCGGTTCATGGCCCAGGCATAATAGAAGATCAGCACGATGAAGGTGAGGATCGACCCTTGCTGGGCGAACCAGAAACCCAGCGGCGCGCCGCCCAGCGAGACCTGGTCCAGCCACGGGCGCAACAGGATTCCGAACCCGAAGGATACGGCAAACCAGATCATCAGGAGTGTGCCCATCAGAGCAAGATTGGCCCGCCAATACGCCTTGCGCGCCGAAGACTTGTCTTGCGCCATATGCTCCCCCAAGCTGATCGCATGACATGTTTGGCGACCTTCGGCGCGAGCTTTGCAAACAATTCCTTAACACACCAGACCTGTTGCAATTCAGGTCAGGACGAATTTGTGGGAGGATGATGATGATGAGCCAGCACGACCGCCTCACCGACGACGAGAATGCCACCATGCGAATACTTTGGGATCGTGGCGGCGCGTCTGTCAGCGAGCTTGCCGTGGCCACACGTCAGCCGGCGGATACCACGCTCGCCGTGCTCCACGGCCTGCGCCGCAAGGGCGCGGTCGAGCGCCAGCAGGATGGCCGCACCATTGTCTATCGTCCGCGCCTGAACAGCGAAACGGCCCGCACCCACTCACTGGGTCGACTGTTGTGCGGTGATGCAACGCCCCAGGATAATGGCCTGGGTGTCGTGGTGCTGCGCGAGAGCGATGTCGACCCGCAGGACTGGGCCGACCTCCAAAAAGAGATCGCCCAGCGCCGCAAGGCCTGATCTTCGCAGTCTGAAATCTAGTCTTCCACCAGGAAAGCCCGAAGGTCGGCCAGCGTCGATGCCGGTGCTTCTTCATGCACCACATGTCCCAGGCCGGGATAGGTGATCAGTCGCGCGTCAGGGATCGCCGTGGCGAATTGCGGCCCGTGTGCCGGCGGGATGATGACATCGGCCTCACCCCACATGATCAGGGTCGGCGCCTGGACCTGCGCAAGATCGGCGCCTGGTTCGGGCAGGGTAAACACGCGCAGCCGCTCGACCATGGCCTGTCCCACGCCATCGCCGCGCATCAGTTCAAGCACCCGTTCAGCCGTGCCCGGTGGCATGGCAGACGGGTCGCCATAAAGCGCGCCTGTGGCCGCCGTGATGATCGGCTGCGGTGCCTGGATCAGATAGAATTGAACGCCCATCGGCACCGGGACCGGATCCTCTGTCACGCCATTGATCGAGAAACCGCCCGGGGAGAGCAGGACGAGCCGGTCGACCCTGTCCGGGTTCGCGGCCGCCTGACGCCAGGCGACCAGGCCACCCAAGGAATTGCCGATCAGGGTCGCCCGATCAATCTCGAGAGCCCCCATCAGCCCATCCAGGAATTCAACGGTTTGCGGCACCGAATAGCGGGCCTGCGGGTCAGGTCCGGTCAGGCCATGGCCTGGCAGGTCCATGCGTACCACGCGGTAATCGGCTGACAGTGCGTCCGCCCAGGCGTCCCAGCTTTCCAGCGAATGGGAGAACCCGTGCACCATGATCAGGGCGGGGGCGTCGTCTGGCCCCTCAATGCGGACTCGGGTGCGCACACCGTCCACATCGACCAGCCGGTCGGCATCGGTCCACCAGGGCGAGTCCACCGAGTCAGCCAACGCGCCTTCCGCGGGCGCCTCGGTACCGGTCGCGGGCCGATTGAGGACGTAGACAACTATTCCGGCCAGAAGCGCGAGACCGAGGAAGACGGCAATCAGAAAGCGCATGACAAACCCCTGAGCATCAAAATGAGCGCGGCGACACCCGTCAGGGCGCCGCCGCAAGCATAGTCCGGATGTGACGGGCGGGGGAGGTGCCCGCCCGTCACGATCAGCGCCTAGTAACGCCAGGCAATGGTCGCCGTGACGGTGCGCGGCGGGCCGTAATAGCCGATCAACGTGCCTTCCAGACCCAGCTCCGGAGCCAGGGTGGTGTTGTTGACGAAGTCATAGCCGGAGACCCGATACTCTTCGTCGGTCAGATTGCGGCCGTGCAGGCCGAACTGCCAGTGGCCATCTTCGCCTTCCCAGACCATCGATGCGTTCCACAGGGTGTAGGCACCCTGGTCAAGCAGCGGGAAGGGGAATTCGAACTGGCTGGAGTCACCCCGGTGGCTGATCGTGTTGATCACCGACAGGTCACCGCCGTGCAGCGGCGTGATGTAGGTCAGCGTCGCTGAAGCCGTGGTGTCCGGCGTGTTCTGGATCACCACATCGTTGGAGACATCGACGCCGAAGGCGTTGATGAACTGGTCGTATTCGCCGTCCAGCAGACCGATGGCCCAACCGAGGGTCATGATGTCGCCCTGGGCAAACACGTCCTGACCGAGATCCAGCGAACCTTCATATTCGATACCGCGAATGGTGGCGGCGCCGGCATTGGTTGTGACGCCGGTGAAGGTGTCGTTGACGCCGTCATTGTCGGTGTCGATGCCCACAGAACCCGGCACCTGGATGTCGGTATAGTCCATGTTGAAGACGGCCAGGCTGTGGCGATAGCCATTGCCCTGGTATTTCCAGCCGATTTCGATGCTGTCGACCGTCTCCGGATCAAAACTCATGAACTGGAAGACTTCATCGGCCTCGATCGTGCCGTTCTGGTCAAAGTCCGGCGTGCCCGTCGTCTGGGCGCGCGGATCGAAACCACCGCCCTTGAAGCCCTGGGAATAGGTCACATAGAAATTATTCTCGGCGTTCGGCTGCCAGGCAAGCGAGGCGGTCGGCGAGAAATCATCCCAGGAATTGGTGCCGGTGAAGTCCGACGTCGTGGCGATCGGAATGCCAGCACCACCGAAGAATTCGGAGAAGCCGTTGATATAGGTCCGGCGCAGAACGGTCGAAGTCCGCTCGTCCTCGGTATAACGGCCGCCGAGTGTCAGCGAGAACTCATCAGTGAGGTCATAGGTGAAGTTGGCAAAGACCGACCAGGTCTTTGTGTCGACATCACCGAACGTCTGGGCGTTCAGGCCCGGCAGGGAGATCGCAGCGCCGAGGTTTTCCAGCAGCACATCGAAAACCGTCGTCGCATTGGCGTCGAGATAGTAATAGCCAACCAGGCCGTTCAGACGCTCACCGGAGTAGAGCAGCTGGAACTCTTCGGAGAACTGCTCGTTCTCGTAGATCGCCGGCACGTCGAGGTCGCCGGACGGCAGGTTGTCGAAGTCGATCGGCGTGACCGAGGTGTCATTACGGTCGGCGAGAATATTGCGAACGGTCCAGTTCTCGTTGATTTCCCATTCCGCCGTCAGGGCAAGACCATCGCCTTCAACGTCCTGTTCGACCACATTCAGGCCGGCGCGGGTGTCATGGACATTGTCCAGAACCGGAGCACCCGACAGGGCACCCGGGGTCAGGCGGTGGCCGCCGCGGGCGTTCGATGTATCCGCGACGCTGTCATAGGCGAGGCGCACGAAGAAGCTGTCGGTCGGCTCCCATTCGGCGGACACGCGGTAGCCGAAGACATTCTTGTCGTAATTCTCTTCGCCGGTGTTCAGGTTCTCGCCATAGCCGTCGCGCGTGAAACGCCCGAGCGTGCCGCCGACACGGAAGGTGTCGGAGAGCGGTGCGCTCCCGGACAACACCGTATCAAGCTGGCCATAGCTGCCAAAGCCCAAACGAGCTGACAGGGTCGGCTCGTCGGCATCGATGCGACGGGTGACGTATTTGACAGCGCCACCAATGGTGTTGCGGCCGTAGAGCGTGCCTTGCGGACCGCGCAGGACTTCGATCCGGTCGACATCATAAATGTCGAGCACGGCGCCCTGCGGACGGTTGAGATAGACGTCGTCGACATAGATGCCGACACCGGCTTCAAAACCGGCAACCGGGTCCTGCTGGCCAACGCCGCGAATGAAGGCGGACAGCGTCGAATTGGTGCCACGGGACACTTCCAGGGTGATGTTCGGCGTGGTGTCGGCGATGGCGACAATGTCCAGCGCGCCCATGCGCTCGAGATCTTCACCGGTCATGGCCGTTACCGAAAGCGGCACGTCCTGCAGCGTTTCCTCGCGGCGGCGGGCGGTGACGGTGATGACGTCACGGCCTTCCGACGCACCATTGTCCTGGGCGACGGCGGGTGCCGCAACCAGGGCTGAAGCGGCAACCGTGCTCAACAGAAGCGCGGTGCCCGTCAGGGTCTTGAACTTTTTCATGAGATACTCCCCTCAGAGGTTTCATTGGATGTCGCCAACGCCAGGGCCTGGCGGGCGAAGTTTCGGACCACATCGACAAACTCTTCCGGCTGTTCGAGATGTGGAGCATGCCCGGAGTGGGCGAACCCGTGCGCCGTGGCAGCGGGCAGGGTTTCGACGAGATAGCGGCTCGTCTCCGGGCCGTAGGCTTCGCTGCGTTCGCCAAAGGCGATCAGCGCCGGGATGGCCATTCCCGGAAGTTCGGCGCGCAGATCCTGCTGCGCCATCGACGACCAGAGGTCGGCCATGGCATCGGCATCACGTGCGCGGAGAAGGTTGAGAGCGTCGGCCACGATCTGTGGCTCACGCGCTGCCCGGTCGCGGGCAAACATGCGCGGCGCGAATGCGGCAGCATAGGCAGGCCAGTTGGCCCGCATTGCGTCGGTTGCCCGCTTTGACGCCTTGGCATCCATGCCGCTCGACATGCCCAGCGCCCAGCAATCATCATTGAGGATGCGCGGGCTCATGTCTTCAATCACCATGCCGGCGAGGCGGTCATGACCGTGCCGCTGGATCATCGACCACAGGACAGTCGCGCCCATTGACCAGCCCAGCACCACGGTCCGCGTCAGCTCTTCCCGCGTCAGCAGCTGGTTCAGGTCGTCAGCGAGATCACTGATGGTCGTCGGCGCCGATCCGGCCGGCGTCGCTCCATGGCCACGAAGGTCGGGCACCAGAACCCGGAACTCGGTTGCCAGTGCCTGCGCGACGGTATCGAAGAATGCACCGGAGGCGGCCCATCCATGCACAAGCAGCAAAACCGGGCCGCGACCAATATCCCGATAGGACATCACCGTGCCATCGCGCAGCGTCAGGTGTCGCAGCGCGTGCTCACCTTCGTCCGGACTGTGCGGCTGTGCGTCGGCCACGGTTTGATCTCCCCTTGGCCGTCCAATTTCTTCTGGATCGTGCCATATTGATTTAGGATCCATTTTGTGAAAACTGAATCATATGTCAACTTCAGAATCCAATACGATCGATAAACGACCCAAAACCGCTCGCGGTTTGCGGACCCAAAGCAAGCTTCTGGAAGCGGCGGAAGGCGCGTTCGGGGAGAATGGCTTCCATGCCACCTCGATCGGCGACATCACGCGCCGAGCCTCGGTGGCACTGGGAACCTTCTACGTCTATTTCGACTCCAAGGACGAGATTTTCAGAGCCCTCGTCGCCCATATGGGCGAGATGACGCGCGGCTGGATCGCCGAACGTGTCAAAGGCGCACCGGACCGGCTTGAAACCGAACACCGCGGCCTCGTCGCCTATATCGAATTCGCCCGCGCCCATCCGAATCTCTACCGGATCATCGAAGAGTCCCAATTTGTCGCGCCGGACGCCTACAAGGCCCACTACGACGTTTTCATGGACCGCTATCAGCGCAATCTGGAAGACGCAGCGGCGCGCGGCGAGGTCGCTGCAGGTGATCAGGGCACACGGGCCTGGGCGCTGATCGGAATGAGCGTTTTCATGGGACTTCGCTTCGGGATTTGGGAGCGCGACCGCGACCCGGAAGACGTCGCTCGCGTGGTCTCCGACCTGATCGCCAATGGCCTGAAGCCATGAATCCGGGTGCGCCCCCTTCGCCGGTCCTTGTCAGCCGCGACGGAGATGTCGCTCGGATCACGCTGAACCGTCCCGGCCATGGCAATGCGCTGGAACCAGGCCTTCTGCACGCCTTGTGCGCCGCGATTGGCGACTGTCACGATGCCCGCGCCGTCGTCCTGACCGGGGCCGGACGCGCCTTTTCTTCCGGCGGCGACATCCGCGAATTCCATGCCCGCGCCGACAATGTCGCATCACTGCAAGCCTTCGGCGACACGGTCGTATCTTCACTCAACCGCGCAATTCTTGCGCTACGGGACCTGCCCTGCCCGACCATCGCCGCGATCAACGGACCCGTGACCGGTGGATCCATCGGCCTGGTGCTCGGTTGCGACATTGCCCTCATGAGCCGAGAGGCCTTCATCCAGCCCTATTACGCCAAGATGGGCTTTGCCCCGGATGGCGGCTGGACCGCACTGCTGCCGGCCAGGATCGGCAGCGGGCGCACCGCCAGCTGGCTGGCGCTCGACAGCCGCATCGATGCCGACACTGCTCTGGCCATGGGCGTCGTCGATCGCATCTGTGCCAGCGACGACTTCACGGACCAACTCGCTGCGCTGATCCACGAGCTCGATGACCATGACCCGCAAACGGCACTGGCCAGCCGCCAATTGCTCGATGCCGGCGACAGCTCCCACACGCTGGCCGACCGGCTCGAGCGCGAGCTGGACAGTTTCAAGCGCATGCTGGTGCGGCCGGAAACCCGTCAGCGGATGGCCGCCTTTCTGGCACCAAGGGAGGCTGCAGGATGATGGACATCCTCACCGACATCACTGCCCGGCGCGCGGCCCTGACGCCCGAACGACCGGCCTTTCACATCGTCGAGACCGGCGAGATCATAAGCTTTGCCCGACTGGAAGACCGCAGCGCCCGCGCGGCCACTGTCCTCGCGGAAAGGGGCGTGGGCGAAGGAGACCGGGTCGCCATCCTGTGCCGCAACCGGGTTGAATTCTTCGAAGCGCTGTTCGCCTGCGCCAAGCTGGGCGCCATCCTCGCGCCACTAAACTGGCGCATGCCGGCGCGTGAACTGGCCGAACTCCTCGCCGATTGCGCGCCGACCTGCCTGCTTGTCGGTTCTGAGGATCGGCAAAAGGCTGCAGCGGCGGCGCAATCACTCGCGCTCATCTTCGTTGATCTGGAGAATGAATGGCCGGCCGCCCGCGATGCGGCACCGCCCCATCCGGGCCGGCCAGCCTGGCCGGGCGATCAGCCTTGGTATCTGATCTACACCTCCGGCACCACGGGCCGACCCAAAGGCGTGATCCAGACCTACCGCATGGCCTTGGTCAATTATGTCAATATCTCCCAGGCAATCGACCTGCGGGACGGCGAGGCAACCGTCAATTTTCTGCCTCTCTTCCACACCGCCGGGATCAATCTGCACACCCTGCCCGTCCTGATGGCGGGCGGGCTCAACCACCTCCTGCCGGGCTTCGACGCCGGCACGGTGCTGCGTCTGATCGATGATGGTCAACTCGATGTGATGTTGTGCGTTCCGGCCGTCTATCGCGAGCTGGCGCTCCACCCGGATTTCGCCACCGCCGATCTAACCCGCCTTCGCCACTGGGCCTGCGGTGGAGCCCCCATGCCGGACGTGCTGATCGAAACCTTCGCGGCGCGGGGCGCTGTGGTGTGCAACGGCTTCGGCATGACAGAGACGGGGCCGACCGCCTTCCTCATGGATCGCGAACACGCGCTCGAGAGGATTGGTTCGGTTGGCAAACCCCAATTGCTGATCGAAGCCCGCATCGCCACCCCGGACGGTGAGGCGCTGGCCAGCGGCGGGACCGGCGAAGTCCAGTTCTTTGGACCCGGATTGACGCCTGGCTACTGGCAGCGCGATGACGAGACCGCGAAACTCTTCACCGCCGATGGCTGGCTCAAGAGCGGCGATCTGGGTCGGTTCGACGCCGATGGCTATTGCTATATCGCGGGCCGGATCAAGGAGATGTACATCTCGGGCGGCGAAAACGTATACCCGGCCGAAGTCGAAAACGTGCTCGACGAACATCCGGCCGTGCAGGAATCCGCAGTCACCGGAATCGCTGACGACAAATGGGGCGAAGTTGGCTGCGCCCATCTCATCCTGCGTGACGGACAGGCCGTGACCGACATGGCCCTTCGCGACTGGTGCCGGGAACGCCTCGCCGGCTACAAGGTGCCGCGCCACTTCCGCCGAACCAACGACTTTCCACGCACAGCAGCGGGAAAGGTCCAGAAGCATCTCCTGCCGCTCCCGGAGACTGTCGAATGACGCCGGGCAGTTCGCGTGAAACCGGCACGAGCGCACGTCTGGACAAGACATTCAGCCAGGCTGATTTCGACGCCTTCGCTCGGCTGTCCGGTGACGACAACCCGATCCATTGCGATCCTGGCTTCGCCGCGACGACACGCTTTGAACGCACCGTGGCCCATGGCGCGCTGTTGTGTGCGGTGTTGAGGCGGTTGGTCGAGGAAGTCTATCCCGGCGCCCGCCAGCTCAGCCAGGATAGCCAATACCCCGCCCCAAGCCCGGTCAACGAAGCGCTGCGTTTCGAAGTGGAAACCGTCGGCACACCGGATCCCGAAAACGCCCGACGGGTCGCCCTTGCGCTAAGGGTCACACGGCTTTGCGACGGCGTGGTCACCTGTACGGGTGCAACGGAGATCGAGATATGAGCACCGCGCTCACCCTCGGCCAGACAGCGCGTGTCGAGCGTTGCTTCTCGGCCTCTGATGCCGCTGACCTGCAGCGCCTGACCGGTGGCACGCTCGACGCCGACTGCGTTCCGGAGGCACTGATCAATGGCCTGTTCTCGCAGCTGCTTGGCGTCGACCTGCCGGGCCGGGGCACCAATTATCTCAAACAGGAAACCCGCTTTCTGGCCCGCGCGCCGCTGGGACAGAGGCTGACTGCCAGCGTCGAGATAACCCGTCTCCGGCCGGAGAAACATCTGGTCGACCTGGCCACGCGCTGTGTGTCAGCCGACGGGACCGAGATCGCTACCGGTCGCGCCCTGGTGCTGGCAAAGGACGTCGCCGGCGCCTTCGATCCGTCAGTCTGAACAGGCCTGGGCGGCCACAACCTACGCGAAGCATTGCTCTTTTCCGACTTCGCGGCAAAACTCCGCCGCCATGGCAACCCTGACCCGACTCTCCGCTCATACCTCACACAGGCCCAATCCTGACCGCGACATCGTGATCATTGGCGGCGGCCATAACGGCCTCGTTTGCGCCGCCTATCTCGCCAAGGCCGGTCTGAAGGTGACGGTTCTGGAACGCCGCGACGTGGTCGGCGGCGCCGCCGTTACGGAAGAATTCCACCCCGGTTTCCGTAACTCGGTCGCCAGTTACACGGTCTCCCTGCTCAACCCGAAAGTGATCGCCGATCTCGACCTGCACGGGCATGGCCTGGAGATCGTAGAGCGGAAAATCGGCAATTTCCTGCCGCTTGAGGATGGCTATCTACTGGCCGGGGACGGGCTGACCGCTGATCAGGTGCGCAAGTTTTCCGCTACCGATGCCGAGCAACTGGCAGAATACAGTGATCGGCTCGAAGTGGTCGCAGACACGCTGCGCGCACTGGTTCTCGAAACGCCGCCCAACCTGTCCGACGGTGGCTGGTTGGGCGCCATCCCGGAACTTCTCAAGGCCGCAAATCTGGGCGGTCGTCTGGGCAGCATGTCAATCACGGCCAGGCGTGACCTCCTGGACCTGTTCTCCAAGTCGGCCGGCGACTGGCTCGACGGCTGGTTCGAGAGTGACGCCATCAAGGCCCTGTTCGGCTTCGACAGCATTGTCGGCAATTTCGCCAGCCCCTACACGCCCGGCAGTGCCTATGTCCTGCTGCACCATCTGTTCGGCGAGGTGAACGGCAAGAAAGGCGCCTGGGGTCATGCGATCGGCGGCATGGGCGCGATTACCCAGGCCATGGCCCGCTGCTGCGAAGCGCGAGGCGTCGAGATCCGCACCGGTTGCACCGTGGAAGAAGTTCTGGTCGTGGATGGCGGCGCCGGCACGGTGGTATTGGGCAGCGGCGAGACGTTGAGCGCCCGTGCCGTGGTCTCCAACCTCAACCCGAAACTCCTGTTCGGCTCGCTGATTGACCCTGCCGCACTGCCTGCCGACTTCAATGAGCGCATCCGCCACTACAAATGCGGCTCCGGCACCTTCCGGATGAATCTCGCGCTCGACCGGCTGCCGGATTTCACAGCCCTGCCCGGCCCGGGCGATCACCTGACCGCCGGCATCATCATGGCGCCCTCCCTGGCCTATATGGAACAGGCCTATGCCGATGCCCGCCGGCAAGGCTGGTCGAACGAACCGATCATCGAGATGCTGATCCCGTCAACGCTCGACCCGACCCTGGCGCCGGACGGGCAACATGTGGCGAGCCTGTTCTGTCAGCATGTCGCCCCGGAACTCTCCGGCGGCCGTGACTGGGACGACCATCGCGACGAGGTGGCAAAGGTGATGATCAACGCGGTCGACAAATGGGCCCCGGGCTTTGCCAACAGCGTGCTCGGCTATCAGGCTCTGACCCCGAAAGACCTCGAACGGACGTTCGGCCTGGTCGGCGGGGATATCTTCCATGGCGCGCTCAGCCTGGATCAGCTGTTCTCGGCCCGGCCCGTACTCGGCCATGCCGACCATCGCTGCCCGATCAAGAATCTCTACCAATGCGGCGCTGGCACTCACCCGGGCGGCGGTGTCACAGGCGCCCCGGGGCACAATGCCGCGCGCGAGATCCTGAAGGATTTCGGCAAGCGGATGGGGTAGTGCCTGACCCGGTTGTCGCACTCACTGTCAGGCGTGAACCCGTTTCGGGCCAACCAACATTGGCGCATAAGCAATTGCAAACAGCAAAAAAGCGCTACTCCAGAGCAAGGCTGCCGCTATCAACCAGCCCGACCCGGTCGGATTGAGCGCGGCGAGGACCCGAAGGGCCGCGCCGGCGTGAACGAAAGTATAGATGAGGGTCGTCAGGCCGTCAGCTGACCGTGACCGGCCAGTATGACCCAGAGTGGCTCGCGTCATGACCGCGAGCGTCATCGCGCCGACCAGACCGGCTGCAATTGCGTGCAGGCCTGCGCTGGGCGGGACAATCGCCGGGAAGATGATTCCCACACCGACCAGTCCAAGCGAAACGGACAACCAGAAGAACCCGGCATGGAGAGACCAGACAAGCGGTTCGGCCAAGGTTGCCTGCCACTGCCACCGCAATTGACGCAGCAACTGGCCAAGACCGGCCGCGACCAAGATCAGGCCGGTCAGCCACAGATCGGGCAAGCCGATCCACATCACGAGCGCGACACCCGTCAATGCGAGCATCAGCTTGTCAAAGCCCTGCATCGGCGGGGCAAGGCGTGCAACCGAAGGAGCATTTTGTGCAGCGAGCCAGTTGCGGGTAAAACTGGGAATAATACGCCCGCCAATCAGGCTGATCAGTAACATCGACACAGCGAAGGTTGCGCGGATGGCAATGGCGCTCGTCGCAGGGTGGTGAAAGGCCAGATGCGATAGGGCGAACATCAGGACGAGGATCGCGATCGGCAGGTTTCTCCAGTTCCGGCCGATGATGATCTCGCGAAAAACCACTCCCGACAGAATCACGAGAAACGAAACATCCAGGACTGTAGCCGCCAGGCCAGGCATCCATAGTGACGCGGCCCGGCCAGCCAACCAGAGCACGAACAACATGGCCAGCCCGGATCCGGCGACGGGTGCGCGCCCTGTCCAGTTCGGAATCGCCGTGAGAGCAAAGCCGCAAACTATGGCGGCGAGAAATCCATACAGCATCTCGTGAGCATGCCCGGTTACGCCCTGCGCGGTCGGTATCCAACCCAGATATGCGGCAACCCACAACGGTACCAGGCAAGCCGCCCAGATCGCACCGCCCAGGAAGAAGGGCCTGAAGGCGTTCTGAAGAAATGCCGGCGCGGCCCTCCGCTTTGCACCCCGGTCCACTGAAGCGTTCATGGTGCTCCACCGCCTTTTGTTTGACTTTTGTCAATTAGACCCGTGCGCGTCGGCAGAGCCATGAGACCCATTGTCACGCCGCTCTGGCATGACTTGCCCGTCGGACTGAAAATCCGGGAAAGCGTTGCGCCAGATCGGCCTGCAGGTCTTCATCCAGGAACGCCGCGCCCCCCATCGCCTCACCGGTCGCCGGGTCCCGACATTCCTGGAGGGCGAAATCCTTGCACCCCAGTCGATGCACTTCGGTGGCGATCTGCCGGACAGCCTCGCAATCAATCAGGCTCGGCCAGATGGTTACCCTCACCTCGTAGGGAATGCCCCAAGCGGCGAGCATGGCGAAACTGGCCTCGGCCCGACGCCCGGCCTGATTGACACCCGTGACACCGCCATAGCCTGAAAACGGCGCCTTGATGTCAAATCCGACCCAGTCGACCCGGTCGCGCAGACGCTGAAACCGGTCCGGGGATATCCCGGACGTGTGCAGACCGACCTTGAATCCGAGCGACCGGACATGATCCATCGCCGCCGCCAACCCGGACTGGACAAGCGGCTCTCCGCCGGAGAACACCACGGCTTGCAACAAGCCGCGGCGCTCCTTCAGGCGGGCTGCGATCTCTCGACCGTCAATTTCCGTGTCCGCGTGCACCGGGAGCAGGTCCGGATTGTGGCAATAGACACAGCGCAATGGACAGCCTTGCAGGAAGACAACCGCCGCCATCTGCCCGGGATAGTCCAAGGTGGTGAACGGTTGGAAGCCGCCCACCCGAATGGCGGACAATCCGTCAGGCAGCACGGCGAGACGTCCGGCGTTCCGTGAAGTGCTGGCGCTCTTCATGCTCGGACTTTTTGCCAGGATTGAACGCCTCGACAGGCCGGTGATAGCCCATCACCCGCGTCCAGACCTCGCAGGCCTGACGATTGTCCGGATCATAGCGCCCGGCCAGTTTGGCCTCTTCATCACATGTCGGACAGAAATGTTCCTCGCCAGCCAGATAGCCATGATGGGGACATATCGAGAAGGTCGGCGTCACGGTGATGTAGGGCAGGTGGAAGCTCTCCAGCGACCTTCGGACCAGCGCCGCACAGGCTTCCGGACTCGACAGCCTTTCGCTCATGTAAAGGTGCAGGACCGTTCCGCCTGTATACCGGGTCTGCAAGGCGTCCTGACGGGTCAGGGCCTCGAACGGGTCATCGGTAAACCCGACCGGCAACTGACTGGAATTGGTGTAGTAGGGCGATGTCTCAGTGCCGGCCTGCAGGATGCCCGGGAAGCGTTTGGCGTCCTCCTTGGCGAACCGGTAGGTCGTGCCTTCCGCCGGCGTCGCTTCCAGATTGTACATATGGCCGGTCTGGTCCTGGAATTCGAGCATGCGGGCCCGAACATGATCGAGAAGGCGCAAGGCAAACGCTTCGCCGAAGGGTGTGGTGATGTCCGCCTCGTCGTGGGTGAAATTGCGGATCATTTCATTGACGCCATTGACGCCGAGCGTCGAAAAATGGTTCCGCAAACTGCCCAGATACCGCTTGGAGTACGGGAACAGCCCGTCATCCATCAATGACTGGATCAAGGCCCGCTTGATCTCCAGGCTGTCACGTCCAAGCTCGAGGAGCCGGTCGACCTCGGCCATCAATCCAGCCTCATCGCCGGCGAAACGGTAGCCAAGGCGGGCACAATTGATCGTCACCACACCGATCGAACCGGTCTGCTCGGCCGAGCCGAACAAGCCATTGCCGCGCTTCAGCAACTCGCGCAGGTCCAGCTGAAGGCGACAACACATGGAGCGTATCTGGTTGGGCTTGAGTTCCGAGTTGATGAAGTTCTGGAAGTACGGGAGACCATATTTGGCGGTCATGTCGAACAGGCGTCGCGCATTTTCCGACTCCCAGGGGAAGTCATCGGTGATGTTGTAGGTCGGAATCGGGAAGGTAAACACGCGCCCGCGTGCATCGCCGCGCGTCATGACTTCGATGAAGGCCCGGTTGATGATGTCCATCTCGGCCTGGAGTTCACCATAGCTGAAGTCAACCGGTTCCCCGCCGACCATGGCAACATCGTCGCGGAGATCCTCCGGACAGACCCAGTCAAAGGTGAGATTGGTGAAAGGTGTCTGCGTACCCCAGCGCGACGGAACATTCAGATTGAACACAAATTCCTGCATCGCCTGCACCACGGCATCATAACCCAGGCCGTCAAGACGCAGGAAAGGAGCAAGATAGGTATCAAACGAGGAAAGCGCCTGGGCGCCGGCCCATTCATTCTGCAACGCCCCCAGAAAATTGACGATCTGGCCGAGCGCACTGGTGAAGTGCCTTGGCGGAGCGGCCTCGATCTTCCCGGGGACACCGTTGAAGCCCTCCACCAGAAGATTGCGCAATGACCATCCGGCGCAATAGCCCGCCAGCATGTCCAGGTCGTGGACGTGCAGGTCGGCATTCCTGTGCGCGATCCCGACGGCAGGCGGGTATACGTGAT
Source organism: Maricaulis maris MCS10 (assembly GCF_000014745.1). NCBI lineage: Bacteria > Pseudomonadati > Pseudomonadota > Alphaproteobacteria > Maricaulales > Maricaulaceae > Maricaulis > Maricaulis maris. The sequence goes on along the minus strand of NC_008347.1, from coordinate 365,861 downwards.
CGAGCCAGTAGTTGGCCGTCACCTTCCCGGATGTATTCAGTATCAGGCCGCCCAGGGAGTATCCCTGATTGGCATTGGCCTTGATGCGCCAGTCCTCGCGGTGGACATATTCCTCGATGGTCGACTTCACATTGATTTGCGCCGCGACCGCTTGTTCGATCCGTCTATCCTGATGCCAAGCCAATTGTTCCGACTGCATGCTACCCTCCATCAACACGATATGTTGTCGTGTCCTGCAAAATGACCACAACATATTGTGTCATTCCGGCGAGGGCGTCATCGCGACGCCTTGACGCGCGGCCCTGAGCCGCACCGAACATGGCTTGACATTTATCAATTCATGTGGGTCTCAAGGCGATCGAGGAAGCGCGGCATCAAGGCCGACCGAACCTGCGGATTCCGCCAGAACGGGTTCATGAACACGCAACGGATCAGGACCAGGGACTGGCAATCGGCCTGACCGCCGTATCGGTCGAGATGGCTGTCGATCAGTGCGCCGTAATTCGCCACCGAGAGTTCGGTCCTGGAGACTGAAAATTCCGGGTCGCCGACAAATGCTTCGAAAACACGCCGGGTCCGCGCATTGGAGGCGGCAAGGCCCTCGCCCTGTTTCGCCAGGGAGAAACACAGAATATTGGAGTCTGCCGGTTCGAGAATCCGGACAAGGCGGCATCCGGAAACGAGCGCCTGTTCGAAGTAGGCGCGACTGTCGAGTGTGCCCGCCATGATATCGCCGAAACCTTGCGGGCCGAAGGTCAGGGTCTTCCCCGTCAGCCAGACCGCAGCGGCACCGGAGCCGCTGCGCGAACCTTCCAGCGTCATCATCCATCGGTCATTGGGAGCCGACCGGTCGATATACGGCGCTGCGAAAGTCGAATTGGCGTAGCTGGCCTGGTCCCTCACAAGGAAGGCGCCACAGGCATACGGCACATATCCCAGCTTGTGTGGGTCCAACGTTACGGAGTTGGCCCGGCGAATGGCCTTCAACGCGCGACCGGCATGCTCGCTCAGGACCCGACCGGCGTCACCACCCAACATCGAGCACAGGAAGCCGCCCCATGCCGCATCGACATGATGCCAGATGTCACGGCCCGCATCGCGCCACGCGTCGAGCACATCACAGACACCGTCAACCGGATCGATTTCACCCGCTTCTGTCGTGCCGGCGACGGTGACCACGGCAAGGACCGGGCGACCAGCGGCGAAGGCCCGTTCAATTGCTTCGCGCAATGATGCGAGGCTGAGCCGGCCATTCCGGTCCAGCCCAATCGTCCAGAAGGCCTCCTCACCCAGGCCGAAAACATTCGCGGCCTTCTGCCATGAGAAGTGCTTGTTGCCCGGGACCAACAGGACCGGGCCGTTCCACTCGCGGCCGGACGCGCGGGTAATTCTGGCCGCAATCCGGAACGGATTGCCCAGGACTCCGCTGGCTTCACGCAGCTCCGCATCGGTGATGTTGTGAGTTGCGGCCAGGGCCGTGTGGGCTTCCCATCCAAGGTGAGCGAAGCTGACCGGATCAAATGGCTCGCCTGTCTTTTCTGCGATGCACAGACCCAATGCCAGGGAGTGATCCATCCGGTAGCGGGCTCGCCAGACGCTCTCGAAATTGGCGATGGTGCCACCACTGGTGAAATGACCCTGCGCCCGGGCCGGATCGAAACCGATCATCGCGGCCAGCATGGAGATCGCCTCATCCTCGACCCTGCCGCTCACACGGGCCACATCGCGAGACGTATTGTTCGGATTGTGCAGCAGCGTGACAAAATGCCCGAGCAAGGCGGGCACTGACAGTTCCGACACCATGTGACCAATGTAACGGGGCGTGTACTTGGGCACTTCCCCCGTCATCATGTCGCTGAGTTCACGGACTTTTTGTGAGAGCATGTCCTGGCCGGCGAGAAAATCCGGCGTCAGTCGGATCGACTCCGGGATCGGTGAGGGATCCTCGCTGAACAGCGCGCGGCGCCAGTCGAACCATTGGTCCAGGACACGATCGAACTCGGATCGAAGCCAGTTGGCATTCTCGGATTTCGGCCCGAGGAAGCTGACCCCTTCCAGACACCCGGATACTTTGCTCATATTCCACTCCACAACGATACGGACATCCGTCAAGGCGGTGCCAGTCTAGCCCCTCCCATCGTTGATAATTGATAAAAGTCAAGGTGCATTTTCGCACATCTCCAATGCCTGTCAGCCAGCGAATGACCGGTTCGGCCGGCGCCAACACGAACAGGCGCCGGGCAGCCGATCCTCAGCATAGAAAAAGCCCCGGACCAGCCGGTCCGGGGCTTGTTGCATTGCCGTGTTGTGACGTTGCTCAGCTTTTCACGCGCTCAATCGAATCCAGGATCAGCTCGCGGGCCTTGGCGGCGTCGCCCCAGCCGATGACCTTGACCCATTTATTGGGCTCGAGATCCTTGTAGTGCTCGAAGAAATGCTTGATCCGCATCAGCTGGGCTTCCGGGATATCGTCCGGCTCGTTGACCTTGCCATAGAGCGGGGAGAGCTTGTGATGCGGGACGGCGAGGATCTTCTCGTCCATTCCGCTCTCGTCTTCCATCAGCAGGACGCCGATCGGGCGGGCGCGCACGACGCAACCCGGCACCAGGGTGGTATGGCCGACGATCATCACGTCAATCGGGTCACCATCTTCCGACAAGGTGTGCGGCATGAAGCCGTAATTGCACGGATAGCTCATCGGCGTGTGCAGGTAGCGATCGACGAAGAGCGTACCGGCATCCTTGTCCATCTCGTATTTGACAGGCTGGCCACCGACCGGGACTTCGATGATGACATTGATGTCTTCAGGCGGATTTGCGCCCGCGGAGATTTTGTCGATCCGCATCTTGTGCTCCTTGCGGCTGGTCCGGGCGATGTCTTACGCCCGATATCTGGGCCGACCAATGCCCGTGTTGCGCCGCAATATCAATTCTCAAGGTCAGACAACCGCCAGATTCAGGCCGACTGGCTGTCATTGGCTGCCGCAAGTGCCGCCCGCTCACGTTTCACCACTTCCTCACCGCGCAGATGGACGAAGTGTTGCCGCTCTGCCGGCCAGGCGGCCAGCAAGCGGGCCGCGATGCGCGAGCCGGTCTCGGCCGCATGGCTCTCGATCATCGACAGGCAGCGACGTTCGCCCTCACCTTCCAGATCGAAGGCCAGCACAGTCTCGCGGTTGAGTCGGGCATCAAGGCGGCGATCCGGGTCATAGATGAAGACATCGCCACCGGTCATGCCGGCCGCGAAATTATCACCGACCGGGCCGAGGATCACGGCAGTACCGCCGGTCATGTACTCACACCCGTTTGTCCCGCAGCCCTCGATCACCGCGTCGGCGCCCGAATTGCGGACACCAAAACGCTGGCCGGCCCGTCCTGCCGCCAGCAGGCGTCCGGAGGTGGCGCCGTAAAGGCAGGTATTGCCGATGATGGCGTGTTCCTCATTCGCCTCGGTCGCGCCGCCATAGGGCCGCACGATGATGCTGGCGCCGGACAGGCCCTTGCCGACATAGTCATTGGCATCACCGTCGAGCTCGATCCGCAAACCCTTGGCCGAGAAGGCGCCCAGCGACTGGCCGGCCGAGCCACGCAGACGCAGCGTCAGGTGGTCGACCCCCAGCCCGTCCGGGCCGAACCGCTCGACAATCTGTGACGAGGTCCGCGTGCCGACGGCGCGGTCGGTATTCTTGACGCCATAATCGAGCTGCATCTTCTCGCCGCGATCGAAGGCAGGGGCGGCGTCCTGGATGATTTGTTCGTCCAGCGCCGGCGCGACGTCATTGCGCAGGCTGCGGGTCGAGCGGGCCGGACGTTCCACGGCATCGGCCCGCGACATGATCGCCGACAGGTCGAGATCGTCCAGCGCCTGCGAACCACGCGAAACCTGGTCGAGCAGGTCGGCCCGGCCAATAATGTCTTCCAGCGAGGTGGCACCGAGGTCGGCCAGGATTTCACGCACGTCCTGGGCCAGGAAGGTCATCAGATTGACGACATGGTCGGGAATGCCACCGAAGCGGGCGCGCAGGTCGTCATCCTGGGTGCAGACCCCGACCGGGCAGGTGTTGGAATGGCACTGCCGCACCATCAGACAACCCAGGGCGATCAGCGAAGCGGTGCCAACACCGAATTCCTCGGCGCCCAGCATGGCAGCAATGACGATGTCACGACCGGTGCGGATACCGCCATCGGCGCGCAGGGTGACGCGTTCGCGCAGACCGTTGAGCGACAGCATCTGGTGCGCTTCGGCAAGGCCGAGCTCCAGCGGTCCGCCGGCGAACTTGATCGAGGACAGGGCGGCAGCTCCGGTGCCGCCAACCGAGCCGGAGATATTGATAATGTCGGCATTGGCCTTGGCGACGCCGGCCGCAACAGCCCCGACGCCCGCGGCCGCGACCAGCTTGACGCCAACCCGGGCCGTCGGGTTGATCTGCTTGAGGTCGTAGATGAGCTGGGCCAGATCCTCGATCGAATAGATGTCATGATGCGGTGGCGGCGAGATCAGGCTGACGCCCGGCGTTGCCAGTCGCATGCGGGCGATGAATTCGGTGACCTTGAAGCCGGGCAGCTGGCCGCCCTCGCCGGGCTTGGCGCCCTGGGCGACCTTGATCTCCATCTCGCGGCACTGTCCCAGATACTGGGCGGTGACGCCGAAACGACCGGATGCGATCTGCTTGACCGCGGAATTCATGTTGTCGCCATTGGGCAGCGGCTTGTAGCGGGCCGGATCCTCGCCGCCCTCGCCGGACACCGACTTGGCGCCGATCCGGTTCATGGCCACATTGAGCGCCCCATGCGCCTCGGGTGACAGCGCCCCCAGCGACATGCCCGGCGTGACAAAGCGACGGCGGATGCCATTGATCGACTCGACCCGGTCCAGACCCACGGTCGGACCGATCGGGCGCATGTCCATCAGGTCGCGCAACTGGATCGGACCCTGATCCTTGATTGCCGCGCCATATTGTTTCCAGGCCGCCGGATCATTGTCGCGGACAGCCGTCTGCAGGGCGCTGATCACCGGCGCATTGAGAGCGTGGCGATCGCCGCTGGCGCGTTGGCGATAGAAGCCGCCGATCGGCAGCCGCGCTTCGCCATGCCAGGATCGGCGATGAAGGTCGATAGTGCGCACTTCCAGACCCGGCAGTCCGATACCGGAAATCCGGCTCACCACGCCCGGCAGATAGGCCTCGACCAAGGCGCGCGACAGGCCAAGCACTTCGAAATTGCAGCCCCCGCGATAGGAGGAAATGATCGAAATCCCCATCTTTGAGAGTATTTTGAGCAGGCCGCCATCGAGTGCCGTCTTGAGACGGGCAGCTCGTTCACGGGCCCAGCTTTCTCCGCCCACAGCCTCACGACCGGCCGTGACCGTGTCGAAGGCGAGATAGGGGTTCACGGTGGTCGCGCCCAGACCGATCAGGACGGCAGCATAGTGGGCATCGAAACACTCACCTGCCCGCACATTGAGCGAACAGAAATTGCGCAGGCCCTCGCGTGTCAGGGTGGAGTGGACTGCGCCGGCGACCAGCACCATTGGCAGCGCCGCATTCTCGCTGTCCTGGCGGTGATCGGTGAGCACCAGATGAGCCGCACCGTCGCGAACGGCGGCGACGCATTCGCGGATCACCTCGTCGATCGCGGCCCGCAGGACCTGCCCGTCACCATTGGCACTCGCAACCGGCAGGAGACAATCGATCTCCTTGATCGCGCCGCCCATATGGTCACGCCAGCGCTCATAACTGCCATTCGACAGGATCGGGCTTTCCAGCACCAGCACGCTGGCCCGCGCCTCGCCCTGGCCGAGGATATTGCCCAGATTGCGGAAACGGGTCTTCAGACCCATCACCCGGCCTTCGCGCAGGGGGTCGATCGGCGGGTTGGTCACCTGCGAGAAATTCTGGCGGAAGAAATGGGAGAGCGGGCGGTAGCTTTCCGACAGCACGGCCAGTGGCGCATCATCGCCCATCGAGCCGACCGCCTCCTTGCCATCCTCGGCCATCGCCTTGATGACCAGCTCGATATTCTCGAAGGTAAAACCGGACGCGGCCTGACGGCGGGTGCGATCGGCATCATCGAACAACTGATCTTCGGCGCCGGGGCCGACAATCGGTTCGATATCCTCCATCTCACCCAGCCAGCGCGTATAGGGGTGCTGCTCGGACAGCTCGTTGAGGATGTCCTGCTCGCGGAAGAATTTGCCCTCGACAATGTCGAGTGCCACCAGACGACCCGGCGTGATCGAGCCGCGTTCGGTGACGGTGGCCGGATCGACCGGCGCCATGCCGGTCTCGGAGCCGGCCACGAAAATATCGTCATTGGTCAGCGCATAGCGCATCGGGCGCAGGCCATTGCGGTCGAGCCCGGCAATCGCCCAGCGGCCATCAAAAGCTGCAATCGCGGCCGGACCGTCCCACGGCTCCATCACCGCATTGCAATACTCATACATCCGGCTCCAGCCCTCGGGCATGACATCGGCCCGCTTGGACCAGGCTTCCGGGATCAGAAGCGTCTTGGTCATCGGCGCCGACCGCCCGGCCCGGACCAGGATTTCGAAGGTCTGGTCAAGCGCCGCACTGTCGGACGCGCCAGACTGGATGACCGGTTTCACATCCTGCTCGACATCGGCAAAGGCCGTCTCGGCAATGTGAACCTCATGGCTCTTCATCCAGTTGATATTGCCCCGGATCGTGTTGATTTCGCCGTTGTGCGCCAGCATGCGGAAGGGCTGGGCCAGCCGCCATTCGGGGAAGGTATTGGTCGAGTAGCGCTGGTGGAAAATTGCGAAGGGCGAAATGAATTCCGGCGATTGCAGATCGGGGTAGAATGCGTCGATATCCTCGGCCCGGAACAGACCCTTGTAGATGATATCGCGCGAGGACAGCGAGCAGACATAGAGGTCGCGCAGGTTTTCCTCGCGAGCCCGGCGCTCGATCCGGCGACGCACGATATAGAGGACACGCTCGACGGCCTCGCTGTCACGGCAGCGCGGATCGCGGAACAGGACCTGCTCGATTTCCGGCAGGGTGGCGCGGGCCTTGTCGCCCAGCACAGACGTGTCGATCGGCGGCTGGCGCCAACCGTAAAAGGCAAACCCCTCGCGCAGGATCTCCGCCTCGATGATCGCCCGGGCCCGTTCGCGAGCGGCGAAATCGGTCCGCGGCAGGAAGACCATGCCGACGATGACATCGCCGCGCTCGGGTTCGTGCCCGGTGCGGGCGACGGCAGCCTTGAAGAATTCCTGCGGCACACCGACGCGCAATCCTGCGCCGTCACCGGTCAGCCCGTCAGCATCGACGGCGCCGCGGTGCCAGACCGCCTTGAGCGCATCAATCGCCAGCTCGACAATATCGCGGCGGGCTCGCCCCTTCATGTCGGCGATCAGGCCGACACCACAGGCATCGCGCTCGTCACGCGGATCGATCAGGCCGGCATTGGTGAGGGTTTCCAGCCCCTGGCGGTGGGCGGCTTCGGACCAGGTCTTGTTCGTCATTCGGCCGCTCCCAGCACACGCATGCGATTGTCGAGATAGGATTCGATCGAGCGCGCGGCATCGAGCCCGTCCTTGATCGCCCACACCACCAGTGACGCACCACGGTGCAGGTCGCCGGCAACGAAGACGCCGTCCAGGCTCGCCATGCGGGTATCCCGGTCAGCCTCGACCCGGCCGTCTCTATGGACCGACAGATCGGGCTCTTCGAACAGGACCGGCAGGTCTTCCGGTGTGAAGCCGAGCGCCGAAATCACCATCTCAGCCTCGACATCCCAGGTCTTGCCCGGATCCGCTTCCGGCGCACGGCGACCGGAAGCATCCGGGGCACCCAGGCGCATGCCCTGCACCCGGACGGCGGAAATGGCATCACCCTTTGTCAGGACGGCGAGCGGCGCGGACAGCCATTCGAAGACAACGCCCTCCTCCTCGGCATGTTTCACCTCGCGGGCCGAGCCGGGCATGTTGGCCCGGTCACGGCGATAGAGACAGGTCACCGACCTGGCCCCCTGACGCACGGCGGTGCGCACGCAATCCATGGCCGTGTCACCGCCACCGACCACGACCACGCGCTTGCCCCTGGCGTCCAGCACGCTGTCATTGGCAGCCGGATCGCCCAGATCATCGCGATTGGCGCGTGTCAGATAGTCGAGTGCGGCCAGCACGCCATCGCCGGAGCCCGGACAGGTCAGGGCCCGCGCATTGTAGACGCCGGTGGCCAGCAGTACCGCGTGATGTCCGCTGCGGATCTCCGCCAGCGTGGCGTCCCGCCCGACTTCGAAATTGAGTTTGAACGCGACACCGCCGCGCACCAGCCGGTCGATGCGGCGCTGGACCACATGCTTTTCCAGTTTGAAGCCGGGAATGCCATACATCAGCAGGCCACCGGCGCGGTCGGCGCGTTCATAGACCGTGACCGCAAATCCGCTCTCGCGCAGGCGCTCGGCCGCAGCCAGGCCGGCCGGGCCGGAGCCGATCACGGCGACACTCTGCCCGCGTTCCGGCCCGACCTTGAGCGGCTCGACCCAGCCCTCTTTCCACGCCGTGTCGGTGATGTATTGCTCGACGGCACCGATGGTCACGGCGCCATGTTTGGACTTTTCGACGACGCAGGACCCTTCGCACAGGCGGTCCTGCGGGCAGATGCGACCGCAGATTTCGGGCATGGTCGAGGTTGCGGCCGAGGCGTCATAGGCCTCCCTGAGACGATCCTCTCCGGCCAGCATCAGCCAGTCGGGGATATTGTTCTGCAAGGGGCAACCGGACTGGCAAAAGGGGACGCCGCATTGCGAACACCGCGAGGCCTGCCCGGCAGCGGCTTCGGTGGTGAAGGCGCGATAGATTTCATTGAAATCCTCACGCCGTTCGGTTTCCGAGCGCTTTTCCGGATAGGTCTGGTCTATGTCCACAAATCTGAGCAATCCGGCCCCCTTGGCAAAGTCGAAAGTTCGCCAATGCAGCACAGACTTCGCAAGTGCACAAGTCGGCGACGATGCGGCGTATTGGCATTTTATGCCGCAATTTGGACGATGGAGGAATGAAATTCCAAACCAGACCATGGATTGGTCGATGAGAAGCAAATAGTCGGTGCACGCTTCGCTCGCCAGACAGGCGGCACGCGCAATGATGATGCGGCCCCGCTCGTATATGCAGCACAATCCTCGCCTCTGAGCCACACGCCCGACGTCGCCCGGCACCGCCCGACGTCGCCCGAAAGGTGGACACCAAACCGCCAGACAGCATCCATGGCATGACAGTCCTCGCGGACCTGCCTAGTCTGCAGCCAGGCCCATCACCCCTGGAGCGCCGCGTGCCTGGCTCGGACCAACACTATTCAGATCCGATCGAAACGCGATCCGTCGTCGACCAGCTCGCAGCCCGGGTCCGCGCGCGCATCCTGGCCAATGAATTGGCACCCGGCGAAGCCCTGCGGCAGGAAGCCCTTGCCGATGCCTACAAGGTGTCGCGCATGCCGGTCCGCGAAGCGCTGCGCCAGCTGGAAGTTGAGGGACTTGTCGTCTTTCACGCCAATCGCGGGGTGACAGTGTCCCAAGTGTCAGAGGCCGAAATGGCCGAGCTCTTCGACATCCGCCTGCTATTGGAGCCCGGCCTGTTTGCCCACGCCATACAGCGGGCCGAACCGGCTGATATCGCGGCCGTCGAAACCGTCCGCGCTCGCGAAACCGAGGCCCTGGCCAAGGGAGACACGGCCAGTTTCGGCGCCCTCAACCGCGACTTCCACGCCGCGCTACACGCTCCGGCGAGCCGGCCACGGACCCAGGCCATTGTCCTGTCCCTCAACCAGCATATCGACCGTTATGTCCGCCTGCAGCTGTCGCTCGGCCCGGACGCGCGCAAGACCGCCAATGCCGAGCATGACGGCCTGCTGGACGCGATGAAGACCGGCGACCCGGTCGCTGGCGCCAACCGCATGGTCGCCCACATCGAGACCGCGCGAGCGGCGCTGGTGAAGGCGTTTGAGGGTTAGGGCCAGCCCGTGCGCGGAAAAGTCTAGCCGCCTCCGCGCGGCCATTCCTCTTACGCGATCCGGGCCGCGCACTCCATCGCTCCATAGCGTTCCCGGGCAAGCTTGGCGGCTGCGCCAATGTAGCGATATGGCCGCTTTGTCCCATGCGCTTCGAGATTGTTCGGATACGTCAAATTGACCCGCGTAATGGTTTGAACGCTGCTGAGCATCCATCCGGCGAAAAACTCCGGCCCATACTCCATGAATTGCGAGTCATGCTTGCCATCGCTCATCGCCAGATCATCGGCGAAAATAGTCAGTCCGGAATCGATTGCCTTTCTCAGATGGATTTCATGCAGTTCGCTGTCGCCCATTGTACTTGCCAATGCTGCGCAAACGGCATTCTGAGCCATTTCAGCCCGGGCTTCCGAGAACAGGCCATGAGCTGCCTGCATCGACAAACCCAGGACGATCACGTTGAAAACCATCACGCCTTACTCCCCCAGCGTCCCGAGCACACGTGCCGCACTTGGGCAATCAAAGCAACTTTCGAAGCCCTACCCCACCGTAAACCCGCCCATATCCGCTTTCGAGAGGCCCTCGCCCTGACATGGCGAGGTGGCTGGACGCTCGCCCGTCTGACCCCTTCCGACTCGACGCCCTGACCTTTCCGCCCCCAATTCATTTTTCCCGGAGGCGCGCAGCGCCATCCGGGACCAACGGGAGACTCATCGCTTGCCGGAGTGGGCGGTGGGTCCCGGATCTCCGCCCGGCTCAGGGCCGGGCCTGCGTCCGGGAAAAATGTGGTCGGGTTTGCGGGGGCGGTGACGCCAGGCTGGCCCCCTTTCTACCCCACCGTAAATCCGCCCGCATAGGGATCACGCTCGTCGACCCAGATCGTGTTGATGCCCGTCTGGATGGCCCAACCCTTGATACTGGGGATGATGGCGGCGTGGTCACCGACCGTGGTCGCACCCTCCACTCGTCCTTCGAAAAGACTGCCGATCAGGCTTTCATGGACGAAGTCATCGCCGGGCTTCAGCTGCCCGCGGGCAGCCAGCTGGGCCATGCGGGCGCTGGTGCCGGTGCCGCAGGGGGACCGGTCGATGGCGCGGCTGCCATAGAAGACGGCGTTGCGGGCCTGGGCTTTCGGGTCGCGGGAGCGGCCGGTCCACAGGGCGTGGGAGACACCGCCGACACGGGGGTCATCGGGATGGGTCAGGGTGACGGCGTCGTTGGCGGCGCTGCGGACGAGCGGGCTCAGGCGCAATATGTCGGCGACTGTCAGCTCTTCAAGATCGGCATAGCCCGGCTGTGGCTCGATAATGGCGTAGAAATTGCCGCCATAGGCGATATCGACCGTGACGGCCTGCCAGCCGGGAATGTCGAGGATCAGGCCGCTGACGGCGAGATAGGACGCCACATTGCGGATCCGCACGCCGGCCACACGGTCACCCTGCCAGTCAATGTCTGCCTCGATCCGGCCGGCCGGCGCATCCAGGCGGACGCAATTGCGGTCCGCCGGTGTGATGACGCCGTTTTCCAGCGCCATGGTCAGCGCGCCGATCGTGCCGTGGCCGCACATGGGCAGGCAGCCGGAGGTCTCGATGAAGAGGATGGAGGCGTCTGCGCCGGGCGAGCACGGCGGGTAGAACATCGCGCCGGACATCATGTCATGGCCGCGCGGCTCGAACATGAGGGAGCGACGTATCCAGTCGAAACGGGCCATGAAGTCAGCCCGCTTCTCCCCCATGGTCGCGCCCTCGAGAAAGGGCAGGGGCCCGGTGATCAGGCGGACCGGATTGCCGCAGGCATGTCCGTCCAGGCACTGGAAGACGTGGCGCATGACGCGCTCCTGACCCTGGCTCAGTGCGCCAGTACCGATGGCAGTTTGACCGGGCGGCTGTCGCGGGCGGTTTCGACCATGGCGATCACTTCGGCCCGCCGCTCACCCGTCAGCACCATGCGCGGCATGCGGACCCGCTCCGAGCCGCGCCCCATCACGGCCTCGGCCAGCTTGATCGACTGGACCAGATCATGCTCGGCATCGAGATGCAGCAGCGGCATGAACCAGCGATAGATGGAGCGTGCGGTTTCCAGGTCACCCCGTTCGACCGCGTCCCACAGGGCAATCGACTCGGCCGGGAAGGCATTGGTCAGGCCGGATACCCAGCCCACCGCACCCAGCAGGATTTCCTCCAGCGCGACATCGTCGAGACCGGCGAAGACCAGATAGCGGTCGCCGCACCGATTGATGATGTCGGTGATGCGCCGCGGATCGGGGGCGCTTTCCTTGATGGCGACCAGGGTCGGTACATCGGACAGGCGCTCCAGCGTATCGAGCGAGATCGAGACCCGGTAGGCGGGCGGATTGTTGTAGAGCATGACCGGCAGGGAAGTCGCCGCCGCCACGGTGCGGATATGGGCTTCAAGTTCCGCTTCGCTGGGCACATAGACCATGGCCGGCAGCAACATCAGCCCGTCAGCGCCGATCCGCGCCGCATCGATCGCATAGGTTTGCGCCAGGGCTGTGGTGAGTTCGGAGACCCCGGTCAGGACCGCCACGCGCCCATCGACCGCATCCACGATCGCCGCCAGAACAGCCCGTTTCTCATCGGCCGTCAGCGAGTTGTTCTCCCCCACCGTGCCCATGGCAATCAGCCCGTGCACGCCATCATCGACCAGCGCGCGGACCACGGCTGTGGTCGCCTCGAGATCGACGGAATGGTCTTCGGCAAATTGTGTCGTCGCTGCGGGGAAAACGCCGCGCCAGCTTGTTGTGGTCATGTCATGCCCTCACTTGGGACCGGCTCGGCCGGACCTCGTCTCTGACCCGCCCCGAACTTGCCGGAACGCCTGAATCCAACCTGTCATCCCCGACGGAGAAAATCGATGGCTTCGTAAATTGGATACAATATCCAATCAGGTCAAGCCGGGCAGGTGACACTGCCGAAATCCTCGTCTAGCGTCGCCACGAAGAACGGGGACATGAACACATGAAGACCACCACGAAGAAGCTGATGATGATGGTACTCGGGGCGATGACGCTGGCCGCACTGGCGCCGGTCGCCACCGCCCAGGACGCGGAAAGCTTCGGCGAAGTTGTTGAAAACCTTGAACACCGTGATGGTTTCATCCCGCTCTGGGTCGACCCGGCCGATGGCCGCATCCTGGCCGAGCTGAGCATCGGCGAAGACGATGAACTGGCGCGGATGATCTACACCGCCAGCCTGACCTCGGGGCTTGGTTCCAATCCGGTCGGACTTGATCGCGGCCTCGGTTCAAGCTCTGAAATCCTTCGCTTTTTCCGCGTCAACGACCAGGTCTTTGCCGAGTTCGAAAACCTCGGTTACCGCGCCGACGGGGCCGGCCCGGATGAAGCCGCGGCAACCCGCAACTCCTTCGCCCGCTCGATCATCTGGTCAACAGCTATCGTCGCGGAAGACGAGGGACGCCTGTTGATCGACCTGTCGGACTTCCTGACACGGGATCCGGTCGGCACGGCCGACCAGCTTTCCGACAGCGGACAGGGCAGCTTCTCCATCGCCAGCGATCGTTCCGCCGCGATCACGGACAGCGCTCTGGCCTTCCCGGAAAATGTTGAAATTGATGCCCTTTTGACGCTGACCAGCGCGAGTCCGGGATCCGAGGTCCGGGCTGTCACGCCGGCACCCAATTCGGTCACGCTCACCGTGCACCACTCCTTCGCGGCCCTGCCCGCACCGGGCTATGAGCCGCGCGAAGCCGATGACCGTGCCGGCGCCCTCACCCGCGCCTATTACGACATGGCGACCCCGCTGACCGATCCGGTCCGCCGCTCACTCGCCCTGCGCCATCGCCTGGAACGTGTTGATCCGTCAGCACAATCGGGACCCGTGGTTGAACCGATCATCTATTATCTTGACCGCGGCACCCCGCCGCTCATCCGCGACGCCCTGATTGAGGGTGGCAATTGGTGGGCCGATGCCTTTACCGCCGCCGGATATGAAAACGCCTTCCGCGTCGAGCTTCTGCCGGAAGGGGCCCACCCGCTCGACATTCGCTACAACGTCATCCAGTGGGTACACCGCCAGACACGCGGCTGGTCCTATGGTGGCTCGGTCATCGATCCGCGCACCGGCGAGATCATCAAGGGCCGCGTCATCCTCGGCTCCCAGCGCGTACGCCAGGATCGGATGATCTTTGAGGGACTTGTCGGCACCGCCGAGACCGGTACCGGAACAGCCGGCGACCCGCTTGAACTTGCCCTCGCCCGCATCCGCCAATTGTCCGCCCACGAGATCGGCCACACGATCGGACTGGCCCACAACTTCGCCGCCAGCATCTCGGACCGGGCCTCGGTGATGGACTACCCGGCCCCGCTGGTCACGCTGGACGCAAGCGGTGAAATCGACACCAGCCGGGCCTATGATGTCGGCATAGGCGCGTGGGATCGCGTCGCGATTTCATGGCTCTACGGCGAGTTTGGTGAGGGGGCGGTCGAAGCCACGGCCCTCAACGAAATTCTCGACGACGCCGCGTCAAACGGCCTCCTCTACATCACCGACCGCCATGCCCGCGGCAATGCCAGCGCCCACCCGCTCGCCAATCTGTGGGACAATGGCGCTGACCCGACCGCCATGCTGACCGAGACCATGGCGGTTCGCTCAGCGGCCCTGGACGGATTCGGACAACAGGTGCTCGCCGCTGGCCAACCCGCCAGCGCGCTGCGTCAGGTCCTTCCGCCAATCTATCTCTATCATCGCTATCAGGTTGAAGCGGCCGCCAAATCGGTCGGTGGTGTGCTGTTCGGTTACGCCCCAAATCGGGCCGGGCTCGACGGGCTGACGCCGGTCCCCGCCGCAGATCAGGCGCGATCCGTTGACGCCCTTCTGGCGACGCTTGAGCCGGAAGCGCTCGACATCCCGGACACGGTCCTGTCGCTGATGATGCCGGCCCCGCTCGCCGACTATTACCCGGCCGCCACACGCGAATTGTTCCGCTCGGACGACTATCCGGCTTTCAGTCGCGCCGACGCAGCCGCGGCGTCGGCGCGTATCACGCTGCAGGCATTGCTCAATCCGTCGCGCCTGTCACGACTGGCCGACCAACACGCCCGTGATGGATCCCACATGGGCCTGCCCGACCTGTTCGACAGGGTCGAGGCCACGCTCTTCGACGCCCCGGGAGATGAAGCCGCCCGCCTTCAACCCATCCGGCATGCCCTTCAGACCGAGTATGTTGCGCAATTGCTGGATATCCTGGCAGATGGACCGGCCACGCCAGCGTCCATTGCCCGGCAACGTCTCGAAACCATCGCCCGCAACGAACCGTCGCGGCGGCGGAGCGACCCGGCAAGTTCGCACCAGTTGTGGCTGGCCCGGGCTGCGAGGGCCGGGATCGACCGCTTCGACGCTGGCGAAACGCCCGAGCTGGTCGACACGCCAATTCCCCCAGGCAGCCCGATCGGTGCCGACACCTGCTGGCACTGTGACAGCGTGGCACTGCTTGGCCTCGGACAGGGCGGATGATCCCGGTCAAACTCGCCGGGATAGGCGGATTGGCCGCTACGGCAGCGGTCCTTGCAGGCTGTTCCGGCGAAGCATGGACGGTCACGGAACAATCCAGCGGGGTGACGTCGTCATTGCGCGGCCTCAGCGTCGTCGATGACGACACGGTCTGGATCGGCGCGCCCGAGGGCCAGGTCCTGCGAACTGTCGATGGCGGCGCGAGCTGGCAGGTCTCGACGGTAATGTCGGCCGAAGGCGCCGACCTGCGGTCCGCAAAGGGTTTTGACGACCAGCACGCGCTTTTCGCCACCGCCGGACAGCCAGCCCGTATTCTCATGACCCGGGATGGCGGGGCAAGCTTCACAACAGTCTGGGACGATACAAGCGGCTCCGCCTTCATCGACAGCCTCGCATTCTGGGACCACTCCCGCGGACTGGCCTTCTCCGACCCGGTCGACGGAAGCTTCCTCATCCTGCGAACAGTGAACGGCGGAGAAAGCTGGCAGCGCCTGGAAAACCTGCCCGCGCCACTGGAGGGCGAAGCCGGGTTCGCAGCGTCCAACAGCTCGATAGCCCTGACGGAAGACGGTTGTGCTTTCATCGGTACCGGCGGCGGGCCGGTCGCCCGGATCCTGCGCAGCTGCGACCATGGCGAACATTGGGACGCGGTCGATACCCCGCTCGCGGCGGGTTCAGCAGGGGCCGGGATTTTTGCGGTCTCGACCGATCGCTCAGGTGTTCTGGTGGCAAGTGGAGGAGACTATCTGTCGCCCGCGGCCCGGGCCGGAAACTTTGCGGCCTCGACCGACCGCGGCGAGAGTTGGGAACAGGCGGACAGTCCGCCTTTCGGCTACCGGTCCGGCATTGCCGGCGTCGGGGATCAATGGATCAGCGTCGGCACCAGCGGGGTTGATGTCGGTTCCTACGCAGAGGGCCGGTTTGAATGGCGCGAGAGCGGCTGGGACATCGTTGCACCCAATGCCATCGCCTTCTCGCCCAGTGGCCGTATCGGCTGGATAATCGGCGCGGACGGGGGCATCTGGAAACTCACGCCGCAATAGAATCAGGCCCGGCGCTGGGCCGGGCCTGATGGACTCACCACAACAATAGGGTCGGGAAACCTGCGTTAGCCGCCGAAGCTTTGCGAGAAGGACAGCACGATGCTGTCATCGCCGCCGTCGGAAAGATCGTGGTAGCGCAGGTCCCAGCCAACATTGCCGAAGACCGTGCCGGACACGCCGACCTGGTAGTCTTCGTAATCAGCCGCAGGAACGTCGTCGAACTGGCTCGCACCGATGCGGCCATCAACGGAGATTCCCTCGACCACTTCCATGCCAATACCTGTCTCGAGATACCAAGCCTGACCGATTTCACCATAAAATTCCGGCGAATAAGAGACTTTTGCATCCCAGGCGACCGGGCCGAATTCGCGGCCGATACCGCCGTAGAACTCGACGAAGTTCTGGTCACCGCCAGCGCTCGGGCTGTCCGGGTAGGCGTAGTAGATCACGCCGATATCCCAATCAAAACCGGCACCCGAAAAGGCGTAGCCGCCATACAGGTCGAGTTCCATCGTGGTGGCGTCGGAAAAATCGACACTGGAACCCCATACGCCGACATAGAAGCCGTCGGCCTCGACATCAAAGCCGCCGGAAATCGCGGGGCCGCCATCTGTCTGGGTAACGCCGCGGAAGATGTAGTCGGTGGTGAGCGCGACATTGCCGGTAACTTCCTGGGCAGCGACCGGGGCGGTGAAGCAGCAGGCCGCAAGGCCCAAGGCGAGAATTTTCGTTTTCATGACTTACTCCTGGGTGGAAAATTTGGTGGTCGGGAATTCGGTTTACTGATGGTCCGGTTGCCGGGGCGGGAGCGCAGCTCTCCCGTTTGCCGCGTGATCACCGGCGCTGAGTTCAAGGGTTTCGGGAGAGCCGGACTGGACCGGCGCCCGTGTGGTGTTGGAGCGGATAAGGCTGGCTCCGTTACAGCCCCGTCCGGCGGCGGTGGCGGAACCGGGGAGGCATGCTCTCCGGTTCCTGGCACCTGTGCCGTTACTGCGCCGGGGCCGAGTCCTTTCCCACGTCTGACGCGAAAATCGAGCCGGCGTCGTGACCAAGTTCGGACAGGTCTCCGCCAACATTTTCGGCGTCCGGCGAAAGACGGATGCCAACGGAGACTTTCAGGATCATCCAGACAACGAAGCTGGTCACGAACACGAAGGCCCCGATTGCACCGACACCGACGGCCTGACCGAAGAAGGTCGCGTCAGAGTTGGTGAGCGGAACCGCCATGGTGCCCCAGATACCCGCGAACAGGTGGACCGGGATCGCGCCGACGACATCGTCGATGCGGACCATTTCCAGCAGTTTGGCACCGAAGGTGGCGATCACAGCGCCAACCGCGCCGATAGCGATGGCCTGCAGGATGGTCGGGGTCAGCGGCTCGGCCGTGATGGCGACCAGGCCGGCAAGGGCGCCGTTGAGGCAGTAAGCCAGATTGGCCTTGCCACCACCCAGCAGCATCGAGAGCAGGTAAGCGGTCACGACACCACCGGCCGCGGCCATGTTGGTGTTGGCGAAGATCTGCGAGATGGCAACGGCATCGCCGGCGGACCCGAGTGCCAGCTGGGAGGCGCCATTGAAGCCAAACCAGCCGAACCACAGGATGAAGGTACCGAGCGTCGCCAGCGGCAAGGAGCCAGGCATCATCGGCTTGGAATCCGGCCCGAAGCGTCCGGAACGGGCACCCAGCAGGATGGCACCGGCCAGGGCTGCCCAGCCACCGGTGGAATGTACCAGCGTGGACCCGGCAAAGTCAGAGAAGCCGAAATCGGCATCCAGCCAGCCGCCGCCCCATTCCCAGCTGCCCTGGATCGGATAGATCACAGCAGTCAGGACGATCACGAAGATGAAGAAGGGTCCGAGCTTGACCCGTTCAGCGATGGTGCCGGACACGATCGACGCCGCGGTGGCCACGAAGACCATCTGGAAGAACCAGTCTGACGCGGCAGCATAGCCGGTACCAATGTCGATGGACTCGTCTGCCGCCAGTTCGGACGGTACCCACAATTCCGGGATCCCGAAATAGGGAGTCTGACCACCATACATGACCTGGTAGCCGACCAGATAGAACATGATGCCGGCGATCGAGTAGAGCGCAATATTCTTGAGACAGATTGCGGCGGTGTGCTTGGTCCGGACGAAACCGGCCTCGAGCATGGCGAAACCAGCCGCCATCAACATCACGAGGAAACCCCCGATCAGGAAAAGCAGCGTGTTGAAAACGAACGCTGTTTCCTCCGACACCTCGGCGTGCGCGGCACCGGTCAAACCGATACCGGCCACCACTGCACACAAAGCGCCCCTCGCCAGTGTCTTGCTCATTTGTGTTCTGCCAATCATTGGGATCCCCCCGTTTCTGGCAACTGCCCCTCACCATCCGGCCTGTCATCAGGTCGCGAACAGGGCTGCAGCTTGTCTGCAGCGCTTCCAAAACTCGTGTTGGATCAATGAGGTGACGGTCGCCGGAAAGGCGCGCCCCAGGACGGACCGAGACCGGTCCGTTATCACTCACGATCCGCACCGCATGACAGCGGTGGCGGATCCAATCAGTGCGCTCTGTGTCAGGTCACCTTGTGGCGACTCTTGATTTACTCAGTTTAGACGTCGTCATGCTGCAACGCAATATATTTCTCCGCATGGAGAATATTGGAAATTTTATGTCAGCATGACCCCAATTTATCCACTTGCCTGCAATTTTCATCTCCGGGAAAGAGGCTGGCGTCGGCCGCCGCCAGCAGTTCAATCCACAGAGTCGCGACATGATCGGATGTCGCACGCAAATTTGCTGCGCGTGCTCAATCGCCCGTCAACCGGATAATCAAGATTCACATGATGAGATTTTGCGCTGCACCGAAATGGACAGGGCTGCCCGCCCATGAAGCAAGGTGAAGCACCATTCAATCCCGGGTCAGGGCCCGCCTTCTGACCCGTCCGGTCGCGTCAAAATGAATAGCGCGACAACCGAAAGAACGAAGACCTGAACAAGGATCACCGCCAGCGAAACGCCCAGCCACAGGCTGATCGCTACCGCTGAAAGCATCGCTATAACCGCGAAAAATTTGGACTTTCTGTCGATCCGGCCATGATCTCGCCAATTGCGGATCAGCGGTCCGAATTGTCGGTGTGCCATCAGCCAGGCATGAAGACGCGGCGAGGATCGCGCGAAGGCGAAGGCCGCCAGCAGCAAGAACGGAGTGGTCGGCACCAGAGGTAGCGCCACGCCGACAACTGCCAACATCACGCAAATCAGGCCGAAGCCCCGCCACATCTGCCGTTTCACCCACATCCGGGAAGACTATCCCGCTTTGCGCGCTTGAGCGCGTGAAATTCTCGTGCACCAAACCCGACCGAACGAAGCAAAACTGCCTGTCTGTGCCAATTTTTCATGTTTGGTGCAGTTTTTTTCCAATTCGGGGTTGCCTTAACCAAAATCACCGGTCACGTTGCACCGCAATAGAGTTCTGGAAAGCCGATCCGATGATCAACGCGTACGCCCTGCCGGTAGCACCGGCCGCTGCCCTGACGGGCGAGCGGGCGATGACGCTCGGCCTCCTCCTTCTCGTACTTGTACTTATTACCTCCTCCATAACGGGAGCGGTTGGCGCGCCTGCCTGACGAGAGACCTCGGACAAGCAGACAAAAAAACCCCGCTCCCGAAAACGGAGCGGGGTTTTTTGCATTTTGACTTCGGAAAACCCTGATGACCCACGACAGACGCAAATCTTCAGACGCCATCACAGCCGGCGCGGCCCGCGCCCCGGCCCGGGCCATGTTGCGCGCGACCGGCATGACGGATGGTGATTTCGACAAGCCGATGATCGGGGTGATCAACACCTGGACCACGGTCACGCCCTGCAACATGCACCTGGCGGACCTGGCCGCGCCAGTCCGCGAAGCCGTTCGTGAAGCCGGTGGCCATCCGGTCGACTTCAACACGATCGTCGTGTCCGACGGGATCTCGATGGGTACCGAAGGCATGCGTGCCTCGCTGATCTCGCGCGAGGTGATCACCGACTCGATTGAACTGGCGACCCGGGGTCACAGCCTGGATGGCGTCGTTATCCTCGTCGGTTGTGACAAGACCATTCCGGCGGCCGCGATGGCGCTGGCCCGCATGGATGTGCCCGGTTGCATCCTCTACGGCGGCACGATCATGCCGGGCAAGCTGGGCGATCAGGCCCTGTCCATCCAGGACGTGTTCGAAGCTGTAGGCGCCCATGCCGCGGGGACCCTGGATGATGCAGGCCTGGACAAGGTCGAAAAAGCGGCTTGCCCGGGCGCCGGCGCCTGTGGCGGCCAGTTTACCGCCAATACGATGGCCATGATCCTGACCATGCTGGGTCTGTCTCCGATGGGCGTGAACGACATTCCCGCCCCGCACCCCGACAAGCCGGAGGCGGCGGCTCGCTGCGGCCGACTGGCTGTCGAGCTGGCGAAATCCGGCACCACCCCGCGCCGTTTCATCACCGAAGCCTCCCTTCGCAATGCCGTTGTCGGCGCTTCCGCCTCGGGCGGGTCGACCAATGCCGTCCTGCACGTCGCCGCAATCGCCGCCGAAGCCGGCATACCGTTCGACATTGCCGAGTTCGACCGTATCTCCAGCGAAGCCCCCGTCATCACCGACCTGAAGCCGGGCGGGCGTTTTCTGGCCCACCACATGTTCCTGGCCGGCGGCTCCCGCCTGTTCGGTCAGCGCCTGATCGAGGGCGGCTTGCTGGCTGATACCCCGACTGTCTCCGGCAAGAGCCTGCATGAAGAGTGCGCCAGCGCCGAAGAGTCACTCAATCAACGTGTCATCCAATCCGTTGCCAACCCGGTCAAACCGGATGGTGGTTTCCGCGTCCTGACCGGCGACCTGGCCCCCGAAGGCGCAGTCCTGAAACTGTCGGGTCATGCCCGCAGCGAATTTTCCGGACCGGCCCGGGTGTTCGAATGCGAGGAAGACGCCTTCGCCGCCGTGGAGGCCAACTCGGTCAAGGCTGGTGACATCATCATCATCCGCAATGAGGGCCCCAAGGGCGGCCCCGGAATGCGGGAAATGCTGGGCGTGACCGCCGCCCTGGTCGGTCAGGGACTGGCCGGCGATGTCGCCCTGATCACCGATGGCCGCTTTTCCGGCGCCTCCAAGGGCTTCGTGATCGGTCATGTCAGCCCCGAGGCCGCCGATGGCGGTCCGATCGGACGGGTCCGAAATGGAGACAGGGTGCGCATTGATGTCGCCGCCCGCCGGATCGATGTCGATGCCGACCTGTCTGCCCGTCCGCAATCCTCGTCCGGCCGGCCCGCCCCGACCGGTGTTTTCGCCAAATATGCCGCGCTGGTCTCTTCGGCCTCGCGCGGCGCCACCACCATCATCGCGCCGACTGCCACCAAGGCGTCGCCGCAAACAACCGACATGCAATCCAAGCAGGAGATGCCCGCATGACCGCGCCCACCCCGTCCCGCCGTGCCGATTTCGAGGTCGACACGACAGCCTTCAAAGCCCAGCCGATCGCCGTGATCGGCTATGGCAGCCAGGGCCGTGCCCACGCCATGAACCTCAAGGAAAGCGGTTGCGACGTCACGGTCGGCGTCCGCCCGGGTGGACCGGGCGAGAAAAAAGCCAAGGCCGACGGTCTGAAGACTGCCACGCCGGAAGAGGCAACCAAGGGCGCCAAGCTGATCGCCATCCTGACCCCGGACATGAGCCATGAAGCCCTGTTCCGCGAGTCGATCGCCCCCAACCTGTCGGCCGGCGACGCGGTTCTCTTCGCGCACGGCTTCTCGGTCCATTTCGGCCGCGTCACCCCGCCGGAAGGCGTCGATGTGATCCTGGTGGCCCCGAAAGGCCCTGGCGATCTGGTCCGCCGTGAATACGAGATCGGCCGCGGCGTGCCGTGCCTGTTTGCCGTCCAGCAGGACGCGACCGGCGAGGCCCGCAATCGCGCCCTGGGCTATACCGCCGGTATCGGCGGCGCCAATTCCGGCATCATCGAAACCACCTTCGCGGAAGAGACCGAGACCGACCTGTTCGGCGAACAGGCTGTGTTGTGCGGCGGCGCGACGGAGTTGGTCATGGCCGGCTATGAGACCCTGGTCGATGCCGGCTACCAGCCGGAAGTCGCCTATTTCGAATGCCTGCATGAGCTCAAGCTGATCGTCGACCTCCTCTATGAAGGCGGCATGGCCAAGATGCATGAATTCATCTCGGAGACCGCGATTTACGGCGATCTGCGCTCGGGCCCGCGTGTCATCAATGACGAGACCCGCGCCCGCATGCGTGAGGTCCTCAAGGACATCCAGGACGGCACTTTCGCCCGCGACTGGATCACCGAGAACCAGGCCGGCAAGCCGCAATACCAGGCCCTGCTGCGCAAGGATCTGGAGCATCCGATCGAGAAAACCGGTGCCGCCTTGCGGGCCGACATGCCGTGGCTGCAACCGGGTGCGAACGCCTGACCGGCGCGACCTGAACTGACAAAGGACCAAGAGAGATGACGGCCCTGCCCGCCTCCGAAATCGACGACACGGCCCCCAGCGCCGCCGCTCGCCCCTCCCCCCGACAGACCGGGGCGCATGCGGTGGTACGCACCCTGGAAGCCCTGGGCGTCACCCGCGTTTTCGGATATCCGGGCGGGGCCATCATGCCGGTTTACGACGCCCTGACCGGCTCGTCCCTGCAACACATCCTGGTTCGCCACGAGCAAGCCGCGGCCTTTGCCGCCGATGCCCAGGCGCGCCTGACCGGCAAGGCCGGGGTCTGCCTGGCCACTTCCGGGCCTGGCGCCACCAATCTGCTGACCGGTATCGCCAACGCCTATCTGGACAGCGTCCCGATGATCATCCTGACCGGCCAGGTGCCGTCAGGCCTGATGGGCACGGATGCCTTCCAGGAAGTCGACGTGTTCGGCATGTCGATGCCCGTCGTCAAACACTCGATCATCATCCGCGATCCGCTGAAGATTCCGGAAATGATCGCCGAAGCCTTCGAGATCGCGGAGAGCGGCCGCCCGGGCCCCGTCCTGATTGATCTGCCGAAGGATGTCTTACAAGCCGAGGCGTACCCCACTATACCCCCCCAGCCTCGGCCTGAGGCCGGGTCGTCGCATCCACCAGAATCAGACCTGGCGGCCGCGACGACCCTGCTGGCCCGATCAAAGCGCCCCGTCTTCTATATCGGCGGTGGCGTCACCTTGGGCGGCGCGGTTGAAGCCGTGCGTGACTTCATGGCCCGCACCGGAATCCCGACGGTTGCGACGCTGAAAGGACTGGGCTGCCCGCATCCGGACAGCGAAACCTTTCTGGGCATGTTGGGCATGCATGGCGGCCGCGCCGCCAATGTCGCCGTCGATGAAAGCGACCTCCTGATCTGTTGCGGCGCCCGTTTCGACGACCGCGCGACCGGGCGGCTGGACACATTCGCCCCCGGCGCCCGCATCATCCATATTGATGGCGACGCCGCCGAGATCGACAAGTTGCGCCGGGCCGAAATCGGCCTGGCTGGTGACATCTCAGCCATCCTGGCCGGCATCACCAATGACTGGCTCGACATCACCGAATGGCGCGACACCTGTGTCGAGCGCAAGGAACACCACGCCTTTCGCTATGATGCGCCCGGTTCGGGCGTTTATGCGCCTGCCATGCTGAAGCAATTGTCCGAGGCCGCCGGTGATGATTTCATCGCCGCCTGTGATGTCGGCCAGCATCAGATGTGGGTCGCCCAGCATTGCCGCTTCTCGCGCCCGGAGCACCATCTGACCTCCGCCGGGCTGGGCGCCATGGGCTATGGCCTGCCGGCCGGGATCGGCGCCGCCATGACCCGACCGGACGCCAAGGTCGTCACCATCACCGGCGACGGCTCGATCATGATGAATATCCAGGAGCTGGCGACCGCCCGCCGCTATGGCGTGCCGGTCAGGATTCTGCTGCTCGACAATGCCTCGCTGGGCCTGGTCCGGCAGTGGCAGGAATATTTCTTCGACCAGAATTTCTCCGAGATCGACCTCTACGACAATCCCGATTTTGCGGAAGTGGCCCATGCATTCGGCATCGAGGCCTTCACCGTTCACAGCCGCGAGGAAGTTCCCGCGGCCATCGACCGCTTGCTGAATGCCCGCGGCCCGATCCTCGCGCATGTCCTGATCGACCCGCGTGAGAATGTCTGGCCGCTGGTCCCGCCCGGCGCGTCCAATGCCGACATGATGGAGGACTGATCATGCGCACCTCGCTTCGTATTGAACTGGCCGACGCCGAAGGCGCCCTGATGCGGCTTATCGGCCTGGTCGAGCGCCGCGGCTTCACCATCGCCGCGATGGACAAGTCGGAGACCTCCGGCGGCCAGTCGACCGTCACCCTGTCGCTCGCTGCCCGCGACGGCGCCCGCAGCATGGACGTACTGGCCCGCCAGGTGGCGCGCCTGCTCGATGTGCGTGGCGTGTTCACCCGCGACACAGACGACCGGATTGCCCCCGAGATCGCAGCCCGGGCAGTGGCCCCTTCGGACCGATGGAGACAAGCATGTCCGCCCCGACACTGAGACCCGTTCCGACTCCACAGCCCGACCGGCTGCGGATTTTCGACACCACGCTGCGCGATGGTGAACAGGCGCCCGGCTTCTCGATGAACCCGGCGGAGAAACTCGAAATCGCCCGTCTGCTCGAAGCGATGCGGGTCGACACGATCGAGGCGGGATTTGCCGCCGCCTCGCCCGGCGACAGCGAAGCCATCCGCCTCATCGCCTCGGAAATCCGCAACTCGACCCTGTGCTCGCTGGCACGGGCCACCGAGGGCGATATCGACGCGGCGGCCAAGGCGCTGGAACCCGCGCATCGCAAACGCCTGCACATCTTCCTGGCCACCAGCCCGATCCATCGCGAAGCCAAGTTGCGCATGTCGCGCCGCGAAGTGCTGCAGACCATTGAGCGCTGCCTCAAGCACGCCGCCGGCACGTTCGACGAGATTGAGTTTTCGGCCGAGGATGCCCTGCGCACAGAGCCGGACTTCCTGGTCGAGGCGATGAGCTGCGCCGCGGTCAACGGCGCCGATGTCCTGAATGTGCCTGATACGGTCGGCTATTCCGAGCCGGACGAAATCCGGGCGGTATTCGAACGTCTGGCAGCCCATGTCGAACGGCCCGACCACGTGATCTTCTCGGCCCATTGCCACAATGACCTGGGTCTTGCCGTGTCCAACTCGCTGGCCGCCGTGAAGGGCGGGGCCCGCCAGGTCGAGTGCGCCATCAACGGCATCGGCGAACGGGCCGGCAATTGCTCGCTGGAGGAGATCGTCATGGCCTTGCAGGTCCGGGCTGACATCTTCCCGGCCATCAGCCATGTCGATGCGACCAAGATCTGGTCGGCCAGCCAGCGCCTGGCCCGGGTAACGGGAAGCGCGGTTGCCCCGAACAAGGCCATTGTCGGCAAGAATGCCTTCGCCCACGAGGCCGGCATTCACCAGCACGGCATGATCTCGGACCGTCGCACCTATGAAATCATGACCCCGGAAAGCGTCGGCGCACCGGGTTCGGCCCTGGTGCTGGGCAAGCATTCGGGCAAGCACGCCCTGGTGCAGCGCCTGGCCAAGCTGGGCTATCAGCCGGACCCGGACAAGCTGAACCAGGTCTTCAAGGATTTCAAACACCTGGCCGATGAGCTGGGCGAAGTGAATGATGCCGATCTGGTTGCCATGATGGAGGGATTCTCCGCCAGCGGTTCGCGCTGGACCGTTCTGCGCACCGAGCTGCGTACAACGGCCGGTCGCCAGCCCAAACAGTTTGCCCGCGTCGAACTGGAGCATCCAGACCGCGGCCGCGTCTCCGACATCGCGTCCGGCGACGGCCCGATTGCGGCGGCCTTTGCAGCGGTCCAGCGCATCACCGGCACGGATGCCACCGTGACGGCTTTGGAAACCCGCATGCGATCGACCGCGACCGGTCGCGAATTCGTCGCCGATATCAGCATCGACATTGACGGCACGATCTTCTCCGGGCGCGCGCGTGGCCCCGATATCGTCACCGCAGCCATCGACTCGCTGCTCTTCACACTCGATCGCGGTGAGGCCTATGGCCGGGCCGACTTGACCCAGCAACAACCGGCCGCGGCCGTCTGACAGGAATTACCACAATGGCTATCCAGGAAACCGACTTCATCTGGCGCAATGGCGAACTGATCGACTGGCACGAAGCGCAGACCCATGTTCTCTCCCACGCCCTGCACTACGGCTCTTCAGTGTTCGAGGGGATCCGTTGCTACAACACGCCCACCGGGCCACAGATTTTCCGACTGACTGACCACGTCAAGCGCCTGTTCAACAGCGCCAAGGTCTATCACATGCCGGTCAATCATACCGTGGAGGAGGTCGAGGCCGCCTGCCGGATGGTGATCCGTGCCAATCATCTCAAGGACGCCTATATCCGGCCTGTCGCCTTCTTCGGCTATGGCGGTATCGGTGTCCTGCCCGGCGCCGACACCAAGCCGGAAATCTGTATCGCGGCCTTCCCGTGGGGCGCTTATCTGGGCGAGGAAGCGCTGACCAAGGGCGTCGATTGCTGCATTTCCTCGTGGAGCCGCCCGGCCCCCAATACCATTCCGACCGGTGCCAAGGCCGGCGGCAATTATCTCTCCTCGATGCTGATCAGCCATGAGGCCCATTCGCGCGGGTTCGATGAAGGCATCGGCCTGGACGTCAACGGTCTCGTTTCCGAGGGCGCGGGCGAGAACATCTTTGTCGTCTCCGATGGTATCATCCGCACTCCGCCCAGCTCGGCCTCGATCCTGTCCGGCCTGACCCGCGATGCCGTGATGAAGCTGGCCGAAGCCGAAGGCTTTGACGTGCGCGAACAGACCCTGTCGCGGGAAAGCCTCTATTTTGCCGACGAGATCTTCTTCACCGGGACCGCAGCCGAGATCACCCCGGTGCGCTCGGTTGATGGCCATGTCGTCAATGCCGGCGGCCGCGGTCCGATTGCCGAGCTGATGCAGAAGCGCTTTTTCGGCCTGTTCTCCGGCGAGACGCCGGACCGTCACGGCTGGCTGCAGCCGGTCCAGGACAATGCGATGGAGGTCCAGCATGTCGCCTGAGACTGAGACCGGAGCGACCAGCAGCGTACCGCGTTCGCTGTTCGACAAGGTCTGGGACGCCCACCAGGTCCGCGCCGAGACGGCCGAGACACCGGGCCTGCTCTATATCGACCTGCATCTGGTGCACGAAGTGACCTCGCCGCAAGCCTTTTCGGTCCTCGCCGAGCGGGGCCTGAAGGTGCGCCGCCCGGACCGGACCCTCGCGACGATCGACCACGCAACCCCGACGCTGGACTTCGCAGCCGGCGAGACACCGCCCTACGCGACGGCAGCGGCTCAGAACCAGGTCGAGACGCTGCAGTCCAACACCGCGCAGCACGGCATTACCCTGCATGGCTGGGGCAGTGGTCATCGCGGCGTCGTCCATGTGATCGGACCGGAACTGGGCGCCACCCAGCCCGGCATGACCATTGTCTGCGGCGACAGCCATACAGCGACCCATGGTGCATTCGGCGCCCTCGCCTTCGGCATCGGCACCACCGAAGTCGGTCATGTACTGGCCTCGCAATGCCTGCTCCAGCGCAAACCGAAATCCATGCGCGTCACGGTGGATGGCGAGACGGCAGCGGGAATATCCGCCAAGGACATCATCCTCGCCATCATTGCCGAGATCGGAGTCGATGGCGGCACGGGCTGTGTGATCGAATATGCCGGCAGTGCCATCGAGGCGCTCGACATGGAAGGCCGGATGACGGTCTGCAACATGTCGATCGAGGCCGGTGCCCGGGCCGGAATGATCGCACCGGACGAAACCACTTTCGCCTGGCTGGAAGGCCGCGAGCAGGTTCCAACCGGGTCCGAATGGGACGCCGCGATTGATCGCTGGCGCGCATTGCGCAGTGATGCCGGGGCCCGCTTCGACCATGAAGTGATGATCGACGCCGCCAGTATCCGGCCGATGGTGACCTGGGGCACGGCCCCGGACACCGGGATTGCCGTCAACGCGCCCATCCCCCAACCGCGCAGCCCGTCACACAGGAAGGCCCTTGCCTATATGGGACTTGAGGCGGGCATGCCGGTCGCCGGTACACAGGTTGACCAGGTTTTCATCGGCTCCTGCACCAATTCCCGTATCACCGATCTGCGCGAAGCCGCCGCCATCATGAGCGGACGTCGCGTGGCGGACGGCATCCGGGCGCTGGTCGTTCCCGGTTCGGTGGCGGTCCGCGCCCAGGCCGAAGCCGAAGGGCTCGACCGCATCTTCACTGACGCCGGCGCCGAGTGGCGTCAGCCGGGATGCTCGATGTGCATCGCCATGAATGGCGATCGCGGCGAGCCGGGCCAGCTGGTCGTATCGACCTCCAACCGCAATTTCGAAGGCCGCCAGGGCCCTGGTGTGCGCACCGTCCTCGCCAGCCCGGCGACCGCGGCCGCCGCGGCGATCGCCGGCCATGTCATCGACCCGGCCGAACTGATGGAGCCCGCCCATGCCTGATCAAAAGGACGATATCCGCCAGATCGACAGCCGCACCTTCGTGATCGACCAGGAAGACATTGATACCGACCAGATTATCCCCGCCCGTTTCCTGACCACGACCACGCGGGACGGGCTGGGCAAGCTGGCCTTCCATGACTGGCGCTATGATGGCGATGGCAAGCCGCTCGAAGCGGTATCGCTGAACAGCCTCGATACGGCCCAATGCAGTGTCCTGGTCGCGGGACGCAATTTCGGCTGTGGATCATCACGGGAACACGCGCCCTGGGCGCTGCATGATTTCGGCTTTCGTGCCGTCATTTCCAGCGAGTTTGCCGACATTTTCCGCTCCAATTCAGCCCGCAACGGCCTGCTGCCGATCATGGCACCGGAAGCCGCCCACAAATGGCTGCTGGCCAATCCCGGCGTGTCGATCAGGATCGACCTCGCCAGCCAGCATGTCGATCTGGGCAATGGTCCCAGCTTCGACTTCGCCATCGAACCCTTTGCCAAACACTGCCTGATGGAAGGCACGGACCCGCTCGGCTTCCTGATGGGACATGCCGACGCGATCGACGCATACGAGGCCGACCACGCATGACCTATCGCATCACCCTTTTGCCCGGCGACGGGATCGGGCCGGAAATCACCGCCGTGGCCCGCGCCGTGCTGGAGCATGTCGCGGCCCTTGAGGGCTTCCGGATCGAATTTGCGACCTGCGCTTTCGGCGGCGCCTCGATTGATGAGTTCGGCGAACCGCTGACCGAGGCGACACTGAAAACCTGCCAGGCCAGCGATGCCATTTTCCTCGGCGCGGTCGGCGGTCCCAAATGGGACCGGGCCGACGCCCGCCCCGAAGCCGGGCTTCTGGCCCTGCGCAAGGCGCTCGGCGTCTATGCCAATCTGCGCCCGGCGGCTGTGCACCCGGCGCTCGCGGGCAAATCGCCCCTGCGCCCTGACCTGGTCGCCGGAACCGATGTGCTGATCGTGCGCGAACTGACCGGCGGCATCTATTTCGGGACACGCGAACGCTCCGCCGACAGCGCCAGCGACAAATGCACCTATTCACGCGGCGAGATCGAACGGGTCGCCCGCATCGCCTTTGAGCAGGCCCGCCTGCGGCGCGGCAAGCTGACCTCGGTCGACAAGGCCAATGTGCTGGAAACCAGCCGCCTGTGGCGCGATGTCGTCACCGAGATGGGCGCCCGCGACTTCCCCGATATCGAACTCGACCACATGTATGTCGACGCCGCCGCCATGCACATGCTGCGCGCCCCGGCGAGCTTTGACGTCATCGTCACCGAGAACATGTTCGGCGACATCCTCTCCGACGAAGCCTCCATGCTGCCCGGCTCGATCGGCCTTTTGGGCTCGGCCTCGCTGGGCGAAAACAAACCCGGCCTCTTCGAACCCATCCACGGCTCGGCCCCCGACATAGCCGGCCAGGACAAGGCCAACCCGTTCGGCGCCATCGAAGCGGTGGCGCAATTGCTGGAAAGCCTGGGCGAGACGGCGGCGGCGGGGCGCATCCGCGATGCCATCAACACGATGCACGAGGCGGGCGAATGGACCGGCGATCTGGGCGGATCCCTGTCCTGCTCGCAAGCCGGGGTAAAACTGGTCGAACGTCTGGAAGCCGAGGCGGTGGCGGCGGAGTAACTGTCGCCAGCCTGGCTATTGCGGCAGATTCTCCAGGAAGAAACGGATCGTATTGCCACCCATCACCTGCCCAACCTCATCGGCGCTCAGGCCGGCATCCAGCAAGCGGTCAGTCAGGACGACATATTCCGAGGCGTCGAAAGTGGTGGTGACGGTGCCGTCATAGTCCGAGCCGAGGGCGACATGGTCGATGCCGACCAGGTCGATGGCGGCCAGCAGGGTGGCGGCGACGCCTTCGGGGCTGTCGTCGCAGGTCACATCGGCCCAGAAACCGATGCCGATCAGCCCGCCGCCGGCGGCGATGCGCTGCATCAGGGCGTCAGGGATATTGCGCTTGACCTCGCAATGGCCGTGCACGCCGGTATGGGAGACCACGAGCGGGCTATTCGTCATGGCCAGCACCTCCTCGACGACTTGCGGCGAGGAGTGGGCGACATCGATGATCAGGCCGCGCTCATCCATGCGGCGGATGACGTCGCGGCCGAAATCCGTCAGCCCGGCATTCGAGACCCCGTGCAGCGAGCCGCCGAGCTCATTGTCGAAGAAATGCTGCAGGCCGAACATGCGATAGCCGGCATCCCAGAGCACATCGATATTGGCGATATCACCCTCGAGCGGATGGGCGCCTTCGGTCTCCAGCAGGCCGGCCAGCGCCGTCGGGTCGGTCTCCCGGGCAGCCAGCACCGCTTCCAGGTCGGCGCGCGTCCTGACGACCGTGAAACTGTCATCCCGCTCGGCAAGACGGTTCAGCCGGTCGGCATGATAGACCGCGCGTTCCAGGATCGAACTCCAGGTCCGGATCGGCCAGCGCTGGACAATGGCAAGGGCGGTGATGTCGTCACTGTCGGCCGTGTTGCTGTCATAGTTCTGGCCGGACGGGGTCTTGGTGACGCTGGCAAAGACCTGCAGCGCCACACCGCCGGCGCGCAGGCGCGGCAGGTCGGTATGACCGCGGTCATTCCAGCGAGTCGGGTCACGCATCCACAACAGCATGTCGGAATGAAGGTCGGCGACCGGCAGGGTCGCGTGCAGCGCCTCGGCCTCGGCGCTCGGCGTATAGGCCGCGTGCGGCCGGACCACATTCATGTCGGCATCAATCCGCGCCGGGAGAATGAAGAAGACAAAGCCGCCGGCCACCAGGATGACCGCCAGCAAGATGCCAAGGAAGATACGCATGAAGAACCCGCCCAAATGACCTCTCAAAGCCATAGACCGGAACGCCGGACAGAAAAAGGGCGACCGTTTTCCAACGGCCGCCCTTTCAAGGGATCAGCGATCAGTTATTCGCTGTACAGCTCGGAAATCGACAGGGTCGCTTCGGTACCCCCGCCCTGGCTGTAGGAACCGATCCAGATGTCATAGGTACCGGAGGCCGCATTGTTGAAGGTCAGCGCCGGGTTCAGACCGGCATTGCCGCCATCATCATTGCAGTGCCAGTTGCCGTTGGGATCATTGACCAGGATGGTCGTGTCCGAGCTCGACGCTGCCGACAGGATCAGGGGCAGCGAACCGGCCGTGAAATTGAGTTCGAAATCCGGAGCCGCAGAGACCCAACCGGCACAGCCGGAGCGAACCGAGTCAGCGCGGAAACCGCCACCGGAAATGATGTTCACACGGTACGGATCGGGCGTGAAACCGCCGCGCAGATTGGCAGAGCCGAAATTGGCGGCCAGAGACCAGTCGATACCGCGAGAGGATGGCTGCGGCGTGGCGCCACCGGCAAGTCCGAGCTCGGAGATCGACAAGGTTGCCTGGGCATAATCGCCTTCCGAGTAGGAACCGACCCAGATGTCGTAGCGTCCGGAGGCCGGATTGGAGAAGGTCATGCTCGGATTGAGGCCTTCACCGCTGTCATCATCGCAATACCAGCTGGTATCCGGGCCGTTGACGACGAGCGTGGTGTCGGTGTTCGAGACCGCGCCGATGGTCAGGTCAAACATGTTCCCGGCTTCGTAGAAGACTGAAAAATCGGGCGCATTGGCGATCCAGCCACGACAGCTGCTCGACAGGTTGCTGGCGCGCAACTGGCCGCCGGAGGTCAGGGTCACATTGTACGGGTCCGGCGTGAATCCGGAGCTCAGATTGACGGTTCCGAAGGTTGCCGGCGCCGAGAAGTCCTGGGCGATCGCCGGGCTGGCGAGAAGCGCTACCGTGACCACACTTGCGAAGATTTGGGTTTTCATCAATTTCCCCCTCCAGACAGTGTGGACCGCCCCTGCGATCCGGCAATCACGTCTGGTCTTGTGCAGACTAATGGATATCGCGACTGAACCCTAGCTGAACGGGCGAATATTCGTATCTTTTGGGAAGTTTTCAGCGTCAGCGGTCGATCGCCCCGGTCGTCAGTCCTCGGGTTCCAGGATGATTGTCGCTTCGACGACATTGCCGGCGCCCAGATAGGTCAATGACGAGAAGGAAAGATCCCGGGCCATGGCGATCCCGCGCCCGCGGTAGCCGGTCGCCTCAGCAACCGTCGAACTATACTGCTCATGGTCAAATCCTGCGCCTTCGTCCTGCACGGTCATTGAGATGAGACGGGCGCTGCGCTGGAAGGACAGCGTGACTGTCCGATCTGCATATTGTGGATCCTGCAGACGGGACTCGACTTCTTCGCGCCAGTTTCCGGCCATCAGCAGGGCCTGCTTCATGTCCGCATCGATCTCAAGATTGCCATGCTCAACGGCGTTGATCAGCAATTCCTGGAGACCGATCGCCACCAGGTCTGAATTCGGACAGGCATGCGCGATCATGGTCGCCAGATTACGGGCTTCGTCGAGGGTTCTCAGAACAAACTCGCCGCGCAGTATCGTGCCAACCGCTGATTTGCGGCGCGCGACCTCAGACCGCAAACTCATCACCTGATCATGAAAGTCCTTGGCCGCAGTCACCACCGACGTCACCGTATTCAAATCGACATCAGACGACAGGACGAAATCCGCGCGGCCGTGGGGCTCATGTCCCGATTTGATCAGAATCGATTGCTGTGCGCCGGCATTCCGGGTCGCCGCCAGGCCGATAGCGGCCTGGTTCGCATCATCAACAATGACCAGGCCAACGGTCACACCGGTCGGCAGATCCGGCGTCGTGACCACGGCATCACCAAAGCGCGACGCCAGGTCGCGGCGGACCGCGTCCGCGACCGGGCTGGCAACAAGCCGGACCCAGATCACGTCCGCCCCTGATGGCAAGGGTCGCCCGTCACCCATCACCCGCAACCTCCAGCAGGATCAGCGTCAGATCGTCTCGACAATCGGCGTCCGGGTCATCGAAAATTCGCGCGATTAGCGCTTCATGGAAACCCTGACCGGACACCGAACCCAATACGGCGCGCGCGTGAGCCACCAGCTCAACCGCCTCCAGAGACTTGTCCGGTTCATCAAATTTCTCATACAGGGCATCGCTGTAGAAGAATATCCGATCGCCTTGGCGGATCGGGGTCGAGTGGGTCTCATAACGCGCACCCTCAGAACAACCGAGAATGACCCCGGACCCATCGATCAGCCGCCAACCACCCTCTCGATCCAGCAGGATCGGCGGTGGCGCCCCGGCCGCGGCGTATTCGATGCGGCCCCGGGCAATGTCGACCACGCCATAGAAGGCTGTCGCAAAGTGTTCGACGGGGAGGATCTGGCACAGATTGGCGTTGACGGAAGTCAGCCAGTCGCCGGGCGAGGTCCGGTCATGCGTGCGATCCTCAGCCAGCATGTGGACACGGAACGCATTGATCGCCGCCGCCACGCCATGGCCAGACAGGTCAACCATGAAGATGCCGAAGCGGGTCTCGTCGATTTCGAACACCTGCCACAGATCGCCCCCCAGCTGGTTGGACGCCTTGTAGAAGGTCGTCATCCTGGCGTGCCGCGGCCCCGCGATCGCCGCGACCTCGTCATCGGATTTGAGCAGGGAGACCTGCATCGCCTCGGCTGCCCTGAGCTCGTCCTGCATGCGACGGCGATATCGCTGCAGGCTGTCGATCATCCGCCGCCGCTCAAGATGAAGCCGCGTGCGTGAGACGATTTCGTGGGCATGGATGGGTTTGGAGACAATGTCCGAGGCGCCGGCATCGAAGGCTGTCGCCCGATGGTCGGCATCCTGCAGGCTGGTCTGGATCAGGATCGGCATGGTCAGGCCCAGTCGCTCGCGCACTTCGCGACACACCGAGATACCATCCTTACGCGGCATCACGATGTCCAGAATGACCATGTCGACCGGGGTCTGTTCCAGCAGTTCCAGCGCTTCGACACCATCCGAGGCGAAAATCAGGTTGTTGAAACCGGCCGCATTCAAAATCGATCCGATCAGAAGTCGGGATGACTTCAGGTCATCAACGACCAGGATGGTGGCAGTGTCCTCGGTACCGGGATCGGGACTGTGGTCTGCCATAATGCCTGCCCCGCGCCTATTCGATCGGGATGAGTTGATCGATCTTCGACAGGTCGATCACTTTGGCGACGTGCCCTGACACGCCGGACAGGCACAACCGCTTGCCGGACTTGGTGGCCTTGTCATTGGCCAGCAACAACATTCCGATCCCGGCCGAGTCGATCATTTTGGTCGTGGCAAGGGACAGTTCGACGGTGGGCACATCACACACCGCAATCTCTCCGACAATTCGGCGGAATGCCTCATGATCATCAAAGGTCAGCGTGCCCGAGATCGAGACCACCATGCGCTCACCGCGGATATCACTACGATAATCCATTCCATTCTCCCTTCGCGCCCGCTCTGTCACGATTGTCAGCCATCTTCAGGACGCGTCGTTCAGGCTTGCAATGGACATGTCGAGAATCGTGTCGAGCGACGGCCCCGGATCGGTTGCCTCCTGCTCAAACGACCCGGCAATCGCACTCAGACGGACCAGGCCGATATTGGCCGCTGCGCCTTTCAGGGCGTGGGCCGAGGCGCTCGCCGCCGCAAGGTCCGACCGAGCGAAGGCCTCATGATAGGCTTGGGCCAGGGACCGCAAATCAGCCACGAATTGCGCACGCATGCTGGAAAAGGTCTCAATTCCGACCGCGTCAATCAGTGCCCGGATGATTGTCAAATCAATCTCAGGGTATTCATTCCAGTCGCTCAAATCACTCTCCCTGAGTTTCGGCCCCCTAGCGGCCTTGCGTCCCGCAAATAGTGTAATCGCGATATTGACCAGATTCACGCCCAGTATCGACATGATGCTGCAGCCGGGCCGGCTGACTGTTCGTTGATTCTAGCCGGTTGGCGCCGCGGATGAGTCCCGAACCACGATTTCCGATCGGATTTCTCGCCGGGCCAATGCGCCGGCATCTCCATCGAGATGGCTGGCAAGGAGCTCGATCGCCGCGCTCGACATGTCGGAAATCGGCTGCCTGACTGTTGTCAGCTGTGGCCAGATTGCGGTGGCTGTCTGCGTATCGTCAAAGCCCACCACGGTCAGGTCGCGGGGCACATCCAGGGCATGCTTGTGGGCCAGCGCGATGACCGCCACCGCCATGTCGTCATTGGACGCGAAAATAGCTGTGGGTCGGTCCGCCAGCGAAAGGAGCTTCTCGGCCGCCTCCAGTCCCGATTTATAAGTGAAAGCCCCCTCTGCAATGAGTTCCGGCTCACTTTCCAGGCCGTGCGCGCTCAAGCCTTCAAGGAAACCGGCATGGCGCTCACGACTGGCACCGTGTTCTTGCGGCCCGAGCACAAATCCGATCCGGGTATGGCCGAGCTCGATCAGATAGTCCGTCATTCGGCGCGCCGCGGCGCGGTCATCGGTGAGAATGCAGGGGGCCCGATCCAGATCCGTGTCCGGCGCAATGCGGACATAGGGGATACCGGCGGCATCGACGGCGGCCAGAACATCGGCATGATCGCAAACGGGCGGCGGCATGATGACGCCATCAAAATTCGACGTCCGCAGCATGTCAGCGATCTGGTTCGACCAGTCGGCCCCTGCCGCATCACAGCTTTCAAGAACGAGATGGTAACCCGAGGTGCGACAGCGGTTCAGGGCGCCGATCAACAACTCGCTGATATAGCCCGCGCTCGGATTGTCATAAAGCAAGCCGATAAAATAGGCATTGGCCCGCGCCAGATTGCGCGCCGAAAGATTGGGGCGATAGTTGAGATCGCGGATTGCCGATTGCACGCGCTCGCGTGTGGCCGGACGAACATTCGGCTCAGCGTTCAACACGCGCGAGACCGTCATGGCGGACACGCCTGCCGCGCTCGCCACGTCCTTGATGGTCGCTCCGGACTGCTTGTTCGCCCGCATTTTCACACTCATGCTGACCGTCACCCCGGCACCTGACGAAATCACGTGATGACCGATGGTAGCGCAAACGCACGGCGCAAGCACCCGCCTTCGTCACTCATTGAAATTCCCGGCACATGGCGAGCGCTGCAGTCAAAGTCCGGTAAAGACCTGAAAAGCCGTCAAAAGCGGACTTTCGAAGCGCAATTTCCCCTGGGTCAGGGCCAAGCAGACGCACTCTCCACCTGTTCCGATCCGAATGTCATGTTCAACATCTTCATGGGCCTCTTCGACATCGCCGCGCCGATACTCCTGGTCTCCATCCCAGAAGCTGCCCTTCAACACGAGAGTCAGCTCTGACCCGGCATGCCCGTGATGCGGGATAGCGACTCCGGGCTGCGCCTTGAGCAACCAGAGCCGCTCCCCGTCCTTGCCGCGCCACAAAATGGATTTGCGCAGACCCGGACCGAGGAATTCCCATTTCAGGCGGGCCGGCGAGCGGGCGAGATACTGCGCGAGGGCCGGCGGCAGATTGACCCCATCGAGGGCGTCAGGGACATTGGCGGCCTCGTCGGACACGCTTTCACCGGCTTGCAACGGATCACTCCGGTCGGCCATTTCCAAAAGTTCATCGGCACTGAATGGGAGCGCTTCCCCGACCGGCATCCGGTCGAGCAGGACCCCACCAATGCGGTCGAGCTGCTCGACCCGGTCCTGTGCATCAGAATTCAATTCGACATGTGACTGGACAAGCACTGTTTCCGCCTCGCTTGCCAGACTTCCGGCAGCGTAGCCCAGATACCAGGCATCATCGAGCGTGTGACCGCGTTGGGTCATACCATTTCTCCAAGGGTCGTCTTCAACTTGCCCAGGGCAAGTCGTATGCGTGATTTGACGGTACCGAGCGGCAGTTCAAGCCGGTCGGCGATTTCGCTGTGGGTCAGGCCTTCGGTGAAGGCGAGTTCCACGACCTGCCGCTGATCGGCAGAAAGGTCTTCCAGGGCGACACCGACGCTGTCGGCAGCTTCGGCCTGTTCGCACAGATCATCCGCCGCCGGTGCGGGCGCAGGCTGGAGAGACGGGTCGGTCTCGTCCATGCGGCTGGCCCGCTGGGCCTTGCGATATTGATCGATGTGCTGATTACGGGCGATTGTGTAGATCCAGGTGGATGCGGCCGCCCGTGACGGGTCGAAACTTGACGCGCGACGCCAGATTGCCAGCATCACATCCTGCGTCAGGTCGTCCGCCATCGCCGGTATGACCCGACGCTGGATCAGAAATGCCCGAATCCTCGGCGCAAAATGGTCAAACAGGGTTCGGAAGGCGGCGCGGTCCCGCGCCTGCCCGACCTGCACCAGCAAGTCTGACAGTCTCTGGCTATCAACCGTTGGAGCAGGGCGGTCAGTCAGATCCGTCATATGCCCCTTTCCCGGGCCGACAACACGGCACCAGGCCGAGCGAGTGGATGTGTGGACCGTAGCGTACATGCATCTCGATACGAAGCCCGGCGTGAAGTGGATCAGTCGCGTCTCCAGGCGAGCCCGGAACGCCGCTTCCTGAACGGGCCGGTGATCCAATCGCACGGCAGCAACGTAGCCCCTCCCAGTCTCTCATGCCGTGAACACCCGACAGGAACGCCCATGTCCCCAGCACGCCGTCGCATCGCCGTCATCGGATCGGGAATATCCGGCCTCGCCGCTGCGTGGAGGTTGTCCACGCGCCACGACGTGACGCTGTTCGAGGCCTCCAGCCGACTGGGCGGCCACGCGAACACCGCGAAAGTTCTCGTCGGCGACACCGCTTTCGGCGTCGACACCGGCTTCATTGTCTACAATCCGCGCAACTATCCGAACTTCGTCGCCCTGCTGGATCACCTCCGGGTTGAAACCTCTCCCAGCGACATGTCCTTCGCGGCCTCCATCGCCGATGGCGGCTTCGAGTACTCGTCCAACCCGAATGGCCTGTTCGCCCAACGGCGCAATCTGTTTCGCCCCCGCATGTGGCGCATGATCGCGGACATCCTGCGGCTCAACCGGCACGCCCGGGACTCCGACCGCACGGACCCGACGCTTTCGCTGGATGATTTCCTGCAGGCGCACGGCTATTCCGAGGCCTTCCGCGAGGATCATATCCTGCCGATGTGTGCCGCGATCTGGTCATCACCGGTTGATCAGATGCGCGGGTTTCCGGCTGACGCTTTTTTCCGCTTCTTTCTCAATCATGGCTTGCTTCAGCTCACCGACCGACCGGCCTGGCGGACGGTTACCGGCGGAAGCCAGTCCTATGTGCATGCTCTGGCTGACGCTTTCAGGGGCGAGATTGCGCTGAACGCACCGGTGCGCCGCGTGAACCGGACCTCGGGCGGGGTGGTCCTGACCCTGGAGCACGGCCACCGCGCCGAATTCGACGATGTGGTTCTGGCCTGCCATTCCGATCAGGCGCTGAAGCTACTGGATGATGCGGACCCGGAAGAAACCCGTCTTCTTGCGGCCATCCGCTACCGTCCAAACACGGCAATCTTGCACACAGATAGCCGTTTCATGCCGCGGCGCCGGCAGGCATGGGCAAGCTGGAACTATCTTGAGCGCGGCGCCCGGGACACCCGCGACATCAGCCTGACCTACTGGATGAACCGGCTGCAGCCCCTGCCAACCCACACTTCTGTGTTCGTGACCCTGAATCCGGCGACACCGCCCGCCCCGGACCGCATCCTCAGGACCGACCATTACGACCACCCGGTTTTTGATCATCAGGCCCTTGCGGCGCAATCGGATTTCGGAGCAGTACAAGGGCGTCGCGGGACCTGGTATTGCGGCGCATGGCTGGGCTCCGGCTTTCATGAGGACGGTCTGCAATCAGGCTTGCGGGTCGCCGATGCGCTCGGTGCCGACCCGCGCCCCTGGATCGCCCCGGACATGGATGCCCGTATCGCCTGGACCTGTGGCGCGGTCGGTCCATCCGGCAGGCCGCTCACGATCGCTGCCGAATGACCCCCTCCCCCGCCTCCCTGCTTGTCGGTCAGGTCGGTCACACTCGCCGGCGCCCACGACACCACAGCCTGCGCTACCGGGTCGCATCGATCCTCGCCGACATTGACGGGCCTGACGCGCCGGCATCGAACGGTTGGACCTTTGGATTTAATCGCCCGGGCCTCGTCAGCCTGCACACCTCTGACCATGGTGCAGACACACTGTCGCTGCGCGCCTGGGTGGAAAACCGCTTGCGCGAAGCCGGGTCCACATCACCGATTGGCCGGATCCAGCTGCTCGCCTCACCCCGCATTTTCGGTCTGTCCTTCAACCCGGTCTCGGTCTTTTTCGCCTACAACCAGCACGATGACCTGACCGGATTGGTCTTCGAAGTCAGCAATTTCCATGGCGGTCGCTGCGCCTACGCCTTTCCAGTCGATGCGCGGAAGGACCGCAATTCACCGCACCACCTTCAGGCCGACAAGCGCTTCTTCGTCTCGCCCTTCAATCCGGTGAGCGGGCATTATCGCTTCAAGATTGCGCGGGACGATCATCACTACCGCCTCTCGATCCAACTGATCCGGGATGACGAGGTCGTGCTCACTGCCGCGCACACAGCGCAACTCCAGCCATTGACCCCGGGCGCCCTGCGTTCGGCCAGCTGGCTCGTGGCAACCAACACAATCCGCATTTTTTTTGGTATCCTGTGGGAGGCGCTCCGTCTGCGCCTGAAGGGGTTAGCCACATTCGCTCCCCGACGCGGTACCGAAGACACCTTGCCCGGGAGGCATTGATGGACGCGTACAGCAATCAATCCGCGAAGAACGCGGCACAACCGTCTCGCCTGCAAGCCTTCGCAGCCCGACGGATCGCGCGGTCACTGGCCGGTCTGACCGCCTTTCGGCTGCGAGTGGAGCTGCCCGGTGGCTACATCTTTCATATCGGACCGGAGACCGCCTCCGCCTGCGCCGACTGGAAGGTGCGCAAGTGGAATGCCCTGCTTCGGATAGCCGCAAGCGGTGTATTGGGGTTTTCGGAAGGTTATGTGCACGATGAATGGCATACCAGCGACCTGCCGGGCCTGCTCACCGCCCTGGCGCTGGAGCTGGACTCCAATGTCGACATCGACCGTAAAAACGGGCCGAGCCGCTTGCTCGCGCGCCTGCAGCACGGGCTGAACGGCAATACGCGCCGAGGCAGCCGACGGAACATTGCCTATCACTATGATCTCGGCAACGCCTTCTATCGGCACTGGCTGGACGAGAGCATGACATACTCGTCGGCCCTGTTTGAAACAGACGATGAAAGCCTGGAGATCGCGCAAACGCGCAAATATCGCCGGATCTGCGAACGCCTGGGCCTGAAACCTGGCGATCGCGTGCTGGAAATCGGTTGTGGCTGGGGCGGGTTTGCCGAAGTCGCTGCACGCGAATTCGGCTGCCATGTGACCGGTCTGACACTTTCGGTCGCTCAGCTCGACTATGCCCGGGGGAGACTGGAAGCCGCGAACCTTGCCGACCGGGTGGACTTCCGGCTGCAGGACTATCGAGACGTGAACGAAACATTTGACGCCATCGCCTCGATAGAAATGTTCGAAGCCGTGGGCGAGGCCAATTGGCCAACCTATTACGCACAGCTCAACCACTGTCTGAAGCCGGGCGGTCGCGCGGCGCTGCAGGTCATTACCATTCGTGAGGATGATTTTGCCGGTTACCGGACGTCGGCTGACTTCATCCAGAAATATGTGTTTCCGGGCGGCATGCTACCGCCCGCATCACGGCTGGCGGAACTGGCCAGCAGTGTTGGCCTCGCTCCGATCAGCACCGAGATGTTTGCCTCAAGCTATGCGCAGACCCTGGCTCGCTGGCACCGGGCCTACCGGGCATCCCGCCCCGACCTCGAAGCAATGGGTTTTGATGCGAAGTTCGACCGGATCTGGCGCTTTTACCTCGCCTATTGCGAGGCCGGCTTTACGACCGGTCGGATCGATGTTGGACATTTTGTCTACTTAAAACCGGAAACGTCCGGGAATTAGCTGCGGGCGCATCTGCATCAAATATGACGAACAAGACACGGCCGGACTGCAGTTTCTTCCGGTTTTCGACGCGCCGCTGACCAGACCTTTACCACTTGGGTACACACTCCGCTCTCCAAGAAG
The DNA here is from genome assembly GCF_000014745.1 of Maricaulis maris MCS10. Lineage (NCBI taxonomy): Bacteria > Pseudomonadati > Pseudomonadota > Alphaproteobacteria > Maricaulales > Maricaulaceae > Maricaulis > Maricaulis maris. The sequence goes on along the minus strand of NC_008347.1, from coordinate 323,891 downwards.
ACCAATAGGTGAACTGGATGGGACGGACACTCGACAGCACGCTCGGACGCTACATCAACGTGGCGACCCTGTTGAGTCTGATCGCTTCTGTCCTGACGATCTACTTCTTTGTTGGCGCCCTCAACCGGAATGCCGTGCAGAATGACCGCCAGCTTCTGACTGCCGGCCTCGAAGCCGCTTCGCGCCAGAATGAAACCTGGGTGGCCGATTATGGCTGGTGGGGCGAGTTGCTCGAACTCTGGAATGACCGCCGCAAATCGGTCCTGACCGGCAGTCTCGCCTCCTCATTCTCCGATCACTCCGCCTTCGACTTCGTCGGCCTGTATGGGGTCGGTGATACGGAAGCCATGTCCTGGCATCGCGACACCGGCGAACGACTGCGCACTGATGTTCTGACCGGCGAGCATGTGCAGAATTTGCGTGCGGATCTGGTCGAGAGCTATGCGGACAATCGCTTCATCGCCACGCACTATCTGAAAGTCGATGGCGAGCTCTATCTGGCATCTGTGACCGTTGTCGGCGAATACGCCGATCGGCATTCCATGACCGATCCGGCCAGCGATACGATCATCGTGATCGGCACTGCGCTTGATGAAGGCTTTCTGGCCGAGTCCGAAGAGGTCTTTCTCGTCTCGGACGTACGCATCCACCAGGGCGCTCTGCCGCGCGGCACGACCGGGCTGGAAGTCACCGACGATGCGGGACACACCATAGGCTGGCTCAGCTGGCGCGCGTCTCGGCCAGGCCTCGATACCCTCCGTCTGACTTTCCTGCCGCTGCTGGCCTACATCGCCGCTTTCTTCATCGGCGCCCAACTGATCGCCACCAAGGCCCGCGCCCTGGCCCGCCACGCGGCCGGCAATGAAAAACGCGCCATCATCGCAGCAGGAACCGACAATCTGTCCGGCCTTCCAAACCGGCACGGCTTCACCAGCTTCACGGAGAGCACCGCGGCAACCGCGGCGGCGGCACGCGGCGAGGCCGCCGTCATCTATATCGACCTCAATGGCTTCAAAGCGGTCAATGACAAGGCGGGCCATCGTGCCGGCGATGACGTGATCCGGCGCGTCGCACACCGCTTCCGCGGGGCGGTTGACGCCGACATTCATATCGCGCGCATTGGCGGCGACGAGTTTGCCTGCGCCCTGATCGGCGAGGACCGCACCATAGCCGCACTGGATATCGCCCGCCATCTGTCCGACTGCCTCGCCAAACCCTTCGACATTGACGGCCGCCTGTTCGAGATCGGCGCAGCCATCGGAATCGCGCATTCCGACAGTGGCCATCCCAAGCCCTTCAGCCAGCTCATCCATGATGCCGACCTGGCCATGTATCGGGCCAAGGCCGATCAGCTGGACAAGCCACTGATATTCAACGCCAGCCTCGGTCTCGAGGCAGACGCCCGTCGGGCGCTGGAGGCAGACATTGAAGCCGGGCTCGACCGTGACGAATTTTTCGTCGTCTATCAGCCCATTGCCCGGGCGTCAGACGGCAGCACTGCGTCAGTGGAGGCGCTGCTGCGTTGGGAGCACCCGACCCGCGGTGCCGTGCCGCCCGATGTTTTCATTCCCGTTGCCGAGAACTCGAAGCTCATCCGTCGCCTAGGTGACTTCGTGGTGCGCAGCGTTTGCGAAGAAATCGGAGCCGGCGCGTCCCATACCGTGTCAATCAACCTGTCGCCGGCACAGCTGAATGACGCACGCCTGTGCGAACACTATCTGCGCGAGATCCACGCCCACGGAATGACGGCCGAAGCCATCGAATTCGAACTGACAGAAGCGGTCCTCATCGACGATTTTGAACAGGCCAAGGCGCGACTGGTGGAACTTCACGACGCCGGGTTCAAGGTCAATCTCGACGATTTCGGAACCGGTTTTGCGTCAGTGGGCTATCTGCACATGTTGCCGTTCTCGAAGATCAAGATCGACAAGACCTTCGTCCAGACCATCGGTCGCGGCGAAGGCGCCAACAAGATGCTGCAAGCCCTCGCCTTGCTGGGCGACGCCCTGTCCCTGGACATGGTGGCGGAAGGGGTCGAGACCGAAGGTCAGGCTGCCATGTTGCGCCTGCTCGGTTTCGAGTATTTGCAGGGCTGGCATTTCGGCCACCCGCTCCCGGCCTCCCAGCTGAAAACCCGCAAACGCAACCACGCGGCCTGACCGCCGGCCTTGGCCGGAGAGGGCTAGGCTGGAGAGATGCTGGCTAGAGAGGCGCTGGCCCCTCACCTGCCGCAGCTGCCCTGCGCAGATTGCGCCGCGCCAGCCCGGCGTGCAGCCTCGCATGACGCGTCGGGGTTAGAGGGTAGCTCCAGATCAGCGGCAGTGAGAGCGCGTACAAGGCGATCGGCCCGAGGCAATACACAAGTCGCAATGACAACACTCCGATATCGGTCGAGCCATCGACGCCGCCGGAAGCGTGATAGCCGAGAAGTCCGACAATATTCAGCGCCACGCCGGTAAAGATCGCAGCGGCGAGTTTTTCGGACAGGCCCAGCACAGCAAAATACGTCCCCGCCCGGCGCCCACCCGACCGGGCGCTGTCGATATCGACCACGTCGGCCAGCATCGCCAGTGGCAGGAATTGAAGTCCGCCGAACGCGAAACCCTTGAGCAGGAACAGGCAGAAAAAGGCGAGATAGTCACCACGACCTAGAAAGAGGTTGGCAGCACTCACGACGCTGACAAACCCCAACGTGACCATGAAGGCCCGGTGCTTGCCGATCTGCCGGCCCAGCCACAGCCAGATCGGGATCGCCGCGATTCCGGCAATGAAATACAGGAAATATGCCGCGCCGATGGTCGGGATTCCGATGATGTCACGGATGAAGAATAACGACACTGCGTTGCGGAGGCTCTCTCCGGCAATCACCAGGAAGGCGATGATCAATACCCGCCGCATCGGCCCGTTGCGCCACAGATGCCGGAACCCCTCGATCATCGGCACGCGCTCCCGCAGGGCGGGAGGCGGCTCCTTGACGGTCGTCAGGATCAGCAGGGTCAGCAGCGGCACGGCGACTATGATCGCAAACGCCAGCCCCATCAGCACCGGTCCGGTCAGGGCGGCCCGGCTGGTCGGCGTCCGGGTCATCAGCTCGCCGGTAAAGGCCCCGGTGACATCTCGCCAGATGGCCGAGAAAATTTCAGTCACAGCCCCGCCATCGGCAAAAATCTCGATCACCATGGGCACGGCGGCCGCCATCAGCAATCCGGTCAGATAGTAAAATTCACGCGCGGCCGTCACCTGGCTGCGGACATGATAGTCAGCAGACAGCTCGGCGCCCCAGGCCCTGAAGGGAATCTGGATCATGGTGGCGCTGGCGAAAAACAGCGTCAGCCAGATCAGGAAATAGACCAGACCAGCCCCTTCCGCCGGAACGAACAGAAACCAGGTCGACACCATAAGGGCTGGAGCCCCTAGTGCGATATAAGGCTTTCTGCGCCCGAAACGGGTGCGACCGCGATCGGAGATTTCCCCCATCAACGGATCGGTGAAGACGTCGGTGAAGCGCGCCAGCATGATAATCAGGCCAATCACCGACAGGGAAATGCCCAGATGCCCCGCATAGTGGGCCGGCAGCCAGATCGCCAACGGATAGCCATAGACCGCCAGCGGCAGTGCCAGGGATCCATGCAGGAAAATGGTCGAACGCTTGACCTTCGGAACGCCATTATGGTCCACCCCGCTCGGCGGCAATACCGCCCCGTTGGCTTCATTTGCGCCCATGTCTTGCCTCCCAGCACACCGGATTGCACGCCTTGTTTCTGGCGGCACTTCAATTTTTCCAACTTTGAGTATGCCGAGAGCGAACTGTCAAATTAAACAATTCAAATTCTCTGCTGCCATGTCAGACTCGAAGATTGAGAATCCGGTTCGCTCAGACCCCCATATGGACCATCGCGGCCAACGGATCCATTCCGGGCTCGGCGCCCGCACAGCCGCGCCTGGCGAAGTGAGGCGCGAGTTTCAATGCACCGGCTGAGACCAGCCGGGTTCACCCCTTGCGACAACAGGCCGGTCTGGCGCAGACAGGAAAGCTCAGTTCACCAGCCGGAAACCTGCCGTGACCCAAGCACCGATCTATCTGCAACGCCATGATCATCACGCCGAACTGGTCCTGAACCGACCGGAACGACGCAATGCCCTCAGCGCCCGGATGTGGTCCGCCCTGCCCGAACTTCTCGCCGACGCCGCCGACGACCCGTCCATCAAGCTGCTGGTTGTACGCGGCGAAGGCGGCGCCTTCACGGCTGGCGCTGACATCTCAGAGTTCGAGACGGTCTATGCCACGGCCGAGGCCGCCGAGGCCTATACCAAGGCCATCGCCAAAGGGCTCGACGGGTTGGCCCATTTTCCCAAACCGACCCTGGCCGTCATCCGCGGAGCCTGTGTTGGCGGCGGCTGTGGCCTGGCCCTGTCCTGCGACCTGCGCTTTGCCGCGTCCGACAGCCGGTTCGGCATCACACCGGCGAAGCTGGGGCTGGCCTATACACTCAATGACACCAAACGCCTGATTGATGCGGTCGGCGTGCCGGTCGCAAAAGACCTGCTCTATTCCGCCCGCCTGGTAGATGGGATCGAGGCCCTGGACATCGGGCTGATCAACCGTTGCTTCGAACCCGACACCCTCGACGCGGAGGTCGGGACCTATCTGGCCACCATGCTGTCGCGTTCGACGGGGTCTGCGCGCGCGATCAAGCGTGTCATCCATCTTATCCGGGCCGGCGTCGATCACGATACCGACGAAACGCGCCAGCTCTTCCTGGACGCCTTTCGCAGCGAGGACTTCCAGGAGGGCTATCGTGCCTTCCTCGACAAGCGGGCCCCGGACTTCACCGGCAAGGCCTGAGACATGCCTTATTCGGCCGGCACCTCGACAGCATCATCACCGGCGGCCCGGGCCTCGGCCTCGAGCTGGCGGGAGACCCAGTTGGGTGTCTTGGTGAAGCGGCCCAGAACGCCATAGGCGACCGGCACCACAAACAGGGTGAAGAGCGTTGCCACGGTCACCCCGGCAAAGATCACCACGCCGATCGTGATCCGGCTTTCTGCGCCCGGCCCCGTGCCGATCACCAGCGGGAAGGCGCCGATGGCGGTCGAGATGCCGGTCATCAGGATGGGCCGGAAGCGGGTCTCGGCGGCATCGAGGGTGGCGGTTCGCAGACCGCGCCCGGTTTCGCGCAGCTGATTGGCGAACTCGACAATCAGGATCCCGTTCTTCGCGGCCAGGCCGATCAGGATGACCAGACCGATCTGCGAGTAGATATTGAGGCTCGAACCCACCATTTCCAGCCCGAACAGGCCACCAGCCACGGCAAGCGGCACGGTCAGCATGATCACCAGCGGCTGGATCAGGCTTTCGAACTGGGCCGCCAGCACGAGGAAGACGATCAGCAGCGCCATGCCGAAGGCGAACAGCACGGCGGAATTGGCATTGAGGAATTCCTTCGCGCCGCCCAGATAGGTCGTGCTCATTTCAGGTGGCAGGTCGCGCTGGGCCCAGTCGTCCAGCCAGGCGACAGCCTCACCCAGCGTATAGCCTTCGGCCAGGGTCGCAGAGACCGTTATGGCGCGCTGGCGATCAACCCGATTGCGCGAGGACGCCTCGCCGACCTCGCTGAGCGACACAAGGTTGGACAGCGGTATCAATTGCCCGGCCCGGCCTGACACGTAGAGGGATTCGAGATCCTGGGCGCTGGACCGCGCCTCACGCCGGTTCTCCAGGATCACATTATAGGCTTCACCGCGATCGATGAACTGGCCGACCCGGCGCGAACCGAGATGGGTCTGCAGGGTCTGACCGATCTCGGCAACCGACACGCCCAGGTCTGCCGCCCGCTCGCGATCGATGTCGACGATCAGACGGGGGCTGGTCGGTTCATAATTCTTGCGCGCGCGCATCAGGCCGGGATTGCCGTCACGCAAGGCCTCGATCAAACGCTCGGCCTGACGGTCAAGCGCTGCATAATCGGGTCCGAGCAGCACGAACTGGACATCGTCACCGCCGCCGCCTCCGCCCAGCGACGAGCGCATGGAGGCAAAGGCCTGGACACCGGTCAGCTGACCCAGGCGACCATTGATGTCCTGCATGATCTCGCTGCCCGGGCGACGCTCATCCCAATCCGTCATGGTGCCGATCACGAAACCGGAATTGAAGCCGCTGCCGCCCCAGCCCGGCGAAATCACCAATACCCGGCGCAACTCGCCTGATGCGACATAGTCCATCGCGATGGCTTCGACCTCATCCGCCTGGGTCGACATATAGTCAAAACTGGCGCCTTCCGGTCCGGCAAACCGTCCGAAGAAGGAGCCGCGGTCTTCCGGCGGCGTCAACTCGGCCGGCAGGCGGTCGAGCAGGAAAGCCGAACCTGCTATCGCGACGGCAACAAAGGGGATCATCAAGAGCGGCCATTTCAGCGCCACTTCGAGGCTCTCGCGATAGGATTGGCGTGCCGCATTGACGATGCCATTGACCCATTTCGCCAGCCCTTTCGCTTCTCGGCTTGGGCGCAGGAGTTTGGACGCCATCATCGGTGACAGGGTCAGGGCAACGAAGCTCGACAGGACCACGGCGCCGGCGATCGTCAGGGCCAGCTCGGTGAAGATGCGACCGATGAAGCCCGGCAGGAAGACCAGCGGCACGAACACCGCAACCAGGACAGCGGTGGTCGCGACGACAGCGAAGAAAACCTGGCGTCCGCCGCGCAATGAGGCCAGCGCCGGCGGCTCTCCCATATCCACCCGGCGCTGGATGTTTTCCAGCACGACGATAGAGTCATCGACGACCAGGCCGATCGCCAGCACCAGTGCCAGCAAGGTCAGGATATTGACCGAAAAACCCGCCACCGCGAGAATGGCAAACACCCCGATCAGGCAGACCGGCACGACGGCAGCCGGGATGATCGCGGCGCGCAGGCTGCCCAGGAAAAGATAGATCACCAGCACGACCAGGGTCGCAGCGATGGCCAGCGTGCGCCAGACTTCCTTGATCGATTCCTCGATGAAAACCGTGTCGTCAGAGGCAGAAATCAGCTCCATGCCTTCCGGCAGGGTCAGGCGGACCCGTTCGGCCTCGTTTCCGATCGAGTCGGCCACTTCGACCGAATTGGCCTGACTCTGACGGACGAAACCCAGCCCGATCATGTTCTGGCCATTGCCGCGGAACAGCGTGCGCGGCTCTTCAGCCGCCAACTCCACATCGGCGACCTCGGCCAAGCGGATCACATGCCCCTCGCCGGTGCGCGAGATCGGCAGTCTGGCAAAGGCGTCGGGATCGGCAAACAGGCGCTCGACACGAACGACGATCTGGGTGTCCGGTGTCTCGACCGAGCCACCTGGAACCTCGACATTCTGGCTGCGCAAGGCACCATCGATATCGGCTACGGTCACGCCGCGAGCCGCCATCGCCTGCGGGTCGAGCCAGATCCGCATTGAATAGCGGCGCTGGCCGCCGATACGGACCTGGGCCACCCCGTCGATCACGGAGAAGCGTTCGAGAAGGGCCCGTTCGGCATAGTCGGACAGCTCCTCCGACGTCATCCGGTCGGACAGGAGATTATACCAGACAAAGGGGCGGGCATCGCTGTCCTGTTTGCGCACCTCGACCTGCTCGACATCCTGCGGCAAGCGGTCGATCACGCGCGAAACCGAGTCCCGGACATCATTGGCTGCGGCTTCGATATCGCGGTCGAGCGAGAAGGTGATGGTGACGCGCGACGAGCTGTCACGGGATGATGAGGTGATGGTCTCGACACCATCAATGCCGGACAACTGGTCCTCAATGATCTGGGTGACGCGGTTTTCGACCACCTCGGCATTGGCACCAGGATAGTCGGCCGAGACGGAGACCACCGGACGGTCGACATCCGGCAGTTCGCGCAGGGGAAGGTCACGCAGACCCAGCACGCCGAAGACAACGATCAGGGCGCAAAAGACAAAGGCCAGGACGGGGCGGCGGACCGCAACATCGGACAGGGTCATTGCGCGGCCTCACCCCCTGCGCCGGCCGTCCCGGCGACCACGCCACCCGCGTCGAGGCGGAGCTCACGGGTGATCCGGACTTCCGATCCGTCGCGGATCCGGTGAACGCCTTCGGTGATGATCCGGTCGCCGGCCTGCAAGCCATCCAGGACCTCGACCATCTGACCGGAGCGACGCCCCAGAGCGATGGTCCGCTGACGGGCGAACATGCCGTCGGCGCGCTCTTCCACCACATAGACGAAGGTCTGGTCGAGATAACGGGTCAGGGCCGATCCGGGGACGGCGGGCCGACGGCGCTCATCGCGCCGAACTTCCACCGTCATCAACTGGCCCGGCAGCAAACGGCTGTCACTGTTCTCGATTTCGGCGCGGATTGTGACGCTTCGTGTTACGGGGTCGATACGACTGTCGACCTGGGCGATGGCGCCAGTGAAGACCTCGTCGGGATAGGCCGATGTGCGCGCGGCGATCTGCATGCCCGCACTGACCACCGAGAGGAAGCGTTCGGGTACCGTGAAATCGAGCTTGATCAGGCTGGCATCATCAAGTCTCGCGATCGCATCGCCCGGCCGCACCAGTCCGCCCAGGCTGACTTCTCGCAATCCAACAATACCGGCAAACGGGGCTCGCACGATGCGGTCGGCCAATTGCGCCTCGATGGAGGAGACACGGGCACGGGCCCGCTCGACGACGGCGGTCGCCTCATCGAGCCGTGATTGTGGCACGACGGCACGGGCGACCAGATCCGTGGCCCGGGTCAGGTCACGCTGTGCTTCACGCAGGGTCGTGCGCGCTTCCGCCAGCCCGGCAGCCTCCTCGGTATCCGTCAGCTCGACCAGGATCGCGCCGGCTTCAACCTGCTGGCCGGACTCGAAATTGATACGGGAAATCGTGTCAGTCACCCGGGCCGTGATCGTGACAGTTTCGTTGGCCCGGGCGGTGCCCAGCGCCTCGACGATGTCTGCGAACTCGACTTCCGGCACCCCGGCGACGGCAACCGCCATCACGCGCTCACCGCGCATCATGGCGCCGTCTTCGGCGGGCATCAGAGCTCGGACGACAATGATTGCCGTCATCGCGAGGAAGGCAACAAGAACGACGACTAAGAAGCGAGCGCGGTGCATGGGCAATCTCCTGCACGCATAAATGGCCTGCAAAGCCGCAAAGGCAAGTCCTGAACGACGTTGCAGCCGGCCGCTTCGCCGGCTTGAGCAGCGTCTGGTGGCACGACGCAGCGACATCGGCCGGCCCGCAGTCCGCGGGACCGTTCGCGGCCCAAATGGTCAGTCCGGACTAGCGGAGCGGCTTGGTCAGATGAAGGCGGATTTTCAGGCCGCCATGGTCGACCGGACGACCGGGCGGCGCAAATGGCAGCCGGGTCGCCCGGGCCAGCGCCGAGTCTGTGGTGATCAGGCCCACACGCCAACCGGCAAACCGGGTCCGCATCGTGTCCCCGAGCGCTCCATACACGCCATAAAGGCTTTTCCGGTTCCCAATTCGGGCCCCATAGGGTGGGTTCACGATCACCAGCCCGGGTGGGCTGTCAGGGCGCTCCAGCTGCTCCACCGGGCAGACATCGAACATTGTGACGTCGTCGACCCTGGCTCGCTGCGCGTTGGTCCGGCTCATGCGAACCGCCCCCTCATCGCGATCGGAACCGCGGTATCGGGAGACCACGCTCCTCGCGGTGGCTCGCGCCCCGGCATCAGATTTCATCGATTGCCAGATCACGGGTTCGAACCCGGCCAAGTGCTCGAAAGCGAATGCCCTCTCCCGCCCCGGGGCCAGCCGGCCCGCTATTTCAGCGGCTTCTATCACGAAGGTCCCGGAGCCGCACATCGGATCAAGGACCGGTTCGACTCCATCGAATCCGCAAGCCCGCAGGAACAAGGCGGCCAGGTTTTCCCGCATCGGCGCCTTGTTGACCTCGGCCTTGAAGCCGCGACGGTGGAGCAGCTCACCGGACGTGTCGATACTGAGCGTGCACAGATTGTCATCGATCCGCACTCGCACGCAAACAGCCGCGTCGTCACTGGTCGGCACTCCGATCGCGGTTGCGATGGCATTGGCCACGCGCTCGGCGGCGGCGCCGGCATGATAGATTTTCGACTTTCGACAACTCGCCTCGACGCGCACGGGGACACCCGGTTTCAACACGGCCAGCCAGTCAAACTGGCGGGCCCGCTTGTCGAGCTGGGACAGGTGCACGACCCGGAATGCCCCTATCCGGGCCAGTATCCGGCTGGCACCGCGCACTTCCAGATTCGCCCGCCAGACGTCGGGCCATCCGCCGGTTATGGTTACACCACCCGCTTCCACTTGTGGCGCCTTGAACCCTTTCTCGACGAGTTCGGCGCGCAGCATCGGTTCCAGGCCCGGCGGGACTGCCAGAAATATCTCGAATGGCATGTCGCTGGTCATGCGATCCCCTCTCCGGGGTCCAGCCGGGGCTGCTCAGACGCGCCCGGTCACCGGCAGCAGGGCGCCTGTAACGGCACAAGCCTCTTCACTCGCCAGAAACAGCATCACGGCGGCGAGATCTTCAGGCGCAACCCAGTCAGCCGGATCGGCGTCTGGCATGTCGGCACGGTTGGTCGGCGTGTCCAGAACAGAGGGCAGGACCGCATTGACCGTCACCTTGCCAAGAAGTTCGCGAGACAGGCTTTCAGTCAACCGGGCGACACCGGCTTTCGAGGCCGCATAGGCGCCCATGCCGACGTCCGACTTGATTGCGCCGGCAGCGCCGACATTGACGATCCGTCCGGAAGCGCTTTCGCACAACCAGGGCATGGCAGCCTGGCAGGCGGTGACAGCCGTCTGCACATTGATGGCAAACATGCGCTCCCAGCTTTCGACCTTGCCGCCTTCCAGCGTTTCCCAGATGAAACCACCGGCAATGTTCATCAGCACATCAAAGCCGCCGAACTCCGTCGCGATGGCGGCAAAAGCAGCACCGGCGGACTCACGGTCCGTCAGATCAACTCCGCCCAGGCGCAGGTGCCCGGCAAGGCTGTCATCATCCGCGATCGGCGCACGATCTATGAGCGCGACCTGACAGCCGGCCGCCACAGCCCGACCCGCAACTGCCTGCCCCAAAATCCCCGCACCGCCAGTGATGACAATGGTTCGCTTGGCCATTCTTGTCCTCCGAGGAGCTAGCCTGAATTCCACCCATGCTCCACGGTCCGGCCGGCTGGCACAAGCGGTGGCACCAGACAGATGGCATCCGGGCTGCAATCAGTCCGTGAACACCCAAGGTCACGCGCCCGTCGCAGACGGACCTGCTCAGAAGCGGACCCGCACATCAATACCCGCACGCTGGCGTTCGGTCTCTTCGCCGAACTCAGCCTGGTATCCAATGCTCAGGCCGACCCGCTCATTGCCGGCGATCTCAAGGTCAACACCGAGCTGATAGACCAGGTGGTCGAGTGTCGTCCCGATGACAGCCGGGTCTGCGAGAGGATTGGCACCAAGGAAACGCACCGGCAGTTCAAGTCGGTCACGGGTACTCAGCTGCAGGCCACCGGTGATCGAAACCACACCGACCATGTCTTCGGTCTCGCGGAACACATGTCCGACGGTCAGCTGCGGGGTGACCGCACCGACCAGCGCTGTTTCCGACAACACCTCGACACCCAGACCGTCCAGACCTTCCTCGATCAGCCCGTCATGATGGAGCGCGGTCACGGAGGCCGATACCTGCGGACGTGCGAAGATGTTTCCGTGGCGGAAGCTCTCTCCCACATGCGCATCCAGTCGCGCATGACCGGTTTCCGGCGAAGACGTGCCGACACCGCTGGTGAACACTTCGACCGCACGCTCGGTCTCATGCCAGGACCAGCCGCCCGAGACCGAGGCGCCGTAATACGGACCGGCCGCCGGATTGCGCTCGGCACCCAGGCCGACAACGAAGCCACTGCTTTCGGTCCGTGCCCTATGCCCATCGATGCGGATCGGATCCGTCTGCTCATAGCTGACGCCAGCGGCAACAGACCAGTCGTCACCGACCCGCTGCTCGAAACCGCCGGTAAAGCGCATCGACTCGCTTTCGGTGTGCAGGTTCTCGACGCTTGCATCGCGGGCACTTGCCGTCATTTCCAGCCGCGACCAGGCACACTGGTCATCGCGACGGCCGATTGGCGAGCCGCAATTGAACAGATCCTCAGCGAAATTGTCCGCCGAATTGAGCTGCCCATGCATCACAGCGAGATGGGGCTCCGGATTGAGTTGGGCAAAGATTTCCTCGTAGAGGTCAAGCTGGTCGGCTTGCATATTGCCCAGGAGGGCGAGCAAACGTCCGATACCGGCAGACCCGCCGACTTCAAGCGCCGAGTCCATGTGCCCACCGAGCGCCCGACCATTCCGGTTCAGACTCGGAAGACCGAAATCGGTGTCGATCAGCAAATGAATGCCGGCTGCATCGGCAGCGATCGAATAATCGACCGCCAGGGTGTCACGAATGATGAGCCCGTTGTCGACGCCACCCTCGGCAGCCGCGAACAAGGTCACCGCCTCCCGGTCCTGCAACCAGGTCAGCGTGACATCGCCCGTACCGTCGACCACGGCACCGCCGGTGACATTCACCCGATCCGATGCATAAGGCCCATAGGCGACATCGAAAACCAAGTGACCACTGGCCGTCTGCTCGAAATGCCCATCCAGTTCGACCGTGTTGATGACACGCGCACCATAGAGAAGGTTGGTCGTGGGGTCGCCAATGGCATCGAAATTCCCGAACGTCGCGCCATTGAGGAGGTCGATCGGATAGGCCGAAGCTGACAGACCCATGACGAAGTGACCGGCATTTCGGAAGGTTGCCGCACCGACCGGACCGGCCGCGGAAACAACCGTCGTTGACTCACCGGCGAGTTGGGCCGCCGCATCCGCCGGGTCAAGATCCGCCATGACCTGGACCGTCGGCTTGACGTCCACAGATACACCTTGCGCCGAAGTGCTCGGGAAGCTGGTCGGCAACACCGCCTGTACCGGCGCGCCCTTGGTTTCGACGGCTTCCATCGAGCCGGTGTTTGCCGGTGACAGGGTGGCGGGCGCCGGGTCCGATCCAGTTGCCAGGTCGGCCTGGACCGGTCGCTTGGTCGAGCTGTCCATCTGACCCATAGAAACGGGCCCGGGCTGCGATGCCGTAGCCAGTTCGGCCTGAACAGGCTGCTTGGACGAGATGTCCATCTCACCGATCGCAACCGGCTCCGGCTGAGATGCTGATGCCAGATCCGACGCGGCAAGTGCAGCAGGCGTTGCCGCCTCTGAGGCCTGCGGTGCGGACGCGGCCTGCGAGGCCGAGGCGCGGGCCGTTTCGACGACTGGAATGACATTCCCCTGACGCAGAACCGTTTGAGGGCTGGCAGAACCGTCCCTCAGGTCAATCGTGTCAAAGGCGATGAAGGTTGCGCCGGCCTGGTTGTCAAACCGGTTCACGCCGGAGCCGAGATCAACATTGCCGACGACCAGGCCAGTATTCTCGATCAGGTCGTTGCCCGTGGTTGTGACGATGGCATTCCCGGACACGGCCGAGACGCTGCCCGATGTGAACAGCGTGTTGTCTGCCCCGCCGTCGAAGAAGACGCCTATCCCGCGATCCGAACCGCCGCGGATGTCATTGTCGAGAGTCACGGTAATGGCCGCTGCTGCCAACGCGCTCATCACGTCGACCTCATCGGACTGACTGGCCGGGTCAACGAATTCGGCCAGGCCCGCCGGACCGAAACGATCGGCAAATGACGGCATTTCCGAGCTTGTATCGGCCACGTCGCTGACGGGTCCGACGATGTCGGCGCTGGACTGCGCCGCAGCCTGTGCAGAAGCGATCAGGGCAATCGGTTCAGCCGGAGCAAAGGTGGTCCCCAGGCTCTGCGCGAAGAAGGCGATCGCATTGCGGCCCGTCGAGATGATGGCGCCGGTATGATTGACGGTCACACGCCCGGCCTCACCTTCGCCGCCCACCGAGCCGAAGAAGCCCTGGCCGTCGGCAGACCCGAAAGTGCCGCCGCCGCCGCCAATCGACTGGGCGAAAATGCCGATGGCACCGCCACCGAGGAGATTGATCGTGCCGCTGGAGTTGATGGTGACGTCACCGCCATCACCGCTATTGCCGCCAAACGGATTGATGGCCAGGTCCACACCAGCTTCCTGCACACCGATCGTTGTATCGCCGGCATTGCCGCCGCCGCCACCGATCGACTGGGCGAAGATGCCGTAAGCGCCGATGCCGTGCGTGGTGATGTCGCCGGAATGAGTGACCGTGACGTCGCCGCCATCGCCGGCATTGCCACCGGCACCGCCGAAGGAAACTGCGCCGGCATTGGAGATGTATCCATCGCCCGCATTGCCGCCACCGCCGCCGATGGACTGCGCCAGAATGGCGTGGGCATTGTCGCCCGTCGTGGTGATCCTGCCGGTATTGATCACGACCACATCGCCGCCATCGCCCGATGCGCCGCCGAATCCGCCCATGCCGATACTGATGTCCGGCTGGAAAGTGTCCTGAAGATTGCCGTTATTCTCGATGAGGGCGTTTCGTGTATCGCGGGCGCTGTCCATGTTGCCGGCGCCACCATTACCGCCGCCACCGCCGATAGACTGGGCGAAGATGCCGTAGGACAAATCGCCGTCTTCACCGTAATTCGGGTCGTCATCGGCGCTGTAGAAACGGGTTCCTGAGGTCTGGATCGAGCCGGTATTGATCACCGTGACGTCGCCGCCATCACCCGCTGCGCCACCGAAGCCGCCAACCGCGATCGTACCGGTTGCGGTCGCGCCGCCCTTGCCGACTTCACCGCCGCCGCCACCGACCGATTGCGCGAAGATACCCCGCGCGCCATCGCCCCAGGTGGTGATGTTGCCATTATTGGTCACCCGGACGTCGCCGCCATCACCGGACGCCCCGCCAAAACCACCCAGCGTGAAGCTGAGCGAGTCGCTATCGCTGCTGGAAAGCAGGGCATCGAGTTCCTCGCCATCGAGCGAAGTACCGCCGCCATTGCCGCCACCGCCGCCGACCGACTGCGCCTTGATGCCGTCCGAGCCGGCGCCAAGTGTCGTGATATCGCCTTCGTTCAGGACGGTGACACCGCCGCCATCACCGGCTGCACCGCCGAAACCGCCGACGACCGCAACGAGTTCGAGATTCTTGTCGCTGTCGTCGATGCCCGCGGCATCGCGTGTGATGGCAAATCCGGTCGCGCTGCCACCATTGCCACCGCCGCCGCCGATCGACTGGGCGAAGACACCGATGGAGCCGCGAACCCAGGATATGACCGTGCCTTCATTGGTGACAGAGACATCTCCGCCATCGCCCGCCGCTCCGCCGGAGCCACCGACGGTTATGGCGATCGAGGCCGACTGGCTTGCACCGGCCGCGCCGGTTGCGGACATGCTGGGTCCGCCATTGCCGCCGCCGCCGCCGACCGATTGAGCGAATATGACGTGTGCATCCTTGTTCACCGTCACGAGCGTGCCGGTATTGGTCACGAAGACATCGCCACCGTGTCCGCCCGTACCGCCGAAGCCGCCGACCGATGTCGCCAGATTAAACGTGTTGGAGCCAATGCCGGCTGCACCCGCACCGCCCGCACCTGCAGGCTCACAGGGCGCTTCGGCTTCCGGCAGGCACTGATCGCCGATGATGTGAGTGCCGAAGGCACTCGAGTCGAGACCGGCAAAGCCGCCATCTCCGCCGCCACCGCCAACAGACTGCGCGAAAATGGCGTGTGACGCCTCTCCGGACGCGGTGATCAAACCGAAATTGTTGACGGTTACCGTGTTGCCGGTATTGCCGGTCCCGCCGGTTCCACCGACCGCAAAACTCAGATTGACCGAGTCCGATCCGCCCGCCGCCAGCGAACCGCTGGATCCGCCGGTGCCGCCACCGCCGCCAATGGACTCGGCATAAATGCCGTGCGCGCGATACCCGGCCGTCTGGATGATCGAGGACGAGGTCACATTGACGATGCCGGCCGTGCCGCCTTCGCCACCGGTACCACCGATGCTGGCCGCGACATTGACGGAGTCCGACGCACCAAATGTCGCCGTCAGCGCCATGCCGCCATTGCCGCCACCGCCACCGACAGATTGGGCAAAGACGCCGTGCGCCCTGTTCCCTTCTGTTATCAGCAATGTGCCAGTGGTATCGACGATGACATCACCGGCCGCGCCACCGGTTCCGCCGCTTCCGCCGAGGCCGAAGCTGATTCCCATCGCGCGATTATTGCCGACAGTACCGGACATGCTGCCGGTCCAGCCGCCATTACCGCCGCCGCCGCCGACCGACTGCGCCATGATGGCGCTGGACATGTCGCCTGCGGTGCCGATGGACGCGGCATTGGAGACATCGACCGTGCCGGCGGTGCCACCTGTTCCGCCACTACCACCAAGGGACACGCCAATCGAGACGGACCGGTCACCGGCTGTTAGGGCGCCGGAGACAGCAAAGCCGCCATTGCCGCCGCCGCCACCGACCGATTGAGCCAGGATGCCGATAGAGTTGTCGCCGGCCGTCGTGATTTGCCCGTTATTGGTCACTTCGACCCGGTTGCCCGTGCCGCCGACACCGCCCGAGCCACCCAGAGAGACGCCGAGACCGGCTGTGCTATTTCCAAATCCGCCGGCAAGCGTCGCGGCCCAACCGCCATTGCCGCCGCCGCCGCCAACCGACTGGGCCAGAATGCCGTGGCTGTTGTCGCCAAAGGACGCCAGGACCGCCGAATTCAGCACGTCCGCCGTCGAGGCATTGCCACCGCTGTCGCCGGAACCCCCCAGAGCAACTGCGACACCACCGGCGCGATCGCCCAAGGCCATCGAGGCCGCGAAGCTGGCGCCACCATTGCCGCCGCCGCCGCCGACCGACTGTGCATGCACGGCCGAAGACTGATCACCCAGCGTCTGAACATTGCCGGATACGGTCACATCAACCGCACCCGCGACGCCGCCGCTGCCGCCATCGCCGCCCAGGGCGACATTGATCGCGGCACTGCTTCCGCCACCCGTTGCACCAAAGGCCCCGGAGAATCCTCCATTGCCGCCGCCGCCGCCCACTGACTGGGCGAAAATACCGTTGGACTGGTCACCCTCGGTCCCGACTTGCCCACGCGAGTCAATGGTCACGTCGCCTGCGGAATTGCCGACACCGCCGGTGCCACCGAGAGAAACACCGATAGCGGCGCTATTGGACGAGGCCAGGCTGATGCCGCCCGTAATGGACATGCCGCCATTGCCGCCGCCACCGCCCACAGATTGGGCGAAAATTCCGTTGGACTGATTGCCGTAGGTGTAGATCGTCTCGACCGTGTTGACGTTGACCGCCCCGCCCGTTCCACCACTGCCGCCATCGCCACCGATAGCCACATTGATACCGGCTGCGTTCGAGCTGCCCGCCGTGATGGTGCCGGAAATCGCGGCTCCACCATTGCCGCCGCCGCCACCGATCGACTGGGCGAGGATGCCGTTGGCATCATCACCGTCGGTCGTGATCTGGTCGTTGGCGTTGACGGTCACGGTACCAGCCGTATTGCCGGTTCCACCGCCACCACCCAGCGAGACGCCAACTGCCGCCGCCTGCGAGCCAAAGCTCAGACCACCGGTGACCGAGAAGCCGCCATTGCCACCACCGCCGCCCAGCGACTGTGCCGAAATACCATGGGCCCCATCGCCATGAGTGGCGATCTGCTCGGCGTTGACCGTAACGTTGCCGGCTGAGCCGCCGCTACCGCCGGATCCGCCTACACCCACATTGACAGCCCCACCGACGGACCCGCCACCGACCAGGCTCGCCGCGACCGCGAAGCCGCCATTGCCGCCGCCGCCACCGATTGACTGGGCAAGGACACCGATTGCGCCATCACCGCTGGTCTCGACATCTTCGACCGTGACGTTGACGGTGGATGCCGCGCCGCCGACACCGCCGGTGCCGCCAAGCGAAACATTGACGGCTCCGCCAACACTCATCCCGCCGGCTGCGCCCGCGGCAACCGAGAAACCGCCATTGCCGCCACCGCCGCCAATCGACTGGGCCAGAACGCCGTGCGCCTCATCGCCGCGCGTGATGATGTGGTCCGTCTGCGTGACCGTGACGGTCCGGGCAAAGGACCCGGCCCCGCCGCCACCGCCGATGGAGACGCCGACACCGACACCGGCGGTGCCGCCAGCTGCGACATTGCCCGTCGCGGACCAGCCGCCATTACCGCCGCCGCCGCCAATCGACTGGGCCGCGATACCGTGGGAACCGGTCCCGGTCGTCTCGACAATGGCTGTCGATGAAACTCGCACATCACCGGCATGGGCACCGTCGCCCGCTGCACCGCCAAGCGCGACATTGACCGCTCCGCCCGCCGTGCCGCCGGCGGCCAGTGATCCCGAGAAAGCAAAGCCGCCATTACCGCCACCGCCGCCAATCGACTGGGCCAGAATGCCGTGGGAAACATTGCCGAAAGTGAAGACCGTCCCGTCCGACGTGACCACCACGTCGCCATTGACGATACCGCCACCACCACCATCACCACCGAGCGAGACTCCAACGCCGACCCCCGCCGTCGCGCCGAGGCTCATCGTGCCCGTCGCCGACCAGCCGCCATTGCCGCCGCCACCGCCGATGGATTGCGCGAAGAGGCCGTGCGAATTGTCGCCGGATGTCGCGATGATGCCATCGCTGTTGAGCGTTACCTGACCTGAATAGGATCCGGACCCGCCATTGCCGCCAAGGGCCACATCCACGCCCACGCCAGCGACACCGCCGCCCGAGAACGAACCTGAGAACGAGAAGCCGCCATTGCCGCCGCCGCCACCGATTGACTGGGCAACCAGGCCATGGGCGTTGCTACCAGAGGTGATGACATTTCCGGTCGCGTCGATCAGCACGGTGCCGCCAAAACCACCCGTGCCGCCACTGCCGCCGAGGGATACACCGAGGCTGACAGCCGCGCCGCTGGAAACCGCCAGGTTGGCCGTACCGGTCCAACCTCCATTGCCGCCGCCGCCGCCGACCGACTGGGCCAGCACGCCGAAGGAGTTATTGCCACTGGTCTGGATCGTGTCTGCGGTCCTGACCGTGACGGAATCCGAGTCCCCCCCGGCTCCGCCATCGCCGCCCACGGCCACCGAGACAGATGCCGAGGCGCCAACGCCGGCACTGACCGCGCCGGCAAAACTTTGGCCGCCATTGCCACCGCCGCCGCCAACCGACTGTGCCAGAACGGCGTGAGCATTGTCGCCGAATGTCAGAATCGAACCGTCGAGATCCATCTCGACAATGCCGCCCATGCCACCGGCTCCGGCGTTTCCGCCAACGGCCACACTAACCGACCCGAATGCACCGATGGAACCGGCAACCGAATAGCCGCCATTGCCACCACCGCCGCCGACCGACTGGCCGACAATCCCGGTCGAGCCATGCCCGCGGGTTTCAATGAAAGCGCCGTCGGCGCTGTTGACCCGGACAATACCGCCGCCGCCGCCAACCGCACCGTCACCGCCAACAGCGACGCTGGCGAAGAGACCACCGGACACGGCGCTGCCGCCATTGCCGCCGCCACCGCCGATGGATTGCGCGACAATGCCGTTTGAGTTTTCGTTAGTTGTGAGGATGTTGCCATTGGCGTTGACCGTAACCGTGTCCGCCGAATTTCCGGTTCCGCCCTGGCCACCAACAGAAACCACGCCGCCAGCACCGCCACCATTGCCGCCACCGCCGCCAATGGATTGCGCGACAATTCCGGTCGCGCCAATGCCCTGCGTCTGGATCAGGCCGCTGGTCGTGACCGTGACTGTGTTACCAGTGCCGCCGCCCGAACCGTCACCGCCGATGGCACCGATTCCGCCGCCGGCGCCGCCATTGCCGCCACCGCCGCCGATCGATTGAGCCAGAATGCCGAAGGCACGATCGCCTTCGGTCAGGATGCTACCCATGGTGATGTCAACGGCACCGCCATTGCCACCGACATCTCCGTCGCCGCCGATTCCGACAATACCACCGCTGGTGCCGCCATTGCCGCCGCCGCCGCCAATGGCCTGCGCGAGCACGCCGTGGGCGTCGATGCCGGTCGTTGAAATTGTGCCGTCCCCGGTCACCGTGACAGTCTCGGCACTGCCGCCGGCATCACCGTCGCCGCCAATGGCTGCCAGACCCACGGTCGAACTGCCATTGCCGCCGCCGCCGCCAATCGACTGAACCAGAATGCCAAGCGCGCCTTCGCCACTGGTCGTGATCAAACCGTCATTGTCGACATGGACTATGCCAGCTGCACCACCCGCGCCGCCTTGGCCGCCAAGCGCAACGAGGCCACCGGTGCCACGCCCGGAGCCGCCACCGCCGCCAATCGACTGGGCCATGATGCCGTGACTTCGGTCACCGGTCGTCGCCGTGCCGGTCGAAATGGCGCCGTCATTGTAGACGGTGACCGTGCCCGCATCGCCGCCGGGCCCGGAGCCAGCGCCCAGTGCCGCAATGCCGGCGGACGCACCACTGCGACCGCCGCCGCCGCCGATCGACTGCGCGGTGATGCCGACGGCATCGTCCCCGCGCGTTGTGATCGTGCCCGTCGCAGCGTTGGTGACATATACGAGACCACCATTGCCAGCGCCGCCGCCGCCACCGCCAAACGCGACGAGGCCGCCGGACGCGCCGGCATCGCCGCCGGAGCCACCAATGCTCTGCGCCACGATCCCGTCGGAATAATTCCCTGTGGTGATGATGGAGCCGTAATTCCTGACGGCAACCGATGACCCATTGCCGCCGGTGCTGCCGGAATCGGCGCTACCCACAATGCCGAAACTGGAGCCCGCATCGCCGGATGCTCCGCCCATCGATTGCGCGAGGATACCGTTGGCGCTGAGACCGATCGTGCTGATGGCCCCATGATTGACAACAACGACCGTGCCGCCTTCAGCGGCCGGTCCGGATGATCCGCCATCGGACCAGATGAAGCCACTGCCGCCATCACCGCCCCGACCGGCCCGGCTGAGCGCGAAAATACCGTGCCCCTGTTCGCCGGACGTCGAGACATCGACATAGGATGTCAGAGAAACAATTCCACCTGCGCCACTGGCACCACCCTCATAACCGTCGAAACCGAATCCGGCCGCATTGCCGCCATCACCGCCATTGCCGCCTATCGAAACCGCACTGATGCCAGGCAGAAAATCCGTTATCGCCTCAATATCGCCGAATCCGGACGTGGTCAGGGTGTGGATGACATCCGGTCCCGGATCGCCGTTTTCGCCCGGATCACCATTTTCGCCGATCGTGAAACATTTGATGATGCAGATTCGGGCGCCCCAGGCGTTATCCCCGTCTGAACCGCTCGCACCGATCTGGCGATCGGAGAAGACGTTGGTATTGCCGGCCGGAATTGCTGGATTGACGGTACCCGCCGGGGATCCGGGAGACCCGGCAACACCGGAAGAAGCGGTGGTTATGTCGCCACTGCGAGAGGTGACAGACGAGAAAGTGAAGCTGTTTCCGTCCCCATCTTCGGCCGTGTAGGAAACAATATTGGCGAACGGATCAACGTTTACCGCGGTCACCGTATAGGTCGCCGCTGAGCCCTCCGTGTCCGAGGTCGCCGTCGGGTCGACAATCGTGTCGCCGACGGCAGCATTGACGATGATGACATTAAAAGCATCCGTCATGACGACATTGTCGCCCAGGATTGCCTCGACAGTTTCGGTGGCACCCGTAATCGGGTTGGTGACCGTATCACCAACATCAACTGCCCACGCAGCCGGGGCGATGATCGCGGCGACACTGACGCTGGCGAGCGCCAGGCTCATTGCATGTGGGGATGTCCCGAGGAGCAAGGACGAAACACGACGGGACCGCGTCTTCTGGCCCCCATCAGAAGCCTTCAAAAACTTGTACAAGACGATCCCCCAAGCGTACGCAACTGAAACAACTATCGGGGATTACGCAATTTTTATGCCCCCTCTGAGAGAGATTAACGGAGAATTAACCGTTTAGCGACCGCCGGCCCGGAATATTTCGATTTTCTGAACCGGGCTGGGACCGCACGGGTAAGGGCCACAGCAGGTCGTGGCCGGCCAGGGCAGGACATTCGCTACCATCGCTTCGCGTATGACGAAGTCGCGTTCTGCGGAGCGCCGCCAGAGTATGTGGCACGCCGCACAGCATCGATCTGGATCGTAGCCCGAGTTACGCTAACCGGCATTCAGTCTGACGTCTCGCCATTCGGACCCCAGCGGGGACAATCTGAGATCAACCGCACCCCAGCTCCCGAAGTTGACCTGGCTGCTGTCGCCGACTTGGGCCTGATGGACCCCTGTGACAGCGCCGGTCGAAATATGGTCGCCAGCTTGAAGCGCAATCCCCCGCTCCTGCATCAGGCGGAGTATGAATTCCAGCGCTCCGATTGGACCACCAGGCAGGGCCGCAGCAGTTGTCTCGCCGACCGTCTCGCCATTGATGTCGACACGCGCAGGCAGGTCGACCCAGCTACGCTCCTGCCAGTTGACGATTTCCGCACCGGCCATCAGGCCGCAGCGGTTATCTCAATCGACACCCGGCGCGCCAATGAACGACCGAAGAGCATGGTGACCCATCGGCAATGGGAGTCGGCCAGTAAGGGCGCCCAGTCGCGATCCAGACCGATGCTCACCCCGCCGCGCAGGTCCAGTTCACAAGCCATTTCCTGAGCCCACAAGATCAGGGTGCAAAGGACACCGGCAAATTGTGACCGGTCGCCCAGTGGAGGCGGTGCGCTCAGCAATCTGAGAAGGCCCAATCTTGCGCATTCCCCCTCGAGACGGGGCAGCGGTTTGAACTCACTCCCGACGTCCTCGGTCAGGTCGGTTGACGCTGTCTGGGGCCTCAAGACGAAGCGGGTCCGCTCTTCAAGATGCAGCCGAACACCCTCGGAGCGCGACAGGCTCGCGCGCAGCCCGCCCACGGTCGAAACCGTGCCGTCGATGCGGATTTCGGGAATGCCGGACCCGATCGGATAAGTCGCGGCAAGGTGGGCAGGCGCAATGATATTGGCGGGGCGTTGAACGGGACTACACATTCTGTTTGCTCAGCTCCTTCGTCCAGGCCGGGAGTGGCTCATCCGCCGGTAGCAGTGCGCCGCGTACTCCCAGGACCAATGCGGCCAATTGATGCGCGGCTATGATTGATTCCCGGCCGGACGCGCCGCTCAGGCGTGCGTGGAGATAGCCGGCATTGAAACTGTCCCCGGCACCTGTGGTGTCAACCGGCGCAATAATTGCCGGCGGCTCGACCCATTCCCCAACGCCCGTCGACCAGGCGCCTCGAGGACCGTGCTTGACGACGACTTCGTCAACGCCGGCGCGGCACCAGTATTCCACACATTCCTCGACGCTCTGGAAGCCGAACAGGGCCTGCTCATCTTCGAGCGTGGGCAGGGCGATGGAGATGTGCGGCATCAACTCGCAGATTGTGTCCCGCGCTTGCCCTGGCGAAAGCCAGCCGGCGGGACGGTAGTTGGTGTCGAAAACGACTTGCCCACCCTTTCGGCGAACAGATTGCGCCAGATCGATGATCTGTCCCGTCTTCGACGATTCCGCAAAGAGCGACAGTGTTATGCCGGAGAGGTACAACACATCGGCCTCTGCCATCGCATCCAGCGCCTGTCGGGCCCCGGCAAGATCGAAGAACTGGCGCGCCGCGCTGTGCGAGCGCCAATAGGTGAAGCTCCGCTCTCCCGTCTCGTCGACTTCAATCGCGTACAGGCCGCAATTGCGATCGCTTGAGGTTGCGACCAGCTCAGCGTCCACACCCTCGAGCGCCATGCGTTTGCGTATCCGCTCGCTGAACGGGTCCTGGCCCAGTGCCGTTGCATAGCGAACCGGCGTTCCGAGCCGGGCCAGGTAAACCGCCGTGTTGAAGGTATCGCCGCCAACACCGACACGGACCTGTTCCGCGCCCAGATCTGCGAGCTCTGCCATGACCTCGCCAAAGCAGGTGACCGCTTTGCGGTCAGCCTTGAACTTGGTCGGATGCCCCATCGCATTCATCTTTCAGCTGCCTTGAAGCCTAGGAGAACAGCAAACCGCCATTCACGTCGAGGCAAACGCCCGTCAGGAAGGAAGCTTCATCCGAGGCCAGATAGCTGACCACATCGCCCACTTCCTCGGCTGCACCCTGGCGACGAAGCGGCGTCATGCCGGCCACCTTCTCGCGCACTTCATCCTTCGAGAAACGGTCATGGAAGCTGGTGGCAATCATGCCCGGGCACACGGCGTTGACCCGAATTCCGTTCGGGCCAAGCTCCTTGGCCATGCCGCGGGTGAATGTCATGACGGCGCCCTTGCCCGTCGCGTAGGCGGTAGCACCGGGCCCCCCGCCATCACGGCCAGCCTGGGAGGAAAAGTTGATGATCGACGCCCCTTCCTTCATGTGCGGCACGGTCGCTTTCATCGCGAAGAATGCCGAGTGCACATTGAGCCTCATGACGAAGTCAAAAAACTCCTCGTCCATTTCGGCGAGGGTCTTGCGGGCCACCATGCCGCCGGCGACAGTCGCGAGAATGTCGATTTGCGGGCCGAAGGCGCTTTGGGCTGACGCCACGAGCGCTTCCATCTCGGCGAATTTGGTCGCATCAGCCTTGACCAGGATGGCGTCGCCGCCAGCCTTGGTAATATCATCAACTGTCGCTTGGGCGGCGGCTTCATCATTGTTGAAATTGACGACCACCTTGGCGCCTTCGCGGGCCAGGCTGATCGAGACGGCACGCCCGATATCACGGCCACCACCAACAACAATCGCGGTTTTTCCGGCGAGTTTCATTTTCGTCTCCTAGAATCTGGAAGCCGTCAGGCTTGTTCTTTTTTCGGTTTGAGAGGTTCAATCCGGCCACACACGATCCACACGCTGGCCAGAGCCAGCAGGGCGAGACCTGCACCAATGATGAAAGCAGGCGTGTAGTTGCCACCCATCGTCAGCCACGGCACGAGATAGGTCAGACCGGCAGCGCCCAGCTTGGCGGCCATTCCGGCGAATCCGGCCAGCGTGCCAACCGACTTGCCACTGAGGAAGTCACTGGCCAGCGTCTGCACGTTGCCAATGGCGGTCTGGAAGCCGAACAGGATCGCCGCCATGATCAGGACCGCGACGACCGGATTGGCCGCCTGTGACATCGCAAGCAGACAGGGAAGCATGATCAGGCAACCGAGCGTGATGGTCAGTTTGCGAGCGCCATCGACACTCCAGCCGGCCTTGATCCGGTTCTGGGCCAGCAAGCCACCGAACCAGGCTCCGAACATGGCGCCGACATAAGGGACCCAGCCGTAGATGCCGATTTCACGGACGTTGAAGCCATAGACTTCAGATAGGTAGATCGGGATCCAGAAGACAAACAACCACCAGATCGGATCGATCGCCGCAGAGGCGATGATGACACCCCAGCTCTGCCGCCGCGACAAAAGCTCTACCGTCCCCGGTGCGTAGCTATCTGATTCAGCCGGTGTTTGAGCGCTGTCACCCTCGCTTTCCGTGCGGGTCTGGCCAGTCAGAATATATTGGCGTTCATCCTCGGTGACCCACGGGTGGGAACCTGGGGGCGCCTTGACCAGAACCATCCACGGAATGAGCCAGAGCAAGCCGGTCAGGCCGATGATGATGAAAATGATGTGCCAGTCGAAAAACACCGACAAGAACGCAATGAGCGGGATCGAAACAATGCCGCCAATCGCGGCACCGGAATTGAAAATGCCCTGCGCGAGCGCACGTTCCTTGGTCGGAAACCATTCGGCATTGGCCTTGGTCGCGCCCGGCCAGTTACCGGCCTCGGCGGCGCCCAGGATCGCACGGAAAAGCGCAAAGGTTCCCAAACCTCGGGCGAAAGCATGGGCCGCCGTGGCCAGCGACCAGACCGCAATCGACAGGGCAAACCCCATTCGGGTGCCGATCCAGTCGAAAATCTTTCCGAAAATCGCCTGTCCGAACGCGTATGCGAACACGAAGATGACCGAGATAAGGGCGTAGATTTCCTTTCGCTGGTCTTCGGTCCGGTCAGGATAGAGTTCCGCCGAAATTTCCGGCCAGAGGACATTCAGCGATTGCCGGTCGATATAGTTGATAACGGTCGCCAGCGCGACCAGGGTGACAATCCACCAGCGAAGTCGGGGAATTTGCATCAGACCTCTCCCCGTGCCGGAATGAAGTCTTCGCGGGCTGGCGCAAACACATCGATCAGGACACCCGCTTGCAGGCAGACAGCACCGTGCCGGCTTTGGGATGGAACGAAGAAGCTGTCGCCAGCGGACAGGGTCTGTTGTTCGGCGCCGACGGTGACCTTGAATTCACCGGATTCGACATAGGACATCTGCGCATGGGGATGGGCGTGAAGTTCGCCAACAGCCCCCGTCGAAAACCAGACCCGGGCGCCCATGAGGGCATCCCCGAAACCGAGGAGTTGGCGTCGAATTCCCGGCGCGACCTCCTCCGCCCCGGCGACATCGGCCCTGACGAAATTCGATGGCGCATCAAAAGCGGTCCGATCGACCGTTTCCGCATTCGCTGACGGCATGATTCACTCCCCAAATATGTTGTAAGCCCCGGTCCATTCGTAACGATGGCCGTCGGCGTTTATCGTGTGAGCTCCGGCATGGAGATCATGAGCCAGGCCAACGCTGAGGCGTTGACCTGAGTTGAAAACGATCTGGATGAGCGTGGCGGTCTCGCCTTCAACGGAACGGATCTCGTCAATGCCGCTCTCGCTCGCGACCGTGATTTCCTGGGCCGGGTCGTATCGACCATGCGGTTCGAACACCGAAATGAAACGGGCTGATTCCGCGCTGGGAACACGCAACAGGATGCCCTGTTGGGTCCGGAGATTGAAATCGGGATCGTTCGCGCCGGTTCTGACAATTCGAGCCTCGAACGGCTCGCTGACCAGGGCATGATAGGTGTAGAACCGGTTTTCCGTCAGCCAGGTGAAGCGTGCCCGATCGGCCGCAATCTCGCTTTGGGCTTCCACCCACAAATGCTGATAGCCATTGCCCGCCCCCAGCGCCGTTTGCTGACTTCCGAAGCGTTCAAACGCGATATCGAAATCCGTCAGCTGGCCAGCGAAATAGGTGGGCAGGTCAATTTGCGACGGCTCGTCGGCAACAACGTCAAAGACGTCCAGGATGAGCGGACTGGCGGTGTTTTCACTCTGCAGCTGGAAAGTGGTTCGGGTCAGCGTCGCATCCGGATAGGCATCTGAGATACTCGCCGAAACCACATTGACGCCATCGCGCTGCTCGAACAGGGCAATGCTCGGCCAGCTCTCCTGAGCGCGACGCCAGTCACCGCCATGATGGCTGGTCTCGTTCAGGACCACGGTATTGTGGGCAATGGTCTGGCGGGCCCAGCTGCTGTTCTCCGGCAGATAACGTCCACCATCCTTGGAGGGGACATTCAAGAAGCGGGCGGCGCCATAATCGGTCAGGATCTCCTGTCCGCCGTCGTAGAGAATGAGCGACAGCTTGTCGAAATGCCCGTGCCCCATGCCCTGACCGGTGTGCTTGGCCACAAGCGTCTGCGCGAGCTCTCCCGCGCCCATGCGCAGGATGGCAAGGCCGCCCTGATTTCCGTCAGGGCCATCGCGAAGCAGTCGTGTGTCAAAGGCAAAGGGAGAGGCCATTCCGGCATCAAGGTCGGTCGCCACGGCCAGCCCGTCGCCGGTCAGAACCGTCGCGCCCTGCTGATCGGCAATCGACAGCAGACCGGTATCTCCCGTCAGGGAGTAGGCGGCCGCGACCCCGTAGACGACCTCAACCGTGTCGAGACCCTTTTCCCGGATCGCATCATTGATCGGAAAGAAACGGCCCGCATAGCTCTGGTGGATGGTCGAAAGGATGGCTTCGAGCAAAATGCCGTCGCGATGCTCGAATATGCCCCGCTCGGGCTCGTTATTCTGCACCGCCTGTCCGAACAACACGAACGGCATGAGTGCGTAGCGTTGATAATAGGGGCCCTCAGTGTAGTACCCGTCCGGTGAAAAAAGCTGGTCGAGCTGGGCCAAAAAGCCTGCCTCACCGTCGAGCTCGAGCCCAAACAGCGCACGCTCTACAAGCGCAGGATCGTCCAGCGCATAGCCGGTCATGCCGACGGCTGCAGCGGCCCAGGTGCCGTGATTGTGGATGCGTTGGAAAGTCTGCGGCGACTCTGTCGACAGGAATTCTGCCATGGGACGGAACAGGGCCGCCTCGATGCGATCGCGCGACGCATCAGAGAGTTCAGCTCGGATCGCGTCATAGCCCTGGATCGAATAGACCAGCCAGACAGCTTCGTTCAGGCTTTGCCAGAACAACCGGCCCGGCGCCTGGTTGCGACGCTCAGGGTGCAATGGCAGGTCACCATACATGTCCGCATAGGCCAGCAGGTAGGTCTCGGCATGCTCGAGATAGCGCCGCTCTCCGGTAAGCTGAAAGAGCAAGCCGGCATCGTGGATGATCTTGTAGTTTTCCTTGTGGCGCTCGTGCGAATAACCGCCACCGGGATCGACAGGCTCCGGGACAATCGGGCCGGCCTGGATGCTGGCCTCCACCCGTCGCGTTGCGGCGTCCAGGGCCCGTTGCATCAGTGGCGGCAGCGCCCCCGCTTCACGGAAGGCTTCAACGCCCTCGCCCGTGAGGATCAGGTTTGGCTGCGCCGACGCGCAGGAGGTCGTTGCCAGCAAGGCGGCAGCGACCAGTCCGACAATCCGGATCATTGGCTGTCACCCGAGAGGCTTGCATCCAGCGCCTCACCATCGACACCGAGGAGGTTCAAGCTGGCCTGGGCATCGACGTCATTGCCGCCGATCTCGAACGGCCAACCCAGCACACGACGGCGGATCTGGAAGGTGCCCGTCTCGGCGATCTGATTGCCTGTCAGGTGCAGTTGGTCGATTCCGTTCAGTGCGATCGCCGCACCGTCCTCGGCCACCCCTGCCAGCGTCGAGCCTGTCAGGCTGAAGCGCGGACCAAAGGTGCTCTCATCGCGGCCTTCGCGGCCAAACCGGACCAATGGACCACCGATTGTGCGGAACGAACTGTCCTCAATGCGGATTTCATCGGCCAGGTACCAGCCGTCAAGCCCGTCCCCACTCAGTTCGATGATCGCACCCGGCCAGTTGGTGACCTGCAGTCCGGTCAGGGTGACAAGCTGGGCAAATGTTGTGCTGTCAGCAGCGAGCAAGGGGGCAACGGCGCCCGTGGTGCCGGCCTCGAGGCTGACGTCCTCGAGGTGAAGTCGGTAAGCGCCTCGGTACCGGTCTCCGGCGCCATGGATCAGTGCCGTCTCGGCACTTTCCTGGCGCAGGGTGAGGCCGCGAAGCGTCAGCTCGCCGCCGGCAAGCAGACGGAACAGACCACCCGGCGATGCGATCAACCGGGTGTCGTCACTGCCCTCGATGGCAATGGCCTGATCGACCAGGATTGGTCCGGAAAGCGCAATGTCACCACCTCCCAGTCGAATGATATCCCCGTGCTCAGCTTCGGCAATTGCCTGCAACAGGGCCGCCTCATCGGCCTCGACCTCGACAGCAGCGCCGTCCTGTCGGGTCTGGGCCGGCTTGTCGTAATAGCGTGGCCCGGTCTGGCTGCGGGCGATCGGCTGAAGGTCGAGCGGCGCACCGACCGGACCGTCCAGCGCATCGCTTTGCATATAGACGAGCCCGTTTTCGTGGCGGGACAGGGTGAAGTCGGCCAGGGCAGTGGAGCCAATCACGTCGAAACGACGATTGTTGGCGACATTGTCAGCAAACCGGATACCGGACACATCGTCGAAAATGGCGACGGGCTCCTGCTCGTCTGACAGCAGGATATTGCGCGTCATTTCGCTGTTGATAGGCGGCGCGCTGCGCTCTTCATCGCTGCCAACAGCGAAGCCCAGCTCGAGCACGTCAACGAAGCTGTTCTGGCTGATCACCGCGCCATCAACCTGATGGTATCGGTTCTCCGGTGAATTCGGCACGCCATTCATCACCACCAGGGCGCCGAGGAATTTGCGACCACGCAAACCTTCCAGATAATTGTCGCGCACCACCTGATTATCATTGATGACGCGGATGCCACCGGTATCGGAAACCCCGTTCCCGAAGAATACATTCCGCGACACTTCGTTGCGCCCGCCATGGCGGAAGACTACGGACCCGCGCGATTCGTAGAACACGTTCTCCGTGATCAGATTGCCTTCGGACTTGATCGAGATGATTTCGACCTCGCCATCGCAACGATCAAAATAATTCCGCCGGACGATGGTGCCCGAATGTATTCGTGAGTACTGGCTGACGCCAATTCGCAGGGTTTCGCCGCCATTCCCGCCGAGTGGCGGGCGCGGCCCGAAATAATTGTTTTCAATCACATGGTTGTTGTTCTGGCTGCCCTCGGAATTGAGGCGCACCACCATGGTCGGACCCCGGTTGGTCTTGCCGACAAAGGCGTTCCGGTCGATGCGATTGTTCTGCCCATAGACGACAACCCAGGAATCCTGCATTTCGCGGTCCGGCTGGTTGAAGTCCTCGATCACGGTTTCCACCAGGCGGGTATGATTTGCCAGCGTCCGGCTGTCGCGCCGGAAGGCAATCACTTCGCTTGTCGGCGAATGACCGTCACGGAAGGTCAGCCCCCACACGACGAGGTGCGAGCCACCAATCCGCAAATTGGACTGACCAGTGAGAATGACCTGCCCCGGCGTCTGCGCCATCAGGTAGATCGGTGCTTGGGCCGTGCCGGTCGCCTCAAACACGATTTCGAAGTCCTCCCAGACACCGTCTGCGAGCACAATCCGGTCGCCCGGCTCAACCCGGTCCAGCGCGGCCTCATAGGCCTGCTGATCATTGACGAGGTAGTCGGTCGCGGATGCGGAGGCCGGTTGCCAGGCCAAGGCCGCCAAAAGGAGCACAGCGCTGCGCAACAGCCACGAAGACTGGGGTCGGGTCCGGGTCATACTTCCTCCGCTTTGCTTCTATTGATGAAGCTTCAAGAGGGAGCATAACCACCCGCGATCAAGCGGACAAGAGGTTTCACAGTCCAATTTGTTCAAAATGGCCTAGGCAATTGGCCTAAGCATTTTGCGGGGCGCTTTCACCGTTCCCAAGATAGCGCTCACGCGCCTCGCTGGTGCGGCGCCGGGCTTCTTCGATGGCCCTCTGCTCGGCTGTGCTGAGCATCGCCTCGACGATGCAGGCAAAGTGCCGACGCATGGCCGCCCGGGCCTGGTCCGGATCCCGCGCCCGCAGCGCAAGGGCAATATCGCGATGCTCTGACAGTCGCATCTCCGGGGAAATGCCGCAGATGGAGTCATAGGCATTGCGAATTTCATCAATTTCGGTGCGAAAGCGCCACAAACGCTCGATCATGTCGATGATCGCGGCATTCTTTGAGGCCCGCGCGATCGTCAGGTGAAATTCACGGTCCGCGTCCTGATGCAACGCTTCGTCATTCTCGCTGTCATCTGACATTTTCGACACCAACAGGTCGAGTTGTGCCAGCTCGTCATCATTGATCATCGTCGCTGCCAGGGCGGCCGCTTCGCTTTCGATCAGCGTCCGCGCCTGGGTCAATTCGAAGGCCTCGATTGTTGGCAACGCGTCATTGGAAGGGGCCGCCGGCAATACTTTTGCGCCGGAACCGGTCCGCACCTCGATCCGCCCCTGCGCCTGCAAAGCGATCTGCGCCTCGCGCACGGTCACCCGACTGACGCCCAGCTGTACCGCGAGATCCCGCTCACCTGGCAAGCGGCTTCCCGGAGGGAATTTGCCATCATCAATCAGGGCGATGATGCGGCGGGCGATCTGGTTGTACAGGCGCTTATCTGTTGTCATTTTGTTTGATGCCGTTTCTGACCATTCTCAAGATTCGGCCCGATCGCTCGGACCACCTGAAAATCATAGCATTATCGTAATTGGACTACAAATTTTCCAGGCCATACCCGCGAATGAAGCGGCGCCCCGCTGGCGCCCGGCTAAGCCGGGCACCAGGAGGCGCCACAGTCCCCTTGAGGGCAAGGGGGAAGTCCGCAAAGTCACGACGGTCGATTAGAACCGCCCCCGCACTCCGAAGTAGATACGGGGTCCGTAGACATTGACTTCAGCGAAGTTGTCGAGGGTCGGATTGTACTGGACCCGCGGCTCGTCAAAGATATTGATCGCCTCAACGCTGACACGCACCGCATCATTGACCTGATACGAGGCGCGGGCTTCGTAGATGCCGCGTTCGTCGATGTAGCGCAGATTGCCCGGCGTCGAGATGAACTGCTGGAAGTAGCCACTACGATATTTGTAGACACCCTGCAGATCGAGATCCCCGATGCTGTAGTACAGCTGCGCCGATGCGACATGCTCCGACAGGCCGGGGACATTGGCTGGCGCCACGATTCCGACCCGTTCGATCTCGGTGCCATCGGCGGCGATGATCGTCGACGCACCAAAGACGGCATCTTCGAACTCGAAATCAGAGTCGGCGTAGTTGTATCCGACCCGGAAGCCGAGACCGCTCCAGGCACCCGGCAGGTAGCTGAAGGCGTGCGCTGCCGAGATTTCAAAGCCTGAAATCGTGCTCTCCTCGCTGTCTACCGACTGGGTCGTGACAACAGCCTGGAGGTCCTGGCCGTCGACGGTGAAAGTCTCCACCTGCCCGACGTTTGTGAAACCACCATTGAAGCTCTTGTAGTAGACCCCGAAGGCCAGAATGGTGTCCTCATTGGGATACCATTCGAGCGCCGCGTCATAATTCCACGACATCAGAGGGTCGAGCTCCGGGTTTCCGAAGCCGGTGACCTGGGCGATGACATCGGCCACGTCGGTCGACCCGCCGTCATTGTCGATGCTGCTCGAGAAGCTGCGCCCCACACCCAGATCGGACGGGTCCGGACGCGACAGCGCACGGTAGATGCCACCGCGCAACAGCACGTCATCGCGCAGCTCCACAACCAGGTTCGCGCTCGGCAGAACCTCGGTATAGCTGTGATTGGCCGTGATCTCGACGAGATTGCTGTTGTCGACGCCGATGCCGGTGATGACATTGGCCCCGTCGCGGTCAATCGTCAGCGAACCGCGATACCCGTTCGACGTGACTTCCGTATCCACCACACGAACACCAAAATTACCGCGCACGGGCAGCTCACCCATTTCTCCGGTAAAGTCGGCCTGCAGATAGGCAGCGATCGTTTCTTCCGCAACATCGACAATCTGGAGCGGGTTTTGACCGGTACCCATTTCAGCCGAGGTCAAAAAGACATCGCTCGCATCCGGGATACTCGGTGCACGACCCAGGATGGCCTCGGCAAGGCACAGCGGGTCGAAAGTCACATAGGAGTTACCGGTGCCGTTGGCGATGACATTCCCGGCACTGTCGACATTCGTGATCAGCGGGCCATCCACGACGTCCGCAAGGAAGTCATCTTCCGGGAAGACAGTGTTCATGCAGGCCGCGCTTGCCGCCGCACCATCACCCACAGAGAGCGGGCTGCCATCGCTCTCGCGGCGCACGCGAGGCACGGAATCATATTCCAGCGTTGAATGCCGGACACCACCGCGAACATTGGTGATGAACCCGTTGTCCCACAGATAGTCGAAGTCGGCCCGGAAGGCTTCGATGCTGTTGTTGCGGAACTGGTTGAGGTCTTCCCGGGTACGGGGGCCGACGTCAAAGTTTGCCGGATCGGTGACATCAAAGTCCCCGAAGACAAACCGTTGCGCATCGTCCTCGACGATAATTCCGACGAAAACATCCTCTGAACCGGAGTCACCGTCCGTGTCACTGCGCAAGCGTGACTGGATGATGTTCTCGCGCCGCATCGTTTCCGAATACGAATAGTCGGCCGAAATCGTCAGATCGTCGGTCAGCTGGTATTCGGCTTGCAATCCATAGCCGGTGTATTCCTCGATGCGCTCCATATAGTGCGAGCTGACTTCTGCGCCGTCATAGGTCGTGCCACCCAGAAAAGCGCCGGTCGGGCTCACGGACAACGGGACGATTTCGCCGCTTTCACCGACGTTCAGGACCGAGTTGCCGTCGATCGTCAGGTCACTGCGCAGTTCAGTGAATTCGCGATCGGACTGCTGGTAATCGACATTGATGTCCCAGCGCGCGTTCGGCTGCCACTGGGCCGCAAAGAAAATCGAGTCACGCGCATCATCCGTAATGTTCTGGCGGAAATGGCGCTGGCTCGGAACAAAGACGAAGGGGGTGTTCGCGTCCGGCGCAACACCGGTTGCGGGATCGACCTCAAGCACAAGATCGCCACCGCCGCTATCGCAGTTCTGATCCGGGTCACCGAGGCTGTCTACGCCGAAATTATCGCTGTTGGGATCTCCGGAGACAACATTGCGGCAATCACGGAATGAACTGGTCGTGCGCGCTTCCTGTTCGGGATTGGTCGAGCGGTTGTTCTGATAACCGAAGGACAGGCCGAACTCGCCAGCGCCGGTCTCCCAACTGTCGACGAAGCTGAGCGTCGCCCGGTGACCGATGCCCCGCTCACTGATGTTCAGATCCGAATTGTCCGGATTGTAATTCCCCTTCAGCTCCAGCTGGATCCGGCTACGGCCGTAATCAATGGGACGAAGGGTCGAGAGCGAAATCTGACCCGACACGCCACCTTCGATGAAGCTCGCTTCCTGCGTCTTGTAAACGGCAAGGGAGTTGAACAATTCCGATGGAAACTGGCTGAAATTGACTGAACGGTCGCCACTGCCATTGGCCGCTTCCCGGCCATTAATGACAGTCGAGCCAAGATAAGGGCCGAGGCCTCGGATGGAAATCTCGGTCGCGCCACCCTGTTCGATATGGGAGGCCGCACTGGTCAAGGTTTCCAGCGCCTCACCAATCGACAGGGCCGGCAGGTCGCCGATGTCGTCGGAAGACAGTGCTTCAACGACCGTGTCGGAATTGCGCTTGGTCTCGATCGAGTCCTGGATGGTCTGCCGAATCCCCTGGATGACGACGACGTCTTCGACTTCATCATTCTGCGCGAAAGCCGGCGCCGAAAATGCTGTGACCGCACAGCTCAACATCAGAGCACGGGTCAACCTGGAGCGCGACAGACGACGCTCCCCTCGTAATTCAAACATATTCACTCCCCTTAGGTTTTTATAGTCCGATTGGGGATCAAGAATCCGGTTCTGTCAACCATTTTACTAGGCCATTTTTCAGATTCGGTATATTCAACTGGTATATTAAATCGGAAAAATTGGACTAACCACTTTGTATTTACGCGCGAACTTCGGGGACCCTGCGACCTTGCCACCAACGAGGAAAGCCCTGTCGTGACAGGGAAGCTCCGCACCTCCTGCAACCGGGCCTCACCCAATCCGATGGCCCGGGACAATCCGGCAGAACGGCACGTGCAATGGAGAGTCCAACCCGACCCTCATCGTGCACACGCCCACAATCCGCACCGCCGACGGACACCGCCATAACGGTCGCCGGTGCCGTCTCAGGCGCATTTCAATCTCTCCAAGAGGTGGTGTCAGACTGAAGCGGAGCGGTCTCCGAAATCGTCCACCGACCTTGATTCAGGCGGCGAGTTGGGGCCATTCGGCCAGGGCGGCGGACCGGTTCCACCAGAACCGGACCGTCTCGTGCGTGATGATGATGCCTCGCTCACAGAGGAGATCTTCCACGTTCCGCAACGACTGCGGAAAGCGGACATACATCATCACCGTCAGGCGAATGACCTCTGGAGAACTCTTGCAATACTTGAGCAGGTTACGCGTCGGACGACGCTTCGAAATCAAGCGATCGCACTTAACCCGCGTTTAATCTGACACGACCGTCCAAAGGCTTCAGCCTGGACAAGCTTCCTTGCGAAAGCCGGACCCTAGAATGGCATTCGCAATTCGACCCTCACGCCATTGGCGCTGAAGTCATTGTTCCCGAGGCCCGAGAAGCGCGCTTGCGCCGACACATGAGCACCATTGGCCCACTGTCCTCGCAGCCCCAATGAGGCATCAGCGCGAAGCTGGCCATCATCAATGCTGCGCCCGGTTTCATCCATCAGATCGGCACCATCATAGTCCCAGACGGCTCTGACAGCTGCAGTTGGCTCCCACCAGCTGCCCGGCCGCTGGCCATCCATTCGATAGGCGATCTCCGGCCCGGCTTCCAGCCGTCCGACCGAGATTGTCTGCTCCGGGATCGCGATCGCCAGGCTGTCGGTATATCCATCCTGCGTCTCTTCATAATGCGCCCAGGAAATGCCCGGACGGACTTTGAGCTGGCCAGCGTCGGAACGCGGCGCAGACCACTCCCCGGTGAGGTTTGCGCGAATCATGTAACGCGTCGTTTCGAACTCATCCTCGTAGAAGCCAAGTGGATTGATGGTGTTCTCCGACCGGCCCCACATGGCGAGGACATCCAGCGTGGTACCCGGGGCGAATTCCCAGACGGCATAGGGGCCGGCCATCCAGCCCGTCCCGTCTATCTCCGCGCCGCTGACTGCACCCGCGGCCTCGACCGGATTGTCTGCAGTCTCGCTCATCTGATCGATCTGGACCATGATGCCGACCAACGCATTGTCGGCCACAAGCCAGTCCGCGCCCAGCTGGAACAGACCAAACCGGCTGTCGGCCTGGTCGCCCGCCCTGTCATCATCCAGCGCATCATAACTTGCAGAGAACCAGGCGTCGAAGCGGGCCGCGCCCGACTCCGCCAGCTGCGGACCGTCAGGCACTTGGCGCTCATTGGCCTTGGCGTGGTTGCGCAGGCCCGACAGGCTGCCAGCAAAATTCATGGTGACATTGGCACCATCGACATCAGCCGAGAAACGACCTGGCGTCGTCGCAGTCCGGTCTCGCAGGCGAGTGGACAGGTCCGGAGCACCGGTCAGGATACGGTCAGCGCGGCGAACCATGTAGTTGTTGATCGCCCGCAAGGTCGCCAGACGGACTGCGTCTGCATCGCGAGTGTTGGCGAATGTGCACACAATGGTCTCGGACGGATCCAGGTCGATATCCACCGAACCGGCTGCCAGGTCGATCACGGAACCGCCATCGGTGTCGCCGGCGCAGGTCAGGCTCTCGAGCGCCCAGCCCTGCGGCAGGCTCTGGGCGAGGTCGTAGGTGCCGAAGATCTTCTGGATCGGGGCCGAGCTAGCCGCACCACCAGATGTGGTCAGACTCAGACCACCCAGATCGGCGTCGCTGGAGGCATAGGTGAATGTTTCGTCGCCATGGGTCCCGCCCGGCGTGGTGGCAACGACCTGAAGCGAACCAAAGCGTGCTGCGATTGAGGCGGTGACCGGAATATTGGCCAGGACGGTGGAGCCAGCCGATGCCGGCCCGCGCGACGCTTGGGCTGCTTGGCCTGCCGGCGCGGCCGTCGTGACCGTCACCGTGCCGGAATAGTCGCCCGGATCGAGTCCGTCTGCCTCGGCGTTGAGGCCAACGGTGAATTGAATACTTCCTGATGCCGGGATCGTCCCGCTTGAAGGCGTCACGTCAGCCCAGGGCACATCAACAGAAGCAACGAAATCGACCGCCAGGCTGCCCGGATTCGACAGCGTCACGGTCGTCGTGACGCTGTTGGGATCAAGGACTGTCGAGCCCAGGTCGAGATCAACATCCACCGCCGGGAAAACCACTTCAACGCTGGCACTGTCAGCTGCCGACCCGTTGCCGGCCGAGTCCTGCGCCGCCCCCTCGGCCACTGAAACCGTCAGCGCGCCGACTGTTTCGGGGGTGATGGTGGCCGTGTAGACACCGGTTGCGCCCGGGGTCAGCGCCGAGGCCGCACCGTTGGTGACCGTGATATCGCTCAACTCGAACCCGGTGACGCCTTCAGAGAAGGTGAAAGTCGCGGTGAACGTGCCCTCGACAGTGGCACCTGGAAGGCTGATCGCCAGACCCGGTGGCGTCGCGTCGGAACTGATCGAGAATTGTGCGGCCGCCGTGCTGGGATTGCCGGCGCCATCATTGGCGGCACCGGTCGCGACGTCCACAGTCACCGCACCGTCGGTCGTAGGCGTGATGTCTGCTGTATAAACGCTGGCACTGACTGCACTGAAATTCGACGCCACGCCATTGCCGACGACCAGATCGGCGAGCTCAAAGCCCGTCACATCTTCCGAGAAGGTTGCGGTGATGGCGAATGCGCCCGACACCGGATCGGTGGCGCTGGTGCTCAGCACCACATCTGGCGGAATTGCATCGGACACCTTGGTGATGGTGAATTGTGCAGCAGCTGTACTGAAATTACCGGCCAGGTCGAAGGCCGCCTGTGCGGCGACATCGATGGTGACCTGGCCATCAGCGGCCGGTGTGATCGTCGCTGTATAGACACTCTGGCTGACGCCGTTGACGTTGGAGGCTGTGCCGTTGCCGACGGTAATGTCGCCCTCGGCAAACCCGGTAACGCTTTCAGAGAAGGTGAAAGTAGCTTCGAACGGTCCGCCCACTGTTGGGCCAACATTGGCCGCTATGGCCACGGTCGGGGCTGTGGCGTCGAAGACTATCGTCACCGGCGTTGCCGCCAGGCTGGCATTGCTCGTGCCGTCCTGCGCCGCGCCGGCCGGGACGGTGATGACGACATCGCCATCCGCCGCCGGCGTAACGGTAGCGGTGTAGACGCTGGCGCTGGCCATCTGGGTATTGGACGCCGCACCGTTCGTGACCTGGAGGTCCGAGGCATCAAAACCTGTGACATCTTCCGAGAAGGTGGCGGTGACAGTGAACGGCGCATTGGTCGGCGAGGTCGCTGATGACGTTAGCGCCACCGTCGGCGGCGTAGTATCGATGGACACGTCGACGACGAGCTGTGTGGCTGCGGAATTGATGTTGCCAGCGAGGTCGACGGCCCAACCAAACGGCATGTCAATTGTAACCAATGTGCGCGTGGTTGGCGTGACAGTCGCGGTGTAAACCGTCCCGCTGACGGCCACGATGTTTGAGAGGGTCCCATTGCCGACGGTTATGCCGTCAGTACTGAATTGATCGACCGCTTCCGAGAGGGTCGCTGTCAGCTGGAAAGCACCCGTGGCCGGGTCAGGTGTGCCATTCGTGAAGGTCACGGTCGGCGCCGTGTTGTCGAGCGTATAAGTCTCGGTCGCGCCAGTCGCAGCCGTGTTGGTCAGGCTGTTTCCGGCCGTGTCCTCGATGGTCGCCGAGCCGCTGATCGACAAGCTGACCACACCGTCCAGCGTCGCGAGGTCGCCACCGCGTGCTCTCACCGAATACTCTGATGCGCCTGATCCTGCGGTTACGGTGTCTATGCTGGCTGTTGTTCCAGAAATCGCGAAATCGTTGGTATCGAGCCCCTGAACGTCCTCGTCAAACGTGACCCGCCAGACCAAAAAATCGTAGCTTGTGAACTCATCCGCAGGGGTACTACGCTCAATGCTCGCCAGCTGCGGCGGAGTCGTATCCGCCGCAGGGCCGCCCGGGCAATCAGCGTCCAGCGCATTCATGTCAAATGACATGGTGGCCAGCACTTCCGGCGCGTTAACATCCAGCGTGTCGCCGGCGTTGAAGGCGAAAGTGTCAGTCGTCGCGTCCCACAGCACGGCGGTATAGGGATGCGTTGCCGGCGTTGCGATCATCAAAGTGGCGGCGTTCGCACCGCTTTGCACTCCGACCTGCGCATTCAGAGAGCCCGCGTAACCAGAATTTCGCGCAACAACAGAATTATTTCCATCCAGGTGATAGATTTGGACAATGTCGCCGACATTGGCGTTTCCCGGCAAGTCATCGACAGTGCCAGTGTATGCAACAGTCGTACCGAAAACTGTGGGAGACGCGGCGGTACATTGACGGTCTATCAAAAGCTGAACCCGGCTCACACTGGCATTATCAGCCGCGTGAACCGGCGCCGAAAAACCCAGCGCGATCCCGGCCAGCAGCATGGACACACGGCGCGGCGCGCCAGCCTTGGCATCTGTCCGCACACCCCGATTGACCGCAGCCATCGGCCGACCCGTAAGAAAAGCAAACATGGATTTCGTCCCCAACACCGCGGTGTCAAAGCACCGCTTTACCGCCAACCAGGCTGAGTTGCCTCCGCGCCTGTCCCTAGGCTCGTGGAATTCTCAACGCTTTGTTAACCACGCTTCTAACGGCTGGAGAGTTGATTGCAACGCCAAAAGGGCACAATGCGAAGTTATTTGGCGTGGACGCCGCCAAACCAAAGGGGGAGGACGGAATTTGGTGCGAGCTGGTCTCTGGAAGGCAAAGATCGCGCTGCCCGTCATGAAGGTTCGCTTCGATCTCCAAGAGGTGGTGTCAGACTGAAGCGGAGCGGTCTGGAAAAACCTCCGCTGGCGCCCTTGTCCGCAGCGAGCTTGCCCGCCGCCCCCAAAAGCAAGCGGCCGCCCGGATTGTCTCCGGACGGCCGCCTTTCGTACAGGCTAGAGGTCAAGTCCTAGAAGCGAACGCGGAAGTCGATACCGGCGCGCCGGTGCTCGGTCTGCTCACCGAACTCGACATCGTAGCCAATCGACAGGCTGCCCCGTTCGTCACCGACGATCTCAATCCGGGCACCGATCTGGTAGACAACGTCATCGAGCACGGTTCCGATGAGCGCCGGCTCGGCGAGCGGGTTGGCGCCCAGGAAACGCATGGGCAGTTCCAGACTATCCTGCGACATCAACCGTGCGCCGGCTGCCAGCGAAACAACGCCCATCATGTCCTCGGTCTCCCGGAAGATATGGCCCACTGTCAGTTGCGGATTGATGGCCGCAACCAACTCTGTCTCGGAGAGAACCTCTACGCCCAGACCGTCCAGACCGTCCTCAATCAGACCGTCATGATGGAGCGCGGTCAGCGAGGCCGAGACCTGCGGACGGGCAAAGAAACTGCCGTTCCGGAAGCTGTCGCCGATATGTCCACCGATCCGCGCATACCCGGATTCAGGTGTCGAAGTACCGACGCCGGCCTCGAACACGGTTACCACCCGCTCGGTCTCATGCCAGGACCAGCCGCCCGACACCGAGCCCCCGTAATAGGGACCCGTCGCCTGGTTGCGCTCGAAACCAAGACCGACAGAGAAACCCTGACTTTCGGTCATGGCGCGTTGGCCGTCGACGCGGATTGGTGAGGTGTCCTCAAAACTGACACCGGCCGCGACCGACCAGTCATTGCCAAGGCGTCGTTCGAACCCGCCGGTAAAGCGCATCGCCTGCGTTTCGGTGGGCAGGCTCTCAACCGTGGCGTCACTGCTACTCGCGGTCATCTCCAGACGTGACCAGACACAATCGTCCCCGCCGTTTGCGACCGGAGAGCCGCAGTTGAATAGATCATCGGCAAAGCTGTTCGCCGCAGTCAGTTGTCCCCGCATGACCGCCGTGTGGGGCTCGGGATTGAGCTCCGCAAAGACCGCCTCATACGTATCCAGCTGATCATTTTGCAGATTCCCCAAGAACCCAAGCAAGCGACCAAGGCCGGCTGAGCCGCCGGCCTGAAGAGCCGAGTCCATATGACCACCGAGAGCCCGGCCATTGCCATTGAGGCTGGCCAGACCGAAATCGGTATCGATCAGCAGGTGGACGCCCGCCGCATCGGCCGCCACCGAGTAATCGATCGCCAGCGTGTCGCGGAAGGACAAGCCATTATCGACACCGCCCTCACCAGCCGCAAACAGCGTTACCCGATCGGTGTTCTCGAGCCAGATCAGGGTGATGTCACCGGTACCGTCGACCGTCGTCAGTCCGGTCACATTGACCCGGTCCGAAGCATAAGGACCGAAGGCCACGTCAAAGACCATATGGCCATCGGCTGTCTGCTCGAAATGACCATCCAGTTCGACCGTGTTGATGACACGTACGCCGTAAAACAGGTTCGTCGCCGGATCATCCCGATCGTCCAGGTTACCGAACAGCTCACCATTCAGCAGATCGATCGGAGCGTCCGAAGCCGACAATCCCATCAGGAACGTGCCCGAATTGCGGAAGGTTGCGGCATTCATCGGATCTGCTGATGCCAACAAGGCCGACTGCTCCCGCTCACTCGGTGCCGGAATGTCGTCCAAATCGAGAACCGCCATCACCTGGACACCGCCTGGCTTGCCTGCCAGTTCCGTGCCGGGGGCCGGCTCAAATTCCGGACCGGTGGGCGGCAGGGACAGGCCTCTCTCCTGAACCGGACGCTTGCTTCCGCCCGACACGTCAACAGACGCCAACGAGACCATTGCCGGCTGCGAGACCTCCGACAGGTCCGCCTGGACCGGGCGTTTGGTATCCCCTGGATGCTCGGCTACTGACGGGGCTGCCGTCCCAGTCTGCGGCGACGCCGTCAGAGCGGCCTGCAGCGTATGCCTTTCACCCGATACATCTGCGGCAGAGAGCGTGGCCGACTCGGGCCGGGACGCCGCCGCACGGGCCACACCAAGCGAGTTCGGCCCCGCCGGTAGCGCAGCCGGACCAGCACCGCCAAGAACCTGGTCAATGGAGACCAGCGCCGGTGCCGGTGCATCGGAAAGATCGCTTACAACCGGACGCGAAGGCTCGGATGCCAGCGGTCCATCAATCGGGTCAGCTGCATTCGTCCGGTCCTCCGCCCCATTGACCGACACCGGTTCCGCGGCCGTGTCCGCTGGCGGTATGACCGGAAGCTCAGCCGCGGCATCAAAGATCTGGTCCGAGGTTGAAAGCTGAGTTTCGCCCGGGGCATCGCGTAGATCGATTGTGTCGATGGCGATGAAAGTCGAACCGGCCAGGTTGTCGAAGGAGTTGACCCCCGTGCCAAGATCCAGGTTACCGACCACAAGGCCGGTATTGGCCACCGCGTCATTA
Source organism: Maricaulis maris MCS10 (assembly GCF_000014745.1). Lineage (NCBI taxonomy): Bacteria > Pseudomonadati > Pseudomonadota > Alphaproteobacteria > Maricaulales > Maricaulaceae > Maricaulis > Maricaulis maris. The sequence goes on along the minus strand of NC_008347.1, from coordinate 281,239 downwards.
CCCGTGGTCGACCGGACAGCCCAAGTCGACACCGCGGACAAAGACGTCGTCGTCAGCAAGGTATTGTTCGCGCCCCCGTCGATAAAGGCGCCTTGTCCGAGGCCGCTGCCACCGCGCGCGAACTCAAGCAGAGCGATGCTGATGTTACCAGCACCGTCAACGCCGTCACTCTGCGCAAATACGGCAGTCGAACCGAGGCCCGTCGCAAGCAGGGCTCCGTCAACGGTCAATGTGATCTCGCCACCGCTGCCGGCGCCACCGGCCGTGCCGGCAAATACACCATCGACCCAGCCGCCACCGCCGCCAAGGCTCTGCGCAATGATTCCGAATGAACCTTCGCCAACGGTGATGATGTTGCCAGTCTGAGTGAAGCGAATGTTTCCGCCCGCGCCAGAGTTATCCGACATCAGCTGGTACTCAATTTCGCTGGCATTTGTGGTGACGGCACCACCGCCTCCACCGATCGACTGCAGCATCACACCGTGGGAGCGATTGCCCATTGTCTGAACCAGACCGACATGGCTCAACGTGACCGCGCCACCGTCGCCATGCGCGTCGAGCTGACCGCCCAGGGTCACCCCAACCCGGTCAACTCCGGCTATGCGGACATCGCCGCCCCCAGCACCGATTGATTGCAGCACCAGGCCGCTGGCAGCGTCACCGGTGGTGTAGACATCGCCTGCAAGCCCGCTGACAATATCGCCAGATCCAAGGTCAGTGCCGCCAAGACTTCCCAGATTTGGCCGCGCCCGCAGATTGGACTGGTCCACTGCGTCGATCTGGACGTTTGCGACACCGCCGCCGCCGCCAATGCTCTGGATCAGGCTGGCTGCGGAAAAGGCTCCGGTCGTGCTGATTGAACCCGTTTGGGTGCGCGTGACGTCGCCCCCGGTTTCGCCTTGGCCATTGACGGAGCCCAGTGCGAGATCGATCGGGTTGAGCGAGGCTCCGGACGGTGCTGTGACATCAATCGTGCCGCGTCCGCCGCCGCCACCGATCGACTGCAGCAGAAGCGCGGGCGACATGACGCCATTGGTCAGCAAGGCACCGACATGGGCGGATTCAATCGAGCCGCCATGGTTGTTGGTACCGTTCAGCGAGCCGAGAACCAGGCCGAGATCAATGCCCGGGAGAGGTCCCGCAGCCAACTTGCCCTCTTGCTCCTGGGCCGCTACCGGGGCCGCTGAGACCGCTTCAGTTCCGAGGACACCCGCCAAAGTAAGCGTGCCGCCGCCGCCGCCAATAGACTGGGCCATTTCAGCGACGCTATGATCACCAGCCGCGCCGAAAGTGCCATTTCCGGTCTGGGTCACCGAGCCGGGATTCATATCGCCTGAATCCATGGAGCCGAGCCGCACCATGATCAGCGGGTCCGCAGCAGTTCCACCCGGCGAACCGCCGAAAGCATCGGAACCGAACACGCTATCGACAACAGCCGGTCGGCCTGGAAGCGTTGTAATACCCGTCAGGTCAAAGCCCAGCGAGCCACCGCCTCCATTGATGCTCTCCGCCTTGATACCGACGGAGCCTTCGCCAAGCGTCGTGATATCACCGGTATGGTTGACGATGACATCACCGCCCAGTCCGCCATCGCCACCGCCGGTCGCACCCGCTATCGCGGCGATACTGTTGGACATGGCAACCGATGCGACATTGTTGGAGAGGCCGAAGCCCATCTGCGCGCTACCGCCGCCGCCACCAATACTCTGGGCCAAGATACCGTGGGCACCTGCACCGCGCGTCACGATGTGACCGGTGTTGATAACAGAAACCGTATTGGCATCGCCGCCATCACCGCCGGAACCACCGACAGAGATGAAGGGTGAATAGGCATTCGCGATCGACCGTGCGTTCAAGACAGCATTGCCGGAGAAGACGAGGCCGCCATTGCCGCCACCGCCGCCAATCGATTGGGCGAGAATGCCGTGAGCGCCAAACCCGCTGGTGTCGATCCGGCCACCATTATTGACCGTGACCGTACCGGCACTGCTGGCGTCGGCACCGCTGCCGCCCACATTCAGGCCGAGCTGGGCGCTGTCATTGTCACCGCCGAGCGCCGTCAGCGAAATGATGGACGATCCATTGCCGCCGCCGCCGGCGATGCTTTGCGCAAGGATACCGTAGGCCTCACGGCCTCTCGTAACGATGAGTCCGCTATCTGCGGCCGCGGTCGGTGTATTGTTGACCACAACATTCCCGGACACCCCGCCCATGCCGCCAGAGCCGCCGATATTGACGGTGAAACGCCCGCTCATATTGTTGCTGCCGGTCGACCCGACATCGCCGTTCAACAGCAAGCCGCCATCGCCACCGCCACCACCGATGCTGTTGGCACTGATGCCTGCAGACTGGTCGCCTCCGGTATAGATCGCGCCTTCATTCGTAACGGTGACGTCCTGTCCGATCCCGCCTCCGGCACCCTCGCCGCCGACGTTGAACGTGGCATCCATATTGTCGCCACTGCCCTGGATGCGACCGTTAAAGACCATGCCGCCATCGCCGCCACCGCCGCCGATCGACTGCGCGCGAATGCCGTATGAACGTCGCTCCAATGTGCTGATGAGGCCTTGGTTGAGGACCGTTACGATGCCTCCATCAGAGGCATTGCCACCTCTTCCGCCGACATTGACGCCCAAGGTCGATGAACCGTTCTTGGCCGCACCGAGGAATTGCAGGCCTATGGTTGCCGCATAACCACCTGTGCCGCCACCGCCTCCGATGCTTTGTGCCAGGATCCCGTCCGCGGCGACGCCGCCGGTCTGCAGATTTCCGGTCGATATGACATCAACTCTCCCGGCGAAGTTACCGGACCCGCCAGAGCCACCGACGCCAAGGTTCAGCGCGCCCGAACGGCCAATCAGCGTATTGACCGCGACTCCGCCAACGCCGCCACCGCCGCCGAGACTTTGGGCATGGATCGCATGCGACCCGGCGCCGGCCGTCAAGATCGTGCTTGAGGATGTTACCTCGACGTCGCTGGCTTCTGCACCAGAGCCGCCTTCAAGGCCAACAATAAGCTTGCCTCCGTAGGACCTCTGGCTGGTTCCCGCGCCTGACACGCTTGCGGCACCGACTGCGATTGAGCCACTGATGCCACCGCCGCCTCCGATGCTTTGCGCGATGATTCCCCGCGAACGGTCACCCTGAGTGAGAATGGTACCCGCGGAAGTAACCGTGACCGAGCCGCCGAGGCCGCCCGTTCCGCCAGAACGGCCGATGGCAATGTCCAGTTGACGGCTGGAACCCAAACCCATGGCAGTATTCATGGCTGTATTGCCGCCACCACCGCCAATGCTCTGAGCCGTCAATCCATCGGAGTCATCGCCCTCTGTGGCGATCACGCCAGAGTGAGACACCGTCACCGCCCCTGCCCCACCGGCAGCGCCCGTGGCCCCGCCGACAGACAGGTTCAGCGCGCTCGCGCCCTTCACATAACCGAGGCCCAGATTAATATTGGCATTACCGCCGCCGCCGCCAATCGACTGGGCTACCAAGCCGCGACTTTGCGTGCCTGTGGTCAGGATGTTTCCGGCATGGTGAACGTCAACCGTGGACCCAGCGCCCGCGCCAGCACCACTCCCACCAATCACGAATTGTGCCGTGACGGGGTTGTTGTCACCGGGCTTTGCGCCCGAAACGGTCACATTGATTCCGGCATTGCCACCGCCGCCACCGACGCTCTGGGCAATCAACCCGGTCGCATCATCGCCGGCGGTCCAGATCGAACCGGGCGTGGCACCACTGGGAGCAATTTCATCGGTTGTACTTGTCGCTGCTGCGCCAGGGTCGCTGTACCCGCGCACGACCCGGACAGCTCCCGCATCACCGCCAGAACCACCGGAGCCACCAACGCCGACGGCAATCGGTTGCCCCGCGCGAGACAGCGCGGCGGTAACATTCACACCACCGGCTCCGCCGCCGCCGCCCACGCTCTGGACCAGCACGCCGACCGCATTATGGCTGGTCCGCCTCGGATCAAACTCGGGCGTATCATCGTCAATCGGCTCAGACGTCGCCACCGACACATTGCCAGTGCTGTTGAACGTCACATCTCCAGCATTGGCTCCATCGCCACCGGTACCACCAATACCAATCGATGCGGCAAAGCCCTCGCCGTCACCCAGCGCCAGATTGCCCAGAACATTAATGCCGCCATCGCCGCCACCACCGGCAACGCTTTGGACCAGCATGCCGATCGAATCTTCGCCGGTAACTGCGACATTTCCGCTGTAATTTACAGCCACATTGCCACTTCGATTCCCGTCGCCACCGAACCCGCCAAGACCGAAGACGAGGGAGGGATCATCGCTGACGCTCGCAGAACCGGTCGCGTTTATGCCGCCGGATACATTGATGGCACCGAACCCGCCGCCGCCGCCGACACTCTGGGCAAGCAAGCCGCGCGCACGTCGACCGTCGGCGCGAAGGTTAGCGTTGATATCCGCTGTGACCGCGCCACCTAGGCCGCCATCCCCACCAAATCCGCCGATGCCGGCAATCAGATTGCCGGTTGTGGTAATGCCAGCGGATACATTGATCCCCCCGACACCTCCGCCTCCGCCGACAGATTGGACGATTACGGCTGCGCGATCATCGCCAACCCCTTGGGCAAACACGGTATTGTCGGCATTGCCGAAGGTCAGGTGGGCACTGCCAGCGTCACCGCCATCGCCACCGAAGCCACCGATACCGATCGAAACACCGCGCCCGTTATCACCGCCGATGGCCAGTTGCCCGGTGACGTTGACGCCACCGATGCCACCACCGCCGCCTTGGCTTTGAACGACAATACCATGCGATCCGCCGAGGCGACGCCTGCCACCTTCGCCAAGCAGCCCGTAGGAGTCGCCGAAATCTGTGATCAGGACGGGTTCATCATCCGTCGTGATATCGCTGAGCACGCCAGTCGAGATGACACTGCCCTGGATATTGGCGGTTACGTTGCCGGCACTGCCGCCGTCGCCACCGAAACCACCCAGGCCGAAGCCGAGGCTGGCGCCATCGTCAAGGGTAACGGAAATGCCGGCCGACGCGTTGACGCCCCCGGCGCCGCCTCCGCCGCCCAGGCTCTGCGCCAGCACGCCAATCGAGTCGGCACCGCGGGTGATTGTATCGCCGTTCCGCACGAGATTGACATTGCCAGCACTCGACGCTGCATCCCCACCGAAACCACCGACGCCGATAGTGCCGGCAGCTCCATCGGCCAAGCCAAACTGAATTGCTCCGGAGACATTGACACCGCCATTGCCGCCGCCGCCGCCGACACTTTGCGCAATCACGCCTGACGAGCGCAGACCGTGCGTCAAATAGGTGCCGTTTACCGTCGCCACGACATCACCGGACGGTGAGCCATCTCCTCCGAACCCACCGACGCCGATACTCAGAGCGCCCGAATTACTGCTGCCGCCCAGGCTCGCCGCCAGTGTTCCGGTCACATTGACCGCACCGACGCCACCGCCCCCGCCAAGGCTTTGAATCATGGCGCCGAAAGCATCATTGCCAAAGGTGGTGACATTGCCGCTCAGATGGCCCGTCACGCGGTCAGACCGACCGCCATCGCCCCCGAAGCCACCGAGGCCGAAACCGATTGAACCCGTGGTTCCTGCGCTGAGTGCGACCGCTCCCGTCACATTGACGCCACCCGCGCCGCCGCCGCCGCCGACACTTTGCAGCAACGCGCCGTAGGCATCGTCACCCCGCGTGAGAATGCTGCCCGTGAACGTTCCGTCCACCGTGGAAGCCGACCCGCCGCCGCCTGCGAAACCGCCAATACCGACACCCAAGGTTCCGGTGCCGCCGCTCCCGAGACCGACAGAGATGCCTCCGGTGACATTGACGCCCCCGATCCCACCACTGCCGCCAAGGCTCTGGATCGTCAGACCCGATGCGCCGTCTCCCGAGATCGTTGTCGTGGTGCCCGGCGCGAATTGTCCCGTTTGAATATCTGAATTGATGGTGCCAATTACAGCGCCACCATCGCCACCGTCACTACCGAAGCCGCCAACGCCGACAAGGATGTTGCCCGAAAGGCCGGACGTCGTGCCTGAAATGCCGCCAGCGACGTTGACGGCACCATTTCCGCCACCGCCACCGACGCTCTGGATTACGATCGCGCGCGATTCATTGCCCAGGGTGACGACATCTCCGTTGATGCCGGCATCGGCCATGTAGGTGACCGGGACGCCGGGGACAATCGCCAGGTTCGAGTGACCGCCATCGCCACCGGTTCCGCCAATTCCAACTCCGAGATTGCCAGCGAAGCTCGTTCCGAACGCCAGAGAGCCGGCCACATTGAGGCCGCCATTGCCGCCGCCACCACCAAGGCTCTGGACGACAATCGCGCCGGACCGGTCGCCTGCAGTCGTCGCTGCGATCAGCGTATTGTCGTCATCTGCCACACCGGCATTCAGTGCCAGCGTTGCGGTCCAGCCGTTACCGCCGTCACCGCCGGAACCACCGAGGCCGAAACCGAGCGTCCCTGCGCCTGTACTCGCGGCGACAATTCCGCCAGTCACATTGATGCCGCCATTACCGCCGCCGCCGCCGAGGCTTTGGACAAAAATAGCTGTGCTTTCATCACCATGACGGACATCGAACTCGTCGACATACCCCGTATGGGCTGATCCGACGACTGTCAGCGTGACACTTTCACTCGAACCGCCGCCTTCCCCGGAACCGCCGAGGCCGACACCGATCGCGCCGGCAACGGCGCCGCTGAATGCCAGATTGCCTGAGACATTGATGCCGCCATTGCCACCGCCGCCGCCGAGGCTTTGGGCAAAGATGGCCGTGGACTGGTCACCCCGGGTGGCTGCTACGCCGGTGAGGGTCGCATTGACAACGTCGCCGCTGCCGGCGGCTTCGCCCGAACCGCCAAGGCCGACCGCAATTCCGCCGCCGACTGTCCCGCCAATTGCGATATTGCCCGAGACGTTGAAGTTACCGTTGCCGCCGCCGCCACCGACGCTCTGGGCTACAAATCCGTTCGAGAAATCGCCCGAGGTTGCAATACTGCTCGCCGCGGCGATCACTTCACCGCCCGCGCCGCCAAGGCCGCCCGACCCGCCCAGTCCAACCGTAATGCCGCCCGCGGCGACACCGGCAAGCGTGATCGATCCGCTGATATTGAAGCCGCCATTACCACCGCCGCCGCCGACGGACTGGATCAGGGCGCCAGACGCAAAATCGCCGCTGGTGGTTACCAGGCCGCCGATGGTCCCCGTCACAAGGCCGCCACTTCCGCCGTTGCCGCCAGAGCCGCCGAGGCCGACACCGATACCGCCGGCCACCGTGCTGGACAGGCCGATCGGCACCGAAAGATTGAATCCGGCATTGCCGCCGCCGCCACCCACGGACTGAATAACAGCGCCCAGTGAATGATCACCCCGGGTCGAGATCGTCCCGTCGAAAGTTGCATCGACTGAACGGCCAGCGCCACCAGCGCCGCCGTCTCCGCCCAGACCAACCGTGATCGACCCCGACGCGACTCCAGCTGCCGCAACACCAGCCGCGACACTGAAACCACCCGCGCCGCCACCGCCGCCAACCGACTGGGCAATCATGCCGGTTGAGAAGTCACCCAGCGTGGCAATGCTGCCACCAAGATCGACAAACACGCGCTCGGCCGATCCACCTCCGGCGCCATCACCGCCAAGTCCGATGGAAATCGCTCCGGCGGCCGTCTCGCCTGCGGCGCCTGCGAAGGAGATGGCGAATCCACCCGCGCCACCCCCGCCGCCAACAGATTGCGCCAGAAGACCTTCCGAAAACTCGCCGCTGGTGCGGATATTGACGTCACTGCACAGCACCGAACTCGCAGTGCCGGGTTCACAGATCAGCACTTCGCCGCCGTCGCCGCCGCCTGCGCCGTCGCCGCCCAGAGAGATGCTCAAGGCCCCGATATATCCTAGCGCAACCTGGACAGAGAAACCGCCGGCTCCGCCGCCACCGCCGACTGACTGGGCAAACACGCCCCGCGACCGGTCGCCGCTCGTCTCGATAAGCGGGTCAACTTCGACCGGTGCACCGGCCAGAGTAATGGTTCGGCTCTGGAAATTGACCCTTACATCGCCGCCATCGCCGCCAACATCGCCATCGCCGCCCAGCGCAACACCGATGAATGCGCTGACCGAAACAGTGGATCCGCCACTGCCGCCGCCACCGCCGACCGACTCGGCGAAAATGCCATGGGAATCATTCCCGCTCGTCCTCAGATTATTGGCATGATCAACACGTACGTCCCCACCATCACCGCCTGCGGCACCATCTCCACCGATGGTAAAGAAGACGCCCCCGGTCGTGCCGCCATCACCGCCGCCACCGCCGACCGAAGCCGCGTGGATAGCGCTGGATACGTTACCTTCAGTCTCGATAGCACCCGAATTGCGAACATAGACAAGGGCACCATCACTTATAACGGCGTTACCTCCAGGCGCAGCATCGCCGCCAATGGCAATCAGGCCACCCGTATCGCCGCCGCTGCCGCCACCGCCACCGATACTTTGGGCAAAGATACCGCGCGCGCGATCCCCACGAGTATGCAGATTTCCGTGATTTTGGACGTCGACCTCGCCAGCATCCCCGCCGCTACCGCCATCGCCCCCGATGGCGACCAATCCACCTGTCGGAGAACCAGCTCCACCGCCCCCGCCAATGGACTGGGCAAAGACCGCATCCGCGCCAATGCCGTGTGTCGAGATGAGGCTGTAGTTTTCAACATCAACATTGGCCCCGGCATTGCCGGCCCCGCCGCCGCTGCCACCGACAGCGATAAGCCCGCCGGCTGCGTGTGCGGCTCCACCGCCACCACCAATGCTCTGGGCAAAGAGTCCGCGAGCCTCACGGCCGACTGTCGTGATTTCGGCATTGTTGACCACAAGGACATTACCGGCACTTCCGCCGCCGGCACCGTCACCACCCAGCCCGATCAGGCCGGCACCAACAGCACCTGCACCACCGCCGCCACCGATACTCTGGGCAAAAATGCCATAAGCGAACTCGCCCCGCGTGCGGATCTGTGCTCCGGCTTCTGTTTGGACTTCGACATCGCGGCCATCGCCCGCTGCACTGCCATCACCCCCAAGACCGACAAGACCGCCGCCTATGCCTCCATTCCCTCCGCCGCCGCCGATGCTCTGCGCGAAGATCGCGTGGCTGCCACGACCATAAGTGTCGATCCGCCCAGCGCCTTGATGAACAAAAACAAGGGAGCCAAGCGTGACTTCACCGCCTGTTGATCCATCACCACCCAATGCCACCAAGCCGGCAGCGGTTGACCCATCACCGCCGCCGCCGCCAACGCTTTGGGCGCCGACCCCAATTGCGTAGTCACCATGAGTGGTGATGTTGTCAGCGTGGTTGATTGCTGTCGCCGCACCGGAGTCCCCGCCAGCTCCGCCACTATCTCCAAGCGTGACCAGGCCGACACCCAGACCGCCGACGCCGCCGGATCCGCCGACACTCTGGACATACATTCCATGGGCACCAACGCCATGCGTCAGTATATTCCCATAATTCGTGCCGATAGCGTTGTCGGCATTGCCTGCCCAGCTCCCGCCTCCTGGCAATGAAACGAGGCCATAGCTGCCGCCGCCCTCGCCACCCGACCCGCCAACGCTCTGAACCAGAAAACCGATCGCGCCTTCACCCCAGGTTGTCACCTGGCCGTAATTCGTTCCGCTCGCTGTTCCAGCGGTCGTATCATTGCTTCCCCCGGCACCACCGAAGCCAAGAATGATGCCGGCTCCACCCTCACCCGCAGTACCGGATCGGCTAAAGACATGAACACCGTGAGAGTAGGCACCTGTCGGATCACAGGCATTAACAGTTGCCCGTGGTGCACAGGCGGGCTGAGCCAGCGATTCCGGATCTCGCCCCGTGACGACATCCACAAAATTGGTCCCGGTTACATTTCCGCTGCTACCGGCCGCACCGCCTCGACCGGCCACGGTGCCAATGCCGATAGTATAGCCGCCGTCACCACCGGATCCCCCCTGGCTGCCAATAACAACTCCGGCAACGCCGTCGGAGATCACCTCGACCGGGCCATGTGACAAGGCCGCAACCGCTGTGTGAGGGACCAGGACACTGCCGCCAGGCTCGCCATCCCCTGCGGGATAGCTCAGGAAACCGATGCCGCCGCCATTATTGCCATCGGCCCCAGTGCGGCCGCGCGAGACACTATAAAACAGGTTGCTATCCCCAACAGCCGCATTGGGGGCGGTCAGCGTCGTGCCTGCTGGCGAACCTGCACTGACGGGCTCATAGTCCGCACTCGCGTCACGGTAGGTCGTGACGGTCCGATTGGCCCCTCCCACAACCGGGCGCACGACCATGGATGTCGCCAGACCGGTTGTCGGGTTGACGACGACAGAGATCACTTCGACAGCTTCGCCCTGATTGGTCGGGTCCGCGATGGTTGTGCCAATACTGGCGGCCGTCAGTGCGGTCAATGTGGTATAGATGATCAGATAGTTGCTGGTGAGAACCTGACCGCCCTCAGTCGCCTGGATGGTCAAATTCGCATTGGTGTCAGGGTGAACAATGACTCCCCCGGCCTGCCCGAGCGCGTCGCCACTTCCGGCGGCCATCATTGCTCCGGACAGCACTGCGGCAACGCCGAGTTGGCCAAGGCGTGACAGGATGGTTCCCGTGAGGAGGGACCGCTTGTTCAGCGCATCCGCTTTATTCTGCAGATGACGCGCATCGCAGATCGAGTAAGACTGAATTGTCTTGGTCATAGTTTCCCCCACGGGTACAGAATTCGCACATTATTATTCCGCACCCGGTAAACAGCGCCTTAGGAAAACGAAAAACTTTTAAGGACTTAGACGCATTCTATACCTCGACAACTCAGGGTTTCCCGCGATCACTTCGCTGATTGCTTGTTGCGTGCAGGCGAGGCCCTCCAACCAGGGGGTTGGCGCTGTCAGACAGGAGCGGGACGGTCTTGAAAGACTGGACCGCCCTCAACTCAGATCGCGACATGGCGCCATGCAGCCATAGCGACCGAGCCCGGCGCCTTGCCGTCCAGTCAGGTGGGGGTGCGGCGCTCAAGAACGAATTGCTCCGGCGCTACCATCGACAGGGTCGATTGGGGCTCCCGACAGCACCAGACGTTCAGGCCATCGCCGGACTGTCCTGGGTCAGCGTGAATTCGGCTTTGCGGCCAGCGGCGGAGTCACCGCCAATCCAGACGTCAAATTTTCCTGCTTCCGCACCCCGGGTCTGGTCGCGCTTGTAGAACTTCAGATCTTCGACTGTGAGGGAAAAACGGACTTCACGGGTTTCACCGGGTGCGAGGGTCACACGCTGGAATGCCTTCAGTTCGCGCACAGGCCTGGTGACGCTGCCGAAGCGGTCTCGAAGGTAGAGCTGCACGATCTCGTCGCCCTCGACTTCACCCGAGTTTGTGACGTTCACAGCGACGGTCAGCGTTTCGCTCGGCGTGATACGAACCGCACTCAGAGAAAGCTCAGAATAGGCAAATTCGGTGTAGCTGAGGCCGAAACCGAACCGGTAGAGTGGCTCATAGCCGGCATCGAGGTGAAAGGCCGTCATCCCCAGTGAGGTCTGTGCCGCGCCCGAGGCGATGTCGTCAATGAGCACAATCGAGTCCGGCGTTGGCGGTCGACCGGTATTCTTGTGTCCGTAATAGACCGGGATCTGGCCGACCATTTTTGGAAAGCTCACCGGCAATTTTCCTGACGGGCACGCTCGCCCGAACAACAGGTCGGCTATAGCCGCCCCGCCGAGGCTTCCCGGATGCCAAGCGAAGAGAATGGCGTCGAGATCGTCGATGACACTCGTCAAGGTCAGCGGCCTTCCGGCCTGAATCACAGCAATTACAGGCTTGCCGACAGCTTTCAGACGCTTGACCAGGGAGACCTGGGCGCCTGGCAGATCGATATCGGCCCGGCAGTGCGCCTCCCCTGAGAGGATCGCCTCTTCGCCCAGGAACACCACGACCACATCAGCGTTCCGGGCAATCGCCTCCGCCTCGGCGAAGGCTGTCTCATCCAAGCTCCGCGTCGTCGGCATCGCACGGGCATGTGAAACCGACATTCCAGCGTCGGCAGCGAGGCTCTCGATGGCAGCAAGCGGCGTGACACTGCGCTCAGGATCACCGTCAAACACCCAGGTTCCCAATTGTTCGGCCGGTTCATTGGCGAGGGGCCCGATCACTGCGAGATGATCCAGGCACGCCGGGTCCAGAGGGAGGGCCCGGCCCTCGTTTTTCAGAAGAACACAGCTTTGAAGGGCCGCCTCCTTGGCGAGCGAGCGCGAGGTCATACGGGCAGGTTCGTCGGCCAGAACAGGGCGAGAATCGAACAAACCCAGCCGGAACTTCAATCGCAGGACATTGGCGACCATGCGGTCCACGGTTTCCAGCTCGATACGACCGCTCGCAACCAGACCTGCGAGGTGTTGCAGGTAGGCCCCGGCGACCATATCCATATCGACCCCGGCGGATGCCGCCTGGAAAGCCGCCTCGTCACGGGTCTCGGTCAGCCCGTGAACGCATAATTGCTGGATGGCATCCCAGTCACTGACCACCAATCCATCATAGCGCCACTCCTCGCGCAGGACGTCACGCAGGAGAAAGCTGTTAGCTGTTGCCGGCACGCCATCGATATCGCTGAAAGACGTCATCAATGAAGCCACCCCTGCCTCAACCGCGGCCCTGAAGGGCGGGAAGTGAACGTTGCGCAGTTCGTTTTCCGGCAAGTTAGTGGTGTTGTAGTCGCGGCCACTCTCGGACGCGCCATATCCGGCAAAGTGTTTCGCACAAGCTGCCAGACTTGATGGGTCATCAAGCGACGCGCCCTGGAAACCTCGCACCATGGCGGCGCCCAGCACACTGGTCAAAACAGGGTCTTCGCCCAAACACTCTGCAATCCGCCCCCATCTTGGATCACGGCAAACATCGATCATCGGGGCGAACGTCCAGTTGACGCCAACCGTTGAAGCCTCCTCACTGGCCAGGCGCGCGCAGGCTTCAACAAGTTGCGGGTTCCAGCTCGCCGCCTGCCCAATCGGAAGTGGAACAACCGTCTTGAAACCGTGGATCACATCACGGCCGACAAGCAACGGAATACCAAGTCGGCTTTCCTCTCGCGCAATGCGCTGGAGCTCGAGGACAGTATCTCGATCCACCTGATTAATGATCGACCCAACCTGGCCAGCCCGAATGTCATCGCCTAGCAAGTCCAGGACGTTGTCGGCTGACGCTTCCACCTGGTTGAGCTGCCCGATCTTTTCTTCCAGCGACATGCGATCGAGGAGGTCGCGAACCCGGACCTCCACGCGATCCTTGCTGGTCGAAGCGTTGATTTCTTGCACTTTGGCCATCACGGCTTTCTCGTTGTTCATGGCGGAGCGATCCGCCCACTACCCTTTGATCGGATTCACTGAGCGGGCGTCTGGCCCGCGGCGGCGCGGCGAACCTCCAGCTCACGCCGAACGGCCTCTGACTTTTCTCGGGAGACATTGATTGTCGCGACGAGCGCGATCGCCAATACGTACAACAGGATCGGCAGGCCAATATCGTAGACTCGCAACAAGAGAAGCGTCATTTCCGTTTGATCGCCGCCAAGATCGGCATCGAGTCCGGTGCTGGCGAGGAGCCAGGCTCCGCCCATCGAGGCAGCGGTCTGACCGAGCTTGACCACCCACCAGTAAATCGATGCAAACATGCCTTCCCGACGCTGCCCGGTCCGCAGCTCGTCCTGATCGACGATATCCGCCATCATTGAGGGCATGAGCGTAAACAGCGACCCCAGGCCGAAAGCCATGAGTGGGGCGGGCAGCAAAATGAGCCACGGGTGCTCCGGACTGTAGGCAAAAGTCTTGAGGGCATAGCCCAGGATCGCCAGGCCAATTGCTATAATAAAAGTCCGTCTCTGACCAATCTTGGTCGCGAGAAAGGTCACAAAGGCAACGATGAAGAAGTTCGCGAAGGTCGCGACCGTTGCCACCAGCGCGCCCATGCCGGCCGCTGCCTCGGTGTCTCCATTGAACACATAATAGCTCAGCACGAAGTAACCGTACGAAGCGATCAGGATGAACCCGTTGAAGACCAGGAAGGTGACCAGGCAAATTTTCAGGAAGGGAACGAAGCTGAGCGCCTGACCCATGCTGACAAAGAAGCTTCGGATCTCGGTCAGGAAGCCACCCGTGGTCGCGTGACTGGCCTTGCTCTCCTTGATCGCCACCTCAGAAAGGCGTTCCCGCAAGAAGATCGCCGGAATGACGCCCGCGATGATCACTATGATCGCGACCCCGGTTGCGACCCAGCGGGCCCCGGTAATCGGATCGGGGAACCACTCCGATTGCTTGGCAATAAACAACATGTAGGGCGGCAGAAAGAAGGCCAGCTGACCGATGAAGTTCTGCGTACCCATGAGGAGGGTGCGCTGGTCGTAGTCAGGCGTCAGCTCGTATCCCAGGGCCACCCAGGGTGTGGCAAAGATCGTATAGGCCAGGAAGAAGACCAGGGACCCGATCAGATAGTACCAGAAATAGAAGGTCGGGCTCTGTCCATCTGGAAACTGCCACAGAAAGAAAAAGCTGATTCCGACCAGGATCGCACCGACAAAGATGAAGGGGCGCCGTCTTCCCCAACGCGATTTGAAATTGTCGGAAATATACCCGACGATCGGGTCGGTGAGGGCGTCAAAGAAGCGTGGCGCCCCGGTGATGATGCCGAGCATGATCAAGCTGACGCCAAGCTCTTCATAGAGCAGAACGATCATGCCAACGATCGCGCCCGCGAGAAGGTTATTGGCGAACGCGCCAGACCCGTAAGCCAATCTGTGTGCGAAGGATACACGATCCTCCGGTCGAGTCTGGGACTGGATGGCGCTCATGATTGGCTTCCTGTTTCGCTCGTCCGGCTCAGCGCATCAGCGTCAATTGACGCAGGCTTGCGCTGTTTCCAGGTCCTGCGGGCAATCGTAGACCCGCACCCAATCGACGATGAATTGCTGGGGAAAGGCCTCGACCCGCACGCCGCCAACATTGCGCCCCTCGGCCAGATGCCCACCCACTGCGAGATTGAGGATCAAATGGAATCGTTGATCGAAGGGAGCAAAAGGTCGCCCTCGGGCCGCCTCCGACGATGACCGCCAGCGGCGTTGTGTCAGATATCCGTAGGACTCTCCGTCAAGAAACCACTCGATCCGGCCTTCGGACCACTCGACGGCGAAGACATGGAAGTCCTGTTCGCCATTTTCGCTGGGAGGAAGCGTGGTTTCACGGTTCTGGTAGGTATTCTCCGGCCACTCACCCCCGTAGTGAAGCGTCCCGAACACCCGGTTTTCAACGTCGCCCCGACATTCCCTGCATGGCTCACCGAGATTTACAGCCTCAAGGATGTCGATCTCGCCTGACGCCGCCCAGCCGCCATAGACCTCATCGGTCGGCAACATCCAGATCGCTGGCCAGCTTCCCTGCCCCTCGGGCAATTGCGCGCGGACTTCGATCCGTCCGTAGCGCCAATCGCCCTTGTCGCGTGTATTCAATCGCGCCGAGGTGAATGGTTGTGCTGTTGTCGCCTGCCGCTCCTCCGCGGAGGCACCGGCACGAAGATGTGCCGGCAAAGCCGGGCCCCTCGCTTCGCCCAGACGGGCCTCGATGACAAGCTTGCCATCCTCAATCCGGGCGTTCTCTTCAAAGGCGGTATAGCATTGACGTTCGGCATTGCCGCCGCCCCAGCAATCCTGCTCCAGATTCCAGCGCTCGGGATCGATTGAATCGCCATCGAACTCGTCCGCCCAGACCAAGCGCCAGGGACTGTCCGCCGGGCCCGGTGCCTCCTGAGCTGAAACGACCGGTGAAGAAAGGGCGAGGAGGCCCAGGGCGACCAAGCCCCGGGCCAGACCATTGGTCATCGTCATGGCTGTACCTCCTGGCTATCGCCTACCGGCGCCAGCGGAAACGCAGACCATAAGTGCGCGGGCGCGAGAAGAAACGAGTGTTGTCAAACTGGGTGATGACAATCGCCTGCTCCCTTTGCTCGTCCGTGGCATTCTGGACATAGGCTTCGATCCGGAGGTTTTCATTGCCGCCCGGATTGTAGCCGGCACCGGCGTCGACGGTCAGATATCCATCCACGAGATCATTGAGGCGAAGTGGGTCGTCATTCGCAAAATCAAACTCGGGATAAACCTCGCCGTTGAACAGATCCTGATGCTGCTCGGTGCGATAGCCCAATGAGATGATCCAGTCCGCGTCCCCGTGATCGAAGCTCAGGGCCTGACTGATCGAGGTCTGAATACTCCATTCCGGCGTCCGGCGCAGGCGGAAGCCGTCGATCGACTGCGGAATGGCCTGCAAGGGCGCCACATCGGCCTGGAATCGGGAGTCCGCAATCAGCTCCGAGTTCTGGATTCGGGCCACCGGCATCCAGAGCAATGTACCCTTCCATTGCAGGTTATAGGGCAGGTCATAGCCTGCCTCGAACTGGGCACCGTAGATTTCGGCGTCGGAAGCGTTGAAATTGAAATTGACCACGAGGCCCAATGCCGAGCCGGGGGCCGCCGTCGTGTCCAGCGGCACATCAGACGTGTCCAGGATCTGGCCGACAGAAAGCAGGACATTCTGGATCAGGTCAGAGTAGTCATAGTAGAACGCGGAGGCGTTGAAATAGCCGCGCCCATCCGGTGTGTCGAACTCGTTTTTCGAGCCGACCTCATAAACGACGACACTCTCCTCATTGAAGGTCGGAGCGAGTTCAGACGTATCAAACGGCGCCGTTCCGCCGCCGGCCGGATTGATCGTGACGCCGGTTACAGATGGCAGGTTGTCATTGAAGCCGCCGCCATTGTGGCCGGTGCTGACCGAGGCATACAACAGGTTGGTCTCGGTCAGGTCCCACTCACCACGCAGACGCCAATCGACAAAGTCGAACGACGCAAATCCGTTCTGCGGTGCGATCTGGCCAAGGAAAGGAAGCGCGAACGTAAAGATACCGGTTGCGGCGTCATCCCATGGGATGCCGTCCGTCGGCGACGGACAGGTAAAGAAGTCACCGGCGATCGTATCGACACAGACAGGATAGGACGCGATCTGAGTCGGGTTGGCGAGGTCGACGCCGACAAGCGGGCCATTGGCGAAGATGTCATCGACATTGTCGCGGGCACCGAATGTGCGAATGCCGTCCATGTAGAAAGCCAGCGTTTCCGCCTCGGTGACGGTGCCGTCACCATCAATGTCCGGATTCATGATTGTCCGGTCGAAGACGTTGAATTCAAAGCCTTCGGTGCCCACCCGGACACCACCGCAACAGCTATAGCCGGCGCCACCTATGGCGAACCCGTACCGCGCATTGACCCCGGTTCTCGTCTTCTCTTCTTCAGAGTAGCGGACCCCCGCGGTCACCCGGAACGTATCGGTGATCGGGTAGGTTCCGTCCGCATAGACGGCAAACGCTTCGGTTTCGGTCCGCTGGTTGAATTCCAGACCCGAGAAGAAAAGCCCCCGATCGCCAGTTGTTCCCAGGAAGGTCCGCTGGTCTTCCGAGAACGCGAAAACGCCGGCATTCCAGACCGCGCCATTGTCCAGTTCATCGAAGAACCGGATTTCGTGGACCTGGGACACGGAGTCCGTAACCGACTGGAACAACGAGAAATTATCGAAGGCTTCGTCGAGATTGCCGTCGGCCGGGTTGCGGAGGTTGTCGATGACGCCTGGGTAGAAGGGCGAGAGGGGTGTCGCAGCCTTGTAGTCATAAACAAGGTCCCGATGACCGCCGATATATTCGACATTGAACCAGTCTGTTTCGTACTCAAGGTGGGCCCTCAGGCCCCAGTGAACCGTGTCGAGCTCCGGCGACATTGCGCGACCGATAACCGAACGCGGGTCGCTGATTTCGGACGGGGTGAGCCCATTGCCCAACGGGTTGGCGTAATTTGTTCCGGTGTATCCCGTTCCGCCTTCGGACAGATAGTCAGCAGTAAATGTCATGGTCAAACGCGAGGTCGGCTCGACCAGGAAGCTGGCGCGGGCGCCCCAATTGTCAGCGGCTTCCGCTACTTCAACGCCCTCTGAAGACGCGGTCGGGACACTGACGCCCAGGTCGGAACTCGTCGGAGAGGCATTTTCGTAATAGGAGTCATGCGACATCGCGTAACCGGCAAGGCGGAACGCGGCGTTCTGGCTCACCGGTACGTTGATCACCCCCTCGAAGGAGCGCTCGCCATAATTGCCGATGCTCGCCTCGGCAGCCAGGTCAAACACACCCAGGCCCGGCCCCCATGGAATGACGTTGACCGAACCGGCTGTCGCGTTTCGCCCGCGAAGGGTTCCTTGCGGACCGACATTGACCTCGACACGCTGGATGTCAAAGAAGGCCGAACCAAACCCGCTTGGACGCGGAATGTAGATGCCGTCCATATGGGTTGCGGCAGCGGGTTCACCCAGCTCGGTGTTGTTGGTCGAGCCGACACCGCGGATGAAGACTTCGATATTGCCCTGGTTGTTACCGATCTGAAGGCCGGGATAACGTCCGTTGAGGTCAGCAATACTCTGCACCCCCAGCAATTTCATCTCGTCGCCATCGAACGCGGTTGCTGTGCCGGCAAGGTCCTGAAGGCTCTGCTCTCGGCGCTCCACCGTAATAACGATGACGTCCTCAGCTTCGTCTCCGTCGTCACTGACCTGAGCGAAGCTTGACGCCCCCATGGCGCCGGAAAGGCTGACCAAGCTGGCAATCGCGACGCGCGATGTCGAGCCAAGAAACGCCTTCTTGAATCCAAGATTGAACATGAATATCTCCCCTAAAAGCGCCCCGTTATCGGTTTTATGGCGACGAATTGAGGTCAGACTTCGCTAAATGTCCAACCTTGTCAATCAAAATGTCCAACCTTGTCATTTCGCGGCATAACCGGCTCCGATTGCTTTTCAGTGCTAGTCCGCCAGTGCGGCTGTCGACTGCCTGACTTTCAGGGCGTGATCGATCGTGACCTTTTCGGCAGCCTGGCCGGCATCTCCGGGCGGCCCGACCTCGGTCAGCAAGCGCACCGATTCACGGGCCATTTGTGCATAGGGCTGCGCGACTGTTGTCAGGGGAGGCCACATGGTGGTCGCGATCGCAACATCGTCAAAGCCCACAACGGAGAGATCATCCGGAACCCGCAAGCCCAGGCTGTTTGCCGCAAAACAAACCGCCGCGGCCATCTCGTCATTCGCCGCGAAAATGGCGGTAGGCCGGTCCGGCCCCGTCAGGATTTGGCGCGCGCACTCGAGAGCGGGCTTGAAGCGGAACAGACCTGGCCGGATCCAATCCGGACGCAACGCCCCGTCTCCAACCGCCCGCATCGCGTCCTCAAACCCCTCGCGCCGCAATCGCGTGGCAGCATGGTCAGACGGTCCGGTTATGTGAGCTATGCGGCGGTGACCTAATCCCAGCAAATGCTCGGTGATCTCGCGCGCGGCGCGGCGATCGTCCATGCAAACAGCGTGTGCGACAGCAACCGCCCGGGATGGTGACACCAGCACGAACGAGGCACCCTGCTCGATCAACCGGTCATGGAGGGCCGTTGATCCGCAAAGGGGCGGCACAAGAATCATTTTTTCGATCGAGGTGCGGTTCAAAAACTGGGTCAGTTGCTCATCCCAGTTGTCCTCCTCCTCCCGAAAGAGGCCCGCAGTCAGAAAGTATCCTGCGTCATTGCACGCCTGAAGGGCGGCATGATGAAGCCGGGACTGGAAACCGCTGCTCGGATCCCCGAACAGCATGCCAATCGCATTGGACTTGCCTTTGCGCAGTTCACGAGCAGCCGAGCTCGGTCGGTAGTCCAGCTCGCTCATCGCGGCCCGGACCTTTTCGATTGTGGTCGCCCGAACAGAGGTACTGCCATTGAGGACGCGGGATACGGTCTTGATCGAGACCCCGGCCAGATCAGCCACATCGAAGATTGTTGCCATATCAAAGCTTCACTGATTGCGCGGACGCTCATCCGCCTCAAGATGAGTTTCTCGGTCCAACAATCGTTCAGTGCTGCCCAAGGCGCAATGAGAACGTGCTGTCCGACCGGATGCGCCGGCTCGTCACGTGCCAGGGAAAGGGGTTTCGCCATTCAGTCCTGACGGACGCCTCGCCCAGGAGCCATTGCTGGGCAATCCCGTACCCGCCTCCCAAGCTCGCCTCAGTCTCCGCAAAGGTTACATCACGCCCAAATCGCCAAGACGCCCGGTCTCGATGCAGGAAAACTCCGTGAAGGCGCGTAATCACCACGGGAATTGCGCGACGCCGGTTTATGTAACCATTTCAGGAAGACATTTGGCGGTGGACCAAATTTGGTGCGATCGGGTCTCGGGTGCACTCTTGGAGCATTGTCGCTGGGCGGCGGTTTGAGCCACACCGTCCAAGCGCCGGGATCAGATGCACTTGCTACTGCCGGGAGTTTTCCGCTGGCGCGGGCAATTGTGTCAACGATACTCGCCTGTGCCCTCCTTCAAACCCAGCGCCCGCAACACCATCGCCGCCGGGCAGAACCCGGTGAAGCTGGTCTGGATCAGATTGAGACCGACAAACCCGGTGAGCAGGAGCCACCAGGGGCTTACCTGCCAGGCAAGAATGGCGGACAGGATCACCATGGATCCGGCGAACAGCATGACGGCGCGTCCGAGTGTCATGACGCATCTCCTTCTAGGCTAACGGACTCGGTTTCAGGAAGATGGGCGGCATCGCCGTCCTTGAAGATCACGTAGATCGCCGGAATGACGAGCACGGTGAGCAAGGTGGAGGAGGCCAGCCCGAACAGGAGCGAAATGGCCAGCCCCTGGAAGATCGGATCACCGAGGATGACCGAGGCCCCGATCATGGCGGCGATAGCGGTGAGCAGGATCGGCTTGAAACGGATCGCGCCGGCCCGCAGCAGGGTTTCGCGCAAGGGCTCGCCAACCTCCGCACCATGGCGGATGAAGTCCACCAGCAGGATGGAGTTGCGCACAATGATCCCCGCCAAGGCGATAAATCCGATCATCGAGGTCGCGGTGAAGGCGGCGTCGAACAGCCAATGGCCGAGGATGATGCCGATGAAGGTGAGCGGGATCGGCGTGAGGATGATCAGGGGCACCCGGAAGGAGCCGAACTGCGCCACGACGAGAACATAGATGGCGAGAATGGCGACACCAAAGGCAGCCCCCATATCGCGGAAGGTCACATAGGTGATCTCCCACTCGCCGTCCCAAAGGAGGGTCGCCGTGTCATCACTGTCCGGCTGGCCATACATCCGGATTTCCGGCTGCGGCACCGCCTCGCTCCAATTGCGTTCAGCAAGCGCGTCCTCGACTGCGAACATGCCATAGATCGGCGCCTCGAAATCGCCGGCCAGCTCGGCCATCACCATTTCGGCATAGCGGCCGTCACGACGGAAGATCGGGTGTGAGCCCATCTCCTCGCTGACCGAGACGACATCGCCCAGTTCGACCACACCGCGATCGCCCGGCAGGACATTGGCCGGCACCGGTGTCGAGGCCAGGCGTTCTGACCAGCTCAGCGCCTCGCGCGGCAGACCAACGCGAATCTCGATCGGGTCGCGACCCTCGCCGCGATGCGAATAGCCGACCGGCACGCCCTCGGTCAGGGCCAGGATGGTGTCATAGACATCGCTCTGGAGGACCCGGAAATACTCGAGGCTGTCCTGATCGATCTGCAGCCGCAGACGGGGCCGGGGTTGACCGAAGCTGTCGTCAATATCGGTGACATAGGGCACGGACTGGAAGGCCGCCCGAACCTCTTGCGCGACAGCGCGGCGGGTCTCGGCGTCCGGGCCGTAAATCTCTGCCAGCAAGGTGGCGATGACCGGCGGACCCGGCGGGATCTCGGCGATCCGGATGGTGGCACCATCCGGCAGCTCCAGCCCGGCCAGCAATTCCCGCGCTTCCAGCGCGATCTCGTGCGAAGACCGGTCGCGATGATGCTTGGCTTCCAGATTGACCTGGAGATCGCCCAGCTCGGGTCGCTCACGCAGATAGTAGTGGCGCACCAGCCCGTTGAAATTGAACGGGGCCGACGTACCGGAATAGAGCTGGATCGAATGCGCCTCCGGCAGCGCGGCGAGGCGCTGGGCGGCGGCCATCAGGACACGTTCCGTGCGCTCCAGAGTGGCGCCTTCAGGCAGGTCCACAATGACCTGGAATTCCGACTTGTTGTCGAACGGCAGCAATTTCACCGTGACCGTGCGGGTCGCGAACAGGGTCATGGACGCCACAGTCAGGACACCGACCACCAGAAGCAGGACCCAGGCCGAGCGGCGGCTGGCAACAATCGGCGTCGCGACACGGCGGTAGAGCCGGCCGAGCAAGCCCTCGCTCTCGCCATGATGCCCGCCCTCCGCCGGCTTGGCGTCTCCGCCGGACTTGGCCCGACCGGCGACCAGCATCATCAGCCAGGGCGTCAGGATCATCGCCACGAAGAAGGAGAATATCATCGCCGCCGAGGCATTGACCGGGATCGGCGCCATATAGGGGCCCATCAGCCCTGACACGAACAGCATGGGCAGAAGGGCGGCGACCACGGTCAGGGTGGCGACGATGGTCGGATTGCCCACCTCAGCCACTGCCTCGACCGCCGCACGCAGGCGCGGTCGCCCGTCGCGCATGGCCCAGTGTCGGGCAATATTCTCGATCACCACAATGGCGTCATCGACCAGGATACCGATCGAGAAGATCAGCGCGAACAGCGAGACCCTGTTGATTGTGTAGCCCATCAGATTGGAGGCAAACAGGGTCAGAAGGATGGTCGTCGGAATAACGATGAAGACCACAATACCCTCGCGCCAGCCGATCACGAAGGTGACGAGAAGCACGATGGAAACCGTCGCCAGACCGAGATGGAAGAGCAGCTCATTGGCCTTCTCGTTCGCGGTCTCGCCGTAATTGCGTGTCACCTCGACCTGGATGTCGTCCGGCAGCAGCGTGCCGCGCAGCAAGTCCAGTCGTTCGAGAATGCGCTCGGAGACCACGACCGCATTGGCCCCCTCGCGCTTGGCGATGGCCAGGGTGACGGCCGGCAGGGCGGTCCAGTCACTGTCATGATCGGTCCGGGTCAGCGTGAAGGCGCGGGCATTGGCCGGCTCAGCGCCGGTGATGACATCCGCGACATCGCGCACGTAGACCGGCCGGCCATCGCGCGAGGTCAGCAGGAGAAGCCCTATATCGCGCTGGCCCTGCAGGGTCTGGCCGGCAGCCACAGACACCGTGCGGTCGAGCGCGGTCATCTGTCCGGCCGGGAAGGACTGGTTCGCCTCGGCAACCCGCCCGGCCAATTGTTGCAGCGTCACGCCATATTGCGACAGGCGCTCGGGATCGGGCTCGATCCGGATCTGGTCGGCACGGCCGCCAACCAGATAGGTCAGGCCGACCTCCTCGACACTTGTCAGGGCGGCGCGCAATTCCTCACCCAGCGTGTGCAAAGCGCGGTCATCCCAGCGCTCGGCCCGATCGGGTCGCGGCGACAGGGTCAGCGCGACAATGGCGACATCATTGATGCCGCGCGCCACGATGAGCGGCTCGGGAATACCGTGCGGGATGCGGTCCATATTGGCGCGGATGCGCTCATGGACACGCAGGATGGCGGCGTCGCGGTCTGTTCCGACATCAAAGCGGGCGGTGACCAGAACGCTGTCATCTTCGGTCTGGGAATAGACATGCTCGACCGCATCGATGGAGCGGATGACGGCTTCCAGCGGCTCGGTCACCAGCTCGACCGCATCAGCAGCGCGCAAGCCGTCGGCGCGCACCATGATATCGACCATGGGCACGGAAATCTGCGGCTCCTCCTCACGCGGGATCACCATCAGCGCGATCAAGCCGACAGCCAGCGAAGCCAGCAGGAGCAAGGGGGTCAGGGGCGACCGGATGAAGGCCTGGGTGAGATGGCCCGAAATACCGAGTTTCATGGCTGCACCAAGAGGTCGCCGACCGACAGGCCGCTGAGGATTTCAATGCCGCCCGGATGCGTTTCACCGCGCAG
Organism: Maricaulis maris MCS10; assembly: GCF_000014745.1. Lineage (NCBI taxonomy): Bacteria > Pseudomonadati > Pseudomonadota > Alphaproteobacteria > Maricaulales > Maricaulaceae > Maricaulis > Maricaulis maris. Next base: position 257,259 of record NC_008347.1, on the reverse strand, counting down.
GACCGCGACATCGCGTTCGCCCTCCGGGGTATCGAGACGGACATAGTCGGTGCCGTAACGGGTAACGATCAGACCAGCCGGGACCAGCAGCGCGTCGCGCTCATCGACCGACACATAGACCCGGACCCGCTCACCGACGAAGAAGCTTCCGAGCCCCTCCACCACTGCGTCGGCGACGACCCGTCCCTCGGCAATCCGCGGGTAGACCTGGCGGATCTGGCCGCTTTGCGCCACGGCATCCCCGAGGGCGGCCGCATCGACTTCGACCGTATCACCAACCTCGATGGACCGGGCATGACGCTCCGGCAGTCGCAGGCGCAGGAGATAGAGCTCCGAGGCGATCACGGCGAGCGGCTCGCCGGGAAGCACCACACTGCCAGCGGTGACGTCAACCGACAGGACCCGGCCACTCGATGGCGCCAGCACATCACCTTCGCGGGCCTGCTGGACCAGCACATCGCGCCCGCGGCGAGCGGCATCAAGCTGGTTGGCCAACACATTGACCTGGGTTTCGGCCTCGTCCAGCCGCGCTTGCGGGAAAATGCCCCGGGCGAACAGGTCTTCAGCCCGCTCCAGATCGATCCGTGCTTGCGCGAGCTGGGAATTGAGCGCCGCCGCGGCGGCATTGGCAGAGCCGATCTGCGGCGCCAGTTGATCATTGATGACGACGGCGAGCACGTCGCCAGCCTCAACCGCATCGCCCTCATCGACCCGCAATTCGCCGATCGTGCCGCCAATCCGGGCCCGCGCCCGCACCGTGTCGACACTTTCGACCGTTGCGAATACCGCCTTGCGGTCCGCCACTCGGCTCAGGGTCACTTCATGAGGGACAGTGTCCTGGGCCGACGCCGGGGCGGCCAGAAGGAGAGACAGGATCAGGGCGCGCAACATGGGAGACCTCAAACAGCCTGGGGATCGATGACCTGGCCGGTAGCCGGGTCGATGCGAACGGTGGGCAGGCCAGCCGATTTCCAGGCCATCAGACCACCGCGGACATGGGCGGTGATATTCACACCGGCCGCCTGGCACCGCTTCAGCGCATCCATCGACCGCTTGCCGGAGCCGCAGTGCAGCACCACGTCGCGACTGACGTCAACGGGAAGCCGTTGCGGATCGAAGGTGGACAATGGGTGCAGGCTGGCCCCGTGCAAACGCTCGGTGGCGAACTCGCCCGGCTCGCGCACATCAATGACAACAGCCTTGTCGTCCGCAATGGCGGCGGACACGTCCTGCGGTTCCAGTTCTCGTAGTGTCATCACTCTCTCCCGTCGGGTTGTGAAGCATGATTGACATCTAATTTAGTTATATCTACTTTAGTGTCAACTAATGAAATGAGTGACCATGCCCGATACGAATTCTTCCCCGCTGCACGAGCTGCAGCAGCAGGCTGGCGAAGCCGCATCCCTCCTGAAATTGCTGGCGAATGAGCGGCGACTGCTCATCCTCTGTCATCTCGTTGGCGGCGAAGCGACTGTGAGCGAGCTTCGGGAGGTCGCCGGGTTATCGCAATCAGCCGCGTCCCAGCACCTCGCCAAGATGCGCGCGGACGGTCTGGTGGAAGGCCGCAAGACCGGTCTTCAGGTCCACTACTCCATCGCCGATCCGCGCCTTGTCGGCATTCTGTCCCATCTCAAGGCCCAATTCTGCACCGCGGCCGAGGCTTTCGACCGCTAACTCACTCCGCATCCCGAAACAGGCGGAGATCAGGGAGGTATCATGGCTCATATCGTTGTACTCGGCGCCGGCCTGGGCGGCGTGCCCATGGCTCTGGAAGCCCGCCGCGAACTCGGTCGCGATCACAAGATCACCGTTGTGTCGGACAAGGACACATTCCACTTCACACCGTCCAACCCCTGGGTCGCGGTCAACTGGCGCAAGGCCGAGCAGATCAAGGTCGATCTGGCCCCCATGTTCGCCAAAAAGGGCATCGAATTCGTCCACGCCGCCGCGACCGAGGTCCGGCCGGAGGCCAATCAGATCGCGCTCGAGAATGGTGAAACGCTCACCTATGACTATCTGGTGATCGCCACCGGCCCCGAGCTCGCCTTTGACGAAATCGAGGGTTTGGGACCGCATGGCGGCTTCACCCAGTCCGTCTGCCATGTCGACCATGCCGATGACGCCAGCGGCGTCTGGGACAACTTCGTCGAGAACCCGGCCCCGATCGTGGTCGGCGCTGTCCAGGGCGCCTCATGTTTTGGCCCGGCCTATGAATTCGCGATGATCCTGGAAACCGACCTTCGCAAGCGCAAGATCCGCGACCAGGTGCCGATGACCTTCGTTACCTCGGAACCCTATATCGGCCATCTCGGCCTTGACGGGGTTGGCGACACCAAGGGGTTGCTGGAAAGCGAGCTCCGCAACCGGCACATCAAATGGATCACATCGGCCCGCGTCACCAAGGTCGAGGACGGGGTGATGCATGTCGAGGAAGTCAATGAAGACGGCACGGTCAAGAAGACCCATGAATTGCCCTTCGGCTATTCCATGATGCTGCCGGCCTTCCGCGGCATTCCGGCTGTCCGGGGCGTTGAAGGCCTGGTCAATCCGCGCGGCTTCGTGCTGATCGACGAACACCAGCGCAATCCCGCCCATGCCAATATCTTTTCGGTCGGTGTCTGCGTCGCCATTCCGCCGATGGACACGTATGCGGTCCCTGTCGGCGTGCCCAAGACCGGCTTCATGATCGAGTCGATGGTGATGGCCGCCGCGCGCAATATCCGCGACGAGCTGGACGGCAAGGAAGCGCGCCATGTGGCGACCTGGAATGCGGTCTGCCTGGCCGATTTCGGCGATGGGGGGGTCGCCTTTGTCGCCATGCCGCAAATTCCGCCGCGCAATGTCAATTGGTCTGCGGAGGGCGGTTGGGTCCATCTCGGCAAGATCGCCTTCGAGAAGTACTTCCTCGGCAAGATCCGCTCGGGCCAGGCCGAACCCTTCTATGAGCGTGCCCTGTTTGAGATGATGGGCGTGCACAAGCTCAAACCCGACACCTGACCTGCCGCGACTGACGCGGACAGCCGACACAGCAACGGCGAGCCGGTTACCAGGCTCGCCGTTTTTTTGTTAGGTCTGTGCCAAGCGGACCTGTTCGGCACAGTCAATCTCGTCGCAATTTACCGCGTCGGCCGTGAATTCCAGCCACAGCGCGTCAGGAGGCCAAAACCGTCTCGTGAGTGGTGTCGATACCCCGCTCATGGAGCAGATCTTCAACATTTCGCAATGAAGGCGGGCACCGGACATACATCATCACCGCAAGGCGGATGATCTCGGGCGACGTTCTGAAATATCGGAACGGATTACGCATCGGAGAACGCTACGAAATCACGATGACGCGCTCAGGCCGCGTTTTATCTGACACTGCCAGTGGGCTATATCGCGCCCGGATCGCCCAATCCTCCCGGTCTCCATGCAGGGAAAATTCCGCGAAGGCACGGAACCACCGCGGGAATTGCGCGGTGCCATTTCATTTAAATATTTCAAGAAGATATGTGGCGGCTCCAAAAGACAGATGCGGAGCGGACTCGTTTGTCCGACGGCCAGGCCAGTGGTGTGCGCACCATCCGGTTCAACCCGCGCTAAGCCTGGCTCGGCCCCAGCCGGGTTCGAGTGCGGTCAGTGTCAGGTCGATCTCGCCCCAAGGGCCAAAATCGACGCGGCTGTTGTCGGCGGCATGGGCTTCGTGAACCCCGGTGACCGCCCCGGTTGAAATATGACTACCCGCTTCCAGAGCTATGCCGCGCGTCTGCATCAATCGTAGTGTGAATTCCAGCGCTCCAATCGGGCCACCCGGCAGAGATGCGGCCGTAGTCGCTCCGACCCGGGTCCCGTTGATGGTTACTGACGCGGGCATGTCCGACCAGGAGCGTGACTGCCAGTCAGTGACCTCCGGCCCAACGATCAGACCGAAATTATTGCCGAAATCGGTCACAACGCAGATTGGACCGAGTTCATTGATACCCGGAAAGGGGCTCGACGCGATCTCAACACCCACGTGCAGCTTTCCGGCAACACGGCGTGCCAGTTCGGGCGTAATTTCCGTACCCACAGGCACCGCCTCAGCGAGTACGAAAATGAACTCGGCCTCGATCGCGGCAAAGCCATCGGCGAAAACCGGCATCGTATGGACCTCACCATCAACATGCCCGCGGATCAGATCTGAAAAGATCGGACCTACCAGTCGTTCGGCTCCGACCGAGCCGCGAAACGCCGGCGGGACCAGGCCGATTTTCCAGCCTCCAACAACATCCGGCCAACGGGCGATCGACACGTCCTGGACGGCATAGCCTTCCGCGAGCGTCGCCGGAAGTTTGCCTGGATAGGCACTCAATCCGAGCGCGGCTTGGCGCGCGTCGACAAAGGCCGCGGAAATGTTTTTCTGGTTTGGCGTCAAGTCGATTTTCCCTGATTTTTCTCGCCTTGTCGGCCGGCGAGTTACTCTGACGAAGGGGCTTGCGCCACTCTCGATATTGGTTACGGTTCCCAACAAGGAAACCGGTGTCATTTTTCACGGTATTCCCTCAAGATCAAGCCGCAAGCAACAATCTGCGGCACGAAATGACGGCGCTCTCGGATAAATCCGGACTGCCGGGGAGGAGACAGACATGATCAGAAGCGCTTTGCTCGTTGGCGTTTGCGCCATGGCCACTGGTTGCGGTCACATTGGCGACCTGACGTCAAATTTTTCTGCTTCGGCGGCGCCTGAAACGGCCGTTTCCGACCAGATCGCCTTTCCCGGTGCGGACGGGTTTGGCCGTTTCAGCCGCGGCGGTCGTGGCGGCGATGTCTACACGGTGACCCATCTGGGCGACGCCGGTCCGGGCTCGTTGCGCGAAGGCGTCGAGGCCGACGGCCCACGAACGATTGTCTTCGCCGTCTCCGGGACGATCCAGCTGGAAAGCCCGCTGCGGATCCTGAACGACCACATCACCATTGCCGGCCAATCGGCTCCCGGTGCCGGCATCGCCCTGCGCGACTATCCGCTCCAGGTCCACGCCAACCACGTCATCATCCGCTACATCCGCTCCCGCATTGGCGGCGAGAGCCATGTCGAAGATGATGCCATCTCGATTGTTGGCGGGTCGGACATCATTCTCGACCATGTCTCGACCAGCTGGGCGATTGACGAGACCCTGTCCTCATCGCAGAGCTATCGCGGAACGCCGGGCCAGAAACACCTGACCAATCTGACCGTGCAGTGGTCAATCATGGCCGAAGGCCTCTACCAGGCCGGCCACGAGAAGGGCGACCGCGCCTATGGCAGCCTGATCCGCGGAAACAATGGCGCCCGCTATTCCTGGCATCACAATCTTTGGGCCAACCATAATTCGCGCATGCCGCGCATCGGCAATTATGCGACGCCATTCGCGGATCCGGACGGCCTCTTCCTCGATTTCCGCAACAATGTTTTCTACAATTGGGGCCATGGTGCCGAGACCGATTTCTGGGACTGGGTGCCGGCGAGTGCCGATTTTGACCCGTCGACCCAGATGGGCCTCAACCAGGATCCGCTCTATGGCCGCGAGAACACGGATTACCACCATGCTGCCGGAACCGATCTCGATCCGGCCTCAGTCGCCCGCTACAACTTCATCAACAATGCCTATGTCCAGGGACCGCAGACGCTGGGACCGGTCATTTTCTACATGCGCAACACCACAGGGCGCGCCCATTTCTCGGGCAATACGATGGACCACGAACTGCGTGACCAGCGTCCGATGTTGCGCTCTGCGGCCCATGATCTGAGCTGGGTTGACGAGCCTTATGAGGCTGACTTTATCCGCACTGACAGCGCCGACGAGGCCTATGCAGCCGTGCTGGAGGACGTTGGGGCGTCGCTCTGGCGGGATTCCGCCGACCAACGCATCATCGATGACGTGATCAACGGGACCGGGCAGATCATTTCATCCGAAGCAGAGGTCGGCGGCTGGCCCGACCTGCCCTCCGAGGCACCGCGCACCGATAGCGATGGGGATGGCATGCCGGACGCGTGGGAAAACGCGCGGGGCCTCGACCCTCACGATCGGGAAGACGGCTCGCGCGACAATGATGGCAACGGCTATACTGAACTTGAGGACTGGCTGAACGGACTCGTCGAGTAGCCGCAACGGACCTGACCCTGGGGAGGGATCATGATCAATCGCAGACACCTCATCGCGACGGGGGCCGCTGCCGCTGTGGCCGGTTGTGGGCAAGCCGACCGGCCCCTCTATTCCGCCGACGCCCATGTCGCCGACTATCCGACGGTCCAGGGCGTTGAAGCCATGGCCCGCATGGTCGAGGAACGGACCGGCGGACGCCAGCGCGTGAAGATTTTCGCCGGCGCCCAGCTGGGGTCCGAACGCGATACGCTGGAACTGACCGTGTTCGGCGCGCTCGACCTCAACCGGGTCAACCTGGCACCGCTCAATTCGATCGCCAATGAGACGATCGTGCCCAGCCTGCCCTTCCTGTTCAGTTCGATCGACCACATGCGCGCCTCGCTGGATGGCGCGCCTGGCCAGACAATCCTCGATGCGCTGCGTCCACACGGCCTGGTCGGCCTGTGCTTCTACGACAGTGGCGCCCGCAGCTTTTACAACACCCGTCACCCCATCAACGAGCCGGATGATATTCGCGGCATGAAGATCCGGGTGCAGAACTCCGATCTTTATGTCGGCATGGTCGAGGCGCTGGGCGCCAATCCGACGCCCATGGCTCTGGGCGAAGTCTATCAGGGCCTGGTCCAGGGCGTGATCGATGGCGCTGAAAACAACTGGCCGTCCTATGAATCGGCCAGACATTTCGAGGCGGCGCAGTACTACAGCCTCACCCGGCATGTCATGGCGCCGGAAATCCTGGTGATGTCGAAACACCGCTGGGATCGCCTGTCCGGTGAAGACCAGGCGATTTTCCAGCAAGCCGCGCGGGACAGCGTACCGGTCATGCGTGAGCTCTGGGATGCCCGTGTTGCCGATTCCCGTGAACGGGTGCTGGCATCCGGTGTCGAGGCCAATGAGATCGGCGACATCGCAGCCTTCTCCAACCTTATGGAAGGCGTCTGGGACCGTTTCGTGGTCACCGATGTCCAACGCCGCCTGGTCGAGGACATCCGAAATCTGGGGGGAGCGGCCTGATGCGTGTTTTTGCCAATCTTCTCAGCTTCGCCAGCCGCTCATTGCTGATGCTCGGTGGTATCGGCTTGGCCGTTATGACGCTGATCATCGGCTGGCAGGTGTTCGCCCGCTATGTACTCAATGCCAGCCCGTCCTGGTCGGAACAGGCCTCACTTGTCCTGATGATCTGGTTTGTCAGCTTCGCCGCCGCGGCCGGGGTCAAGGAAGGCTTCCACATCCGGATTTCCGCCTTCGCCGACAGCCTGCCCGGCCGATGGCCGAACCGGCTGCAGCTTGTGTCCCACCTCATCGTCGCCCTGGTTGGCGCGGCCATGGCTTTCTGGGGCGGTGAACTCATCATGAGGACCTGGGAGCACACCATTCCGACGCTCGGGATCTCACGCGGCTTTGCCTATCTGCCACTGCCGATCAGCGGCGTATTGATCGCCCTGTTCGCGCTGGAGAACTTTCTTGAACAACTCAATCCGGCTATCGCCGGCGACGCGGAGTCCTGAACCATGGAATTATCAGTTCTCCTCGGCGTCCTCGTTTTCCTGTTGATCATTGGCGTTCCGGTTGCCTTTTCACTGCTTGGCGCGACCCTGGTCACCTTCTTCATGATGGACATGCCGGCCATCGCCGTCTTCCAGCGCATGGCGGGCGGGATGAGCATTTTCTCGCTGATGGCCATCCCCTTCTTCGTCTTCGCCGGCGAGCTCATGCACCGGTCCGGCATAGCCGAGCGCCTTGTGCGTGTCGCCGAAGCGGCTTTCGGACGTTCCCGCGGCGGCCTGGGGCAGGTGGATGTCGGCGCCTCGATGCTGTTCGGGGCGGTCTCGGGTTCGGCTATCGCCAGCGTGTCGGCCATGGGTTCAACCTTGATGCCAATGATGCGCGAGCGTGGCTATGACGCCGATTATGCCGTCAATGTGACCTCGACCTCGGCCGTGTGTGGCCTGTTGATCCCGCCCTCGCACAACATGATCATCTATGCGGCCGCAGCCGGTGTCGGCGTGTCGATCGGCGAGCTTTTCGTCGGCGGGATTGTGCCCGGGATCCTGACCGGCGCGACCTTGATGGTCGCGGCCTGGCTGGTTGCCGTGAAGCGGGGTTATCCCAAGGGCGAGTTCCCGGGCTGGATGGCCTTCCTGCGCGCCTTCATCATGGCTCTGCCCGGCCTGTTTACCGCCATCATCATCGTCGGCGGTGTCCTGGGCGGCCTGTTCACGGCGACCGAATCCTCAGCCGTCGCCGTCCTTTACACGGTCGCCGTCGCTGCCCTGCTCTACCGCTCGATGGGCCCGCGGGCCTTCCTTGATGCCGCCATCCAGGCCGTGAAGACAACAGCCATGGTCCTGTTGATCATTGGCTCCGCCTCTGGCTTCGGCTGGATGCTGGCCCTGCTGGAAGCCCCTACGCAACTGGCCAACCTGATCACCACGGTGACCGACAATCCGATCCTGATCCTGCTGATCATCAATCTGATACTGCTCGTGCTGGGCACCTTCATGGACATGTCACCGCTGATCGTGATCACCACGCCCATTTTCCTGCCCATCGTGGTCGGACTGGGCATGGATCCCGTCCAGTTCGGTGTCATCATGATGCTGAATCTTGGTATTGGACTGGTCACCCCGCCAGTCGGATCAGTCCTCTTCGTTGGCGCCGCCATCGGCAAGGTGAAGGTCGAGGAAACCGTCAAGACGATCTGGCCCTTCTATGGCGCCCTCTTCGTCGCCCTGATGGTGGTGACCTATGTGCCATCGGTGACCATGGGCTTGGTCAATCTGATGCGGTAGGACACACCTTCTCGACTTCGCACGCAAAATGCGCCGAAGGATGGGAGGGAGCGGGATGTCAGCCGGAGCCGATAAAGCGCTGTTTTAATTACGGTAGGCTTCGACAAGCATCCCGCTCGCGGAGTTTTCCCGGACGCTCTCGCCCCCGATTCCAATGCGCCAGGTACTGAGGGTCGGTCGTTTAGTGCCCCTGGACCTGATCGCACGCCCTGCCGGAGCTTTGGGGTGTCACATCCAAAGCGCGGACAGGCTCCGCTCGTTCCCGGGCACAAGTGACTGAGCTCGCGCCTCCCGTCCCGAAAACCAAGGGCAGTGTCCCATGGCGGATAAGGGGGGAGGATAAGTTTCCTGGATTTTATGCTGGCGCGCACTTTCCCTCTCCCTTGGGAGAGGGTCAGGGTGAGGGGTAAATCCCGGTGAGTGCAGGTGTTCCCCCCCTCATCCGGCCTCCGGCCACCTTCTCCCAAGGGAGAAGGAAAGCGGTGCGCAGCGGGGATAAGGTCTGAGTTCAGGCGGGCTTTCCGCAAAAAAAAGCCGACCCCGAAGGGCCGGCCGGAGGGAAGGTTCGGGAGTTGTTGGACTAGCGGGCGAGCCAGCCACCATCGACGGCCAGTACCGTGCCGTGGACGTAGTCAGCCGCCGCGGATGACAGGAAGACGGCGGCGCCGCCAATATCCGACGGGTCGCCCCAGCGCCCGGCCGGGATACGGCCGAGAATCTGTTCGTTACGGTCAGGATCAGCCTGCAGGGCAGCCGTGTTGTTGGTGGCGAAATAGCCGGGTGCGATGGCATTCACATTGATGCCTTTTGCGGCCCACTCATTGGCCAGAAGCTTGGTCAGGCCGGCAATCGCACTCTTGGAGGAGGTATAGGACGCCACCCGGATACCGCCCTGGAAGGACAGCATGGAGGCAATATTGATGATCTTGCCACTGCCTTGAGCCACCATACGCTTCGCCGCCGCCTGGCACAGGAAGAAGGCCGACTTGATATTGACATCCATGACGCTGTCCCAGTCATCCTGGGTGAAATCGAGCGCGTCATTGCGTTTGATGATGCCGGCATTGTTGACCAGGATATCGATCCGGCCGGCCTGCTCGACCGTCGTGGCCACCACACCCTCAACACAGGACGGATCAGAAAAGTCGGCCTTGATTTCGTAGAATTTCCGGCCGGCGGATTCGACCGCTTCGCCGGTTTCGGCCGCACTGGAGCGACCGGCCACGACAATGTCGGCTCCTGCCTGGGCCAGGGCGATGGCCATTGCCTGACCCAGCCCGGTATTGCCGCCGGTCACCAGCGCAACCTTGCCGTCGAGGTTGAATGAAAGGCTCATGGATCTCTCCGTTTCGGACTCGTTGGCCAGGCCAGCGCCTAGGACGCCAGCACGGTGCGGATATAAGCGGCGATCGCCTCGTCCTGACAATTGGCGAAGAAATACTCCTGGAAGCGCTCACCAGCGATCGCGGCCTTCAACAGGTCCTGGTCGACGGATTTGAGCACGGTCAGCATGTCGTGGCATGAGGCAGCTTTGAGCTCCGCCACAATGCCGCGATTCTTGGCCATGACGGCGGCGCGCTCCTTGGGATAGCCGGCGCCGCGCTCGTTTTCGAACAGCTTGCGGAAGCAATCCTGCAGATTGAGCTCGGCAGCCCAGCCAAAGCCCTTGGCAAAGGGCATAGAGATCGCATTGCCGTCATTGATCTGGCCGAACAGGAAGGCGTCAGTCGGATCGACGACGAGGCCACAGAATACACCCGGCATGGCGTTACAGGCGAGGTTGGATCCGACGCCGGTGCCGCAACCGGTGACCACAAAGTCAGCCGCCTTCGAATTGAGAAGGAGGCCGGCCAGCAGGCCATTCATCGGATAGGTGAGCGAGGCTTTGTCCTCGGGCGTGTACATGCCGTAGTGGTGCACCTGATGGCCCAGCGGCTCTGCCACGGAGGTCAGGGCGTCCTGGACGATTCCGCTCTTGGCGGCCTGGCTGTTTTCGATGATGAGCGCGATTTTCATGGCGTTGTCCTGTTTCAGTTTTGTGCGTCGAGCTTGTAGGCGCGTTTCGCCAGATTGTAGGCGAGGTCGCGGGCGGTTTCGTGGGCCTCGTCAAGACCGAGCCGGTGCTCGGCGACCAGACGGGCGAGAAAGGCGCAGTCCACCCGACGCGCCACATCGTGACGGGCCGGGATGGACAGGAAGGCACGGGTGTCATCGTTGAAGCCGACCGTGTTGTAGAAGCCGGCGGTCTCGGTGGTCTGCTCGCGAAAGCGCATCATGCCTTCCGGACTGTCGTGGAACCACCAGGCCGGGCCCAGCTTGAGGGCGGGATAATGACCGGCCAGCGGCGCCAGTTCGCGCGCATAGCTCGTCTCGTCGAGCGTGAAGACGATGCAGCCGAAGTCGGGCTCATTGCCAAAACGGTTGAGCAGCGGGCGCAAGGCCTCGACATAGTCGGTCCGGGTCGGGATATCGGCCCCCTTGTCGCGACCATGCGAAGCGAAAAGCGGGCTGTTGTGATTGCGGAACGAGCCGGGATGTATCTGCATGACCAGACCGTCCTCCAGGCTCATCGCTGCCATTTCGGTCAGCATCTGGGCGCGGAAGAGCTCGGCGTCGCCGTCCCTTTGCTTTTGGCTGACGATGCGATCAAACAGGGCCTCTGCCTCACCGCGATCGAGATCAGCGGTGCGGGCTGTCGGATGGCCATGGTCGGTCGAGGTTGCTCCGGCGGCCATAAAATCGACCCGGCGCTGGCGATGAGCCGCGAGATAGCCGTCCCAACGAGAAACATCCTCGCCGGTGATGTCCCCAAAGGCTTCCAACGAGGCATGGAAATCCTCATGGTCGGCATCGATCACACAATCGGGCCGATAGGCTGTGATGACCCTGCCGGACCAGTCCGAAGCGGCAATGCTGTGGTGATGATCAAGCGTGTCGACCGGCGATTCCGTGGTGGCGATCAGTTCGATATTGAACCGGTCGTACAGGGCGCGGGGCCGAAAGTCCGGCCTCTTGAGGGCGGCATCAATAGTGTCATAGGCCGCATCAGCCGTATTCCCGTCCAGACGGTCCTCGACACCGAAGACCTTGACCAGGACATGGCTCAGCCAGATCGAGGATGGTGTGCCACGGAAGAGGTGGAAGTTTTCGGCAAACAGGCGCCAGGCCGCCCGCGGATCCGTGGCCGGCACGCCGTTCCGGTCCGGGATTGCCAGATCGGCCAGCCGGATGCCCTGGCTGTAGAGCATGCGGAACACATAATGATCCGGGGCCAGCAACAAAGCTGTCGGGTTCTCGAAGGCTTCATTCGAGGCAAACCAGCGCGGGTCAGTGTGTCCGTGCGGAGAAATGATGGGCAGGTCACGCACCGAGGCATGCAGTTCCCGGGCAATACCGCGAACGGCCGCCTCGGCGGGAAACAATCGATCCTCATGGAAAAAAGACGGCGTTGGCATCGACTGGAGCGACCTGTCATTGGCGGATTGGTCGGCAAAGGTAACCGGTGTCATTGAGAACTGCAACCAGAGTTGAGCCGGCGAAATCAGTCGGTTTTATCGCTTGGTATCCAGTCGACGTCAGATTGGGGGCGCGGTGGTGTCCCGGATCACAAGACTGGGCAGGGCGCGCGGGTCCTCACGCTCGACCTCGACCGCCGGCACGGGATTGATCAGCTTGGTCGAGGCCCGCCGGCCGATCTCGCGCGTCGGCGTGTGCACCGTTGTCAGGCGCGGCCACAAGCGCTCGGCGAGCTGGAAATTGTCATAGCCCACGACCGAAAGCGCATCGGGAACCCGGATATCAAGAGTCCTGGCAGCCTGCAGGACACCGGCGGCCATTTCATCATTGGCCGCAAAGATGGCTGTCGGACTCTTTGGTCGCTGCAGCAGGTCCAGGGCGCACTCAAAGCCCGACTCGAAGGTGTAGGCCCCGGAAGCAACCAGATCCTCGTCCAGGGTCAGACCTCGTTCCACCAAAGCCTCCTCCAGTCCGCGACGCCGCTCGTGCGAAGAACGGAAGCTGTCGCGACCGGAAATGAATCCGATCCGCGTGTGCCCCAGGCCGGCCAGGTGCCGCCCGGCGGCCGCGCCGCCGAGATGGTCATGCGAGACGATCATGTGCTCCGGCTCATCGAGCGAGACCGAGGCGATACGAATGAACTCGCAACCGATCTGGCGCAGGATAGGCGGCACGCGTTCATCCTCGGATACGGACGGGGTCAGGATCACGCCGTACAGCTTCTGGCGCTCGACGAAGTTTCGGACGTCGACGAGGAAGGTTTCACTGGCCCGGTCGCACGGGTGCACAACCAGCTCAAATCCGGTTCCGCGCATGCCGTCGAGCAGGCCCTGCTGCATGTTGACGACATATTGCGGGTTCGGGTTGTCGTAGATCATGCCGATCAGGAAAGAGCGCCGGAAGGCCAATCCACGCGCCTGCGGATCCGGCGCGTAGCCGATCTCATGCATGACACGCAGGATTTCCTCACGCGTGTTCTCCTTGACCGCCGGGGACTTGTTGATGACCCGCGACACCGTTTTCTTGGAGACGCCGGTCAGCCGAGCCACATCATTGATCGTCGGTCGTCGATCCACGAACTCGTCGCGAAGGCTTTTTTCGCCCTTCGGCTCGGCCGGTTTTTCGCCGTCGGTCATCTGCGCCATCCCCTGGCGGCCACTATTCCACCGAATGTCCACTACAGGACATCTCCTTGCTTGTCATGCACTTCAGCGATGTTTTCACCGGCCATGAAGTTTTCCCTTTCCGCAAAAAATGACACCGGTTACCATTGAGACCAGCAAGGGTGAGAGACATCATGAGTGTCGCCGAGAAAATAGCCGCCGCAAAAGGCCTGGTCGTCCATCCCGACGACCGGGTGGGCGTCGCAATTGCAGCCTTGCCGGCCGGCAGGCGCCCCGGACCGGACATGCCGTGCCTGGTCGACGACATTCCGCTTGGCCACAAATTCGCGCTGACGGCCATCGAAGCGGGCAGCCCGGTCATCAAGTACGGTGCCGTCATCGGTCGGGCCCGCCACGACATCGCCGCCGGCGCCCATGTCCACAGCCATAACCTGGACACAACGCTGAGCGGCGAAGTGCGATACGCCCAGACGGGCGTCACGCCCGAAGCCAGGCGCGACCCGCCAGCCGCAGCCGACACGTTCATGGGCTATCGCCGCTTTGACGGGCGCGTTGGGATCCGGAATGAAATCTGGGTGATCGCCATGGTGGGCTGCGTCAATCGCACCGTCGAACGCATTGCCCGCATGGCCGCCAACCAGGTCCGCGGTCAGGTTGATGGCGTCCATGCCATAACCCATCCCTTTGGTTGCTCGCAGCTTGGCGATGACCTCGCCAACACCCGCGCCATCCTGGCCGGCCTTGCCCAGAACCCGAATGCCGGTGGCGTCTTGCTCGTCGGCCTGGGATGTGAGTCCAACCAGTATCGTGCCCTGCTTGACGCCATGCCGGACGCCGACCCGCTGCGCGTCCGCGCCTTTGCCTGCCAGGACGCCGGCGACGAGCTGGACGCCGGCATCTCGGCTGTCGTGGAGATCGCCAACCATATGGCAACCGAGGACCGTCGTGAGCCCTGCCCCGTTTCTGACCTTGTCATCGGCCTGAAATGCGGAGGCTCGGACGCCTTCTCCGGTCTCACCGCCAATCCGCTGCTCGGGCGCATCACGGACAGGCTGGACAGTGCCGGTGGCAGCACCATCCTGACCGAGGTGCCCGAAATGTTCGGCGCCGAGCACATCCTGATGGAGCGAGCGGTCTCCAGCGAAGTCCACGGCGCGATCGGCGCGATGATGAACCGCTTCAAACGCTACTTCATCGGCCATGGCGAAGCGGTGCATGCCAACCCCTCACCGGGCAATATCGAGGGCGGGATCACCACGCTCGAGGAGAAGTCTCTGGGCGGGGTTCAAAAAGCCGGCAGCGCACCGGTGACCGACGTTCTTGGCTATGGCGACCGTTTGCGCCGCGCCGGCCTGAGCTTGCTTGAAGCGCCCGGAAATGACGCCGTCTCGACCACAGCGATGGCTGCAGCCGGAGCCACTCTCATCCTGTTCACGACAGGTCGGGGTACGCCGCTGGGCACCATGGTACCCACGTTAAAACTTGCGACCCGGTCGGACCTGGCCGAGCGCAAGCCGAACTGGATCGATTTCGATGCCGGTCCAATCCTCGACGGCGAGCCGATCGATGCGGCCACAGATCGCCTGTGGCACGCCATCCTCGACGTCGCCGGCGGCAAGCGCGCCCGCAACGAACTCTATGATGAACGCCAGATCGCCCTGTGGAAGGGCGGCGTAACGCTCTGACGCGGACCCCATGACCCACAGCTTCCTGCCCATCAAACCCGCCGGATCAACGCGCTGGGACATCGCCGCTCTCGGTGAAGTCATGTTGCGCCTCGACCCGGGCGAGGGTCGCGTCCGCAATACCCGCCAGTTCCAGGTCTGGGAGGGGGGCGGCGAGTACAATCTGGCCCGCGCCGCCAGCAAGTGCTTCGGCCTGTCGTCGACCATTGTCACGGCCCTTCCCAGGAATGATGTCGGCTGGTTGGTCGAGGACTGCATCAGCCAGGGCGGCGTCGACACCTCGCACATTCTGTGGCGGGATTTCGATGGCATTGGACGGGAAAGCCGGGTCGGTCTCAATTTTGTCGAGCGCGGCTTCGGGCTCCGTTCCGCACGCGGGGTTTCCGATCGTGGTCACAGCGCCGCCTCCGGCATCAGGCCGGGCGAGGTCGACTGGGACAAGGTGTTCGGGACACAAGGCGTGCGCTGGTTCCACACCGGCGGCATCTTTGCAGCGCTGAGCGAGACCACCGCCGAGGTGACTGTCGAGGCCATCAGGGCCGCCCGTGCGCATGGCGCGGTCGTCTCCTTTGATCTCAATTACCGGGCCTCGCTGTGGGCCTCACGGGGTGGCTCCGCGGCGGCCCGCGATCTCAATCGCGCGATCGCGCCCCATGTCGACGTCTTGTTCGGGGCCGAGGGTCTCGGCAGCGCCCCGTCGGGTGGCGACCCACGCGCCGCAATCGAGAGCGCCGTCGCCGATTTTCCCAATCTGCGCGTGGTGGCCACTACCTGCCGCACCGCCCATTCCGCCAACACCAATGACTGGTCGGCCATCCTCCATGCCGACGGTGCATTCCATGCCTCGCGCGAGCGGCCCGGATTGGACATTCTCGACCGTGTGGGCGGCGGCGATGCCTTTGCTTCAGGGGTCTGCTGGGCCTTGATGGCCGGAAAGACACCCGCCGAGGCGGTCGAATACGGTGCCGCGCACGGTGCCCTCGCCATGACAACGCCGGGCGACGCCTCGATGGCGCGCCTGGACGAGATCGAACGGGCGATCCACGACAATGATGCAGGAGTGATCCGATGAGCCCTCACCTCAACCGACGCACCCTCCTGGCCGCCGCCGGTGCCGCGGGCAGCGTATTGGCAACCGGCTCGGGTTATGCCCAGCGCAGCGACCCTGTGGTCACCACCACCAACGGACCGGTACGCGGCACGATCGAGGACGGTATCAACCGCTTCCTGGGCGTACGCTATGGTGCCGACACCGCCCGCACACGCTTTCGAGCGCCGGCCCGTCCGGATGCCTGGACCGACACGCTCGACGCAACCGGCTATGGCAGCGCCTCGCCGCAGGGCCGCAATGAAGCCAACCAGTCGGAAGATTGCCTCTTCCTGAATGTGTGGACGCCCGGCCTGGAAGGCGATGCGGCTCGACCGGTGATGGTTTATTTCCACGGCGGCGCCTATGCGGCGGGATCCGGCTCCTCACCGCTCTATGACGGCACACGGCTGTGCCAGCGCGGCGATGTGGTGGTGGTGACGGTCAATCATCGGCTCAACGCCTTTGGCTATCTCTACCTGCAACGCCTGCTCGGGCCGGATTTTGCGTCCTCGGGCAATGCCGGTCAGCTGGATCTTGTGCTGGCATTGGAATGGGTGCGCGACAATGCCGCCCGCTTTGGCGGCGATCCGGGCCGTGTCATGGTGTTCGGCCAGTCCGGCGGCGGCGCCAAGATCGCCAGCCTGATGGCCACCCCGGTCGCCGACGGCCTGTTCCACAGCGCCGCCACCATGAGCGGCCAGCAGGTCACCGCGTCCGGTCCGGCCAATGCGACCGCCCGGGCCCGCGCCTATCTGGCCGGTTTGGGCCTGGACGACGCGCACGCCCATGATGTGCTCGACCTGCCGATGGAGGCACTGGTCGAGGGATTGGGCGTCGATGATCCGGTGCTGCCCTATGGCCGCGTCTATTTCGGCCCGGTGCGCGATGATGTCGTCCTGCCCCGCCACCCCTTCTACCCGGACGTGGCCCCGCAATCGCGCCACATCCCGATGATCATCGGCAATACCCGTGACGAGACCCGCGCCTTCCTGCGCGGCCCGCAATACGAAAACCTCGACTGGGATGACCTGCAGGAATTGCTGATCCCGAACATGCGGGTGGATATCCGGCCGGAAACGGTGATTGCCCGCTATCGCGAACTCTATCCTGAGCGTTCGGCGGAGGAGATTTTCTACGCCGCAACCACCGCCGCCCGCTCCTGGCGCGGCGCGGTCATTGAAGCCGAGGAACGGGCCAAGGTCGACACACCGACCTGGGTCTACCAGCTCGACTTCGGCAATCCCTACGCCCCGCACACTTTCGACATTCCGCTGGTCTTCGACAATACGGCTGTCGAAGGCGCCTTGCCCGGCAATGGCGAGACGGCCCGCAACATGGCGGCGCTGATGAGCGAAGCCTTCATTGCCCTCGCCCGCACCGGCACGCCGCACCATGCCGCCCTGCCGGACTGGTCGCGCTATACGCTGCCAAACCGCGAGACGATGATCTTTGACTGGCCGCCGCGGATGGAGAATGACCCGCGCGGTGCCGAGCGGGAACTGTTTGCCAGCGTACCCTACGTCCAACCGGGAACCTGACGGCTAGTCGGTCAGGAAACCACCACGCGCCATCCAGGCCAGCACCAAGTCCGGCCAGGCGCCGACAGGCAAGCCTTCGGCGAAGCGGATGCCGAAACCGTGCCCGCCTTCAGCGAACACATGCATTTCGACCGGTACGCCAAGTGCACGATTGGCAGCAAACACGTCGAGTGAATTCTCGACCGGCACCGCCACATCGTCCATGGCATGGAGCAGAAAAAGGGGCGGAGCGTCGGACCGGGCTGCTGCAACCAGATCATGAACTGCCACGGTGGCGGCATCCGGTTGAGCGCCGATCAACCGGTCCCGCGATCCCGCATGGACGGCCGGCCCACTCATTCGGGTGACCGGATAGACCAACACGGCAAAATCCGGGCGCGCCGAGATTTCATCGACGTCATCGCGCTGGGCGTGAACACCGGCATCAAAGCGGGTCGCCAGCGTTCCCGCCAGATGGCCGCCAGCCGAGAATCCAATGACACCAACCCGCTCCGGATCGATGTTCGGGTCAACGGCGCCATACCGGATCAAGCGCAGGGCCCTTTGGGCATCCTGCAATGGAACATTATGCCCCTGCTCATGCCCTTCAGCGGGCAAACGGTAGAGCAGGATAAACACGGTCACGCCGGCCCGATTGAACCGCTCCGCGCTCTCGATCCCCTCCTTGTCGATCACCACACGCTGATAGCCGCCCCCCGGTAGCATGAGCAGCGCTGCGCCGTTCGGATGTTCAGGCTGGAAGACAAGCAAGCGTGGTCGCGTGATGCCGACGGCATAGCGGTCGCGAATTCGATCGGGCGTCCCGGATCGCTCTATGATCAGCTCTTCGAGGCAGGATTCTATCTCAGCAGTGCCTGGCGCGCTCTGGTGTCCCCAGATGACAAACTGTGCTTCCGGCTCCCGATGTTGCGCGGCTGCGGATGGACCAACAAAAGCCACCGAGATCACGGCCAGCGCCGAAAACAACCATTTCCCCATTCCAACCTCCGCCGCAAACAACAAGGCCCGGCGCAGTCGAAACTGCGCCGGGCCGTACTGAGTTCGGATACTCCCGCCGATCAGAAAGTGGCGCGAATACCAAACAGGAACTCGGTTCCTGTGTGGTGATAGACGTTCGGCAGACTGCCGACATCATAGATCTGCTGCTCGAATTCGTCGGTCAGATTGATCGCCTCGAAGGTGAGATCGATCATGTCATTGACCATGTAGGACGAGGCAAAGTCGAGGTTGAAGCTGGAGTCCACGCCCCGCTCGTCCCGGCCCGTGCTCGAGCTTGCCCGTCGCGTGACATAGGCATCACGATAGGCCGAAGAGATCCGTGCCGAGAACCGCTCATTCTCATAGTAGAGAGTGGCGTTGTAGGCATTCGGCGAGAAGCCGATGATTTCGTCACTGTCAACATAGGTGTAGTTGCCCTGGAAGCCGAAGTTGTGGAACGGCTCTGGCAGGAAGGTGAAGGGCTGTTGGTAGGCCACTTCGAAGCCCTGAACAGAGGCACTGCCACCATTTGAGACTTGGCTGATCTCGACAAGCGGGTCACCACCGGCCTGGATCAGGTTGAACAGCGGGCTCGACGCCGGCGGAAGGTTGGCGGGCAGACCAGACTGGCTGTACGCAACTTCGACCGACTGGGAGGAAGTGAAGAAGCTCGACACATCCTTGTAGAAGAGGCTGACAGCGAAGAGGGCTTCGTTGTCGAAATACCACTCGAACGACGCGTCATAGGTGGTCGCACGATAAGGGTCGAGACCCGGGTTGCCCGCATTGTAACGGAAGGGAGGTCCATTGAAACTGTCCAACGAGCCGCCAGGCGTTAGATTACCCAGGGACGGACGCGCCATTACCTTGGCAACACCGAAGCGGACCAGGAAGTCCTCCGACATCTCGAAGGTCAGGTTGAGCGAGGGAAGTGTGTCTTCATAGCTTCGCTCGACGGTGACTTCCGTACCGCTGACCAGACCGGTCGCCGAGGTCGTCGTCTCGACATAGCGGATGCCGACATCACCGCGCACCGGGATATCACCAAGCTGGGCGTTGAAGTCGGCCTGGAAGAAGGCACCAAGGTCTTCCTCACTCACCGCGCGCTGATTGCCCGACCGGACCGTGCCCGGAATATTGTAGATACCGGCGGCGGTCGCAGCGGCCTGAACGTTCGGAACAATCCACGCCGTGTCATTTCCAACGGGCATGCCCAGATCATTGCCAAAGCCGGTCAAGGTCGTGAACAGACCCGAAGTGATCGGCAAACCGGTTGCACCGGCTGGGCAGGAAACACCCGGGAGGGCGCAAACGATTGACCCGTTCGTGCTTTCGCGACGCGCTTCACGGCTCTCGAAATCATACTGCTTGAAGTTCAACCCACCGGACAATGTCCAGGTTTCGTTGGCATCGAATTCAAGGCTGGCCGAGAAGGTATCGAAGCTGTTGCTCACCGATTGCGGGCGATCACGGACTTCGGTGAAGGCGAACTGGCTGGGATCCGTCACGTCGAGAGATCCGAAGTCGATGGCCGGCGTATTGATGTTGTCGCGGAAATCGTAGGAATAGCCAGTCACATCACCAACCGCATCAAACAAGATCGTTGTCTGCACAGGATTGTTGAAATCGGACGTCACCGTGCCGGCGAGGAAGTTGCCGCGCAGCCGATCAGAGAAGTCGTGATCGACATTCAACGTGAGCTGCGTGAACTCGGTCGACAGTTCATCATACCGGCCTTCTGAGCGGATCGGGTGTGTCCCGTTCGCATTGGCGCTGATATCGAACGTGCCCGAGTCCATGATGTTCAGGCCGGTGTCGAGCGTCACTGTATTGACGTCGATCTGACCTTCCTGGCTGCGGAAAAAGACTTCGAGGAAGTTTTCCGTTCGGGTCGCATCGAAGCTGGAGTACAGCGCGTCGAGTGACACCGTCGTGCTTTCGCTCGGTCGGAACTGCAGCCCGCCGGTGATCCCGAGACGTTCCTGCTCATTGGTCAGACGACCATAGCGCGGAATACGCGGGTGATAGACTCGGGAGTTGGTGTCGATGCTGGCACAGTCCGGACCGGCCGGGCACGTGGCGCCGTTGACGGAACGGAAATTGCCATCCTGCCAGCGAACGGTCGAGAAGCCCTCTTCAATGATTGTGCGGTCCGAGAAGGCGATCGAAAGATTGGCACCGAAAGTCTCGTCGGGATTGACCCACGACATCAGGCCGGCCATGCGCGGGCTCGTTTCCTCGGACAGGCTGTTATAGCCAAGCTGACCGGAGAACGCGGCAGTCAGACCCTCACCATAGTCGAACGGGCGCGCAGTGCGCAGGTCGACGGTGGCACCGAGTGAACCCTCCTCCATCGACGCCGACGTCGTCTTGGTGACGCGGATCTGGTTGAAGAGGTCAGATGCGAATGTATTGAAGTCGAAACCACGACCACGGTTGGAACCGCCCGAAGCATCCGATCCACCTGTGGTGGACAGGGCTTCCATCCCGTTGATGCGAACGCGGGTGAAATCAGCGCCAAGACCACGAACCGTAATCTGACGCCCCTCACCGGCGACACGATTGATCGAGATGCCTGGAATGCGCTGGATTGATTCAGCCAGGTTCAGATCCGGAAAAGCCGCAATATCTTCCGCGACGATCGCATCGACCACACCGTTTGAATCGCGTTTCACATCCAGCGCCTGAGCCAAGCTGCTCCGGAACCCCTGGACAACAATCACATCATTGTCTTGCGCCTGCGCGGCAGAGCCTAGCGCTGTCCCGAGCACCAGGCTGGCGGTGGCACAACCCGCCAGAAGGCGCAGCTTGCCCGTCGGCATATTTGAACGTCTCATCATTTCCTCCCCGCAGCGGCCGTTTTACGGTCCGCGTGTGATATTTCGACCCCGAAGCAATGCCAGGCGACTCGCTATGACACCGGTAGCATTTTTGTCTCGATCGATCCAGTTCCAATGAACGCTGAAACTGAACACGACCGGACCAGTTTGGATCGGGGTCATGCTGCACAACAATGACACCGGTGGCAATTTCTTTTTCAAACTTTCCTTGCTGCACCGCAACACCACACATCGCCCGCAAGTCCACATCGGCGCACATGCAAGCTGCCTCGCCGTGTCCGGACCCATTGCGGGCCGCCAAGCATTGGTTATGTTAACGCAGGTAACCGGTGTCATTTCTCAATGAAACTCAACCATTCCACACTCGACCATCTACCATCCCTCGTGCGGCGGCCCGACTATGTTCCGTCGCAACAGGCTTGCGGCATCGTTCACCTGGGAGTTGGCGCATTCCATCGCGCCCATCAGGCGGTTTACACCGATGCTGCGATGAATGCTGGAGAACGCAACTGGCGCATCCTGGGCGTTTCATTGCGCACCCGCTCCGTCCACGACCAGCTCATTCCCCAGGACGGCCTGTACTCGGTCAGCACGAAAAGCGAGGCCGCCCCGGAAGTTCGGGTGATTGGCGCGATCGCCAATGTCCTGGTCGCGCCGGAAAACCCCGCGGCCGTCGTCGCCGCGCTCGCCTCAGCCGCCACACGGGTTGTCACGCTGACAGTGACCGAGAAAGCCTACCACCAATCCACCGGTGGTGGGCTCGACATGAACGCTCCGGCTGTCGCGGCCGACCTCTCCCATCGGGGCCCGACAACAATATATGGCTATCTTGCCGCCGGCCTTCGCGGGCGTTGGAGAGAGTCCGCTGGCGGTCTCACCCTGTTGAGCTGCGATAACATGGCAAACAATGGCAAGAGCCTCGCCCGCTCGCTCAACGACTTCCTGGAGCTGTACGATCCGGCACTCGCGGACTGGACGCGACACAATTGCAGCTTCCCGTCATCCATGGTCGACAGGATCGTGCCGGCGACCACGGATGCAGACCGCAGAGCGCTAAGCGAGACATCCGGCGTGGAGGATTCCGGTGCCGTATTCACCGAACCGTTCAGCCAATGGATCATCGAGGACAGCTTCGTCGAGTCCCGGCCAGGATGGGAGCAGCATGGCGCCCAGCTGGTCAATGATGTCGCGCCCTACGAGACGGCCAAACTACGCATGCTCAATGGTGCCCACTCCGCGCTTGCCTATCTCGGACTGGCAAGGGGCCTGAGTCTCGTGTCCGAGGCGATTGCTGACCCGCAGGTGGGCCGCCTCGCCAGCCGCCTGATGCGAGAGGAGGCCGCCACCAGCTTCAACCCGGCACCTGGTCAGGACCTGCGTCACTACGCCGACGAGCTGGAAGCCCGCTTTTCCAATCCGGCGCTGCCCCATCGCCTGATCCAGATCGCAATGGACGGATCACAAAAAATCCCGCAACGCTGGCTCGACACCTTGTCAGCCCGCCAGGAGACAGGACGCGACTGCCC
Organism: Maricaulis maris MCS10; assembly: GCF_000014745.1. NCBI lineage: Bacteria > Pseudomonadati > Pseudomonadota > Alphaproteobacteria > Maricaulales > Maricaulaceae > Maricaulis > Maricaulis maris. The sequence goes on along the minus strand of NC_008347.1, from coordinate 234,069 downwards.
AGCCATCCTGCAGGCGCTGGCCAGCTGGATCCTGTATGTGCGCGGCACGTCAGGTGAAGTCGATGACCCGATGCGAGATCAACTGGCTCGCACATGGCAAAGCGCCGGGCACACGGGAATCGCAAGCGCCCTGTTCGGCGAAAGCGGACTCTTCCGCGAACACTGGTCTGCCAGCGAGACCGCAATCGAGCACTTAAACACCCATATACGTGAAAGCGCGGAAACATAGCGGAGTTTGCGCGGTGCTGGTTTGTCTTACTATTTCCAAAAGATATGTGGCGGTGGTGTCAGACAAACGCCAACCAGTCTCCAGATTCGACCTTCACCCGTAACTCAGGGGGCGAGTTGGCGCCATTCAACTAGAGCCGAGGATCGGTTCGCCTTGAATGCGTCTCTGCGGTTTATGTGGCGTTCGTAATTAAGTGGTTGTAGACGGAGGACCGGGCTGAGATGAATTTCTGGAGCACCTCAAAGCTGCGAAACTTGCCCATCGCTCTCTCTTCTCGGCTGAAGAGCAGGTGCGAGTTTTCCGTCCGGTTGTTGAGCCAGCGGCCAGTGTCCGGGCGGCCAACATCGCCGATTTCTTTCCTCGCTGCCCAATAGGAGCGTAGCCGGTTGGTCACGACGACATCGGGAATGCCCTATCGCTTCATCGCTTTGCGCAAATTTTCAATGCTGCCGTGCGATCCCGGCGCTTGCTGACAAAGGCCGCCAGAACTTCACCTTTGTGGTCGACCACGCGCCAGAGGTCATGTAGCGCCTTTGATTGCGACGAAATCCGCTTCGATATGCCACGCCCAATTCGAGAATTTCTGACTGACCACCCGCCGCTTGCGGATCTGTGCCGAGAACATCGGGCCGAACACATTCCACCAGAACCGCACAGACTCCTGAGTGGCGGCTTGAGATTGCGAAACGGGCCCTTGCCCATTCCGTAAATCTGCCAGCTGGCCGACTAATGGCGAGCCTCCTCCGAGAGTGCTCCGCTACGGATTACACGTCGAAAAAGACAACGAAATCCGGAAAGCCCGCTCAAGCCGTGTTCAGTTTAACATGACCTACGTGAGGGGCGACGCCAGTTGGCGCGTAATGCTGCCGTCCCTTCGTCAACCCGGAAAAGAGACCCCATGATCACGCTTATTGCCGCGTCTGCCCTGTTTTTCACCACAGTCGACCACCATGATCAGCCTGGCCACGATGGAAACCATCACGCGCAAACCGAGGCCAGCTCAACGGTTGCAGCGGAAGTGCGGACAGCAGACGCTGATGGGCGCACTGCTGTCGTCAGTCATGAAGCTCTCACCGAGCTGGGCATGTCGGCCATGACGATGCGCTTCTCTGTAGCTGAGACCGTGGATTTCGATCTCTTCCGGCCAGGTGCACACCTGATGATTACCGTCGTGAATACGGCGGACGGGTTCCAGATCGCTGACGCCGAATTATCACACCACTGACCATGCCGGCCTCAGGGGGATGGCCGCATCCCCTTGAAAGCCAGCTCCAACCAGCGGCCCAATCCAGCCTTGCCCGCCAAGCTGGGCTTCTCGATCCAGGACCAGGACGCGGCGGAAATCAAAAGCGTAACGGGAATTGAATAAATGGCGACCTCCAGCGGGTCCGCCGCTGGATACCAGTACAGCACCACCTGCATGACCGGATAATGCCAGATATAAATACCATAGGACCAGTCGGGCAGGCGGGCGCCGGTCGGCCAGCGCCCCAGCCCTGCAAAGGCGACCGCAAACAATATGGACGCCAGTGTGAGGTTGAGAAATACCTCTGCCAAGGGATGACTGCCCAACGCAATCCAGACCGGCAATACAATTAGGGTCGGCCAAGGAAGAACCGGAATCTTTTCACGCCAAACATGAACCAGCATGCCCAGAGTGAACGCCGACGCCAGACGCAGGCCGCTCTCGATCATGGCCGGCGCATCGGGCCAGAAGGACCGGACGACCAAATAAGCGGCGGTCACTCCGACAAAAAGGAAAAGTTTAGCGCCCCGCCCCCAAGGCAGCGGAGAGAAGAAAATCAGCGCAGCACCGGCATAGGCCAGCACCTCATAGCGCAAGGTCCAGAGAGTCGCCGAGAACTCGCCCGCCCAAGGATTTTCCGAAAAGATGCCTGCGGGACCCTGGCTCGGGTGGTGTCAGACTAAAGCGAACCGGTCTCGAATGTCACGGATCGCGCCCCGATCAAGCCGCGAGTTGACGCCATTCGGCCAGGGCGGCAGAACGGTTTTCCTTGAAGATTTCTCGACGGCTCAAATGGCGTTCGTGGCTGAAATGATTGTGGACCGAAGAGTGGGTTGAAACGAATTTCTGCAGAGTCTCGAAACTTCGAAATTTGCCCATCACCCGCTCGCGGCGCCGGAAGGGTACATGCGAGTTTTCGGCTCGGTTATTGAGCCACCTCCCCGTCTCTTGGCGACGGCTCATTCCAAGCTCGCGAAACGCGGATTTATAGGACTGCAACTTGTCGGTAACGATCGCCTCGGGACGGCCGTATCGCTTAATCGCCTTGCGCAGAAATCTCAACGCTGCCTTGCGATCACGGCGCTTCGTCACATACGCTTCGAGCACTTCACCTTCGTGATCAACAGCCCGCCAGAGATAATGAAGCTCACCATTGATCTTCACGAAAACCTCGTCGAGGTGCCAGGCCCAGTTCGAGTAAGAGCCATTCGCCACGCGGCGTTTGCGGATCGAACTGGCGAACAGCGGGCCGAACCGGTTCCACCAAAAACGCACGGTTTCGTGGGTGATATCGATGCCCCGTTCGTGAAGCAGATCTTCCACGTTTCGAAGCGAGAGCGGAAAGCGGATGTACATCATCACCGCAAGGCGGATAATCTCTGGCGAGGTTTTGAAATATTTGAACGGGTTACGCATCGGCGGAGGCTACAAAACCGCTACTTCGCGCTCAAGCCGAAGTTTGTCTGACAATGCCGACCGGAAGGAGCGCGCTGATTGGCTATGCCGAAGCGAATAGGAGTTTCCGCGACCAACAACTGCTGTCCGGTGATCGGTAGCATCGTCGAATGATCGTATCCGAGATGAATGTGACCAGTGTGGTGGCTGTCCTCGCTCTTCGCACCCTCATGCTCGTGGCCATCCTCGTGATGGTTGAAGCCAACTCGTTCAATATGAGCGCCTTCGTCTTCCGCGAAAGCCAAGATGAGACCAAAAGCGTCATGATCATCGTTTTCATGTTGGTCGATGGCGTGCGAATCCATTGGGCTGGAAAGCCCAATTAGCACCGTCAGAATTATTGCACACCATAAACGCATAGGGCCTGATCACCAGAAATCGATATTTCTCACTCATAGCTTTCAGTTCGTCGGTGCCGAGTCAACTCGTCGGAATTAAAACGGTCAGCGTGGCCTGATCACTATGATAAACGCCTGACGGCTCGTCAGGTGCCGTAATCCAAATAGCCGACAGCAAGACAACGCCGGAAAATGATGGGTCCACGCGAACGACGCCCCGCTCGTCAGTGACAGCAGCGGTGTGCTCACCCCTATCCGAATAGATTGTTACGCGCTGGTTTGCGACCGCTTCGCCATGCCGAACCAATGCGAAGGACCGTGCTTCATCTGCAACACCAACAAACTCTAGAGCTTGGCCGAGCGGGGTTTGACGCGCTTCTTGGCCACGCTCGCACGTATCGACGCACAAAAACACTTTCGTGTGCTTGGAGTAGCTCCGGTTCAGGGGCGGTGATCCAGGCAAGTCTTCGAAGGCCTGTCGCACGGCGAGTTCGGCGTCGATCTCATCAAAATAGGCTGCCGCACCTTCCGGACTGATTTCGCCAGAGCGAGGATGGGTGCTCATGGCGACAACCGAAAAACCGCTTTCCGCGGCTTCAAACGACACGGTCAGAGCCGTCTGCCCTTCCTCGAACGCGACGTTTTGGACCTGCGTGTTTGCTACAAGGACGGACGTGAACGAAATACGATCCAGTGTTGGGCCATATTCGATGTTTGGGAACTCTAGTGCGCTTGTCAGTTCCACTTCGACGGTATCGCCGGATCCCCAGAGGTGACGTTCGGAAGCTAGAAATGTCTTGTGTGCAAATGCCGGCGCACCGAACAGCAATGCTGAGAGCGCACTAGCCGCCCACAAACGACCGCGATTTGTCGCGGTTCTACTGGAGTTTCGGTGTTTTGATGCGTGCAATTCCATATTCGTGCTCTCCATACTTAATCGCCGCAACGTAATCGTCGAAGACAATCGCTCCGAACTTCTTTGCGGATCTAGTGCTGATTTGGTCGTGAGGCGTTCATTCGCTTCTTGGGTAATTGGACGATTAGGCGTGATGATGGATTAGCTTTCGCACATGGTCACGCAAGGGTTCGGATCAACTCAATCAGGCGCCGTCGGACATCGCGGCGCGAAATGGAAGAAAATGCCTTTGCCAACTCCAGACCATCTGGACTGGCAATAAACTCGTATACGGTGTCGTTGACACTGATCGGGGAACAGCCTTCTGGGTCACCGTCCAAGCCGTCAAAGAAATACGCGACCTCCACCTGAAGAACGCGAGCTGCGTTGAAAAGGCGGCTCGCGCCGAGGCGATTGGTGCCGCGCTCATACTATTGAATTTGCTGAAAAGTGACACCAAGCTGGCCGCCCAAATCAGATTGGCTCAAGTCAAGAATACTCCGACGAAGGCGCAGCCGAGCGCCTACATGTTTGTCGATAGAGGTTGCACCCCTCATGATTTTTCTTCCCCTCGACGCGGTCAGGCCGATTACAATTGCTGCTGGCTGTACCGGGCGAAGGCTTCAAGTTGGCCGTCGCCAAAAGCCCAGACATCATAAGCCTCTCTATAGCCATCAACTTCCATACCGGGGGACCCGGCCGGCATGCCTGGAACCGCCAAACCAACAATTTGAGGGCGTTGCTCTAGAAGTCGACGGATATCTTGAGCGGGAACGTGTCCCTCTATGACGAAGTCGTTCACAATCGCGGTGTGGCAAGACCACATTTCTTGGGGCACATTGTAGCGCGTCTTAATCGCGGTCACGTCTGCCAAATTGCGAGCCTGAACCGAAAAACCAGCCGCTTCTAGATGGTCGATCCATGCGTTGCAGCATCCACATGTCCGCGATTTGTAAACCACGATTGAGTTGTCCGCGAAGACAGCCGGAGCAGCGATAGAAGCGAGCCCTATCGCGCCAATGGATTGAAGTAGAAGACTGCGGCGGTCGATCATCTTTTTCTCCGTCGGCTAACCTTGACTACAATCGCAAGGCTCCATCCAAAATAATTACGCTCGAAACTCCCGATACCCTCATCTATCGGCAACGCTTCCAAAAAGTGTCACGGATCGGCGGATGACAGGCGCTTTGTTTTGCGCCCAAACATCGCCCGCAGCCCCTCTCCAGCGCGGCCTTTCAACCGGAGACTCGGCTTTTCGATAAACGACCATGACAAGGCTGCGATCAAAAATGAAACCGGCAAGGAGATGGCGCCGATGAGAAGAGGGTCGGCTTCTAAGTTAAAGTACAAAACGGCCTGCATGATTGGATAGTGCCAAATGTAAATCCCATAGGACCAGTCGGGAATTTTCGACCAGGTCGGTAGCCCCCCCATTCTGGCAAATGCAAACCAGAAAATTATTGCTCCTAAAGCGATGTTTAGCAGCGGCTCAGCCCAAGGGGCGTCACCCGCCAACAGCCAAAGCGGCAGCGCTACGAGCGCCGGCCAGGGCACGACGGGAACCGAGTGCCGCCAGCCGTGTACGACCATGCCCAAGGTAAAGGCCGCGGACAGGCGCGCTGAACTCATGATGAGGGCCGGAGCATCACTCCAAAGCAGGCTTAGCGCCAAGTATGCGCTCGCTGTCACCACGAAAAGGACGAGGTGCGTGTGCTTGTTCCAGGGAATTGGCGAAAAGAAAATGATCGCGGCGGCGACATAGGCGATCATCTCGTATCGAAGAGTCCACAGCGTGGCTGAGAATTCGCCGGCCCAAGGCAATTGAGTAAAAATTCCAGCCGGGCCTTGCGAGGTGTCCAGAAAACCAAGTACCTGGACCGGAAACATCCACGTTTGTCCGCTAGCCCAATATTCCGCCATCGTCATCTCGGTGAAGTATGGCCCAAAGATGAATACAGCAGCTAAGGACAGGAAAACCAGTGCGGGCAAGATCCGCAGCGCGCGAGACGCTGTATAGGTAAAAATATCTGCCCGTCGCTCGAGGCTGTCCGCTATCAAAAACCCGCTCAGGATAAAGAAAGCATTGACCGCCGCATAGCTGAGCGACCACCCATTCACCGCCAGAGGAGGGGGTGGGAGCGGGCCTTGGGTAACAATGATCGCATGCTCCACCAATACCGCTGTAGCAAGCACGAAACGGATGGGAGTGAGTCTGTTGTCTCGCCCTGAATAGGCTTGACCGATTGTTTTCACCGTTTGAATGTCGCCCCTCCTCCGGTCGCCTCTTGTGATTACGCGACAAAGGGACGCTTCCCTCAAAGTTAGTTCCCAGAACCAACCAAACGATTAAATCCGACTGTTTTACTCAAGTTATTTTGCGCCATGCACGCTCCTAAGCAACATAATTGGACTGGTCACCTGCGTATTGAGCTGGGATGGGCGCACTACCGGGGGCCGATCGGCGACAGCAGACGACATGCGCACTACGCGACCCAATTGGTATTCTCTCAGAGGGTTGCGATCTTGGGGCCAGATGGAGAGAGACTATCGTCAGCAGCCAGCGTCAGGGCAATTCCGAGCGGTGTACCGCACCAAATACAATCAGCGTCAGCGATAAACGATCTCATCTTCCTGGAGCCTAGCGTGTTAGCCGGTGTCTGGACTCAGCTCGAGGAAACGCATGGGCACATCACGGCTGAGAGTGTCGTTGGACAGCTTGAGCGACGACCCGGGGCCAGGTTGCCGGCTCGGTTCCGATCAATATTAGAGTGTCCTGATGCTGCGCTGCCGCCGGGATTTTCTGCGCGAGATGCATCCGAACGCCTTGGGATTTCCCGAGCGCATTTTTCTCATCTGTTTCGTCGAGACATGGGCTTGCCGTTTCGCCAGTGGGTGCTTTGGACGCGGCTCAACCAATCTGTGCGCCGTGTTTTGAGCGGAGAAGATCATACACAAGCAGCCCTCTCGGCGGGCTTCTCCGACTCGGCGCATTTAGCGAGAACGATGAGGCGGATGTTTGGTATTTCGTTGAGTGCGCTACGCCCTACCCGTTGAGCGATCATCAACCCACTTGGTATTTAGATCGGCGTCTAATTGGTCTTTCAGGTGGGTTGTGTAGAGAGCGCCCGTACGCACAAAACGGTGCGAACTATACGAACTTCACCGGTTCCGTGCCGGGCTGGCGATTCAGATTAGCTGGCCCACAAAAATGTTTGAGGGCGAAAACGACCTGCAAAAACACCGGGCGCGTACTGACAATCCGCGAAACGTTCAAGCTCGAAGGTGATGGATCTGCTTTATTGCCGCGTCACGCAGATTGAGCAGAGCAATGAACAAAGTCGCCTTTGAATGGATTTTTCGACTGGGACTCGTCCCTGTGATTTTGATTGGCGGAAACGCTTTAGCGATCATCGCTGTGGAGAATGGCTCAAGTCACATCTGGCTCGCCGTGCTCATCCTCGGCGCCGTCCTTCTCTCATTTACGGCAGAAAAGATTATTCCATACAATCCGGACTGGAATCTCAGCCATGACGACCGTCTCCGTGACATCGCTCACTTTCTAGTCAATGAAAGCGCAAACTTCTCACTGGTATTCGCGTTGCCGTTCCTTGTTGAAGCAATTCCAAATTTTGGCATTTGGCCAGAGGCTTGGCCGCTTTGGGCTCAGCTCTTGTTTGCGATAGGAATTGTCGATTGTGGGATAACATTGGCCCATTTCGCCAGCCACCGGATCGACTGGCTATGGCGCTTTCATGCGGTTCATCACAGCGTGAAACGGATGTACGGCTTCAATGGATTAATGAAGCACCCCGTCCACCAATTGATTGAAGGTCTTTGTGGCTTTACTCCCCTCGTCTTGTTGGGAATGCCCCAACAAATCGCCTGGTTGCTGATTGTCGCAATCGCGTTGCAGCTGATCTTGCAGCATTCAAATGCCGATGTGCGAGTCGGACCGCTCAAATACATCCTGGCATTGGCGCCGGCCCATCGTTTTCATCACCTAAATTCTAGTCGTGAGGGAGATGTCAATTTTGGACTGTTCACGATGGTTTGGGATTGGATTTTGGGGACAGCCTCATTCGACCCGAGCCGAACGTTTTCATCAGCGGATCTGGGAATTGAAAACGATGAGGATTATCCGGCCGATTATGGTGCTCAGATATTGGCTCCGTTCCGTCGCCGATAGTACACGAGCGTTAGGTAGCTCGCGCATCGACGCGTTCAGAATTGCTGGCCGGTAGGAAGAGCAGTGAAAATTCGAGGGAAACCTGTATGGGGAGCGTAATCGGTCTTTATGCGCCAAACACCGGCGCCATAAAGACCTGTGGGCGATGACTTTGAGGCCGATGCGATTCATCCAAGCTGTTTGTGGGCACTGCGGTTGGGAGACCGTGTTTACAACCCATCGCCCCGACGTGAAGAGCTCTAGTCGACCGTCAAAGTCCGGCCGAAAAATTGTCGCAGCGTGCAGCCATTGCGGCAGCCGGAAGGACATCAATCACACCTTGGTAGTCGCGCAAGGCAGCGATCCCACTTAGGTAGCGAAGGATCGTCGCACGCCGACGTAGATATTCGAATTGTCTCGAAACTGGCTGAAAAATCCATCATCGCGAGGCCCTGCGAACGCGTTGACGCCGCCATCAATACGCCAAATATCGTTGAGCTTGAACTGCGCGGTCGCCCGAAGATACAGGTCGTCCTGATTTGGGCTCCAAAATGCGATGGCGCTGAGCGTCAAATTCTGGTTCGCAGCCAGTTGGGTAATGCGGGCGCTCACTAAGTGTCGCGTCTCGTCCTCTGATCGCGTTGGCGCAGATTGATTATTAGCCCAGCTGTCAAATTGCATGCGCCGTTCCTGGTAGTACTGCACGCCAATCATCCTGTTCGAGCCGGCCTCGCGCTCGAAACCCACCAACCACCTAAGTTGACTATTGGGTATTTGGGGAGAGCGACCGGCTTCGTCATTCAGGCTGTCATAATAGGCGACTTCAGCAGAAGCGATTCCACCGAGCACTGGACCTCGCGCGCTTGCGCCATAGACACTCAGTTCGGGGAATATTGGTATGCTCGATGCGCTTTGGCCGGCTGGACTTTTCCAAAAGCCGCGATACGCATATCCGGCAAGCTCAAACGCGCCGAGTTGCCGGTAAACGCGCACCGCCATCTCATCGTCTTGAAACCATCGATCAGGGATTGTTGGAGTTATGACGGCGTTGGGGCCAACGATCGCGTCCAAATTGGGATTGTAGTAGCTAAGGCGCTCACCCGTGAAAAAACGATCCGGATCGAACTGAGGCACGTAGATGACGTCAATGTTGATGACATTGAAGAATAATGACGCGCGCACCACGTCCGAAGGCGCTTTGAGGTATTCCTCATCGCGCCCGTTAAAAAACGAAACATAATCTTTCGGGAATAGATCATTGAGGAAAATGAGGTCGCCCGTCCCCCACGTCAGGGTCTGACGGCCAAGCTTCAGATCCAAATTCCCAGCCGGTCGCAGTAATATATTGGCTTCTCGGATATCGACGAAGCCTTCGCCGGCATTGAGGTCGATAGATCTACTATCGACTAAATCGTCCAGAATTAGATCAACGGCAAACGACATCGTACTGTCGGCCGTTGACCAATCACCGCGCACCTGCCCGCGAAGCTCATGCAATAATGTCGTGCCATGATTGGGATTGGTTCTAAAGCGCGAACCAACTCTCCAATCGACAAACCCGGTAAGACCGGTGATTAAGCCTTGCGTAGAGATCTCGCTATCAATCTCGTTTGCGCTCGATTGACCGATTTCATCACTACCAAACAAACCCGAGGGCAGTTCGGGGGGATCGGTGTCGTCGGGGGCGTCTTGTTGTGAGGGCGACAAGCCTGTTGGCAACGACGGTAGCTGCGCCTCTGCCCCGCCAAGCAGAACAAGAAAAACCGTCACGCAAAGGATCACAGCGATATGTCGCATTATTGCTGCCCCAAGAGCGCTCGAGGTGGATTACGAAGATAGCGCTCTTGAAAGACGCCTTCCGGCAAGTCGATATCGTACGAAACATCTTCGAACCGCAAAAGCGTTCTACCGCCGGTCCGCGAGTCTACAATTTCAGAGGCGATGACTGTGGGGTATCCATCATGCGTTTCGACTTCGAGCGCATTATAGGATCGATAAACAGTGTCATCGGCATCGTAATAGTCGATACGGACCGGAACAAAACTCTCTCGGTGGATATAGGAGCGGTAGCGAACGAACTCTGCAGCACCTGGGTCTCTAGGGCGGCTTTCGACGACAAAATAAAGATCCGTTGTCTCGACCAATTCATGGTCATCTTCCACCGGCGAGCGACCGGAGATATCTTCATAAAAAAAGTGCGAACCGACGAAACTGGTACGCTCATCCGACGCTGCAATGCGACGCACAAGATCCAATGCGGGTAAGTAGAGCCACCGATCATCATCGCTTTGTGTGTTCTTCCACACCAAGAACGAAGTCCCATTTACGTCGGCCGGCCGAGAAAACAGCACAAAGAATTTTTGATCGCCATTGTCTTCGTTGCCGACATCAGTTCGCAAAATTGTAAATTCCCGGATGCGGTCACGGTCCTGCGAATCCACGATCGTCATTCGCGCGCGAGCTCGCCCATTTTCACCTTGATAGTAGGCTTGAGCGCTGGCGTTGTGGACGATGGTTTCCACATCTATTTCCTGTGCGGCTGCGGCTGTCGGAACACCGAGGATCGCTGCGCCGGCTATCAATATTTTGGTCAACGCGTTCATGCGGGACCTCCTGTGTCAGGGTTCGAAGCGGTGTGTTTAAACAGCCTGGCTTGGAAGAGCGTGATAAGCGCGGGCAACCCCAAGAGTGAGGCTAGTCCGGCAGATACCAAGATTGCGGAGATGAACACGCCAACAATTTGATAGGGAACGAGCGGGGAGAGAAGAAGTGGTAAAAAACCGGCGCCGATGACAATAACGTTGCGTACGATGGCGCGCGCCGGTTCACCAAAAGCAAGGCGAGCCGTTTCAGTCCAATCTCCTACGTCATCATATATCTGACGACTGCGAACCGCAAAATGGATCGCATAGTCGACCGCCAAACCTAGACTCAACGAAGACAGGACAGCGATCGGCATATCGTAGTCTTTGCCAACCAATCCAATCACGCCATAGATCAGCGCGATCGTAACGGTCAACGGGATCATGCTCAGCACGCCCCAGGCGAATGACCGAAACAAAGCGGTCATCAAGATCAATACCGCCGCAAATCCACCTAGCAGCGCATAGGCCATGCCGGTGACCATTTTTTCCTGCCAGATAACGTTGATGTAAGTGAGCCCGAACCATTCATGATCAACCGCAAGCGGCGGGGGGTTGTCCTCGAGGTAGTGATCAACCGCGCGCAGAACAGCCGTCATGTCCTGATTGTCACCGCTGGTAAGTTGCACCCAGACATTGGCACGCCGATAGTCTGGCGTGACGAGTCGAAAGAGGTCTTGAGGCCGGTGGCTGTTCTGGAAAGAAAGTAGTGTTTGAGCGATGGCTCGTTGGGTGTCGGGCACGCGATAGGCTTGTGGATCGCTCTCGAAGAGCTCGCGATGGATCGTTTTAACAATATCTGGAAGGGCAATTGTGTTTCCGACCTGGTCGAGATCGGTCAGGTGAGCCTGCAGGCCTTCTAGATAGGTCAGCATTTCTGGGCGTTTGAACACGTCAGCTGTACTGCGTGTCTGCGCAATGACCAGGGCTATGTCGTCCCACGCTAGCCAATTTGCTCCAGGTTCAGCGGCACGCCTGTCAGCGAGCGCTGCGAGCGTGTCAAGAAAGCCAGTAAAGGATGAAGCCTCCGACCGAGCCGATGGAAGTTGGGCTGCAAATGCCGCCGCTTCTGGTCCGGGCAATGCGGCGAGCCGCTCAAGAACATCTTCGCGCGCCGCAGCAGCGGTTAACTCGCTCGACGGTGCAAGCGTTAGGTAAGCCATATAGGTGCCTCCAAAGCGCGCATTAAGCGCCCGGTCGGCGACCCGAATATCATGATCTTCCGCGAACCATTTGACCGGATTGTCATTAATTTCAATCCGGCTCAATCCGACGATCGCTACACCGATCGCAAGGATGAAAATCACTGCCACACGCCATGATCGGCGCACGACGAAGCGGCCCAAGGGTTGCAGCATACGGTCGAGAAAGGATGTGCTGCCGACCGTCTTTTCGTTTGTTTGAGGACCGGCATTGCCGAATTTCGCAAAAGCCCGTTCAGGCATACACATGATGTAGGCGGGGATAAGAGTGACCGTGAAAAGCCACGCCAAAAACACGCCGAAAGCGACGAACAGACCAAAAACCTGAACCGGGGGGATTGGCGTCAACGCAAGTGAGAGAAAACCGGCGCATGTGGTCAGGGTTGTGAACAACATAGGTCGCCAGAGCTCTGACATGACCACGTTGAGCGTCTTCCTTCGATTCTTGATATGCGGATATCGGTCATAAAAATCTGAGAGGATGTGCACCGCATCAAGTACCGCGATTGGCATCACGAAAATCGGGATCATCGAGCTCATAATGTGCACGGTCTGCCCTGTTGCGATCAGCAGACCCATCGCACCGACAACTGACACCATCGCGACGACCATCGGTGCCAGAACAAGGCTCAGATTGCGAAAAAAGAGCCACATCAAAACAAGAATAAGCACCATCGCCGCAGGTGCGGAAATGGCCATTTGCTTAAACATCTCCACGCCGAATTGATCCTGGGCGATCGGTAGGCCGGTGATATGAAACTCGGCAGGACTCGAAGCAGCTTCAATGTGTTCGCGAAGCCGAGATGCCACCCGGTAGCTATCGTTCTTTTCTCGAATAGGGATGTAGAGCGCCATAGCGCGGCCATCACCAGAAACCAGTGTGTCAGATAGTGTGGGGATGCTCAGCGCGCGATCTCGAACTGCTATTGCTTCAGCATCATTAGCTGGTGCCTCCGCCATCAACCAATCGAAGCGCACTGCGCCAAGACCCGCCTGTTCGACAACATCAACTCGGTTTGGGGCTAAGATCTCCGAGGCGATAACGCCTTCTGGTGCGCTTTCGTTACCCCATCGGATGGTTTCGGCGAATCGGGCTAGCTCGAGAACATCGCCGAGCGTCTGTGCGTTGAAAACGCCGTTGGGATGCGTCTCCTCAACCACGCCGACCACTATGAAATCATAGAGGCCGAACTCCGCCATCATCTCATTGTGAAAGGCTCGAACAGGCTCGTCTTCGGCCAACATATTTTCTGGGTCGGTGTCGATGCGCAAACCATTGAGCGTTGGAACATCAAACACGCTCGGAACAGCAACCAACACAATCCAGAAAACACTCAATAGACCAGCCAGCCAAAGCACGAACCGGGGGCGACGAATGGCGGCATCAGTAATGGCAGTCATAAGTGACACGCTTTCAGTTTGGGGAGTTTAGTGGAAGGCCGCGCCCGGCTTCATTCCAGCCCACCGAAGAATTTTCGCGAGCGGGCAAAAGCCCGAAAACGAAGCTTGGAACATGTTCACACCAACAAATGCGGTAAACGCGAACCAAAACGGATGCACCCAAAGGCCGAGTCCTAGACTGGCAATGACGAAGATGCCGGCGAAGCGAAACACCCATTGATCGATAGCCATGACGGCTCCATATTGCGCAATATTATGTGCATATAAACGCAAATATGCAATATTGCAAATGACGTGTTTCTCGGCACCCCATTTCTTCTAGCGCGCCCATTGGGCACGACTGGTGGAGCCGAACACCAAGAGTGATGCGCAAGGGACTTACGACGACCGCTCTCTTACCCCTCAATCTAATCGGCTAGACGCTGGCCGGATCGAATAGCGACTGCCAAGGGGTCACTTTTTCTGAGGGGAGGGGCTGAGCGCTGCGTAATCGAATTGTTACGACCGGGAGGAAATAGAAATGGACAAGTCCCCCCCCCTTGCGATGGTCCGCGTCATTCCTCTCGGTCTAACGCTCTCGAGTTTTCTGCTCGTCACATATGTGCTTTGCATCCTGTTCGGCCTTCTCGTACCGGACATCTTTCGGATGCATGAGGCGTGGGCCCCGCTCCTCCCCGGGTTTGAGTGGCTCACGCCTCAAGGCGTGCTCTTTGGCGCCATCGGCGCTTATGGATACGGTTGGTATATCGCCGTGCTCATCGTGCCGATCAGCCGAATATTCAATCGATAATCAGAACGTGCCATCGGCGCATTCAATTCAGAGATCTTTCCCAAAAATTCGATGACCTGGTTTTCACCGCGGGAGGCACCGGGGACCTGGCTCGTTAATCCAGGTCAAGGATTTGAGAGTTTCATTGCGCCCTGGACGGTGCGGCCTAGCAGTCACGGCGAAGTAACGGGATAGGTCGTTACCATTATTGAGCGCTTCTTCCGCATCGACAGCCCCGATTTCGACCGGCGAGGAGGGACGACTGCCGCGTCATACACGAGTTGAAGCGCGGATCGCGGCGCCAAACGGACAATAGGCTTGCATTCATCTAATACTGCCCGGCAACGATGGCGATGATCGACCTGAATGAGGTAGTCAAATTCTGGATCCACGCGAGCTCGTTCTCATATACATGTGGTCCGCGCCACTGCAGCTGCATGAGGGGAACAGCCGACACCAGCGTAAACGCCTTGCTCTGATCAAAAAGCCCACAGTGTGTTGGTTCGCGGAGTCTGATATGAGAAAGGCAGGCTATGCTGACGCCAAATTCGAATGGTGAAAGACAAACGCTCTGGGCGGACCGGCTTAGAAATTACCGCATTCGAAAAAACTGCACACAATCGACATTGGCAGCGTCCCTGGGTGTTACCCAGCCACAAGTTTCGCGATGGGAAAGCGCCGGCAGCTTCCCCAGTTCATCGATGCAAGCGAAAATAATCCGAACCCTCGAGTTGATCGACGAACTGGAACCTTGGCACGACGTAGTCTCATTTCTTGCGCGCACGGCGGCTATTGGGCTGGGCGTAACAAATGATGGATGTATCCGGTGTGTCTCTTTGGGGTTTCAAGAAGCCTCGGGCATTCGCGCCCATGCTCTCCTAGATCGATCTGTGTTGGATGTTTTTGATGGTGATCTCGTGGACGATTATCGAAATCTCGACGCGAGCGGAGCGTTTAAGTATGGATTTCTAGCAACGCATCGCGAAAGCGTAGTTGTTATTCGTCCACAAGAGGCAAGCCGAAGATTTCAAATTCGGGCTGATCACTGGTCAACACACGACAGGGACGGAAAAGTGATGTGGGCATGTCTGGGCGCTCTGAAGTTTTAGATATTGCCGCCAGCATCATCGGCACGCACCAAGAACGGTTCAAAACGTGCAAGATTTGGGTCGGAGGATATTGTTCCTGATCTGGGAACGTTCATTGGTGCTCGGACGGCGGTGTGCAATAGGTCGCATATAATGAGTTCATCAGGGAGCGTATTTCTTCGCTCGCGAGCGAGTAGTAGACGGTTTGTCCGTCACGGCGAGTTCTGACCAAACCCTTGTTCCTCAATATCGCTAATTGCTGTGACATGGCCTGGGCGCGCATATTGAGGCTGCCTGCAAGTTCGCCGACCGAGCGCTCGCATTCCATCATCGCACACAACGCTAATAGACGATTGGCATGTGCGAGCGTTTTCATAACGTCAGCCACTTTTTCGGCGACGGGTTTCATATCTGCGAAGTTCGTCATGTATGTCTACACTTAAGCGCTGTTATCACAATGGCGTGCGTTGGGGAGAATAGCGTCCCACGGCGAAGCCATAGTTTCATTCCCCCTCAAACACTCAGTGGTACTCAGCCGCTTAGTCACGCCCAATTAGGCCAAGTCTGACGCACTTCCAAGCGGCCGAATTCAACCAACCATTGGTTTCGCGCTGGCGTCACAATTGATCCGGTCCCTGCGCGACATTATCAATCGGCTCCACGTCGCTATGATTGCGTAGACTGAGGGGTAGAGCGTTTCAGCTTGCGCTTTGCCATCTCAACACGAACCAGCCTTTGCATTCGAATAATAAGAAGAACAAAGCCGGCCAAAACCGATATGAGCGCCAGCACCGCGAAAGCTTGAAGGTGGAAGGTGTTAAAATCTTCCCGCTCCTCATAGTCCATGATGTGGAGCATCCAGAAGAAATCGAAAAAGCGCCATCGATCGTTTCTGCGCGCTGTAACCAGGCCGGTGTCTGGTGAAACGTAAATTCGCGTGCCTTCCCCATCGGCGAAGCTGATCCGCCACGCTGAACCGGGCCGGCGATATTCCCAGGTCGGTTCAGCGAAAAACTCTACGACTTCGATTTGCGGGTCACCGGCATAGTCGCTTAGGGCGACTGCAACCGCAGTTTCTTCAGAGATCGGAGTTATACGCTCGCCGGTGCGCGCGTCCACGAGGGAACTGGACCCGTCCAAGCGGAAAACATTGTAGACAGGCTGATCTTGCCAAGTCTGAAGGCGAACTTCCAAAACGCCCTCATCAAGTTCCAAAACGTCGATCGCCGATTGCGGCGATATTAAATTCGCCGGCTGGATCGCGAAGGGAGCTGATACGGCTATGTTATGTTCGCCGCGCACGCTTTCTATAGACAAGACGGTCATTACGACGCCGCCCGCGACCCACAATATGATCTGGATCCCGACGATCAAAGCAATCCATTTGTGAACTCGGATCGTCCACCGCAAAAAACTTGTCATGATTTTGTCCCTTCGAGCGAGCGCTATCCTGCACTGCCTAAGTCATGGCAATCCGCGATGACATATCCAATCGGATTGTTGTTGCGATCAGGCCAGTTTGGTAGCGGTTCTTGTGTCTCGGAGGGCTCCGTTGAGCAAGTCGGCACAAAAACCAATATCCACACTGATTCCGACCGATTTCGCGTCGCGCCGCACCGAACGAAGGTCGATGGCGGCGGAGTGTTTCGGACGCATATTCATTGTTATAGCGTCGGGATTAGACGGAGAGCCCTAGTCTCTCCGTCTAAGCCATCCGCTCAAATCAATGCCGGTGACCGGTATCGGCCGTTTGATGATCGTGACCTTGAGCGGCTTGATCTTCGTCCTGACCGTGACCATGCATTGATTGCATCATTTCGTGGCATTGCTGCATGCGTGTACGCTTGGCTTCGTCCATGTTTTCCATCATCGCTCGGCGAGATGCCTCGTCGTGATGGTCCGAACTGTCGCCCATCATCTCGTCGTGCATCGCCTGGCACTCTTCCATCGTCGGCATTTGCGACGCGGCATCGTGGTCGTGACCACCATGACTATGATCCTGGGCAAAAGCAGATCCGCCGACCAGGGCGAGACTCACCGCGCCGAGACTTACAACCAGCATTTTTTTCATGTCATTCTCCTTAATCTACCAAGTGGGGAGTGCCCCACACTCAAAACCAAATTCGCAACCCCGCTACCAAAGCGGTGTCTTCCGTACGGCCGCCGGCCGCTGTCACATAGTCGGCCGTACTGCCGAAACTGCGTGACCATTCCACGCCAAGATAAGGTGCAAACTCTCTGCGCAGCTCATAACGCAACCGCAGCCCGATCTCGGCATTGTTCAAACCACTTCCGATTTCCAACTCTGGAATGTCCTCTGCCGACCAGCTGATCTCGGCGCGCGGTTGAAGAATGAGCCTTTGTGTTAGCAAGAGCTCATATTCCGTCTCGAGCTGCCCCGTTAGCTCACCCTCATCGCTGAGAAACACAGCGCCATCGACCTCGAACCAATAAGGGGCGAGGCCTTGGATACCTAAAACGGCATGAGTACGCATTGGGTCCGGTTCAAAGTCCTGGCGGATACCCGCTTGGAAGTCGAAGTACGGCGTGATCGCCCGACTAAATAGAACCTGGAGCTCAGCCTCCTCAAAAGCGCCGGCTTCAAGCTCGTATTCGGCTTCGCTTTTCACCCAAACGCGATTGATGCGGCCACCATACCAGGCATTTACATCCCAGAGCGCTATTTCTTCATCATCCCGGCGCGATTGATACTCCAATCGATCGGTTTGCAAGAAAAATAGACGTTGGCCTCCAGCGCCCTCGCGCAATGCTTCGCGAGCGGCTTCCATTTCTGCCGGCGGATAATAGGCGTCAGCTTGGTTTTGCGCCTTCGCGAGCGGGGTCAGTGAAAACAACATAAGTAAAGAGGCAGCAACTCCCAGCAGAGGTCTCATCAATGATCTCCATGCGGGTTATGACCTTGGTGCTGGCCGTTTTGAGGATCATGCATTGAATGTCCCGTTTCTTCTGGGAGGACTGAAACCACTTGGAACATGCCAGCGTGCATGTGGTAGAGAAGATGACAGTGGAAGGCCCAATCACCGACGTCTTCGGGGGTGACGTCCACAGAGAGTTTTTCACCGGGCTTAACGGTGATGGTGTGTTTACGCGGTTTGTGGGCGCTTTCGCCGTTTACGACATCGAAAAACATACCGTGAAGATGGATCGGATGCGGCATCATAGTGTCGTTGACCATCGTCAAGCGTACGCGTTCGCCTTGGTAAAACTGGATGGGATCGACCACTTCACTCCAGCGGCGCCCGTCAAACGACCACATATAGCGTTCCATATTGGAAGTGAGATGAACCTCGACTTCTCGCCCCGGCGGACGGGTATCCGGATTTCGTTCAAGACTTTTTAGATCGGTGTAAACCAGCACCCGATGATCAACATCGGTAAGCCCCGCGCCCGGTTCACCAAGCCTTGATGTCGGTTGCATCGCGACATTCGCAACGCCCGGGCCCCGCGGGTGGTCGTGGCGTTGCTGTCCACTTATTGGCATCGGTGACATGTGGGTCTCATTAACCGGTTGAGCGTCATGACCCATCGACGCATGATCCATGTGGCCAGAGTGGCCGCTGGTATTCGGTGAACCTGACGATGGTGTGTGACCCATCGCAGCATGATCGGCGCTCGGCGACGAAGGCCTACCGTGGTCCATACCTTCATGTCCCATAGCGCCGTGGTCCATGCCCATGTCTTGCATCGTCAGGGTTGGTCGCGGCCGAAGCGGCGGTACTGCTGCCACCATACCGGTGCGCGGTGCCAAAGTTGCGCGGGCGAACCCGCTACGATCGATCGACTCGCACATCAGCGTGTAGGCACGATCGTCCTGCGGCTGCACGATGACATCGTAAGTTTCAGCGACTCCAATCTGGAATTCGTCTATCTCAACAGGTTGAACATTCAGGCCGTCCGCTTGAACGATTGTCATCGGCAGATCTGGGAAGCGCACGTTGAAGATCGTCATCGCCGAAGCGTTGATGAAGCGCAATCGCACGCGCTCTCCAGGTGTAAAGAGACCCGTCCAATTGTCCGCGGGACCATGACCATTGACGAGATATTCAAGTGTGGCGGCCGTGACGTCGGATATGTCGGTCGGACTCATGCGCATCTGACCCCACATGGTGCGATCGCGGAGCGCGGAAAGCAGTCCATTTTGACGGGACGACTCAACGAAATCTGACAGTGTGCGTTGTTGGAAGTTGTAAGTGTCGCTCATTTTCATGAGCTTCTCGAAAACACGATGAGGCCCCTCGAACGTATAGTCGGAGAGGACGACAACATATTCGCGGTCATAGGCCACTGGATCCGGTCGAGCCGGTTCAATGATAATTGGCCCGTAATGGCCCATTTGTTCCTGAAGTCCAGAATGGCTGTGATACCAGTAGGTGCCCGCCTGTCGGATCGGAAAGCGATAGGTGAATGTCTCACCTGGGCGGATACCCGGAAACGTCACACCGGGCACACCGTCCATCTGAAACGGCAATAACAGTCCGTGCCAATGGATAGATGTGTCTTCACTGAGCGTATTATGAACACGCAAAGTGATCTCATCGCCTTCACGCCACCGAAGTAACGGGGCGGGCAATTGATCATTGACTGTGATCGCATCTCCCGCCTGCCCGTCAATCAGTGCATTCGCGTGACCAATCGTGAGGTCGAAAATTTGACCGGACAGCGCTCTCAAGCCATTAAGATTTGCAGCGCCAGCGGATTGTGCCCAAGCTGGTAGTAGGCCGGTCGTCGCGGCGCCGCCTACCGCTGCAGACGCGCCCAAAAACAATCGCCGAGATATCATTCGCATTATCCTCCACCTGCATCAGATGCGCAGGGCGTTTGTACCCGGAAGTGCCGGATCTAGGGAATCCGTGGCGGGGACAAAGCGCACGCACACCCGGGCACAAACCTCTTCGTTGGTAGGTTTACGTAAGCCGCGGGCACATCCCTCACGTGGAAAAATGCTCTTTGAGCAGCTTGCGCGCCCGATAAATCCGCACCTCAACCGCCTTCTCAGACACGCCCATGATTTCACCGATCTGAGCCAAAGGCAGGTCATCCACAACGGAAAGCAATAACGGTGTGCGCAGCCCCTCGGGCATTTTGCTGATGACGTCCTGCGCTCTGGATAATTCGCCCGAGCTCAAAGCAGTGGCTTCCGGATCCGGTGCCTCTGCTACGAAATCGTCTCGTTCACTCTCAAGACCAACCCAATTTAGAGTTTTTCGGCGACGATGGTGGTCGCGGGCCTTATTCCGCGCGATGACAAAAAGCCAGGCGAGAAATGGGCGACCCAAATCGAACCGGTGAAGATTTTTGAAAACAGCCACGAAGGTGTCCTGCGCGACATCATGGGCGTCATCTGAATTGCGAATATGGCCCATCAAAAACCGTAAGACGGTTCCTTGATGTTTGTCCATCAGGCGATTGAACGCGGCATGGCTTCCTGCTTGCGCGTCAAGAGCCAGGCGAGCATCTTCACGCTCGCTATCCGTCAACTCATTCGGTTTCGGCATGAAAGGCCTGCGCAAGCCTCAGATCAAACTCTTGCACTTGATCGGGGTCGAGTTCGGCACGCATGGATAGGATGTGATTGAGGGTCTCCATCTGTAGCCCCCCCATAGCCGTATGAAAATCCTCAGCAGCCCGCGCCACATCGTCCGAAAGCGCCTGATCGCGCAAAAGCGCTGCGCCAATTTCGCGCCGCGCTTCCTCCATTTCCGCTTCATAGCTCTCGCGGACGATTGCGAACGCGGTCTCAAGGCTTTCAATAGCCACCTCTTGCTGAGACGACAAATGAAGTTCGTCATGCACGATCGCATGAAGATTCGTGGCCGCGTGATCGCTGTCGTCAAAGACAGCGATGCCCAACCAAACACCGAGGAAGCCGCCTACAACGCCAAGAACGGAGGCGACGATGCCGGCGCGCAGCATCAATGCTTATCCTTAGATGGCGCGATCATCGCGACAATCGAGTAGGATGAATTGGTATCAAATATGGCCAGATCATCATGGGGGTCCGACTGCGCCATTGCCGCACCCGACAAGCCGCCCACTACTAACGCTAAAGCCGCTGGTGCCGAGCGCAACGCGACCGCAGGCATTAAAGGTCGCAAAGCGTTGCGAACTCGATCAACCCAGCTTTCGCGAGTGTCAATTTTTGCCCAGACCGCATCGCGAAAGGCTCTTTGGTCCATCTCCGGCGGCCGCGAGACCGCCTCTAGCAGTTTATCAAGCTCTCGGTCTTTCATAGTCATACTCCTTTCACTCCCCTTAAGAGGTGTGTAGATGCCGGATTTTCCAGCCGTCATCGGACCGCACCAACAAAGCAGTCCCGTGCGCATCGCGCTCACGGGCCTCGCCTCGCACTTCGTACTCCATACGAATATCGAAGGTTGCGAATGCAAGTGTCTCATCGACTTCGATGGTGTAGTTGGACCAATCATAAACATGAAAGGTCACGTGCTCAGCGGCAAATTCCGGTGCCAGATGATGATCGCGATAATTAGCCCAGCCAACGTCCTGGCCCGAGCCTTCAAAAATCGTAAACTCGGTTCCAGCCTGCAGGACATAATTCTCCGCAATGGCAACGTTTTCTTGCGCCAGACCACCGGAATAGCCTTCCAGGACTTCCATGATGTCTTCATTATCGTCCGCCCAAGCGTTCGAAGTGACGGCTAGGGTCATTGCAATCGCGAGCGATGCGGCTGAAAATTTCTTCATAGTCGTTTCCCCTCAATCGAAGATTTAGTTGGTGTTTTCAAAAGGCGGTCGCCCAAGGCGCGAATGCCGGTGCGTGCGGGTTTTTCAATGATTTGGTAAGTAACAGCCGATGCCCCAATCATGATCACCAGCAACGCAGCAAACAGGCTTGTCGACATTGTTTCATCGATCACACCCAAGACATCTTGAAGCAGATTGAATGACACCATGAAGAACGGCACGTGGATCATGTAAATGGCGTAGGAGACATCTCCAAGATACACGAAAAAGCCATGGTTGGTTTTCGTCACGGCGCGACGATCGAGCTCTGCGAGTAAGAAGATCAACGGTGCGCCCAACAGCGCAAGAACACGGTCGTCGACTGCGATATGTGAGCCAAACAGGTAAAGGGCCACAACAACCGCCAAGCTAGCCCTAGCTATCGGTTTAGGCAGCTGCCACTTCTGGCCGAGGCGATACAGCCCTACCCCAATGAGGAATTCTGGGATTATCCGGATGACACCATACCGTTCCGTCGCCATCGGTAACGTCTCGCCAAAGAAACGCAGGTGGACCTGATCGAGTACAAAAAATAGCGCCACAGCTAAGGTAAGCAGGATCAAAGGACGGTTTTTTAGCGCAACAGCCACCATGAGATAAGCTGGGAAAGCGAGATAGGCGAACCACTCCGCACTGATCGACCAAGAGGGCCCGTTCCATCCAAAATTCGGAGCAAAGCCCCAAGCATGCACCATCAAGAGATGAGCTGGCAGATCTTGCAGCGGGAAGCGGTCTTGCTCAAACGGGACGCCTAATTGCGCGGCACCGATCGCGACAAGGCCCAAAAAAGCGAGGGTAGCAATATGAAGCGGATAAATGCGCGCAAATCGTGCGATGATGAAGCGGCCGAAATTAAATCGGCCCTCTTCGCGGGCTGCCACATAGACGTGAGTGAGCACGAATCCTGAGAGAATAAAAAACAGATCCACACCAAACCGACCCATAGCGAATATCTGCGAGGTCGCATCAATGTCGATCACCCAGGGCTCTCGCCAATGGTAAAACACGACCCATAACGCCGCGAAAAAGCGCATGCGAGTCAGGCTAGGAAGGTTTTGTGGGTAGGTCTTCACGCACTAACCTCCCATCAAATGCCGAAGGCCGCCATGCGCCAATGACCCGCCCAAAAAGCCGTTTAGGGCTACGGCCGCGGCCGTGCCGAAAAGGCTAATGTTGAGAACCATAGAGGGTACGGCACTAGGGTTTCGCCGACGCCACTCGACAGCCGCCGCAACGGCGAAGAGGCCCAACGCCAACGCGGATCCGAGCCAGCGGTGTGTTAACATCACGCCAGCTTCACCGCTTGCCATCGGTCCGGCGTGCGCCCAACCGAAAAACCCGGCGACCAATCCACCAAACGCTCCGGTCCAAACCAGGAAGCGGACAATGTCGGAATAGGCCTGCTCATCGCGCGCTATATTCAACGCCTGTGCAAACGCCGCGGCGAGGATGAGCGCGATCGGAAAATGCACAGCGACGGCATGAAACACGCCGAGTTTAGCGAGCGCGCGTTCGAACGGCGTTTTCGGCCCATCATCACCCCAATGGCTATGCCCTTCGGATTGAGCGGATGCGTCGCCATGATGGTCATCTCCGCTAGCGCATGGATCGAGCATTCCGTCCTCGCTAGTGCCATGATCGTGCGCTTGGGCAGCGCTTTCGGCGTCGGTGTGATAGGGCGCGGATTCATCATGAGCGTGATCGGATTGCTCGGACATCGATGATGGCGCCGGTGCATGATCATGAGACGGCGTGTTCGGATCATCGTGATGATCCGTTTGCTCAACGTTTTCCGGAGCGGTTTCCGTTTCTTGAGAGGCCGCTACTGGCTCATGCTCGGCAGGGGGGTGGGCAAAAGCGCTCGAACTATCCAAACCAATAATGAACAACCCAATCAGGCCAATAATAGCAATTCGAAAAGACACGCGATGAACTCCCATCAGATGTGATGTGGGAGAATTACGCGTCAAACCGCCGCACCCCTCAAAAAAGCAACATATCAGTTTGGAATGCCAAGAGATCCGAATCGTGATGCCGTTCAGAGAGCCGTGGGGCGATGACATCTTCTGCGCACGCGCGGACCAATCGATCCTGATCAGCGGGCAACAACCCGGCAGGCTGCATACACAGTCGATGAAAATCCGCGTTCGTCCGTTTAATCCCGGACCAGTGCACTGGTAGGCGCGGCAAATCGTTATCATTTACAGCGCAATGGGTACCCAAAACGGAAAATAGATTCACTGCGTGGGCATAGGTGCGGTCAGCAAGATCGCCGCGAACGGGTAATGAAGGCATATCGAAGGTGTCTAGCAGTACGATTGGACCCTCATCGACGCGTTCTTTCATTTCATGCGCTGTTACGCCGTAGCGCTGCGCTTCATTCCATATTGCGAAGCTTTCTGGATGAGAGCCCGGATATTCCGGAGGCCCGGGATGGATATTGTAGGGCGTCAACACGAGCTGTTCGAGGATTGGTTTAGGGACGATTAGGTCCGTGAGGAAAGCAATGAGACGCACATGTCCAGATCGTCGATCTACTTCGCTGCTCAACGACTCCAACGTATCGCAAAAAACCACCTCCAATGCTGGGTTTTGCCGCCTCAAAAATATTTCAAAATGTGGTTTTTCTTGTTCGTTAGTGAGCAGAATAACCGATCGATTTTGTTGCACGCTCATGACGGCCTGGTTGGCGTCGACAGGGATGGAACAAACCGAGGAACACGCGCCGCGTAGCGATCAAAATCCTCACCGTGCGCGGCTCGGGTTTCTTGCTCTTCAATCAAGGCAAGCCGAACGTACATCCATATGAGGACAGGGTACATGACCAGTGTGAGCAGTGTTGGCCATTGAAAGAGAAAGCCGGTCAAAATGAGCACGAAGCCAATGTATTGAGGATGGCGAACACGAGCGTAGGGGCCAGTTTGCGCTAATTCACCACTCGATTGAGCGGTGTAAAGGACACGCCAGGCGCTCGCGATCAGCCAAAAGCCGCCACCAATAAATAGGGCGCTTATGAGGTGAAAGGGACCGAAATGCGGATTGCCTTGCCACCCAAAGAGCATTTCGGGTAGATGGCCCGCTTCATGACTGAACCAATTGATCTCGGGATAGGCCGATTGAAGCCAACCAGACAGGGCGTAAAGCGTGAGGGGAAAGCCATACATTTCGGTGAAAAGCGCGATCAAAAAGGCGCTAAATGCTCCAAAAGACCGCCAATCGCGCCAAGAGCGCGGCCTCGAGAAGCTCGCAGCGAACAAAATAAAAACGGCTGAATTCAGCGCGACCAGAGACCAAAGACCATAATCCGACTGCGTCATCGTGTTTGTCTCTACTTTAGTGGCGATGATGACCATGCATGAGCCCGTGCCCGAATACGCACAGCGCGAGCAGTCCAAGCAAAACCCAATCGCTGGTGATATGGGCGCGGTGTTCAAAGAGCAGCAAGAAACCGCCAACAGCAGCAAAAAGGCCTAGCGCCAGCCAAGCCAGACGCGGCGGGGATTTCGGCGAGGGTTCAGTCATTGATCAAGCTCGCAGGTGTCGTTGAACGTCCATAAATCACTCTGTTTACGCCTGGCGGGAGTCTTTCCCTCACGAAACGCTCGCCATTGCTCGAACTCGCAACAGGTTAGTCGGTAACGCGAGGGGTCGCGAAAATTCGTGCGTAAGCAGGATGGAGGAGGGCCCGATGGACCGACGTATATCTCTTCATACTTGGTACGCGGTGTTTGTAATATTTGCCGTTTTGATGCTGCAAGCTTGGCTCGGTCAGGCCAATCATCAAGAAGCCGTACCATTTAGCGAGTTCATCTCGGCGCTGGAAAATGGCGAGCTGTCTGACGTTGAAATTAGCGGACAAGTCATCCGCGGAACACGCGTAAGCGGAACCGCCGATCTGCCTCAACATATCGTAGCGACGATTGTAGAGCCCGCCTTGGCGCAAACCTTGTCGCAATATGATGTGACCTATTCCGCACGCGCGCAAAGCGGTATCGCTAACGCTCTAGTCTCCTGGTTTTTACCGATGGTCTTTTTCCTGGCCGTCTGGATGTTATTTATCCGACGCATCGCCAATCACGGCGGCATGGGTGGCAATGCTGTTTCAATCGGACAATCCAAAGCCAAGGTCTATGTTGAAGCCGATACACGGGTGACCTTCGCCGATGTTGCCGGCGTCGAGGAAGCCAAGGCTGAACTCAAGGAAATTGTGGCGTTTCTTAAAGACCCGCAAGGCTATGGGCGATTGGGGGCTCGAATGCCAAAGGGGATTTTGCTAGTAGGCCCGCCGGGTACAGGCAAAACCCTTTTTGCACGTGCGATGGCGGGCGAGGCTAGTGTCCCATTTTTTTCGATAAGCGGTTCGGAGTTCGTGGAGATGTTCGTTGGCGTCGGCGCCGCGCGAGTTCGCGACCTGTTTGAAAAAGCGCGTGAAAAGGCCCCGGCGATCATATTCATTGACGAGCTTGATGCCCTGGGCCGGGCTCGTGGCGCCTATCCGGGTCTGGGCGGGCACGATGAGAAGGAGCAAACGCTCAATCAACTCCTCTCCGAGCTCGATGGTTTTGACCCTAGCCGCGGCTTGGTCCTTTTAGCCGCGACCAATCGGCCGGAAGTTCTAGATCCCGCGCTTCTTCGCGCCGGCCGGTTTGACCGACAGGTCCTTGTGGACCGTCCTGACAAATCTGGGCGTATCGCAATCCTTCAAGTGCATACGCATCGTATTGAAATCGAAGACGATACAGATCTCGATGAGATCGCCGCTCTCACGCCAGGCTTTAGCGGCGCAGACTTGGCCAATCTGGTCAATGAAGCCGCGCTTTTAGCTACACGGCGCGATGCCCAAGCAGTCAGCCTCATCGACTTCGTGGCTGCGATCGAGCGCATTGTGGCCGGGCTAGAAAAGAAAAATCGTCTCCTAAATCCCATCGAACGAAAAACCGTTGCCTATCACGAGTTGGGCCATGCGCTCGTCGCTATGGCGCTTAAGAACACTGACCCGGTTCAAAAAGTCTCAATTATTCCCCGAGGGATCGGCTCATTGGGCTACACAATCCAACGACCAACTGAAGATCGGTTTTTGATGTCCAAAGCCGAGTTAGAGGCGAAAATGGCCGTCCTCCTAGCCGGGCGTGCCGCCGAACAAATGGTGTTCGACGAAGTCTCCACGGGCGCCGCCGATGATTTACAAAAAGCCTCCCAGATCGCCCGCGCCATGGCGACGCGATATGGCATGGTTGAGGATATCGGCCAGGTCGCGCTGGAAAAGGAAGATCATGCCTTCCTAGGAACGCGTACAGAAGGGCAAATCTCTCACTACAGTGAGGCCACTGCCCAAAAGATCGATGATGCCGTTCAAGCTGCGATCGCTCACGCATTCGAACGTGCAACTCAGATCTTGTCCAGTCATCGAGAGGCGCTTGACGACGCTGCCCTGATCCTCCTCGAAAAAGAAACGCTGACCGGACAAGAATTGGCCCGGATTACAGGAGCGCTCACATGGAAATCAGCTTGAGGTTCTTAGGCGCGGCAGGAACAGTGACCGGATCCAAATACCGCCTCGATCTTGGAACGCACAAATGGTTGATTGATTGCGGGCTCTTCCAAGGTCATCGGTCGTTAAGAGAGAGAAATTGGCGACATCCGGCGATCAATCCGTCGGAACTAAGAGGGGTGCTTCTCACCCACGCTCATATCGATCATTCCGGCTACCTACCCGTTTTGACAAAATCCGGTTTTGCTGGACCGGTGTATGCGACACGAGCAACAGTCGACCTCTGTCGTATCCTACTACCGGATAGTGGGTTCTTGCAGGAAAAAGATGCGGAGTTTGCGAATAGACACGGCACGTCTCGCCATCGCCCGGCCAAGCCACTTTACACCCGTGCAGATGCCGAAGATGCCCTAGCATTATTCAAGGGTTTGGACTTTGGCGATTTTCAAGAACTCGGCCACGGCTTCGCGGCCAGGTTTCATCCTGCTGGCCATATCCTTGGCGCAGCTGTCATCGAGCTGGACCTACCCAATGGAAAAACAGCAGTCTTCTCCGGCGATCTAGGGCGACCCAATAGTGCGACGATGTTGAGGCCAGAAACCGTCACCCACGCGGATTATCTAATCGTTGAGTCTACGTACGGAAACCGAAAACACAAAGACATTGAGGTTGAAGATCTCCTCGCCGAGATCGTGTCGATAACCGCCAAGCGTGGCGGCACGATTATTGTGCCTGCCTTTGCGGTTGGGCGCGCTCAATCTCTGCTCTACCACCTCAGTCAGCTCAAGCGCGACAAACGCATACCGGATCTGCCAATTTTCTTGGACAGTCCGATGGCCATCAATGCCAGCGAGCTTTTTTGCGAGCATATTGACGGGCATCGCCTTAGCGCGGCCGAGTGCCGCCAAGCCTGTGATGTCGCGACCTATGTGCGCTCGACAGAAGATTCAAAAGCCCTGACCACCAACCGGATGCCCAAAATCATCATCTCCGCGAGTGGAATGGCGACCGGCGGGCGTGTCGTACATCACATCAAGAACTACGTGTCAGACCCTCGAAATGCACTTTTGTTCACAGGCTTTCAGGCTGCAGGCACGCGAGGACGCGCGATCGTGGATGGCGCACAGAGCGTTAAAATCCACGGGCAAAACCTGCCCGTTCGAGCAAGCGTTCATAATCTCGATTCGCTCTCTGCTCACGCCGATGCTGATGAAATCATCGCATGGTTGAGCCAGTTTGGATCTGCGCCGGAGATGACCTTCATCACACATGGTGAACCTGTCGCAACGGCGTCGCTGAAAGCTCGTATCGAGCAAGAATTGAGCTGGCCGTGCCACGCGCCCGTGCTGGATGAGAAGGTCGAGTTGTCATGACGAAAATGATTGACATCAGTGCAATGCCGGCAGAGTTGAGCGAGAAAAACACGCTCACAGCTCGAAGGTTAGGGATCGATACGCATGAGCACGCCGTTATCTATATGCGTGCCGACTGTCACATTTGCCGAGCGGAAGGGTTCAATAACCACGCGCGTATAAAGGTAAGCGGTCCGTCAAACAAAGCGATCATTGCGACCCTAAATCTGGTTGTAACCGATCTGTTGTCGCCGGGTCAGATCGGTCTGTCTGAAACCGCTTGGCTAAGATTGCAATTGAACGAGGGCGACCCAGTTCGACTTATTCACCCTGCGCCGCTTTTGTCATTGAGCGCTGTTAGAGCCAAGATTTTTGGCGAGCCGTTGGACCAGAATAATCTGGACGCAATCGTCGGAGACATCGCAGCAGGCCGGTTTTCTGATATTCATCTTTCTGCATTTCTCACCGCCAGTGCTGCCCACGAACAGAGCTTCGAGGAAATCCGTGATCTCACACTCTCGATGGTCAATGTCGGCCAGCGTTTAGACTGGGGACGCGCACCGATCGTGGACAAGCATTGCGTTGGCGGGTTACCGGGCAATCGCACGACACCAATTGTTGTCGCTATCTGCGTGGCCGCTGGCTTGACCATGCCCAAAACATCCTCGCGGGCGATTACGTCACCAGCGGGCACCGCCGATACAATGGAGACTCTCGCGCCGGTAGAGCTTGATGTTTCGGCCATGCGGCGCGTCGTTGAGACGGTGGGCGGATGTATCGTTTGGGGTGGTGCGGTTGCGTTGAGCCCCGTGGACGACACCTTGATCCGAATAGAACGCGCGCTCGACATCGACAGCGATGGCCAGTTAGTCGCCTCGGTCTTGTCGAAGAAAATCGCGGCGGGCGCTACTCATTTGGTGATCGATATGCCCGTCGGCCCGACCGCCAAAGTGCGAACTGAAGAAGCGGCAGCAAGACTAGAGGGGCTCTTCGCGCGCGTAGGCTCCAATCTTGGTCTCAACTTGAAGATTATGCGGACGGATGGCTCGCAACCGGTTGGACGTGGTATTGGGCCGGCATTGGAGGCGTGGGATGTGCTGGCCGTTCTCAACAATGAGGGACACAACGTTCCAGACCTAACCGTTCAAGCGACTCTGCTTGCCGGCGAGCTTCTAGAAATGGGCCAGGCAGCGCCGGCAGGCCGTGGAGCAGAGCTCGCGACCGAACTATTGGTCAATGGCAGGGCATGGCGTGCATTTGAAGCAATATGCGAAGCCCAGGGCGGGTTTCGTGAGCCGCCGACGGCGCCTCACTATCAAGTCATTCAATCACCGCGCGATGGTGTCGTCGGACGGATCGATAATCGACGACTCGCCAAGGCGGCTAAGCTGGCGGGTGCGCCAGCGTCGAAGGCCGCCGGCATCGTGTTGCACGCGAAACTGGGAAGCCAAATGGTTAAAGGACAACCGCTTTACTCGCTGCATTCCCAGTCACTCGGTGAACTCTCTTACGCTCACGACTACCTCGCGAGCCAACCTGAAATCATCGAGATCGAGGAAGAACAATGCCCCCGCTAGTATTTGCGTTTGATGACAGCGCTCAAATTGCCCGCCGCATCGCAGAGGAATTGTCAGCGGAAACCGGCCATCTCTTCTCAAAGGCCTTCCCGGATGACGAGACTTATCTACGGTTCGACACGCCAGTAGCAAACCGCGAAGTGGTCTTAGTTTGCAGCCTGGATCGACCGGACAAGAAATTCCTACCGCTCGTCTTCGCGGCGGCAACGGCCAGAGAACTCGGGGCGCGCCGTGTCGTGCTGATCGCACCATACTTAGCCTATATGCGTCAGGATAACCGGTTTCAGCCAGGCGAGGCGGTCTCTTCTACCTATTTCGCGAAAAGCCTGAGCGCGTGGTTTGACGGCCTTGTCACAATTGACCCGCATCTTCACCGCTACCACGATTTATCGGAGGTTTACGACATCCCCAACCGCGTGCTCCACGCTGCCGATACGATCGCGGCATGGATCGCCGAGCACGTTCCCGGAGCCTTAATTGTCGGACCCGACAGCGAGAGCGAACAATGGGTGAGTGCTGTAGCCCAAACCGCGGGTGTGCCGTTCACCGTCCTGCACAAAACCCGCCACGGTGATCGTGATGTCGAGATTTCCCTACCCAAAGTCGAGGTATGGCAAGATCGTATTCCTATTTTGGTTGATGATATCATTTCTACCGCCCGCACGATGATCGAGACGGTTGGTAATCTTCAAAAGGCAGGCCTGCCGCCACCAGTTTGTATCGGGGTTCACGCTATTTTTGCCGACGACGCGTTCCTGGCACTTCATGAGGCAGGGGCCCGGCACATCCTTACTTGTGACACTGTCCGCCACCCAACAAACGAAATCTCCGTTGCGCCTTTGGTTGCCGCAGGGTGTAGCGATTTACTGGTCGAACTTTCGTCGAACGCGGACGCACCCAAATAATGCGTGTTTTGACGATCAATTGCGGTTCCTCGAGCGTTCGCCTCGCCGTCCATGATGTGGTTGGAAATCGGGTAACCGAACGCGTAAGGATCTCATGCGGGAAGATTGGCCACAACGAAGCGCGCATAAAGTTCCGAGCGAAAGATGCCAATACGGCAGAAAACTGGCGATACAAACTGGAAACGCACCATCAGGCCGTTCACCACCTTCTCTACCTGTTAGACAGCGAGCATTGGCTCGACGACGTTGAGGTGGTCGGACACAGATTCGTCCATGATGGCGGGTTTTTTAGCCAACCTGTGTTGATCGGGCCAACGGCACGCTCGCAGCTCGAGCGTGCCGCCCGCTTTGCGCCTCTACATATGCCCGCCAGTCTCGAGGCGCTCGATGCGGCCGCCGTCCGCCTGGGCAAGTTGCCGCAATATGCCGTGTTCGATACCCATTTTCATCATAACTTGCCGGACCTCGCCCAAGACACAGGATTGCCCAGAGATTTCGTGTCGCATCCAGTAAGGCGCTACGGTTTTCACGGCCTGTCCTGCGAATATGTTTTGGATTGGTTTCAGTCCCAGGGGCCAGAGCAATTGCCTTCACGGCTTATCGTCGCGCATTTGGGGTCAGGAGCCTCCGCCACAGCCATTCTCAACGGTCAAAGCGTGGACACGACTATGGGGCTAACGCCCGTCTCCGGTCTACCGATGGCGACCCGGTCCGGCGACATTGATTTTGGCGCCGCGCTCTATGTTGCGGAGAATTTAGACATGACCGTCTGCGCGCTTCGAAAATTGCTCAATGAGAATGCTGGATTGAGCGGACTTTCGGGTCTGTCTGGCGATATGCATGAACTCATCGAGCGCGTCGCCGAACAGCCTTCAGCACGCGATGCGGTAGACTACTTTTGTTATCATACCGCGAAGCACATCGCCGGCTTGACCGTGCCGTTAGGTGGGCTGGACGGAATAGTGTTTACAGGGGGTATCGGTGCCGGCAGCACAGAGATTCGGGAGCGTATTTGCCAGCGACTTACTCATTTCGGGCTCGACATGCGCAATTTAAAAAAATCGGGGAACAAAGCTCCGCATCTCGAAGGCGCTAAGGGCACAAAAGTTTTTGCAGTTCGGTGCGATGAGAACGCGGTGATTGCGCGGCATGTGAGTGGCCTGCGCTCTACGTTACCCAATATTTGATATCTTAAAACAAAGCCTTGAGGCGCCGCGATCGGGACCGCACCTCTCGATGCAACCACACTCTTTTGTTTGACAGGTTCAGTCTCGCGGTGCGCTACGCCGTTTGGTCAGAAAGGTGATAAAACCCGTCAACGGGCGATACGGCTAGGATGCCCCCGTCCTCCGCGGCAGGTCCCATAACATCACGTATAGCATCCACCACATCTGCAACGTGTTCTTCAGCGAGAAAAAGCTGAAGCCGAGCCTTCGTCGTCATTAAATCGCGTTGATAGAAATTCTTGTACGCGCCATACCCTTTCGTGTGCGAAACACTCAGGCCGGGCACACTTAATCGGCGTAGCCGTTCCTCTACAGGTTCGACCATCTCTGGGCTGATAATTGCTGTCAGGTTCTTCATTGCCATCGGAGATCTCCGTGAAAGACATGCTCATGGAGATTACGCGCCGGCGCCTCCCATCCCTTAAACTACTTCCAAAACTCCATTGTCGGTGCCCGAACGCCGCGAACGATTTCAAGCTCGGCTTTTGAAAGGCACGTCTCAACTCGTTTTCCACTTACATGACATGCCCGTTCTACGATGTGCGCCCAGGTCATGCCGTTGGCAAACAACATCCCGCTAACATCGAACGTGCCACCGCGGTTCCGAAATCCGAGAAAAGCGGATCGGCGCGCTCCAGTATCGAGCGGCCTTAAACATCCCGACATCGCCTCAGCGCGGGTATGAACCGCAAAGACACGAGCCTGAGCGTGAGGAGGAAATAGCTCTTCGACCAGGGCTTGGGATACGCAAGCCTCCGCCTCGATCTCATCTCTGGGGAAGCGGAAACGTCCCGGTTCAGCGATATAGACAATGCTATGGGACATACCAGAGCGCTCCAGGCGCTCAGCCGCTTTGAGCGTTTGTTCCAGTTGATATGCGCCGATCGCTGCTAAAATAAGAGATTCTTGCCCCGAGCCGCTCACACGGATCGCGCCGTCGGCGCACAAACGCTCCGCTTCTTGTCGCGAAAAAACCGAAGACACAGCCCGCTTCGGGCACACGATATTCCAAAACTCGCCACGTGATTTGTAAACCGCGTCGATCATGGCGAGAGCACTATTCCAATCAGCGGGAAATTGGACACGACAAGTATCTGACATTTCGCCCAAGAGCGCTTCTGAGAGTGTGGTGTCTTGATGGGAAAGCTCGTTTTTTCCGTTCTCCCACGTGTGCGAAGACGTGATCAGCGGCATGCTGAGCCAGAAGCGAGATTTGCCGGACTCTTTTAAATGGCGCGTGAAAATCAGATCCTGACGAATAGCCCCAAGCATTTTCACCGCGAACGCTTCATAGGAGACAGCGAGCGATATCCCACCCTTATTTGCCAGGGCTGCACATATAACAGCCTCCTCATTCAAGGCTGTGATCACGCCTCCATCAACGGCTTCAGCGATACCTGGCTCAGGCGCGGTCACACGGTGCTTGAGCAGATCCAATGTGGCGTTCATTCGATTGGACCGCATTTCGTCCGGATTACCGACCCGGATGCGTACATCTTTGTTTAGGGCAAACAGCTCTGCGGCATACGCATCGATCGCCTCCATAGGAGATGAGGGCTTGTTGGTCCGGTCCCAGCGTGGATTCGGATACCTAGGTTCAATCGGTTCGCGCGCTACCATCGGGTGGTCACGTTCTTTAGGGCGCGCCACCTCCTTGTGATTGTTGAGCGCGTTTGCAGCGGCGTTTAGCTCTTCAAGTGGGACGTACAATTTTCGAGCCGCTGTATTGAATAACTCGCGAGCGGTCTCGTCGTCGCGTGGATTTGCGCCCAAAGGCAGATTATGCGCTCGATTAGTTCCGGCTCCGGGAAACCCGAAGCCTTTGACAGTCTCGGCAACACCATAGTGAAGGGGTACAGGGTATTCGGCCTCACCCCGCTTGATCGCCTCCGAGCAGGCACTTAAACGCGACTCGATTTGCAAGACTCCCCAAGCGAATGATGCGGGATCTCGGCCATCCAAACTGATCGGGTCAAAGCCGTTTAGTTTTAAGTGCTCCGCAAACCAATCTGTTCCTCCGTCCTGGGCCATACTCGAGCGTTGATCGATCCGTCGGCCATTCGCAATCATAATCGGGGCGACCAAGCCGGTATCTTCTGCCCGCCACCATCGAGGCGCCCAATCAGAACCGCGTTGCTCTTCAAACGCCCCGTCGCTTAAGAAGGCAACGAGCTTTTCGTCGGGCAGAGGCATGTGGGGATAAAGCAATTCAGCAAAGCCTAAATATCCGCCCTCAATCATCCCACCCGCTGTCGTGGCATTGACATGACTTCCAAGCGGCGACAAGGGGCGCCCATCGGCCCCAATCTCACAGGAATAGAAGTCTGTCACGAGTTTGGAGAGCTGTTCGTCACTGAGACCGTAGTGGCTGGCTTGAGCCTCGGAAAGATTGTTGACAAGCACGTTGACCGCATCAATCGCTGCAACGCAGTGCCCCTGCCCCATTACCCAAGACCGGGTCTCACCGGACAACGAGTTTGCGAGAAGGTATCCGGTGTAAGCGGGCACCATATTAAGCGCGCCGCCGGTGTGGCCTTCCGGATTGGACTTAAACTCCTGGGAATCGAGAGGGCGGCCGTCGAGGTACACGCTCTGCGCATAGGTCATGTGAGCGACCAACCACATTCCTGCGCTTGATATCATGTCGGCGGCCCGGAAGAGCGCGAAAACGTCGGTACGAGATCCGTATCGGCCCGTCGCGACCAGCTCATCTGCGAGCGCGTGCACACGGCACTGTGTCGCCGGTTCGTGCTCGATTACCCCATACCCCGCTGCCCATTGCGCGAAATCTGCATCATGGGTCCGAAAGTCCCGAGCGCGAGCTTCGACGTGATGACGTTTATGAATTGTGCGCTGGGCGTTCATATTGACCTCGTCTTTGATGAGATTGATTAGCTGTGCAAGTGAGAGCTGTCGCTTCGTTCGCGGTCGAAAAATATCCGACACGGGATGCATCGACCGGGCGGCGATGCTCATCGATAAGCGGACACGGAACTTGCGACAGGATAAGGCGCATGAGATCGA
Organism: Maricaulis maris MCS10; assembly: GCF_000014745.1. Taxonomy (NCBI): domain Bacteria; kingdom Pseudomonadati; phylum Pseudomonadota; class Alphaproteobacteria; order Maricaulales; family Maricaulaceae; genus Maricaulis; species Maricaulis maris. The sequence continues at coordinate 198,302 of NC_008347.1, read as the reverse complement.
GCCCTGCTCTAGGTTTGTCGTCCGCGTTCGCAACCAACCAAGGCGAGTGTTCGCGCGCGTAGCGGGCGAGCGTGTCATTTCGCGCCTGAGCGTAGTCGGGCCAGATTTCGAGCGCGCTCAGCGCAGTGCGGTGTTCTCGCCGAACCATGGTCATCACGATCTCAATCTCCGATGCGGATACGCAACGGCGCCGTAAACTGATATGGTGGAATTTCTAGGTTTGTTGGTGCCGGACCACGTCGAACACGGCCAGAAACGTCGTATACCGAGCCGTGACAGGGGCAATACCAACCACCAAACCGGCCACGATTATCGCCAGCGGACTGACCAAGAGGTACACATCCCAAATGTGTGCAGACACCGATTACGACCAGCCACTCCTCATCTTTAACTCGGTCGGCATCAATTTCAGGGTCGATCAGATTGGGATCATCGTCATCTGCGCGCGCAAGGGCCAAAGTTTGAGGCGTGCGTCGCTCGATGAAGACGGGGCGCTCCCGCCAAGCCACAGTTACGCGTTCACCCGGTTCTAGTGCTGACACGTCTACTTCCGTAGTGCCGGCTGCGAGCGTATCCGCTGCCGGATTGAAGCTGTCGAGAAATGGCCAAGCTGACAACCCGATTCCAACCACGGTACCGCCGGTTGCTGCGATATAAATGAAGTCTCGGCGCGTTTTTTGTTCGGCCATATTAACCTCCGTAATTTGCGGGAGGAGGTGCGGGGCCCGCACTTGCGCGCCCCGCTCTTACATTGGTGATCGTGAAGATGAAAACCCTTCAGCCAATGTACGTCACTCACTCCACCTCCTCCGGGGCCGGGGCCTCCAGCAGGGATCTGAGGTAGACCAAGGTGTCCGCCATATCCTGATCGGTCAGATCCGGATTGCCGCCCATTGAGGGCATTGCCATGAAGGAGCCCTGGCTTTGAAAGCCATTGATCATGCGCTCTAAGAGAACCTCATCAGACTGTGCGAGGCGCCCGTCCGGACCAGAAAGAGACGGCATGCCCTCAAACGCGCCACCACCGCTCTCGCCGTGACACGCGATGCAAGTTTGCTCGTAGACGTCCTGTCCATTCGCAAGATCGGCACGGGACAAGTCATAACCGAAACTCGTCGGTATCGAGAGATCGTTCTCCGGCTCGGTCAGGCTTGCCGAACTCGACATCAAGAAGGCGCGAATATCTTCGGCAACATCCTGAGGAATGTTCGCTCTCACTCGCATGTGCGTCACCGAGACATCCCACAGATCTGGCGTAAGTTCTCCAGGCGATCGGATATTATGACACCGACCGCAAGTGTCGACCCACGCTTGCGCGCCGCGTCCAACCTGATCAGCTGAAAAATCGTAACGGCTCTCCGACTGAGGCGCCGGCATTTCTGCCGTGTCCTCCTGAGCGACGACAGCAGCGGTCACGAAGACCGCTGCTACGCCGAGCAATAGTTCCGCTCGTACCATTTAAAAATCCCTCCTTGATTAGAAGCCATACGAGAATTGAAGCAGTACGCGTGTCTCCTCCTGTACGTCGTCATCATGTCTGGCTGTAAATTCGCGTTGCTGAACAACACCGCGGGTGACGATGGATGGCGCGAGCCAATAGTTCACACCGACATCCCAGCGCTGCTCCGCAGCCTCTTCAGCCAACTCGTCGAGGCCCTCTACTTCGTACTCGCCATAGCGCATGGTCGGTTCGACGCGTCCGAGCCAAGGTTGCTCAGCCGTGCCGGAAAGACGGTAGGCGGCTTGGACATACCAAGCCGTGCTTTCTAGCTCCGGCAGGGTCGCGATTCCCTCCGCGCCTTCAAACCCGGTATTGATCGGGTCACGAGTTGAGTTGAGGTATTCGGCTCGTAGATCCCAGGCGCCACCGGTGTAAGCGACGTCAAAGCCCCACAACGCCACATCAGCGTCAGAGAGCTCCAGCCCGTGATCGTCTTCCTCGGTTTCCGAACCGAGTTTGTCGAACGGCTTGGCATCAGCGTGACCGCCCTCTTCTTCTTCGGCCTCGACACCGGACACCCGTCCACTCAGGAACGAAGCACCAATTTCAAGTCCGGGCATCGGCAAGAAACCCACACGGCCCGAAATCGCCTTGTCGTCATTGTCGTCGGTATTGAAGGCCTCCAATGCGAGGCCCCCTTCGTGACTAACGCGGGGACCGTTGCCGAGCGCGACTGAATAGGTCAAAAGCCCCGGCTCGAGATTGAAGCCACCGCGAACCATTACACCCATGTCAGAGCCGGGTTGTACGCCGTCATGACCAAAGCCCGCCGGCGCATCCGCCATCCGATTAATCCAGGATGGGTGGAGGCGTTCTTGGAACTGGCCTACAGGGCTCAGGAATTGACCTAGAACCACCACCGCGTTGGGGTGAGCCAAGATGTTGGCCTGCGCGTATTCGAGTGTAAATTCAGTGCCCTCGTCTGTGTTCTCAATCTCGGCTTCCGCTTCGAACAGGATCAAATCCTGATATTGGAAATGGAAGGCAGGATTAAATCGAACGCGGGTGAATTGCGATGAGCTATCGCCGCCGTCCTGATCGGTGAAAACGAAAGACGCATCAGCATAGCCCGCCAAATGCCATGACGTTTCCGCAGACCGGTCTGCGCCCGAGAGGATTGGAAGATAGCCCTGGCCACTGGCGGTTCGCTCCGCAGCTGATGCATCCTGCCCGAAGGCCTGTGTTGCAGCGCCCACGAGCAGGAAGCTCGCAATGCCCAAATTGAGGACCCAACGGGCCGGTTGGTAGGAAAGTGTTTTAGTCCGAGTCATGTGTCCCTCACTTGCGGCCAGGAGGGCTGGAAGGCCCTCCTGGCGGCCTTTCCATCGTGTTATTGAGTAGCATCGAGTTGGTCGAAAAGTGCGCTCATACGCCGACGCGCCAAACCTGGATGCCGGGCAGCGCGGGCGGCCTCGCCGTTGACGACTTCGCCATCGCCGACTTCGATCAAGACGATCATGCCGGCAGCATAGTGAGGCGCGCACTTGATGCCGTAGAGGCCTTCTTCGTCAAAGGTTACGGTCACGGCCTGGTTGAGTGCGCCTCGAAATGGTTCCGCACCCTCAGGCAACATGCTGGAAATCGTTTCCGCATTGTGGCTCGGATTTGTTGGCAGGAAGGTGACCGTGTCACCGGGTTGGAGTTCGAGGAAAGCCGGCTCAAACACCATGGCGCCTTCAGCGCCACGATTGAGCATATGGACCTCGTAATCTTCAGCCCAAGCTGCACCCGCTCCGGTTAGTCCCATTACGCCGGCAAGGACGGCAGCGTACGCAATCTTTTTCATAACTAGCCCCTGTATTGGCTTTGCAAATTGTTCGTTCAATACAGGGATTACGGATTGGAAAGGTTTGGCCCTCATCGATCGGGCGTGGCAGGTTGACGCACACTCAGTCGGTGTAGGAAAATTTATCGAATTCAATAAACTATTGGTGATCGTGTCCAGTAGATTGTTCGCTAGGGTTCTTATTTCGACGTGGGCGAAGGTAAAAGCTCTCAAACAAGAACACAGCGGCGATCACGAGTGTCGCAATGCCAACAATCGCCGGATCTCGCTCCAACTTCAAAACCGTCAAACCAAGAAGAATTATGAGATCAAAAGCGATCGCGGCGACCAAAATAACGCGGTTGGCCCCGACTCGTTTTCTCAAATGCCGTAGCACGCCAAAATGCACGGCCAGATCCATAACCAAATAAAGCATCGCACCAAGTGCAGCGATCCGCGAGAGATCAAAAAGCACTGTCAACACTGCAGCCAAAGCGACAGTGTAAACCAGCATGTGAGTTTGAATTCGACCAGGCATTCCAAAATGGCTGTGCGGGATCAATTGCATGTCCGTGAGCATGCCAAGCATGCGAGAAACCGCAAAAACACTTGCTACGAGTCCGGATGCGGTCGCTAGCATGGCCAGCAAAATTGTTACGATGCGCCCCGTATCGCCAAATGTCGGACGAGCCGCCTCGGCCAAGGCAAAATCTTTCGCCGCCACTATCATGTCGATCGGCAAACTGGATCCGACAGCCAAAGCCACGAAGACATATACAATCACGCAGATCACGATCGACCAGATGATCGCCCGACCAACATTGCGATGAGGATTTACGATCTCCGAACCGCTATTGGTGATCGTTGTGAAGCCCTTGAAAGCAAGGACCCCCAAGGCCAAGGCGGCCAGAAAGCTTACTGATGTAACCCCGGCGGGAGCGGGCATTTCATGAGGCGTCAAACTTTGCGCAGCCCAAAAGCCAGCGAAGGCCAAAGCGGCGATCCCAACCACCTTTACGAGCGCGAGAAAGACCGAAAAGAAACTAACATAGCGATTGCCGGATAAATTGATTGCAAAGGCCAAAATGATTAGCCCCACACCCAACACGGGAACGATGAAGGCGTGATCGGACCAGCCAAATAACTGAGCAGTATAGGTACCAAAAGTCCGCGCGACGAGGCTCTCATTGATGACCATCGAAAACGCCATCAACAATCCAGCCGTCGCCGTTGCGGCTGACCGTCCGTAGGCCTTTTCGAGGAACATCGCGATCCCACCAGCCGAGGGGAAGGCATTGGCAAGCTTTACATAGGAGTAGGCGCTAAAACCGGTGGCAATCGCGGCGAGCACGAACACCCAAACAAATGCGCTTCCGGCCAGTTCCGCGATCTGGCCGGTTAGCGCAAAGATGCCGGCGCCGATCATGACGCCGGTACCCATGGCGACCGCGCCTAGCAAGCTGAGTGAGTTTTTCTTGTAACTCTTGTCCATTTTCGCCCTCCGGCCGATTGGATGATTAAAGCTTGACCGACCGCAGTCGAAGCGAATTGGAAATCACGGAGACTGATGAAAGGCTCATCGCCGCCGCCGCAAAGATTGGCGAGATCAAAACACCCAAAACCGGATAGAGTATTCCCGCGGCAACCGGCACGCCCGCGGCGTTATAAATGAGGGCGAAAAACAGGTTCTGCTTGATATTGCGCATGGTCGCGGTTGCAAGGCGCCGGGCTCGGACAATTCCATTGAGATCACCCTTTACAAGCGTAAAGCCCGCGCTCTCGATTGCGACGTCGGCGCCCGTTCCCATGGCAATGCCAACATCAGCTTGCGCCAAGGCAGGAGCATCGTTCACGCCATCGCCCGCCATGGCCACGCGGCGGCCTTGCTTTTGATAGTCTTGAATTATCCGGGCTTTGTCCTCCGGCAGAACATCGGCTCGAATTTCATCGATGCCTAAGCGCGCGGCAACAGCGCGCGCCGTCTTGGCGTTATCACCGGTCGCCATCACGATCTTAAAGCCGAGTTTGTGAAGCGCTTTTAGCGCCTGCGGCGTGGTTTCCTTAACCGGGTCGGCAACGCACACAAGACCCACGACAACGGCATTGATCACAATAAACATCACGGTCTCGCCGTTTTCACGGCGTTCATCGGCTAGCTCACCGAGCTTTTCCGCGCTCAGGGACAGTTCGTCGAGTAGGCGCGCATTGCCGAGCGACACAGCGTGGCCGTCCACACGGCCGATCACGCCCTTGCCAGTAATGGCCTCAAAGGCTTCGGTCTTGGAAAGCTCCAGTCCCCTCGCCTCTGCACCATCAACGATGGCTTCAGCCAGCGGGTGTTCCGACCCGCGTTCAAGACTAGCGGCCAGGCGTAGTATCTCGTCCTCCGTGTGGCCTTCATTTGCAATGACAGCGACGAGTTTGGGCTTGCCCTCGGTGAGCGTGCCGGTCTTATCGACAATCAGTGTGTCGACCTTCGCGAAACGCTCAAGCGCTTCGGCGTTTTTAATCAGTACGCCAGCCTGCGCGCCACGGCCCGTAGCCGTCATAATTGACATCGGGGTGGCAAGACCCAACGCACAGGGGCAGGCAATGATCAAGACCGCGACCGCGGATACCAGAGCATACGCCATCGCCGGAGGTGGACCCCAAATCGACCAAGACACGAAAGAAATGATTGCGATCAGGATGACGGCGGGCACAAATCGACCAGAGATCACATCAGCGAGTTTTTGGATGGGTGCGCGGCTTCGCTGGGCGTTGGCAACCATCTCGACGATCTGGCTTAGCATCGTATCTGCACCGACGCGCTTGGCTTCAATGATCAAACTACCCGTGCCATTGATAGTGGCACCGGTGACAGCGTCTCCGGGGGTTTTTTCTACCGGGACCGGTTCGCCAGAAATCATGGATTCATCAACCGACGAGCGGCCGTCAACGACCTCTCCGTCAACCGGAACTTTTTCGCCTGGACGAACGCGCAGACGGTCTCCAACCACGACGTCCTCGAGCGGGATTTCTTCTTCACTTTCGTCAGGCCGAATGACGCGAGCTGTTTTCGCAGCCAAATCGAGCAGCGCGCGAATGGCCGAGCCCGTGCGTTCCCGAGCGCTCAATTCCATCAGTTGACCTAAGAGTACGAGGACGACAATCACAGCGCCCGCCTCAAAATAGACGCCGACATGTCCGCTTTCATCCCTGAAACCCTCGGGGAAAACACTCGGTGCGATGACCGCGACAACGGAGAAGATGTAGGCCGCGCCAACCCCCATCCCGATGAGGGTAAACATGTTGAGATTTCGCGAGATGACAGATTTGGCGCCGCGCTCGAAAAACGGCCACCCCGCCCAAAGAATGACGGGTGTTGCCAGAACCAGCTCGGCCCATCCGGCGATCCCTTCACCAATGGCGTCACGCATAAAGCCTAGGCCGACGAACGGGCCCATAGACAATAGGAGCAAGGGCAGTGTTAGGACGGCGCCAATCCAGAACCGTCGCCGAAAATCAACCAATTCGGGGTTTGGCCCTTCCTCGCCGGTGGGCACGCCCATCGGCTCCAGCGCCATGCCACAAATTGGACAATCGCCCGGTTCATCTTCGACAATTTCCGGATGCATCGGGCAAGTATATTGAGTGCCCTCTGGCATGTTTTCGTAGGATTGCTTGTGTGCTCCGGAGAGATAATGGCCCGGGTCAACGACAAATTTGTCATGGCAAGAGACCGAGCAGAAATGATAGGTCGCTCCCTCATGATCAGCCGTCGGCTTGTTAGCGTTTGGATCGACGTCCATGCCGCAAACCGGATCCTTCACGCTTACTCCGTGGTGGTCATGATGGGCATGGCCTTGAGCGCCGCCGCAACACGTGTGGGCGGGCGCCTCGCCTTTACAGCAAGAACCAGATTCTTTGTCTGAGGTTGTCATACGGGTCTCCATAGACGAAATTTCGACGCATGATCCGGCTTCCAGTCACTGGAAGGTCAATACCGTTTATTCACCCCTCATCAGGCATTGCCATAAAGCGCTGAGCTAAACCTTCCACGATGGGGCAATCGGGCCGGTCATCGCCGTTGCACCCACTGATCAAACGACGCAATTCGCGCCGCATAGCCAAAAGTTCACGGAGCTTGACGTCCAATATCTTGAGCTGTGCCTGGGCGATTGATTTTACCTGGGCGCTTGAACGTGAAGGGTCTTCGTAAAGAGATAGGAGGCGACGGCACTCCTCCAGAGAAAAACCAAGGGAGCGGGCATTGGCTATAAACGCGAGCTTTTGAATATCGCGCTCTTCAAAGACGCGATATCCGTTTGCGGCCCGGGCAGGCGAAACTAGGCCAACCTCCTCGTAATAGCGGAGGGTCTTGGACGGAAGGCCGGTTAGTTTCGCTGCCTGGTTCACATTCATTCAGCAGGCGCTCCCTCAATCTGAGTATCATCCGGTTCTGGCTTGCTGGTTGTTAGGACAGCCCTTTGCCAAAGCAGGAAGGCAGCAGGAATTACCAAGAGCGTCAGGATCGTCGCACTCGTCATTCCGCCAACCATAGGCGCTGCAATTCGGCGCATGACCTCCGAGCCCGTTCCCGTACCGAACATAATCGGCAAGAGGCCGGCGACGATCACCGCCACGGTCATCATAATGGGCCGCACACGCATAACCGCGCCTTCAACGATGGCTTCTCTTAAGTCCATAACCGTCATGGCACGGCCTTCATCTCGCGCTAGCGCCTTTCGTCGAGCAAGGGCCTGTTCGAGATACACAATCATCAAAACGCCGATTTCGACGGCAACGCCGGCTAACGCAATGAACCCGACACCGACGGCCACGGACATGTTGTAGCCGAGTAGATCAAGCAGCCACAGTCCGCCAACGAGCGATAGCGGCAAGGTGACCATGATTAGGAGAACTGGGATGAGTCGCCCGAAGTTGAAGAAGAGCAGCAAAACAATGATCACGAGAGTGACTGGAACCACGATACTTAGCTTGGCCTTCGCTCGCTCCATGTACTCATACTGGCCCGACCAGCTGATCGAATATCCCGCCGGCAAATCAATATGCTCCTGGACCGCAGCCTGTGCATCGGCCACATAACTGCCAATATCAACATCGGCAATATCGACATAAATCCAACCGTTTAGGCGGGCATTTTCGCTGCGAATGACGCCAGGGCCGCTAGACACATCAATTGTCGCGATCCGCGACAACGGAATTTGTGCGCCGGACGGCGTGACAATGGGGAGAGATCTGAGTTCATCGATGGACCCGCGGTAGTCGCGCGGATATCGCAAATTGACTGGATATCGTTCTAGCCCCTCAACGCTCTCCGTTATGGTCATTCCGCCGATTGCGGTGCGAACAACATCGTGTACGTCGGCAACATTGAGACCGAAACGCGCCGCTTCAAGACGATCAACATCGATATCCACAAACCGCCCACCGGTTACGCGTTCAGCGTATACAGAAGCGGTCCCCGGGACAGTCTCGATTACGCCCTCGATCTGTTCCCCAATCTCCGCGATCACATCAAGATCCGGACCGGCAACCTTGATCCCAACAGGGGTCTTAATACCGGTCGCTAGCATGTCGATGCGGTTGCGGATCGGCATGATCCACACATCTGTGAGCGATGGCACGTCGACCAGCTGGTCAAGTTCGGCGCGTATGTCATCCATCGTTATACCGGGGCGCCATTCGTCGCGCGGGCGGAGCTGGATCGTCGTCTCAATCATCGTCAAGGGAGCTGGATCAGTCGCTGTATCTGCCCGTCCTGCCTTGCCATACACGGTGAGGACTTCAGGCACCGTCGCAATGAGCCGGTTGGTTTGTTGAACCACTTCGGCGATCTTACCCACGGAAACCGCCGGATATGCGCTGGGCATGTATAGCAAGTCCCCCTCGTCCAGGTCCGGCATGAATTCGCTGCCCATGCGCGATAGCGGCACAGCCGCACTGGCCATAACAAGGACAGCCATGCCGACCATGACCCAAGGACGTGCCAATACAACGTTAATAAAGGGGCGATACGCCGCCATCAAAACTCGATTGATCGGGTTCTTGTGCTCAGGCGTAATCTTGCCGCGAATGAAGAAGCCCATTAGCACCGGAACCAGCGTAACCGAGAGCCCCGCCGCGGCGGCCATCGCATAGGTTTTGGTGAACGCCAATGGATGGAAGAGACGTCCCTCTTGTGCCTCCAAGGCAAAGATAGGCACGAAGCTGAACGTGATGATCAGGAGGGAGAAGAAGAGCGCTGGTCCAACCTCCACCGATGCTTCAGCCACAATCCGCCATCGGTTTTCCGGCGTTATCTCCTCTTTTTCGATATGTTTGTGTAAGTTCTCGATCATCACGATGGCCGCGTCGACCATGGCGCCAATCGCAATCGCAATTCCGCCCAATGACATGATGTTGGCGTTGATCCCTTGCGCGTTCATGATGATGAAGGCTGCCAGCACGCCCAGCGGCAAGCTGAGCACGATCACGAGCGATGAGCGCAGGTGGAAGAGAAAGATCGCGCAGATCAGCGCAACGACAAGGAATTCCTCGATGAGCTTTTCTTGCAGGGAGTGCACGGCGCGCTCGATCAAACCGGCGCGATTATAGGTGGTGACAATCTCAACACCCTCAGGCAGAGATTCTTCAAGCTCGTGAATGCGTTCTTCAACACGTTCGATTGTAGCCAGCGCGTTCTCGCCATAACGCATGATGATGACGCCGCCCACCGCTTCGCCCTCACCATTGAGTTCACCGATGCCGCGCCTCAGCTCAGGACCGATTTGAATGTCGGCGACATCCGATAGCAAGATGGGCGTACCGTTCTCAGTCACGCTCACCGGGATAGCCTCGAGATCCTCGATGCCTTGGATATAGCCAGACGCTCGGACCATGTATTCCGCTTCGGCCATTTCTATGACGCGACCGCCGGTCTCCTGATTGCCGCGTTGTATCGCCATGCGAAGGTGAGAAAGTGGAATATTGTAAGCTCGCAAACGGTCGGGATCGGCGACAACCTGGTATTGCCGCACCATTCCGCCGATTGTCGCGACTTCGGAAACGCCCTCAATCGTTTGAAGCTCGAATTTGAGGAACCAGTCTTGTAGCGAACGCAGCTCGGACAGGTCGTGCTGACCGGTACGGTCTACAAGCGCATATTGATAAATCCAACCAACCCCGGTTGCATCAGGGCCCAAGGCTGGAGATGCCCCCTCTGGCAGGGTGGGGGCGACCTGAGAGAGATATTCCAAGACGCGCGACCGCGCCCAGTATAGGTCGGTCCCATCCTCGAAGATGATGTAAACATAACTGTCGTTGAAGAAAGAATAGCCTCGAACGGTTACCGCGCCCGGGACCGCCAACATCGCGGTTGTCAGTGGGTAGGTGACCTGATCTTCAACGACTTGGGGCGCCTGTCCAGGATAGGTCGTTTTGATGATGACCTGAACATCGGACAGGTCGGGGATGGCATCAAGCGGCGTGCGGCTAAGCGAGAAGGCTCCAAATACAGCCAACAAGACCGCCATGATGAGGACGATTAGACGATTGCCGATCGACCAGCGGATGATTGAAGCAATCATGATCAGTGACCCCCATGTCCGGCGTGATCGCCCTGCTCAGGTTCACTCGGGGTCGGCGACATATCCATATCCCGTGCCATTATGGCGGATATGCGCCACTCGCCTTCTTCATTGCGTTGAAGTTCGAAAGTGACGGCTTGCCCAACGGTGAAATCACTCAGATCGACACCCTCCAGTGCCAAAAATGACATGGACATGGCGGGCCAGCCCAGTTCATCGATCGGGTCATGCTCAAGGTCGATCATTCCGTGGCCGGCCATCAGGCTAACGATGACACCCTGTCCTTGTGCTTGGTCCAGTTGAATGCCGGCGTCTTCATCGACTGCTCCAGGTGGGCTCATCCGCAATGCAGCGCCCTGAAGGCTGGCTTCAGAATCGATCAAAAATTGACTGGAAACGACGATGCGTTCGCCTTCGGCGAGCCCGGCAAGGATCTCAATCCGCCCATCTGATTCCATCCCGGTTTCAACTCGTGCAGGCCGGTATCGCCCCTCTCCTTCAGCAATAATTACGCGGTCTGATTGGCCGCCCCGGATGACAGCTTCGCGTGGAATGGTCAAAGCCTGTACATGAGGTTCAGTATCGATGGCGACATTGACGTAGGTCTCTGGGCGCAACGCGCCATCAGCGTTCGACGAGCGGATGCGAACAGGTACGCTACGGCTTTGCGGATCAACGGTTGGATAAACGTATTCGACCTCACCATGCCAAGTTCGGCTCGGATCCGACGTCGATCGGATATGAACATCTTGACCCGGTGAAACCATGAGGGCGTCGTCTTCAAACACATCCACGAGGATCCATACCGATGAAAGGTCGGAAATCGTCATGAGTTGTGTCCCCGGGCGCACATGGGATCCTTCGCGCACGGCAACAGCGATCACCACGCCATCCTGACCGGCCCGCACTTCGACGAGTTCACCGGCATTTCCGGTTCGGGCGATGCGGCTGATTTGATCGCGCGTTACACCAAGGGCCATCAATCGTGATCGCGAAGCGGACGTTAACGTGTCTCGGCCGATCCGGAGCGCTTGCAGATATTCTGCTTGAGCGGTTGCGATCTCCGGCGAGTACATGCGGAAAAGCAAATCGCCGGCACTAACGACATCCCCGACTGCTGCAACGGGCAGTACTTCAATCCAACCTTCCGCGCGCACATCAACTACGGACGTTTGGTCTTCATCAGGTCGCACATATCCAACGCTTGAAACGGTGTGATAAAAATCTGCGCGGGCAACCTGCGCTGTGCGAACGCCGATATTGTTCTCAACAGCTGGCGAAATCAAAACCGCGCCATCGGGGTCGGCTTCTTCACCCTCATAGACGGGAATCAGATCCATACCCATCGGTGATTTTCCCGGGGTGTCGCTTCTAAAACTTGGATCCATCGGCGCCTGCCAATAGAGAACGCGGGGCTCCGTACTATCGCTACTGCCGGAACCATCTGCGTTTAAAAATGATGCGGAGAAAAAGCCGACGGTAAGGCCGGCGCCGACAAGCGCTGCGCCAAGCAAATAAGATTTGAGGGTCATTGGACTTCTCCAACCAGGTAGAGGATGCGAGCTTGGCTCTGCAGCGCATCAATATTTAAGCGAACAAAAGCGAGTTCTGCGTCTAGAAGAGCGAGCTCGGCGCGAACCAGTTCAGCGAAGTCTGCCTGCTCGTTCTCATAGGCGATGAGAACGGCCGTGGCCGTCTGGCGAGCCCGTTCAAGAACGTCTTCATCGAAAAGAATGCGCTCTTCGCTAAGGCGGACATAGCGTGAGAACTCTCGTTCCAGCTGCCGGTTCATTTCGAGCAAGGTTGCTTGACGACTGAGTAGGTCTGCTGCCTCTTCCTGGCGTGCCGCCGCTACACCCTCATCTTGTCGGCGGCGACTAAATAGCGGCACTTCGACTGTAACAGCAACGCTAGCGGTATCGGATCGGGTATCCCGCAAACCATAACCCGCTTCGACGGCCCAGCCTGGGCGATATTGTTGAAGTGCCAGATCGACTTCCCGTCCGCGCGCTTCGACCTGCGCGTCCAACATGCGCACCATGGGGTGGCTGACGAGCCTCGACTGCGCGGATTCAATTTCTTGCGGCATAGCTGGCAGGACTGGAAGCTGTGGGGTGAGTGGTTGACGAGCAGCATCGGGCGTCACAAAGCGCTCCAAGTTTGCTTGTGCCATTTCCAACTGCCGCTCGATCTGGATCAGACGCGTGTCAAGAATAGACGTTTCCAAATCGATCCGGATAACGTCGTGACTATTGCGGCGGCCCGTTGCAAAGCTCGCGGTTGCGATCTCGCCAAGCTGCGTGATCGACGTCTGGCTTTGTCGCGTCAACGCGTCCGCCCGCTGCCAGTAATATGTTTCCAGCCAAGCTTCGCGAACGGACAACCGAATGCGTGCCTGTTCGAGGTCGCCGCCTTCGCGCGCGCTGGTTGCTTGGGCTCGGCGGCGTAGCCGGTTTAGTTCGCGGGTCTCGCCGCGCGGAAACATTTGTCGCACGCCAATTTGGGCCTGCGTCATGGCCTCACGGTTCAGGTCGAAATCGCTCAGTGGAACGTTTGCCAATCCCACGCGCATCATCGGATCTGGCAGCGCATTTTCGGACTCGCCGCGATGTTCAAGTGCTTGCGCTCGCGCTTGCCAGACCTGAACGGAAGCATCTTCAGCCTGTTCAGCGATCATTACGGCTTCTGCCAAGCTCAGAGGCGTTTGCTCAATTGCGTCTTGTGAAAGCGCTGACAGCGATATCGCGAGCGCTGCGCCAATAAATCCAGTCATGTCTATCTCCAGTCATCGTCCTACGAGGTCGTCTTGCCCGCGATTGCGGCACGCTGCCTCATTGGCGTGGTGGCTGTTTGGGAACGGGATGTGTCGTTGCGCGAAATCGATCATGTGTCGTTTGCGCATTCGTTTGTGAGGGAGATAGCTGCGCGACCTGACCGTCGGCGCGATTTATCGAGACGGAAGAAAAAGTGTGGTGCACCGTGCAACGTGCGTTGTCGCAGGCCTCGCAAATTCCAATGTCGCCCAGCCCACCGGCGGTGTGCAGCGAACCGGTCTTCTCGCAACACGTTGCACTGGAAATAGTGTGGCAATCGCGGGCATTTTGCGCGTCGATTGGCAACATAGCGCCAGAAGCTCCCACAAGAGAAAGCGCTAAAAGCAGCACCACGAGCGCGATTATGTTGGGGAATTTCAGATACATTTTGTCCCTAGGCGAAGTGCCTCTGGCGAGGCTTTTCGAGGTAATTACGCAGCTCGCCCCAGTATCCCTCACAGCATGCCGAATGGTGGTGTCAGACAAAAACGGATCGGTCTCAAAAGACCGGGTTTGAGCCTAACTCAGGCCGCGAGTTGACGCCATTCGGCCAGGGCGGCGGATCGGTTCTCCTTGAATTCTTCGCGGCGGTAGAAATGGCGTTCGAGATTGAAGTGATTGTGGATGGACGATTGGAAAGCGGCAAATTTCTGAAGACTTCGCATCGACCTGAACCGCGACATGACTTTCTCTCGCCGCCGTAGCGGTTGATGCGAGTTTTCGGCCCGATTGTTGAGCCATCTCCCCGTCTCCTGGCAGTCCTTATTTCCGATTTCGCGCATCGCGGCTTTGTAGGAAGGGAGCTTGTCGGTGACGATCGCCTCGGGACGGCCATACCGCTTCATCGCTTTGCGCAAAAACTTCAACGCTGCCTTGCGATCACGGCGTTTCGTGACGTACGCCTCAAGCACCTCGCCCTCGTGATCGACCGCGCGCCAAAGATAGTGAAGCTCCCCGTTGATACGGACGAAAACCTCATCCAAATGCCAGGCCCAGTTCGAGTAGAAGCGGTTTTCGACCCGCCGTTTGCGGATCGATTTAGCGAAGAGTGGACCGAACCGGTTCCACCAAAAGCGTACCGTCTCATGCGTTATGTCGATGCCGCGCTCGTGGAGCAGATCCTCGACGTTGCGAAGAGAGAGCGGGAACCGGACATACATCATCACCGTAAGGCGGATGATCTCTGGCGAAGTTTTGAAATACTTGAACGGGTTACGCATCATACGAGGCTATGAAACCGACGCCCCACGCTCAAGCCCAAGTTCCTCTGACACTGCTGGATCAACCGCCTCCCACAACACGGAGGCTTCAATGCCAACCACATCTATCCCAGCAGACCAAGTCCTCGCCCCGGGGAAAACCCAGACGCGCAAGACTGGGTATCGTACCGGCACCAAGAAGGCGCGCCTTCTTGACCTCCTCGCACCGGCAAAGGGCGTGACCGTCGATCACCTCGCCGCAACGCTTGGATGGCTTCCGCATACGACACGGGCTGCCCTGACCGGTTTGAAGAAAGACGGCGTCGTCATCGAGAAGTTGCCACCCCTCAAAGACACCAACCATAGCCGCTACCGGCTCGCGCGAGAGGGCTAGAAGATGACAGCTCAAGCGATCGAAGCACTCAAAGACATGTCGCACGCCGAACTCTGCCCTCTCTGGATCGACACCTACAAAACGCAGCCCCCCAAGCGCCTGAGCGCCACCCTCATGCGACGCATCCTTGCTCACCAAATACAGGCAGATGCGAAGCGGCGATTTCCCAAACGAGATCAGAAGAGGCTCATGAAGCTCGCGCGAGGAGGCGCCCGGCCGAGTGCTCCCGGCCTCGTCGCCGGCGGGCGGCTCATCCGCGAATGGAATGGGGTCGCGCATGAGGTAGAGGTTCTCGAGAAAGGCTTCTCCTGGCGCGGTAAGACCTACCGTTCTCTTTCCGCGATCGCGCAAGCCATTACCGGCACGCGATGGTCTGGACCGCGCTTCTTCGGCATCTCGACACGGGAGGCGTCAGCATGAGTGAGACCACGCTTCGCTGCGCTATCTACACCCGCAAATCCTCAGAAGAGGGATTGGATCAGGACTTCAACTCGCTCGATGCCCAGCGCGAAGCCTGCGAGGCTTACATCGCCTCTCAGCGCCATGAGGGCTGGAAACAACTCGCCGAGCATTATGACGATGGCGGCATATCCGGCGGTACGCTTGAGCGCCCTGCACTGCAGCGTTTGCTTGCAGACATCGATGCAGGCCGGATTGACCTGGTCGTCGTTTACAAAGTCGACCGGCTGACACGGTCACTTCCAGATTTTGCCAAGCTTATCGAACGCCTCGATGCCGCAGGTGCCTCCTTCGTCTCCGTCACCCAATCATTCAACACCTCGACCTCTATGGGCCGCCTTACCCTGAATGTCTTGCTCTCCTTCGCTCAGTTTGAACGGGAAGTGACTGCGGAACGCATCCAAGACAAGCTTGCGCAATCCAAAGCGAAGGGCCTCTGGATGGGCGGCTATATCCCACTGGGTTACACACCCAACGGACGCACGCTGGATATCGTTCCCGATGAGGCGCAAACCGTACGGAGAATCTTCAATCTGTACGATGAACTGGGATGCCTCCGGCTGGTCGAACAGGCTGCCGTACGGGAAGGCCTTCGCACGAAAACCCGAGAGGCGAACGACCCGAAAATGCGAGGCGGCAAGTCCTTCTCACGCGGGCGCATTCAAAACCTGCTCCGCAATCCGCTCTACATCGGGAAGATCCGGCACAAGGACATCATCCACGAAGGCCAGCATAGCGGGATCGTTGATGACGAGGTTTTCAAAAGGGTTCAGGAAAAACTCGACGCCGCATCACGTCGGGCGGACAAACGAAGGGCAGGCAATCCTGGAAAGATAGTTAGCCTGCTGGCTGGCAAGGTCTTTGACGATCAAGGCCGACGCCTGACTCCCTCGCACACCTCGCGAGGTTCAAGACGTTTTAGATATTACGTGTCACGCGATCTGATCAGGAAATCGGGAAACACGAATGTGGA
Source organism: Maricaulis maris MCS10 (assembly GCF_000014745.1). Lineage (NCBI taxonomy): Bacteria > Pseudomonadati > Pseudomonadota > Alphaproteobacteria > Maricaulales > Maricaulaceae > Maricaulis > Maricaulis maris. The sequence goes on along the minus strand of NC_008347.1, from coordinate 181,627 downwards.
CGGGCTACGCCTGCCGGCCAAGACGCTCGAAGACGCCGTTGCCGCATGCCTGAGCAAGTATCTCTCTGAATGCCAGGGCGAACTCTCTGCAGGACAGAACACGTCAGTCACTGAAATATCAAAACGGACGAACACGCTCGAAGCGCTGGCAAAATCCGATCAGGAAACACGGCTGGCTACCATCCAGAAGGTCGTGATTGAGCCCGGTAAACTCACGATTACCGCTGAGCTCGTTAGGTCCGATGGAGATGCTCGCGCTGATGAGGAACTTGTGACCTTTGTGGCTCCATTCACTCACAGAAGACGCGGCGTTGAAACCAAGCTCATTCTTTCCGACCAAGCGCCCACGCCGGATGCCAATCTTCAAAAGAACCTCGGCCGCGCCCTCGCCTGGCTCGAAGACATCCATGCTGGCGTCCGAATGGAAGAGATCGCAGAAAGAGAAAACCTCTCCTCCCGGTTCATCCGTGATCGCCTTCAGATGGCCTTCCTATCACCGAAGATCATGGACGCGATACTTAAAGGCACGCAGCCCGCTCACCTGACCAGCAACACTTTCGTGCGCGCCGATATTCCGCTCGACTGGTCAGACCAGGAGGCTCTCTTCGGGTTCACGAACTAGCGGGAAATCAAATTTCCTGATCGAGCATTTTCCTCCCTCTTCTCGCCTGAAAATTCCCTGCACAGAATTTCGAATTCCCTGTTCCGTTGAGCAGGGAATTTCTCATTTTGTCACGTAAATACAGAGACCTGGAGGCGCTCCGGATCAATCCGGAGAAGCGTATTGGTTCAAAATCCCTGTTTTTCCGCCACCATCAGGGAAATCTACAGTACTCGGACCACCGAACATGGCGGTTTGAGACTTTCGGGGTTTTCGGGGGTATTGGGGTGCGTTGGGCGCGTCTCAGTTCCAGACACGGCTTCGCAAGCCCCGGAAACTTGGGGAAGAAATTGCCAGTTCATGGAAAGAGACGAGACCTGCCGGTCTGAGTGGCGGTGAGGGTGGGATTTAGGGAACATCTGCAACAGCATATAAGTTATTGTTTTTATTGTCCAAAAAATCCTCATCGGAACAGTAAATAGGAACGTTTTATAGGAACATTTCCGCCGCATTTGCGAAGGCTCTGATTTCATTGAGAAACTGACAACCCTGCCTACGAGGATTGAGCTCCTGCGCCCTTGGTTTAAAACCAGCGCCATGCTCTTGAAGATTGCAACAACGCACCAGCCCGCTACGGACCTTGGCTTCCTGCTTCGGAAGAACCCGGCGAATGTTCACCGGGCAGACCTTCCGTTTGGCAAGTCGGTCTTTTTCTATCCTGAGACCTCCGCTGAACGTTGCGAGGCTGCCCTTCTCCTGGAAGTCGACCCGATCCAGCTTGTCCGCGGTCGCAAGACAGCCAAGGGCGACGGCATGCTGGCGCATTACGTCAATGATCGGCCTTATGCGGCCTCCTCATTCCTGAGTGTTGCGATCAGCCGCGTCCTGCGTGACGCGATGGCCGGACGTGCCAAAGAACGTGAAGACCTCGCAGCGACCGCCATTCCGCTAGAGCTGGAAATCACTCCCCTGCCTTGCAAGGGAAATGATGAAATCGTCCATCGCTTGTTCGAACCATTGGGTTACGAGATCGAGACCCATACGGCGCTCCTTGATGAGGCCTATCCGGACTGGGGGGAAAGCCCCTATCGCACCGTCCGCCTGAAGGCCACAAAGCGCCTCGCTGACGCGTTGACACATCTCTATGTCCTGATCCCGGTTCTGGATAATGCCAAGCACTACTGGGTCGGCAGTGATGAGGTCGAAAAACTGATCGACAAGGCGGGCGACTGGCTGCAATCCCACCCGGAACGCGACCTCATTGCCAATCGCTACCTGCGCAAACGCCAGTTCGCCCAGGACGCCCTGACACTGCTGGATGAAAAATTCGGGATTGCCGAGGACGAGACCGAAGAGCCGGAACAGGCGGCGGGCGAGGAAGCCCTGGAAAAGCCCATGCGCCTGAATGATCTGCGCTACGAAGCCGTAACGGCTGCGCTGCTCAAAACCGGTGCCCGTCGGGTGTGCGATCTAGGCAGTGGTGAAGGCAAGCTCCTGCGTCGGCTGATGCAGGAGAAATCCATCGAATACGTGCAGGGCGTCGAGGTCTCGACACCCGAGCTGGAGAAATCCGAGCGCAAGCTCAAGCTGGAACGCATGTCGCCGTCCCAGCGCGCCCGCATCGACATCGTGCGCGGCTCTCTCGTTTACGAGGACGAACGGCTCAACGGGTTTGATGCCATCACCTTGGTCGAAGTGATCGAGCACGTCGATGCCGAGCGCCTGGACGCTCTGGAGCGTGTTGTCTTTGCCAAGGCCCGTCCCGGCGCGGTGCTCGTCTCCACGCCCAATATCGAGTTCAACCAGACCTTTGAAAACCTGGAGGCCGGACGCCTGCGCCATGCGGATCACCGCTTCGAATGGACGCGCGCGGAGTTCGAAGCGTGGGCGCAAGGCGTCTGCGAGCGACAGGGTTATGAGGTCGCGTTCGAGGGCATTGGCGAGGCACACAACGAGTTCGGGTACCCGACGCAAATGGCCGTGTTCACCCGGGGAGCGACGGAATGAACAGCCCGGTCACCAGAAAGGTTGAGGAGCAGCTCGGCCTGATAATTGATGACGCGGCTCGCTCTTGGCTGAGCGAGCGGCTCATCGAGCCGCGTACAACCACGCTGCATTGGGAGTATGGGAAGGACGAAGCGTTCCCAGCCTGGATTGTCGGAGAAGTTGGGACGGCGGGCGGTCGCAAGATTGTCATCGCCTATTGCGAAGGCGGACACGGTGCCCTCGGCGCTCCTTGGGGCCTTATCTTCGCCGATGATGAGTATTTTGGAATGGATTGTTCCTGGTACGAGGACCTGGCCACGCTTGTTCGCGACGAGCGACCTTCGGAAGTAACCGGGGGAGCGGCATTGTGACCACCATCGCGTTCAACCCGTCCATTTCCCCGGCGATGCACGACACCATCCTCAACCAGCTCCGGCAGATCGAGACGCGGGAGAACGTACGCATCCTGTTCGCCATAGAGAGCGGCAGCCGGGCCTGGGGTTTTCCCTCGCCGGATAGCGATTATGACGCTCGCTTTGTCTACGCCCGTCCGCGCGACTGGTATCTCTCGCTTGAACCGGGCCGGGACGTAATCGAGTTGCCCATTGATGGCGACCTCGACATCAATGGCTGGGACATCAAGAAGGCACTGAACCTGCTCTTGAAGCCTAACCCAGTCCTGCTGGAATGGCTGTCGAGCCCGATCCGCTACATGTGGGATGAAACGACCTGCGCACGTCTGAAAGGCTTTGCCGAACGCGTCGCCCACGGCCCGGCTTGCGTGCACCACTATTTCAATCTTGGTGAAAGCCTGCTGAATAGGCACATCGCGCCGAAGGATCAGGTAAACCTGAAGAAGTATTTCTACATTGTCCGCCCGGCGATGGCGCTGCGCTGGGTGCGCATGCATGCGGACATCATCCCGCCGATGAACTTCCAGGAATTGCTGGCCGGTATCGATGTGTCCGCTGAACTGACGGATGCGTTGAACGAACTCCTGATCGCCAAAAGCCAATCAAAAGAGGTAGGTCTAGCGCCACGCGTTGGGGTGATCGACGCTTTTATCGAGGCCGAGTTCGACTGGGCACGCGAGGTGAGCAAGGGGCTGAAGTCTGAGCGCAGGAACCTGCGCGACGAGGCGGATGGCCTGTTTCGCGATATCGTGGAGGGCAGTGGATGATCACGCTCTCCCAGGACCTGTTTGACGAGCTGAACGCGCATCAGCATACCGGAAACAGGCAAGCACCCAAGTACGGCGTCAAAGGTGTATCAAACCATGAACTTGACGCCATTGAGCGTGATTTGGGGTTCGACCTTCCGCCGGACCTTCGTTTTCTGCTGACCCATGTTCAGGACCCCGGAGGTGTTTTCTTTCCGTGGGCCGAGTTCACATTGGCGAGTTACAAAGCGTCGATTGAGCGTGTTTACAGCGGTATCCACTTTGACATCGAACACAACAAGATTTGGCTCTCCCGTTGGGGGCAGCGCCCTTCCTCGTTGGCTGAAGCGAAAGCAATTGCCGATGCGGACATGAAAACCTGGCCCCGCCTCGTTCCAGTTTCGGGACATCGATATCTCCCCGTCGATCCATGCCTAGACAGAAACCCTGTCTTCTCGATCTGGCAAACCGACATCATCTACTATGGGGCAGATTTGGCAGACTACCTCGTGAGAGAGTTTGTATCCGGGCCAGGTGAGCGACCATTCCCGAACCTAAAACGCCGCATTCCTGTTTGGAGCGACTTCGTCGAGTCTACGGACGGATTTTTTGCATGAGAGGCCGCACCTCCATCTCCATTCCCGAGTTTTGCCTCATCCTCCTGATCGGTCCGTCCGGTTCGGGAAAGTCGACCTTCGCACGCAAGCATTTCAAGGAAACCGAGATTGTTTCCTCGGATACCTGCCGCGCTCTGCTGGCCGATGACGAGACGGATCAGTCCGTGACCAAGGACGCGTTCGAGTTGGTCGAGTTCATTGCGGAAAAGCGCCTCACCGCGCGCCGCCTGACGGTTATCGACGCCACCAATGTGAAGCCCGAGGATCGCGCGCGATTTGTAGCGCTGGCCCGGAAATACCACGCGCTGCCCGTTGCCCTGGCCTTCTTCATCGACGAGAAAATCTGCCGCGCGCGCAATCAGCAACGCGAGAACCGCAGCTTTGGCTCGCACGTCGTGCGCAATCATCTCAAGGCCATGAAACGTGGCTTCAAGGGTCTGCAGAAGCGCGAGGGCGTGCGCAATGTTCACGTCTTCGACACGCCGGAGGAGATGGACGCGCTGGCAGCCATCGAGCGCATGCCGCTCTGGCCGGACAAGCGGTCAGAGAGTGGCCCATTCGACATCATCGGCGACATCCATGGTTGCGCCGGTGAGCTGGAAAGCCTGCTGGAAGAGCTCGGCTACACCATCGCTCGCGACGGCGAACCGGGACTGCGCAGCTATGAGGTGACACCGCCAGAGGGCCGCCGCGCCATCTTCGTCGGCGACCTCGTCGACCGCGGCCCGCGTTCGCCCGATGTGCTGCGTCTCGTCAAAGGTATGGTCGAGGCGGGTACGGCTTTTTGCGTCATCGGCAATCACGAAAACAAGCTGGTCCGCAAGCTGAATGGTCGCAATGTCCAGCTGACCCACGGCCTGGCCGAGACAGTGGAACAATTCGAGGCTCAGCCGGAGGGTTTTGCCGAAGAGATGCGCGTCTGGCTGGATGGTCTGATCAGCCACTATGTCTTCGACGAGGGCAAATTGGTCGTCGCGCATGCGGGCTTGAGCGAAGACATGCACAACCGTGCCAGCGGCAAGGTGCGCAGCTTTGCCATGTATGGCGATACGACCGGTGAAATCGACGAATTCGGCTTGCCCGTTCGTGCGGACTGGGCCGCGAATTATCGCGGACGCGCCAAGGTCGTCTACGGTCACACGCCGACGCCCGAGGCTGAATGGGTCAACGGAACCATCTGTATCGACACGGGCTGTGTCTTCGGCGGCAAGCTGACGGCTTTGCGCTGGCCGGAACAAGAGATTGTCGACGTCCCGGCCGAGCAGGTCTGGTGTGAACCCGTCAAGCCACTGGTTAAGGTCGCTACGGCCGCTGACCCGACCGCCATCCGGCTGGACGATGTCCTCGGAAAACGCTCTATCGAGACCGGCACGAACGGTCTGGTGACAATCTCCGAAGCGCATTCCGCAGGTGCATTAGAGACGATGAGCCGTTTCGCCGTAGACCCTCGCTGGCTGATCTATCTGCCGCCCACAATGTCGCCGGTCGAGACCTGTCAGAAAGAGGGTTGGCTTGAGCGGCCGGAGGAAGCCTTCGATTTCTATCGATCGCGAGGCGTCGACGCCGTCGTTTGCGAAGAAAAGCATATGGGCTCTCGCGCCGTGGCCGTCATCTGCCGTGACGAGGACGCAGCCGAGACACACTTCAAGTCGTCCAGCCGGACCGGCGTGATCTATACCCGGACGGGGCGGCCGTTCTTCTCCGCCGAGCAAGAACGCCAGGTCACCGCGCGGATGCGCGATGCCATCACAAAGGCGGGTTGGTGGGACAAGTTCGACGCGAGCTGGTTCTGTCTCGACATGGAAATTTTGCCTTGGTCGACCAAGGCTCAAAGCCTGATCGAGCATCAATACGCCCGCGTGGGCAGCGCCGGTCTCTTGGGCCTCATAGCTGCGCAGTCCGTGCTGGAGAAGGCTCTGGAACGCGGCGTTGATCTGTCCGGGGAGGCGAAGGCTAACGCAGAACGCCTCGAGGCGATCAAAGGGTTCGGAGACGCCTACCGGCAATATGTCTGGCCGGTAGAGGGCCTGGACGATCTCAAGATCGCACCTTTCCATATTCTCGCCAGTGATGGCCATGTCCACACCGACAAACCGCACAGCTGGCACATGGAAACTCTGGCGGAGCTGGCAAACCAGAACGATCCGCTTCTGATGAGCACCCGCTGGCGCTCGGTCGACCTGTCCGACGCTTCCGCTTGTGAGGCAGCGGCGCAATGGTGGGACGATATGACGGCGAAGGGCGGCGAAGGCATGGTCGTCAAACCGTCGACCTTCATCGCTCGCGGCAAGAAGGGGCTCATCCAGCCCGCCGTCAAAGTGCGGGGTAAGGAATACCTCCGCATCATTTACGGCCCCGACTATGACGCCCCAGCGCATCTCGAACGATTGCGGGAGCGCGGGCTCGGCCGGAAGAGATCACTCGCCTTGCGTGAATTCAGCTTGGGCCTGGAGGCACTCGACCGCTTCACCCAGCACGCACCGCTAGCGCGGGTGCACGAGTGCGTCTTTGGTGTTCTGGCCCTGGAGACAGAGCCGGTTGATCCGCGGCTTTAGACGCGATCGGAACACTTATTATGGCTCCACAGAGCTGCGACAGCTAACCCTCGGGAACATCTACAAAATCCGCACCCCCGAACTTGCGGGTGGGATTTGATGACCATGGTTTTACCCCGTGTAAGACATTGAAATTGTTACACAGGGAGCAGCGGGGTCAATTGGAATAGGAATTGTTATAGGAACGATATCGGAACAAGTCCGGCCGCGCACGTTATGTATTCGAAATTAGACCAATCCGGCCCAGAGACCGTTCAGGCTTGATCACTTTCCACTATCACCGGACCGAAGACCAAATCGAAAGCTCCGTTCGCTGGATCGAGGTCGGCCAAGTGAGACGCCACATCTGCGGGAGCTAGCAACCCGATTTGAACCTGCTCATGCGCTCCAATGACTTCGAAACCTGCTCCGACCACTACTCCCCCTGCGTCGGTCAAGAAGAAGCGGTCGTGGAAATCCTCGCCACCCTGGCGTTCGGACCACTCATAAATCTCCAACTTGTAGCCAGCGGGAAGAATGCCTTTGCACCACCCGCTAGCGTGCGAAACAACGAAGCTTTCAGGAGGACGTGTATCGTGGGTTCGCCAGTGCAGCTCCAAGGTCACATTTTCAAGACCGTTCGCTGCGAGCAATCCCAACAATTCACGAATGGTTGAGCGGTGGTCCTGTCCTTTCAGGTTTCGCAAATCGAGATAAGGGTCCACCAGGACGAACCTGTTTCCTGCCATGGCTATCGGGGCCAATTTCTCAGCAATAGCCGCAGCGGTCCTCGGAACTCGACAGGTCGGCGCACACGCGAACAGCTCGTGCCCTTCATCGACGTTCTCGCTCGCTACCCAGGCCGCCACCCCTGGGTCGGCCTCTTCAGCAATAATTGCTTGAAATGGACGAGCCGTGTGCTCTGCGACCACATTATCTGACCATCCAATATTGGGGTCATAGTTCCGATAGCTGAAAAATAGTTTGTCGGACTTGGCTCGACCCAACAGAATTTCGATGCGCTTCTTCTCGACTTCTGGGCGACCAGCAACGGCTTGATACGCTAATCGAAGCCATCGCCGCTCTGGAAACTTGGAGATGTACCTCCCGCGATCCAGTCCGAAGAGCGCGAAGAGGTGCTGGAGCTCAGCAACCTCTCGCCGGGTAATTTCGGGGTCCACCGCATATTCATAGAGCATCAGAAAAGCTCCTCCGCCCGTTCTTCAAAGAAGCCTTTGGGCCAGCGATCTATGAATTCCCCATCGCTATCGATCCGCAGACGCTTGAAACGTACCGCCTCATCTGTCGCCTCTACGTAGATGACGGACAGTTCCTCAGGCCGCAGTGAGTGACCACATGGAGGAATGTCGCCCTCCGAGGCCTCTCGAATGCGCCGCAGGAGGCGCAACATCAGATGCTCGCTGTGCGTTTCGACGAGTAGAGTTGTGCTGCCCGTATCGAGATCAGCATTGGCTGCAGCAGAAATGAAGAGGTCACCCAACCCAACCTGCACGGCCGGATGAATGTGAAGCTCAGGCTGTTCGATAGCCAGGATGCTTTCATAGTCATCGAGGCACGCGACAACGACCGGCACGAGTTGAGACACCCCCACCCCAACGTCCGCAGGCGCGACCACAACACCCGCCTTCAGATCGCGAAGCGACAATTCGGTACGAACCGCGAGATCCTGGTAGAGCTCCTGAAGAAGACCCAGATCATCTTCGGTCAACCCGCGCTCAAACAACGCGGATATAGCCCCTGGAACCGGCACTTCCCGATAGTGCAAACGCTCGACCTGACAGCCAATGTTCAACCGATCACTGTCTGCCAACCAAGCATTTGTTTCGCGCAGCAACCGTTCCGAGCCTGGTTGTGCCAAGCGATCCCAAGCGGCCAATCCCGAAGCCCACCGGCCTTCATCGGGTGAGGCTTTTGGCGAGAACGAACGTGAAGGGATGTCCCGAAGCGGCCCCACATACCTCGTCGCCTTAAGATGTGCCCTTAAAATCCGCAACGGCCCTCGAACTAGCTCATCGAGCGTTTCTTCGAGCGCGTCTCGGCGGCGGGCCTCTCCGATTAGCTCGCGCTTCACTTCTTCCTGGGCGGACTTGGTCAAACGTTGCACCGCAGCGCCGCTTGAGTGCTTATCCTGTACCTCGCTCTCATCCACCTCCGTAAGCGCGATGTCCAAATCTCGATCCAAATCCGGAAGCGCACCAAAGGGGGTCCAGGCTGCGACGCGGAATTCACTGCCCGCGAGTGGCGATGTTTCCATCGAGAGGTCGGCTGAAAGCTCCCAGACCTCGCTTCCCAGTGGGGATGAGAATGGGTCCTCAGGTGCCTCACTTGGATCCGAGGCGAGCCCATCAAGCTCCTCTTCGTCGAGTTCATCATCCAGGTCGATGAACTGCTGGAACAGAGGGTGTTTGAAGTTAAAACCGGTGAGAATAGCGCGACCTCGATCCGGCTTGCTTTCAATCGATAGGGTGCGCTCACCGTCCATCTCAAAGCTGATGCGGTCAACGTAGGGAGCGTCGTGCGCGTCACTCCAACTGACACTGAACTCGACGGCGACGGTCTCAACAACGCCGCGATCCTTAAGGTCCGAATTTTCGCCGATCAGGTATCGAATAGGCAGGGCGGCGAAGCGATCATCAATGAGAAACTCGCCGGTGTTTAGTTCCAGGTACTCGTTGACCTCACCTTCGTTGAGCGAGCCCACCAGCTTGATCTGTATCGCCCGGTCCAGCTCATGCCGGTGCACGAGCGAAGTGAACCCTCCTAGGTCAATGAGCCCGCCCGCGATGGTTTCATCCGGGTCCGGGTTCTGGCGCTCCAATATCTCCCGGACGTAATGAAGCGCCTGCAGGACGGTACTCTTGCCGGCGCTGTTCGGCCCGAACAGGAGCGTGATGGGCGCGAGGTCGATCACCTGGCGTTTGCCGATGCCCTTGAAGTTTTCGATCTCTATTCGTGTCAGTCGCATCTAAACCCCTCACGCGCTCTCATAGCTGCGTTCGACCAGCGGTTTGGCTTTTTCCAGATCATCCGCGGAGCGCAACGTCACCTCCAGATCGCCGGTCCCGTAATGACCGATCTTGCGGACATCGCGGGTGAACCCGTCCTCTAGCTGGACGCTGTCCGGATCGATTTTCAGATAAACCAGGATCACGCCGGACCGGTTGCGCAGCTCGACACAGGCGAAATTCTTGATGCGCTTGAAGGCCAGATAGTATTTCAGCGTCTTCAGCTGGACGTCGTCACCGAGATTGAACAGGTGCTCTTTCAGCGCCTCGAAACGGTCCGTGAGTGCCTGGTCAGCGTCTCCCAGGTATTCGGTGACCGTCTTGTATTGGGCGCCACCGCCCGACGAGGAGAGAGCGCCTGTAGCCGCTCCATTGCCCGTCGCCGACACCGCATTGACCTGCTCCAGCATCAACAAGTCCTCGCCAAAGCGGACATAGCGGATCAGCTCGATATTGTGGTTCATCTGCTTGATGGCGTGTTCGTCATACCGGCTGAAATCACCGGCGATGCAGATAAGCCGCGGCGCTGTCCACTCGACGCTTTGCGCCGCCTCCTGCCCGAACGCCTTGAGCACCAGCATCTCGAAGTCACCGCGATGAGTGACCAGCCAATCGAGGTAGAAGAGGCCCTGATTGATGACGTTGGCGTTGGTGGCGTGCTTGTACTCAATGATCACGGGGCAGCCGTTTTCATCGATCCCGAGTGTGTCCATCCGCCCGCCATGCTCGCGCCCGGTCGAGAATTCCGACGCCAGGAAGCGCACGCCCAGAAAGGTCTCCAGATTACGCTCGATCAGGTCCTGAAGGGATTTTTCCAGCGCGGCGGATGAGCCTTCGATCTCACAGACCGACGGCCCGTCCAGGCGGAAGAGTTTCAGATCGCTCATCGGTCAGGTCACTCCATCGTCCAGGTCGGTGAGTTTGGGGAAATGCCCCGCGAAGGCGTCCCGCACATCTGCCCACAAGGCGGCGTTGACCGGTTTCTTCGAGTGCACGATATTCAGGACCTGGTAGCCCGACGTGTGAAGCGCATCACGGAGCTGCTTTTCCAGACCCGCGAGCGTGTCGCGGATCGGCTTGTGATGCTTCATGCGTTCATTGCGATCCGCACCGGCCTCGGCGCTGACCTCAGGGAAGATCGGACCGAAAGAAACGAGGTCGAACGCCTCGCAGGCCTCCGGCTCTACTTCGTTTTCCAGGAGGAGACGGCGCAGACTATTGCTGGCCTTCGCGAAGCCCAGATGCTGGCCCATGCGCGTATAGGGAGCAGTAGCGTGCGGGCTAGAGCTGTCGCCGGTCCGGCCGACATACAGCATCTCGCCCCCAGGCGTGCGCACCCGCCAGACATAGAGCCAGAAGCCGCGCTGAAGCATCGGCCCTGGCAGGGTGAGAGTATGAACCGCCGGGCTCACAATTCGCCCCGGAATGCGCGCTGGGAGAGGGAGGCGAAAAGGTGCGCTGAGCTATCCCACGCCGACCGCAGCTTCTCCCGCAATTTCGCGGACCGCTCATAGATGTTGTCGAAACGCTCCAGATCGACAGGTGTCGGGACAACAATCCTTAATGGCCCCACGTCTTTCTTGTTCAATTGGGGCACGGTACTCCCGCTTGATATCGTCACCAAGTCCAGGAGTTCAAACCAGTTTCGAAGGTAGCGAAACGAAATTGAGGAGCCAGATTTGGGTGCGACCCCCATTAGGTTAGGGTCTAGAACAGCGGGGCGGCTAAGAACGCGCTTCTTATTGGTTGATATAGCCCCTCCCCTCTTGGGAAAAACAATTGATCCAGCGGGTGCAACCATACTGGCGCGCAATTTTTCGTTTGGTGGCACCCAAAGCTTTGATGAAACAATTTGAGTTTCATTCCCCTCTGAATTGAGGTCTGAAACCTTCAAAAGTAGACACCCACGGTCTTGTCCTCTGAATTCCTCGCCTCTTGGCAGAGAGTTTCCGGCAAACAAATCGCACTCTGTGTCGATCGTGCTGATACTACCGTGCGGCTCCGGCGCAAGCGGATCACCAAACATCTCTAAGAAGGTCGATTTCAGGAAGTCGTCGGCGAGGGCGAGGGCCTCTTCGCGCTTGCGGCGGATCGCATCCGCCTTGTCCAGGATCGCCGCGATCCGGCGTTGTTCATCCAAATCAATGCGCGGAATAGCGAGCTGTTCGAGCTTAGACTTGTCCACGTGAGGGATGGTCGCGCCTCGCGCTTGAGCCTGATCGTTAAGCTGTCGAAATTTTCCTTGGAGCAGGCGACCAACAAATGCAGCATCCCATTGGCCGTGATCTGAAAAGCGAATGCGGGCAACAGTGCTCCCAATTGCGCCGCTGAGCCCATAACCAACCGTACCCGCATTTGCTCCGTCCCAAACAATACAAAGGTCGTCTGGGCCGACGTCTACCGCGCTAGGATCTTTTGCGTATTTCGTGGGCGCTACCCCTCTTACCTCGTCAATCTGGATATACGGGAGCGCGCCGGCAGCTGCGGCAGAAAGAACTTCCTGCGCCTTCCGGCCTTTACGGAGTTTGACAATATCGCCGAGCGCAATTGTGGGGCTCATCCCAGCATCTCCTCCAGAGCTGCCAGGTCTTGATCGATCTCCGCATTCAGCGCCTTCATCCGGCCGAGAATATCCTTTGGCGGATCGTATTCTTCCTCCTCATAGACCCGCTCCTTGTAGCGGCTGAGGGATAGGTCGTAATTCGCCTCCCGGATCTCAGTGGCCGGGACAAAGAAGGCCTTGCAGGTCCGGTCCGTGTCCTTGGCCGGGTCCCGCGCCTTCCAGCGCGCCAAGCAATCCGGCAAATCGTCTTCATCGGGTCGCGGATCGCGCTTGTCGTCCAGCGAGAAACCGTCCCCTTCGACATCGTAGAAAAACACGTCCCGCGTTTCCCCGCCCTTCGAGAAGACCAGGATGCCGGTCGACACGCCCGCATAGGGTTTGAACACGCCGCTGGGGAGCGAGATGACGGCTTCCAGCTGGTTCTGGTCGATCAGCTTCTTACGGAGCGCTGTGTGGGCCGTGGACGAGCCGAACAACACACCATCCGGCACAATCGTCGCCGACCGGCCGCCGGGCTTCAGCATGCGCAGGATCAGGACCAGGAAGAGCAGCTCGGTCTTCTTAGTCTTGACCGCGCTCAACAGGTTGGGATGGACATCCTCATAATCCAGGCTGCCCTTAAAGGGCGGATTGGCGAGGATGACATCGAAGCCTTCCGTGGCCGAGGCCTGGAAATTGTCGGTGAAGCTGCCGCTCAGCGTGTCCTGATAGTGGATGTCCGGATTATCGACGCCATGCAGCATGAGGTTCATCGCCGCGATGCGTAGCATGGAGGCGTCGAAGTCGAAGCCGTGGAACATGTCGCCCTTGATGTGGTCCCAATGCCCCTCCAGCTGATCGCCGGGATAGAGGGTTTCCGTCTTGCCGGTTTCCGGGTCCGTCTCCTTGATCACGGCTTCCGGCGAGGTATAGGCCCGTAGCAGGTATTCCATGACGTTCACGAGGAACCCGCCGGTGCCGCAGGACGGGTCTGAAATGCGGTCCGTGGGTTTCGGTTCCAGCATGTCCACCATCAGCTTGATGATGTGCCGGGGCGTGCGGAACTGGCCGTTGATGCCCGCTGTCGTGAGCTTGCTGAGCAGATATTCGTAGAGATCGCCCTTGGTATCACCCTCGGTCAGCGGCAAATCATTGACGATGCTGACCGCCTTCACCAACAGAGAGGGCTTCTGGATCATCAGCTGCGCGTCCTTCATGAACTCGGCGAAGCTGGACCCTGTCGGGCTCGACTTGCGCAGATGCGGGAATACGCCATCACGGACGCGCACGAGCATCTCGTCGCCGCCCAAATGGCGGAACTCATTCCAGCGCAGATTTTGCTCATCCGGGCCGAAGCGCCGCTTGAACTCATAGCCGGTGCGGTTCTGGTGCTTCTCGTCCCGCGTCTCGTTGACGTCCAGGAGACGGATGAACATCAGGAAGGTGATCTGTTCGATCACTGTCAGCGGGTTGGTGATCCCGCCTTGCCAGAATTCAGTCCAGAGCGCGTCGACGCGGCGTCGTAATTCACTCGTCAGCATTAGTTGGGCGTCCTTTTATCTTCCGCGCTCTCACGGCTCGTTGAGGGCGGCGCGAATTGAGAAATGATGGTCATGAGTTCGTTCATCAGATCGGGCTCGTCGAAGACCCCGTCCGGTCCATCCGCATCGACCACCGTGAAAGGCTGGTCATACAGCCGGTCGACCGTGATGACGCCGAACTTGATCAGATGGTTCTGCAACAGGTTGAGGAAGCGGGTCTGCTTGGCCGTCAGTGTAGGGTGCGCGTTCACGAAGTCCGCAAAGCGGTCCCGCACCGTCGTGGCCTCCAGGCCCGTCATTTCCCGCAGTTTGAACAACAAATTCTCCGCCGTTGGCGAGAAGAATTCGTTGAGCTGGGCTTCACTGAGATCCGGGTTCTGGGTCAGGACGAGAGAGACGATAGCTTGCAGGTCGGCATCTGTGACCGGCTCGCCATTGCGGATTTTCTGCAGGATGGGGTTGGTCTCGATATGCTTCTTCAGCTCGGCATCCACCGCCTGCTTGAACGCCTTCATCTCATTGGCGGTGTAGGAGGTGGCCCGGCGGCCGTATTGAAACTCCGACGCCTCCTCTTCCACATCGATGACCTTCGCCGGTACTTTCGGCCCGGCCTTGCGGTCATGGTGGTGGATGATCTCGCGAAGCGGGATGCGAACCCGCTCCAGGTCCAACGGCTTGAGGTCGGACCAGAACGCAGCCGACTTCACCTCTTTGATGATTTCCGCCCGCTCGCGGACGGGGTTCAGGTGCATTTGCAGCGTGTCGAGCCGTCCCATCATGTCCGCTCTTAGGTCCTCGACCTCCGCAGACCCTTGAAGGGCCGCCGTCTGGAGCCGGGCGATCAACAGATCAAACGCATGGGCTTCGGTTTTGCCCCGCACATCCCGCCACTGCATCAGAGGCGCGATGGTCTGGCGAAGCGCCGCCACCGTTGTCGGGGCGAAGGATTTGACCGTTTCAAGGTCGGCGAATTGCCGCTTCTCCCGCCACTTCTCACGAACGGCGATGGAGTTTTCCGGCAGGGCCGAAACGTCGGCTGCAATTAATTGCACGACTGTCTCGAAGACCGGGATTTCACTCTTGCGGAGGGCCGTCTCCGCCAGGTCGATCCGCTGCTCGAAGAGCTGTTGCAGAAGCGATTTGGACGGGCGTGGCTCTGCGGGTTTGTAGCCGGTCTCGAAACGCTCGAAATTGCCCCAGTGATCGAAGATGCGGAAAACGGTCTTGTGCTGGCCGGGACCGAACAAATCCTCACACAGACGCGTCCCGCGCCCCACCATTTGCCAGAACTTCACCGGCGAGCGGACCGGCTTTGCAAAGACCAGGTTGAGAATTTCCGGAACGTCGATGCCCGTGTCCAGCATGTCCACGGAGATCGCGATAGTGAGGTCCTTGTTCGCGCCGTCGCCTTTGAAGTCGTCGATCAGCTGCTCTGCGCGCGGATCATAGTTGTCGATGACCTGGCAGAAGCGGCCACCATATTGCGGATAGAGCTCATCGAACACCTCGCGCAGCAAGAGGGCGTGGGCATGGCTGCGCGCAAAGATGATCGTCTTGCCGATGGTCTGTCCGCTGGCGTCCCGCAGGCCGTTTTCCATCAGATTGCGCAGGACGGCGCGGTTCGTGTCCTTGTTGAAGATCGCCTTGTCGACGACTTCTGAGGAATAGTCGTATTGATCCGGGTCTTCGCCCTGATCCTCGAGCTGCTGGCGCTGGGCCTTGGTCAGACCCTCTAGGCGGATACCTTCCCGCAGGAATTTGGTCGTGTGCTCATAGACTTCGAACGGGGTAAGGTAGCCCTCTTCGATAGCCTGTTCGAGCTCATAGTTCGCGGTCGGGTTCTGCCCCTCGCACTTGAAGAGATCGAAGGTCGACCGCGTGACGAAATCGACAGGGGTCGCGGTCAGGCCAACCTGGGGACAATCAAAGTAGTAAAACAGGTCGCCATAGACATTGTAGATGCTGCGATGGCTCTCGTCCGCGATGATCAGGTCGAAAAATCCGACGTCAAACGCCTGATAGACCTTCAGCATCGCCGGGTAGGTCGCGACGAATATCCGTTCGTTCGCATTCCCGCGAATGGCCGAGTTGACGACGCGGATCGGCTCGCCCTTGAGGAAATTTCCGAATGCGTTTTTAGCCTGTTTGCGGAGCTCCCTCCGGTCACACAGAAAGAGCACCCGCTTGGCCCATTTGGCGCGGATCAGCAGCTCTGACAGCGCGATGGCGACCCGCGTCTTACCGGTCCCCGTCGCCTGAACGATCAGGGCCTTGCGGTGCTTATCTTCGAACCGCTCACTGACGCGCTTGATGGTCTCAACCTGGTAGAGGCGGCCGGCGATGTCCTTGTTTGGCGGCAGCGCCGTCAGCGGCTGCTTATTCGCCCGCTGGAACCGCACCAGATATTGGAGGCTATCCGGCGAGTAGTAGCCGTAGACCTTGCGCGGCGGGAAACCGCCCGCATCGTCCCACAGCCAAATGTCATAGCCATTCGTGTAAAAGATCGCCGGACGGATACCGTACTGCTTCTCCAGCGCATTGGCATAGAGCTCCGCCTGTTTGCGACCCAGTTCGGCGTTCTTTGAGGTTCGCTTCGCCTCCACGACTGCGAGCGGCATACCGTCGCCATCACGCAGGACGTAGTCGACATAGCCTTTGCCGGTCTCGGTCGGCTGGTCGGCGACTTCCAACTCCTTGGCAACCTGTTCCGTCGATTTGAGACCGTTGGCGACATCCCACCCAGCCGAGGCGAGCATCATGTCGATGATCCGAGCTCGAGTTGTCGCCTCGTCGAATTCAAGCTCCGATGCCGCCTTGTCGCCTTCCTCACGGGCAGCGGAAAGCTCCTCCGTCTTCGCCTCAGCCGCCTTGGCTTTCTCGCGCTCCGCCTCGAGCTCTTTCAGCAGCACCTGCATCTGTGCTTCTTGGGCCGCCAGGCGCTCCATTGCCCGCTTTTTCTCGCGTTGAAGCTCGGTGGCACTTGCTCCCTGGACAGGGTTATCCAGCTCTTTGAAAAGCGGAAGATCGTCTGCTTTCTGGCGCTTAAACGCCACAAGCAGCCACCGCGCCAATCCGTGCGCTTCCTTCAGCAGAAAGAGAGCCGTCTTAATGGTCGCCTGCTCACCATGGGCCGCCTTGTTTCCGTGGACACGGATCGCATGAAGCTTATCGATCACAACACGCGGGATTGCTGACTGAAACGCGCTGCCACCAAGCATGTCGACAAAGGACATACGATCTTCACGAGGCAGGCGCAGATCGCGGTAGATATCCTTAGTGAGATTTTCCGCGAACAGCCGAAGCTTAACCAGGGCGCTCGCCGCGTCTGTATGCGCGTATGTCTCAGCAAACGCGCCCAGCTGAGCGAGCTCTGGCCAGTCTTTACGCAGGATTTCGAAATTGACGGACTTCATGCCAGCGCCTCCGCCAAGGCGGCGTCAAAAGCCTCACGATTACGAATGACAACAGGCGCTTCCTGGGGGCCATCGACCTGGTCAACGGCATCTAGTCTCATGCGACGAAAGAAATGGTAGAGCATGGCGCGACGCACCTGAACGCGGGAAAGCCCGCCCTCCATGCAGAAATCGGTCGCCACCGCGCTTTGCTGGCTGTCGCTGAGCCGCGGGTTGGGCTCAAGCTCGACTTCAAAGGACCGCGCCCAACTAAGATCCGCATCCGACGAGGCTTCGGCCGGTGATGCCCCACGGGCACCAGAACACCGGGAAAGCAGGAAGTCCTTAAACTTCCGATCCTGGTGGCAGAATGCACGAACATGCCAACGCAAACCATCCGATCCGAAAGCATGCGGCGACACCCACCGCCACTCCGGGTCGGGTTTATGGGATGACATCGACTGATATCTGATCTCAACCGACTTCTCGGCCCGAACAGCGGCGACGATTTCACGTAGAGTGTGAGGATCAACCTTCCGACGCGGCACTGGGCAAGCTTCAGCCTGCACGGCACCAACAGTCGCACCCTTCTCGCCAACTAATCCGCGCAGAAAGGCATCCGGGTCCAGACTTATAAAGCGCGGACTAAACTGATCCGTCGTCGTGTACCGCTTTTCACTCGCGTCATACCGAACGTTACTCGGACAGACCTCCTGGTACCGACTGAGATCTTTAGACGCCTGCGGGACCGAAACACCAAATTCACCGGCAATGTCGCCGCGATTTACGCCGCCATACCAGAAGAGACGAAACTCGATAAATTCGAGCCGTTGCTCCACACTCCAACTGATGTCTTCGACCGGCACCATCGCCAACCCCTGATGTGTATAGTTTGTTTATGGGTCGCCTTTCTATACACATCCTTTAGGCGCGTCAAGCACCACCACACTACATATTAGGCGACTGCTCCGATAGACGCCTGAGTGTTTGAAAAGCCTCCCAATCCTCCCTGAGGGCCCCATAGAGCGCCTGAGCCGTTTCGGGATGCCTGTGAGGGCCCAGGGCCTGAACGCGCCTCCAAAGGGCTATATGAGCTGGAATTTGAGCCCTGAGGGAGAGGTTGGCGCTTTCGAATTCAAAATGAGCATCCGCCAGGGCCCTGAAGCGTTGGTCTGCATTCCCTGCCCGACCTGAAAGGTCTGCTGCGATGGCGGGGCATTCTGTACGCGCCCGTCGCAATGCTGCTTTTCCCGGCCAGGTGTATTGGTCGAACGTCCAGCTCGGTAGACCTGCGATGATCTCCTCTTCGGGCATCGGATCCGGCACCACATCAAACCCTTTCCTCTGAGACGAGATTGATGCCTCCAGAACCGACACGAGCGGGAGGACATGGCCAGTAGTCCGCAGACCTGCACGAGCGATAATCTCCAGGACGGGGCTAGCCGCCAGCTCCGACACCAGGAACAGAGCGCGCTCGCGGTCAGCTTGAGGATGTCGCAGCACCAGGCCCGCACAAGAAATGCCGCTCAGCTGCCAGACCGCTTTTGCTTGCTGAACCAGCGACGCCTCTCCATCGGTCACCCATGAAGCGGCCGCGTCGACTGACAGAAGGTCGAATTCTTCCAGCGGCCCGGCTTCATGCAGGTCGTAGAGACCGAGGTGCAACAGGTTGTTGGCCACCTGGGTTTTCGTGGCTTCGCATAGTCGCCCGACGAGATATGCCACGACTGTCCAGGAGACCTTCGATGCGCCTCGCCGCGGAGCACAAGCTAGGACATCGAGCGCGAGCTGCCGGTCAAGAAGACCGACATCCTCGAACAGGGTGATACACAGCCGCCGCCAGAAACGGGCCGGTTGGGCATCAAAGAGGCGTTGTGCAGCCTGCAAGGCGAGGTCCTGACGCCCTCTTCGGATCGATTTCTGGAGAAGCGACGCGGCGATATGCAGGGTGGATCGAAGATAGGGCGTCTCGGGGAATTCCGCCGTCATTGCGTCGGCGACAACCTGCTGCCGGACCCCGGCGAGAAATTCGTTGATCATTGGAAACCTCCTTTGCGGGAGACCTCCGGGCATCCGGACCCACTACTATCGTGACTGGGTGAGCGGCAGGGTCAAATTTGAGTTCGGCGGAATTGCAATTAATTGCAATCTGCACTCAAAGCTCGAATACCGTTGTTTCGATCATCTCCTTCGGGTCGGCCGCGGCGAACTTCAGAAGCTGAGCGATGGCGGGTGCCTCGATTGCTTCTGGCCAATGCTTCCAGATGCTCTTGTCGACCAAATTCTTGAAAGTTCTGTCTGGGCTCTCCTCAGCATCCTCCAGAGCGGCGAGCTCCTGCTTCGTCAGCAACGCCTGAGCTGCCATAAAACCTCGATAACGGGCGCTATCAAGGAACTGCTGCCAACGCCCCATGGGAAGCGGAGGCTTTTTAAAAATCGTCCGGCTGAACACCCACCCCTTCGCGGGGAACTGGGTGTTCTTCAGCCCTTTGAATAACGCCGTCTTGTTCAAATTGAACTCAATCCGCGTATGAGCCAGAGGACCAAACTCCGGTTCAGCTCCGACCGCCTGTCGCTCTGCACGCTTATCGTACACCGTTACGTTCGAGCGGGACTTCGGATCGACGAAGACTGGCTGACTCTTCTTCGCCTTATAGAAATTGAGCGTCTGCACCCCTCCTTCCATCGACGTGCAAGCCCATACTTTCCATACCACGGGGCAATGGACAAAGAGGTCAGATATTTTGAGATTGAGCACGTCCACCGCGACGTCGCATCGCGTCGCCCGAGCCGAAGTTAGATGAGCCGCGAGTGGGATCGTATCACCCTCTAAATGCTTCCAAGCACGGAACAGTTTCTGGAGGTGCTCCTCGGTGAGCTGCGAAGGATTTAGCTCCAGGCGGGCTGAAGCCTGTTTCTTGTTTTTTGGATTGAGACCGAGCGTCGCCACTGAACTTCCGTCATGTTCAATTCGCAGGCCTATCCAGTATCCTTCAATCCTGCACGGTTTGATGTAAGGAAGATCGTCTGCCTCTCCGGCTGAAAGCGCGCTGGCGTAGACGTGGGGCCAATATTCTGTCGCCTGGAGGTTTTTGATGTGCTGGATCACCCCCAGCCCAGAGAAGGTAAGACGGAGTTTGTCGATAATGGGTTTGAGGACGACAACCTTATGGGTATCTGTGGCTGGGATAACCTTACAGACGCGCTTTTCCTCGATGCCTATCTCTGGGCTGTTAGAGGGAAAACTGTAGGCATCCGATATTTTCAATATTTTGGAGGTCAAGATCGGTTCTCTGGGCGGCTCACCACCCGAGATTAGCGACCAATCTCAAGACCGGAACATCTAAACAGATTTCACCGCACAGATCAATATTCTTATTTTTTTCCTGGTAAGAATTATGCTCTCTCTATCGCCTCTGTCGATTAACCGGATGCGGGCAGTTTTCCTCGAACAGATGCATGGCATCCGCGAAGCCCTCGAGTGAGACGAACCGGGGTGCGTTGTTCCCGATCTGGAAGACCAGTTCTTCGCCTTCCCGCATCTCTTCTACGACGCGCTCCGCAATGAATGGGTTCGCGATCAGATATCTGTCAGACGATGCTCGAACGGATGCGCCTGAGAAGGCGTCATCCTCGTCGATCCTGAATTGAATGCGAGGCGTCCGCGGGATAGGGATCTCACCATCGTCGAATACGAGGCCTACGGGCCCGCTATCGTGACAGATCAGGGCAATCTGTGCCGGAGATAGAGCATTGGCCTCAACATTCGAGACTGACCAGGATGCGTTGTCGGAAAACGCATTTGAGGTCTGATTGAATTCCCACCCGGACCATTCCTGAGCCTCCGCTGAGTTCGCTACAGCCGCTGCCATCGTGGCAGCTACGATCATCATCATTCGTTCCATTCTAGACTTATCCTGTTCTTGTATCGTGGAATAAAAGAACCATATTCTTACACGTCAAGTTGTCCAGAATTTTGTTACCTGTTCGCGCAACAGCCAGAAGATTAGTTCGGGTACATGACCGACCCGATTTCCAAGGACGAGCTTCAGGCGCTCTTCTGCTCACGCCTAAAACAGGCCCGCTCCAACCGCCGAATGACACAGAGCGCGCTGGCTGAGGCCAGTGATCTCACGGTGGACATGGTCAGCCGCATCGAACGGGGAACGAGCTTCCCATCCTTCAACGCGCTCGCCCGCCTGGTTGAAGCTCTTGAGATCGATCCGGCGTTTCTGTTCGGCGGCCCGGCACACTCATCGAGCGTTGAGATTAATCCGAAGCTCCGCGCCCTTCATCTCCGCTTAGAGGAGCTGGAGGACGACGACCTGGACCGCGTGACGGCCGCCATTGATCTTATCGTTCGTTGAGCTCGTCGGTCGTGAGCGCGTCCAATTGGCCGTACCCCCCAAGGTGCGCCCCATAGCGCGCCTATAGACGTCTCAAATCGAGACATGACAGGCCCGCTAAGCCTGGGGAGGTCAAATGTCCAAAACGCTGTCCCGACTATTTCAGCGCGTTGCCCTGCAACAGCGTCCGTGTCGCCTCAGCTAGCCCGAACTCGATCTTGGTCATTTCCTTCATCAGGGCCGCCAAACTCGCACCCTGACCATAACCACCGGTGATGCTCGTATCTTTGTGCCCGACGATCTCCCTGATGCGTTCATCCGGGACCTCGCTACTGCGAGCCGCATCAATGAACGCGTGCCGGAAGCTATGAAACACCAGCTCGCGCCCTTTCTTCACTCCAATGCGTGCCAGGTATCCATTGAGCTTCTTCGATGCCGCACTGGTCCGATGCCCAGCCGCACCGAGTTTGATCTCGCAGAACAGCCTCTCCTCGGCCTGTTTCGGCCGTGCGGCCAGCCAACCGGCCAAACCGTAGCTGAACAGGTTAGAATGGATTGGCACCTGCCGGACGGACGCCTCGGTCTTCAGGTCGAGGTCTCCCCTGATATCGATGTAAGGAATTTCTTCGTTTAACCGGATATCCGACTTGGCGAGTTGAAGTAGCTCTCCGGACCGCATGCCTGTGTGAAGACCGAGCAGGAGCATCCAGTAAATCCCGTCCTGCCGCTTCATCTTACCGGGCAGATGACGCTGGTTGGTGGATTTGAAACCCGCATAGAGCGGCGAGGTAAACACCTGATCCAGCTCATCTGTGGAGAAAGGACGGACGGCTTTCTTTCCTCCGCCTTTTGGCGTTGCCAGCTTTATGGTCGCCCCCGGCTCTGCCTCCAGATACCCCTCGGCAACAAGCCACCTCAACAAGGCCCGGACGTAGCCGAAATACTTCGCGGCGGTCTTCGGGTTGAGCCGGTCTTGTTCTGCTTTGGCCAGCATTTTTTCGGGCTGGCTTTCATTGAGCTTCGCCTTGGCCTTCACCGCCTGGAGGAAATCACGCAGCTCGCGTACATGCTCCGTCTTGATCTGCTTAATTGGACGGTTCGCCCCCAGAAGGGCCTGAACCATTTTGAAGGTCCGCTCCTTCTCTTCTCCGGTTTTGGGCTTCCAGGCATTTGGCCCGCTGGCATGCGCAGCGACATACTTTTCGATGGCCTCGCCCAACGACAGGCCACCCTGGATCACCTCAGCAACATTCAACACGGATGATGAAGCGGCCTTGGCTCCACCCCGGAATAGTTCGTCCTGCGTCTCGTACGGCTTAAGCAAGTCCTGCTGCCGGAAGAGCGTGTAGCGCGCATGCTCGACCTGGGCGCGAGCGATGCCCTGACAAATCGCTCTGAACGCTTCGGTTCCCTCGCTCGGAAAATCGTAGCCAGCCTCGCCTGCGACCGTCCTGGCCGTTGTAACCACAGGTGCAGAATAGACCTGGTTGCTGATCTCCCGCCCCAGGTCCAGCACCATCTCCTCGACAATCTGCTCCTGGGTGTGGTCGAGCCAGTCTTGATCCGCCGGATGCACGGGCTCCGGGGTTTGATAGCTATCCGCGAGTTTCTGGTAGAACGCCCGCGCGATCTCGCGGGCATCATCGACGCTCAACTTCTTCATAAGACGTAGCTTATCGCAGAGACGGTGAAAGGCGAGGCTCGCGTTGAGCGCCCTACTTTTCGCAACCGACGGCTCACGCGTTCGAACTGACCAGCGCAGCTCTCTTCGATCTAAGACCGACTGGAGATCGACCGGCACATAGAGCCGGACCTGGAAGCTCTTTCCGCGCACGACGAGGTGTTGCACCCGGCGGCCGCTCATCGGGCCGCCTCCGGCAGGAGGAATAGGAACAGGTAATAGGAACGTTTTAGCCTGGCGGCCAAACGCCAAAATCGTAACCGTTGGAGGGGTTTGCGGTTTTGGGAATAGTGGCGGTGAGGGTGGGATTCGAACCCACGAGACGGTTACCCGCCTACACGCGTTCCAGGCGTGCGCCTTCGACCACTCGGCCACCTCACCGCGAAGGCGCGGACTATACGCATCGGGCGGGCAGAGGCAAGGCGTCTTGCTCAGCATTTTAGCGCTCTGGTCGGAGTTTTTTCAGCGCTTCTCTCGGGCGAGGGCACCGGGATGATGGGCACCAAAAACAATCGGCCGGTTATGCGGACCGGAACGACCGCCGGAAGCGGGGCTTGGACATGACGGGATCGGCAGTCATTGCAGCCGCCGGCACTGGTTTTTCGGAGCGGGACACCTATCTTGAAGCCAGTTCTTAGGCTTCGGAGCCCGCCATGTCAGACCCGATCTGGAAATCACGCATCATCCCTGCCGAGCAGGCCCTGCCAGGCCGAGCGGACGCCCTGTCGCCGACGACAAGCCATGCCATCACCGGACGCGAGATCAAGGCTGACACACCGGAAGGCATGCAAGAAATCTTCCTGGGGCTTGGTTGTTTCTGGGGCGCGGAACGCCTGTTCTGGGAAACCGACGGTGTCTGGCACACGGCGGTCGGCTATGGCGGTGGCACGACGCCCAACCCCACCTATCAGGAAACCTGTTCCGGTGCGACCGGGCATGCCGAACTGGTCCGCGTGGTCTTCGATCCGGAGATGTTGTCGCTCGACCAGGTGCTGAAGATTTTCTGGGAGGGGCATGATCCGACCCAGGGCATGCGCCAGGGCAATGACCGAGGCACCCAGTACCGGTCGGCGATTTATGCCACCACGCCGGAACAGCTGGTGGCGGCCCATGACGCCGCTGCCCGCTACCAGGCCGAGCTTGACGGCGCCGGGCTGGGGACGATCACCACCGAGATCGTCAAGGCGGGTCCTTTCTATTACGCCGAGGACGAGCACCAGCAATATCTGGCCCGCAACCCGTCCGGTTATTGCGGAATTGGTGGCACCGGCGTGGTCTGCCCGATCGGCCGCCACGCGCCGACCTGATCCGACCAGGCTCAAAAGCGCTGACAGCCCGGAGCGGCGTGTCTAGACTCGAGCCAGACGGATCGGCTCGAATGATCAGGATGACGGCGTGACACGACTGATAGCCTTTGATGTGGATTCCACACTGCTGCGTGTTGAGTCGCTGGACACGGCGCTTGAGGCCGCCTTGGCCGGGCGTGAGGACAGGGGCGCAGCCAAAGCCCGGCTGCACGAGATCACCCGTGCCGGCATGTCCGGCAGCATGGCCCTGCGCGACAGTCTCGAGGCGCGCCTGCAGCTGGCGGCCCTCGATCGCGAACAGGTGAGGGTCGTAGGCGAACAATTACGACAGCGGCTGACGCCCGGCATGGCTCCCCTGATCCGCAAACTGCGCGATCGCGGTGATGTGTTGCACGCCATTTCAGGCGGATTTGCCGACCTGCTGGAGCCGGTCCTGACCGATCTCGGTTTTGGTCAAGGCGATATCCATGCCAACCGCTTTGTCTGGACCGGCGAGGCGGTCAGCGGCCTCGATACTGACTATCCCCTCTCGCGCAATGGCGGCAAGGCCGAGATCCTGAACAGCATTTCGGGACAGGCCCATGAGACCATCATGGTCGGCGACGGCATGACCGATTTCGAAGCCTTCGAAGCCGGCGCCGCCGACCGCTTCATCGGCTTTGGCGTCATCGCCAAGCGCGAGGTGGTAGTCGCCGCTTGTGAGTGGTCAGGCGCCAGCTATGTGCGCACGGTGGGCGGTCTGGCCAAGGCGCTGGGCGTCTGAGGCTCGGCAGGCGAGCCGGCCTGACATTCCCGTTTGGCCGATTTCCAAATCGGCAAGACAGGTCAGCCGACCAGGTTTCAGTGTGGCACCATGTTCCACGCTGAAACCGGAGTCGTTATGAGTTCTGCCCCCCGCCCCGACAATCCCGTCACCCTCGCCCGCCTGTCGGGCCTCGCCTATCTCGCCATCATCCTGTGCGGCATTTTTGCCCAGATCGCCGTCCGCGGAGAACTGATCGACTGGCAGGCTGCCAGCGCGACTGCCGACCGGATCCGCGAGCAGACGGGCCTGCTTCGCCTCGGCATTCTCGCCGATTTCACGGTCCTGTGTCTGGACGTCGTGCTGGCAGTGACTTTCTACCGCCTGCTGGCCCCGGTCGACCGGGGTGTGGCCCTGTTTGCCTTGGCCATCCGTCTGGTCATGAGCGGCGCCTTGGCCGTGGCCTTGCTCGCGCAGATCGCACCCCTGCTTCTACTGGGTGACTCACCCGTTGCCGTACAACTGGACCCCATAATGGCGGGTCAGGCCGCACTGACCTTACTGGCGCTCCACAATGAGGGCTATATCCTCGCCCTCATGCTGTTCGGCCTGCACTGCCTCTGTCTTGGCGTGCTGCTTTTCAGGGCACCCTTTTTCCCGGCCATTCTTGGCTTGGCGATGGGCGTGTCCGGGTTCAGCTACCTGGCACTCGGCATTGTCCATTTCGCCTTGCCGGCATTGGACGGGGTTGGCGGCCTGCTCTTGTTGTCGGCGGCATTGCCCGAATTCATTCTCGCTGGGTGGTTGCTGATTGTCGGCCTCAGTCGCCAGAAGTGGGAAGCAACCGGTTAGCGCACCAGCCGCGCCCGGATCGATCCGTCGAGCGCCCGGACGTGATCGATGAACCCGCTCGGGATGTCCCCTTCCAGATCGGCAGCGACATATCCCAATTCACCCCGGGTCTCGAGATGCTGGGCGGCGATGTTGGCGCCCGAGGCGCTGACCGCGTCGTTGAGGCGCGACAGGAAGCCGGGCGCGTTTGAGTGAAAGCTCAACAGACGCGTCCGGCCGGGCTTGACCTGGCCCGGCTCGATTTCGGGTACGTTGACCGCGCCCTTGGTGGCACCCAACGCCACATAGCGGGCCAGCTTGCCCGACACATCCTCACCAATCGCCTGCTGGGCCTCCAGCGTCGAACCGCCGATATGCGGGGTGAGGATAATGTTGGAGAACTTCTGCAGCGGCGAGACAAAAGCCTCGTCCTTGGACGCCGGCTCCTTGGGGAAAACGTCGACAGCCGCGCCGATCAGGTCGCCGCGCTCCAGGGCGCCGGCCAGAGCGTCGATATCGACCAGGTCACCGCGGGCCTGGTTGATCAGGATGGCGCCCTTTTTCATCTTCGCGATGGCGGCCGCATCCATGATGTTGCGGGTCTGCTCGGTCGAGGGCACGTGCAGGGTCACGACGTCGGAGATCTCGAGCAATTCATCCAGACTGGCGCAGGCACGGGCATTGCCATGCGCCAACTTCGGTTCGGTGTCGTAAAAATAGACATGCATGCCGAGCGCACTGGCCAGCACCGACAATTGCGAGCCGATATTGCCATAGCCGACAATGCCCAAATTCTTGGCCCGGACCTCGTGCGAATTGGTCGCTGACTTCTGCCACTCGCCGCGCCGGGCCGCGCTTGAGCGCATCGGGATGCCGCGCATCAGCATGATGATCGAGGCCAGGGTCAGCTCGGCAACCGAGCGGGTATTGCCGAACGGGCCGTTGAAGACCGGGATACCCCGGGCTGCCGCCACGTCGAGATCGACCTGGTTGGTACCGATGCAGAAACAGCCCAGTGCCAGAAGGCTGGGCGCGGCATCGAAGGCGGCCTTGTTCATCTTGGTGCGCGAGCGGATCCCGGCCAAGCGGGCCGGTCCGAGCGCCGCGTGGAGATCAGCGATCTCAAGCGCCGCAGCGTGGCGCTCGATCGAAAAACCGGCCGCGTCGAACACCACATCCGCCACCGGATGGATATTCTCGAACAGGACCACTGGACCGGCTTGGACGGGATCAGGCATTGCGGCATTACCTCGGCGCGTGGACGCGGCCAGAATCGCCGCATTTCATGGCGCACCGCAACACGATGCAGCTGCGCTTGTCTACCGCATGATATCGCTAACGAGACCCCGCCCCGACAATCGTAGAAGCAATATTATTCGACATTCAGCGCCCGAACAGCGGCAAGCGTCTGATCAACATGCTCATAGGGGCTCATTTCCGACCAGGAAAAGGCAATGGTCGAATTTTGATCGATCACATAGGAGGTGCGATTGGTCCAGCCCGGACGCATCATCATGCGGGCATCATAGTCACGGGCCATCCCCTCCTCGATTGCGAAGACCGGGAATGCCGACGCGCAATGCTGGGTCGAGAACTCGGCCAGACGGTCGGTATTGCCGCCGGTCACACCGATCACGGTCGCGCCTTCGGCGGTGAACTGGTCAATCGCCTCGGCAAAGGCCGCCGCCTGGGCTTCACAGCCCGAGGTGAAGGCCGCCGGGAAGAAGAACAGCACCACCGGACCTGTCGCCAGGGCCTCGGCCAGATGGAAGGAGACCGCTTCACCGGCCTGGAAGCCGGACACGGTGAAATCAGCCGCGGCATCGCCGGGGTCAAGCTCGGCAAGGGCTGGAGCCGCAAGGGCCATGGTGGCGGCTAGGCTGGCAGCAAGAATATGGCGCATCAGGAAACTCCCCGGTTGATGCCGTCTGTCTGGCAACAAAGATGGGGCGTCTGCCTCACTTGGCAAGCCCCGATCAATTATCATCCATCTTCAGGGCGGCGATGAAGGCTTCCTGCGGGATTTCGACCTTGCCGAACTGGCGCATCTTCTTTTTGCCGGCCTTTTGCTTGTCCAGCAGCTTGCGCTTGCGGCTGGCGTCGCCGCCATAACATTTGGCGGTCACGTCCTTGCGCAGGGCGGACAGGGTTTCGCGGGCGACGATGCGGCCACCCAGGGCGGCCTGGATCGGGATCTTGAACATGTGCCGCGGGATCAGCTCTTTCAGCTTCTCGCACATGGCCCGGCCCCGCAGCTCGGCCCGCGCCCGGTGTACGACCATGGACAGCGCGTCGACCGGCTCGTCATTGACCAGGATGGACATGCGGACCAGATCGCCGACGCGGTCCTCGATCCACTGATAGTCGAATGAGGCATAGCCCTTGGAGATCGATTTCAGGCGGTCATAGAAGTCGAACACGACTTCATTGAGCGGCAGCTCATAGACGACCAGGGCGCGATTGCCGGCATAAGTCAGTTCGACCTGGTTGCCGCGCCGGTCCTGGCACAGCTTCAGCACGCCACCGAGATACTCGTCCGGCACCAGGATGGTCGCCTTGATCCAGGGTTCGGCGATGGTGTCGATCTTGACCGGATCCGGCATGTCGGCCGGGTTGTGCAGGTCGATCTCGCTGCCATCATTCATG
Source organism: Maricaulis maris MCS10 (assembly GCF_000014745.1). Taxonomy (NCBI): domain Bacteria; kingdom Pseudomonadati; phylum Pseudomonadota; class Alphaproteobacteria; order Maricaulales; family Maricaulaceae; genus Maricaulis; species Maricaulis maris. The sequence continues at coordinate 152,676 of NC_008347.1, read as the reverse complement.
TGCAGGCGATAGACCACCGACGGAGCCGTGGTGATCAGCTCGATATTGTATTCGCGCTCGAGACGCTCGCGGATGACTTCCAGGTGCAGCAGGCCGAGGAAGCCGCAGCGGAAACCGAAGCCGAGCGCCGCCGAGGTCTCCATCTCGTAGGAGAAGGAGGCATCATTGAGGGCCAGCCGCTCGATCGCCTCGCGCAGATCCTCGAACTCGGCACTGTCGACCGGGAAAAGACCACAAAAGACCACCGGCTGGGCCGGCTTGTAGCCCGTGAGCGCCTTGTCGGCGGGACGCCGGTCATCGGTGACGGTGTCGCCGACGCGGGCATCGCGGACCTGTTTGATCGAGGCGTTGAGATAGCCCAGCTCGCCCGGACCGAGGCTGTCGATGGCCTCTTTCTTGGGCCGGAACACGCCGACACCGTCGACCGGATAGGTCGCACCCGTGCCCATCAGGCGCACTTTCATGCCCTTCTTCAGCGTGCCTTCGATGACCCGCACCAGGCAGATGACGCCGAGATAGGGGTCATACCAGCTGTCGACCAGCATCGCCTTCAGGGGCCCGTTCGGGTCGCCGGCAGCGGGCGGCGGCAGGCGGGTGACGACGGCTTCCAGCACATCCTCGATACCCAGGCCGGTCTTGGCCGAGATCATCACGGCATCAGAGGCGTCCAGCCCGATCACATCCTCGATCTGCTCCTTGACCCGCTCCGGCTCGGCGGCCGGCAGGTCGATCTTGTTGAGCACCGGTACGATCTCGTGATTGACCTCGATCGCCTGATAGACATTGGCCAGGGTCTGGGCCTCGACGCCCTGCGAGGCATCGACGACCAGCAAAGAGCCTTCACAGGCGGCCAGCGAGCGGTTGACCTCATAGGCGAAGTCAACGTGTCCGGGCGTGTCGATCAGGTTGAGAACATAGGTCTTGCCGTCCTTGGCCGTGTAGTCGAGACGCACGGTCTGGGCCTTGATCGTGATGCCGCGCTCACGCTCGAGTTCCATATTGTCGAGCACTTGCTCTTTCATCTCGCGCTGGGTCAGTCCGCCGGTCACCTGGATCAGGCGGTCGGCCAGCGTGGATTTGCCGTGGTCGATATGCGCCACGATGGAGAAATTGCGGATGAGGGACGGATCTATGGTCATGGAGCGGGCAGGTAGCATCGACAACGGGTTTGGCCAAGCGGGATAGGCTGTTTGAGCGAAATGGGGACAGGTAGAATTAGCGCCGCTATTCGCGCTAATTCTACCTGTCCGACGTTCAGCGGCCCTCCCGCCCGCCTGGCGACGCGGAGCGCGTCAGACCGCAATGCCCGAAGGGCGGGCGGGAAGGCGGGCCAAGAGGTCTCCTTTCTTGATGTTTGAAGTGATCGACAGGTTTGCCCGCGCCACGGTGTTTCCACCTGGCGGTTTGGGCAGTAGAGGGGTGCGAGGTGCCTTGCCGGTGCCTAGCTATGGAAGTGTTCGTGGGTGGCGCCGGGGGCACCTCGCACACGGAGATTTACTCAGGTCCCTTACGGGTCCCGTCTCGAAACCGACAGGATCAAACGGTCGAGCTTTGTGCCGCCGTCCTGCCGATGGCCACGCCGGGTCAGGTGGTGGTCAACTCCACCCAACCGGACGAGCTCCGTCCTCCCCACGCCCCCGGATAACCAATCCGGGCCTCAAGATGGCCTGGGAACGGGAAGGATTATGCGATGGCGCAAAAGGGGGGAGGATTAGTTTTCCGGATTTTTTCGCTGAGCTCACTTTCCCTCTCCCCTGGGAGAGGGCCAGGGTGAGGGGTAAATCCCGGTGAGCGCATGAGAAATCCCCCCTCATCCGGCCTCCGGCCACCTTCTCCCAAGGGAGAAGGAAAGGGGCGCATGGCGGGGATAAAGGCGCAAAATTTTGTCATCCCGGATCTTCGCCCTGATCAAGTCAGGGCTGCGCCCGGGATGACAAAAAAGCATGAGACCCAGACGCCACCCTCACCCCTTCGCCTGGTCCGGGCGAGACACTGTCACCGCCTTCGGCTTGCCCAACCAATAGGCCGGCAGACCGGCCAGGATCAGCACACCGCCCCAGGCCAACACCTCGAGGCCGGAGCCCAGGACGGCGAAGGCAGCATAGGCGCCGGCAGCCAGGGCAATGATCGCCCAGCCACGGGCCGAGCGCCAGGAATGCTTGAGCTCGGCCAGTGCGCTGACCAGCAGTGGCAGGAGCAGGCAGACAGTGCTCATCATCAGCAGGAAAGTAAAAGCGCCAACGAGACCGCGGGAATAGTTCGCCACCAGCAGGATCGAGCCCAGCCCCAGCGAGAGGAGCAGGGATAGTTGCGGTGCACCTCCCTTGTTGCGGCGACCAAGGGCAGCCGGTGCCAGCCTGTCGAGCGCCACCGCCATCGGCAGTTGGCCTGACAGAAGGATCGTCCCGTTCAGGGCTCCGGCAGTGGAGACCATAGCCCCCGCCGCGATCAGTCCGGGACCCCAGGGCCCCAGAATGCGAGCGGCGTCGGAGAATGGGGAGGTGGAATTGGCAAGGTCGGCCGCTGGTACGACCAGCATCACGGACGCGGTTGCGGCGATATAGACTACGGCGACCGTGACCGTTCCGATGATGGTGGCACGCGGCACGTTTGTGGCGGCGTCACGTACATCGCCTGCCGGGACGGTCGAGGATTCCAGGCCGGCAAAGGCCCACATTGTCAGGAGCGCGGTTATCGCCAGAACGGACAGGAAATTGCCACCCGACGGATTGACCGCGGGCAGGTTGGCGACATCACCGGCCACAAACCCGATGCCGATGACAATGAAGATCGGGATCAACTTCAGGATGGTCATGACCAGTTGCACGAAGCTCGCATCGCGAATGCCGTGCAGGGACACAAGGCCAAGCCCCCAGATCAGGGCCAGACCGCACCCCATCTGCAAGATGGGCGATGTTTCCAGAGCCGGGACAAACACTGTCAGATAGCCGACAAAGGCAATCGCGATGGCCGGCATGCCGATCCAGTATGACGCCCAATACCCCCATGCGACCAGAAAGCCCGTAAGATCGCCAAAGGCGTCATGGGCAAAGGCGATGGGCCCGCCGGTCCGGGTGGTTCGATGTGACAGCCGACCGAGAACCAGCGCCAACAGAATCGAACCGCCGGCGGTCACCAGCCAGCCGGAAAACCCGATCAGGCCATAGGGCGCGAGCACGGACGGCAGGAGAAAAATCCCCGATCCGATCATGATGCCGACGACGAGAGACCAACAGCCCCAGAAACCGATTGCATTGTGGGCCGGTTTCCCGGCCAGCGTCTTTGTCTCTTCCTTGGTGGTGTCGCTCATCTGTCCCCCCGGACCGGAGCCTGTCAGCCGGAATTGGCGTAGGCATCCCGTAAAAGATTGTGCCAGTGCCAGACGCCGGCCTCCTGGTCGGGCGAGAGCCGACCGGGCCGGTAGGCGCCTGAGGCGAGGCCTTTCTGGACGTGTTCACAGATCATGCGGTCCTCGTCCTGGACACTGTCGGAGAAGGCGTCATCGGCCTCGGCCCGACCGGCTTCACCGTCGGCATAGTAGAAATCAAATTCGACCCGGCAGGCGTCCGGCCCATTGGCCACCACACGATTGGTCTGCATGCGGCCCGGCAGGATATTGAGCATGGTGTTGGGATAAATGAAAAAATAGAGCGCCTCACCGGCCGCATAGGCTTCGGTCTCGGCGTCGACCGGCGAGCGTTGCAGGGACCAGTAACGCCCCAGCTCGGTCGTGTAATCGGGATAGGAAACGACCTGGGTCAGGTCGGGATGGACGAAGGGCAGGTGATAGCCTTCGAGATAATTATCGACATAGACTTTCCAGTTGCAGGCCACGTCATAAATGCGGGAATGGTGATGGTGCAGCCCGGCCAGTTCGGCGGTGTCCGCGATCGCATCCATGCCGGCCATGATCTCTGCAAAGCCTGGCCCCGGTCTGGTGCGGGCGAAGACCAGCCCGCCCCACACCTCGACCTCGATCCGCGCCAGCGCGATATCGTGATGGTCGAACCCCTCGGCGGCCTGCATTTCCGGCGCGGTGCGCAATTGCCCGTCCAGATCATAGGCCCAGCCGTGATAGGCACAGCGCAATCGCTTGGCGCCCTTGCCATCGCAAAGGGCTAGCGGCCCGGCCCGGTGGCGGCAGATATTCAGGAAACCGTTGAGCTGCCCGGCCGCATTGCGCACCAGCAGGATCGGCACGCCGCCGATCTCGCGCACGATGTGATCACCGGGCCCGGCCAGGGCCGAAACCGGCGCCACGACCTGCCAGCCGCGGGCGAGGATCTCACGCTGATCGAGCGCCAAGGCCTCAGGCCCGACATAACGGACCGGATCGAGCGCCCGGGCGGCCGCGAGCGGGCGTTTCGGGTCGGCTTGATCGCCGGTGATGGGAGCCGATGCGTCATCCATGAACGGACGCTAGCCGCATCCGCCCATCGTGCCAACAAACTCCGCCGACCACGAGCCCGCCCGATCAGGCGTAGCTGATCACCTCGAACTCGATCCCGTCCGGATCGTCGAAGTAGAAACGCCGGCCCGGCTCGTAGTCGGCATGGGAGTGGGTGTGAATGCCGCTGGCGGTGATCCGCGCTTCGGCGGCGTCAAGATCATCAACCAGGACACCGATATGGTTGAGGCGCCCGGTCGGTGTCTCAGTCGGCTTGGCGTAGGCATAAACGGCGACATAGCTGTCCTCGTTGCCGACATGATAGGTGGTGCCGCCATTCTTTGCCGGACCGTGCCAGCGCACCTGCCAGCCGAACCATTCGGTCAGGCGCCCGGCGGTGGCCCTGGGATCGCTGACCGTCACATTGACGTGTTCAAGCTTCGCATTTGTCATGGGAATCTCCTGTACTGCGACCGGCTTGGCCGCGTGGACAGGCTGTGAGATAATTGCTTAACCTTGGTTGAGGTCAAGCTTTGGAAACGAAAAAACTCACATCACCATCCGCCGCCGATCCCCTGTCAATCGGACAGCTGGCTGAACGCACCGGCGTTTCGGTCTCTGCGATCCGTTTTTACGAGAACAAGGGCCTGGTCCAGCCGAGCCGGAATGCCGGCGGACAGCGCCGTTTCAAACGCGCCGATGTGCGGCGCATCTCCTTCATCCTGATCGCCCAGCAACTGGGGCTGACGATCCGTGAGATCGGTGAAGCCCTCACCGCCCTGCCCGACCGGCGCACGCCGACCCAGGCCGACTGGGCCCGGATCAGCACCGGCCTCAAGGGCCGGCTCGACCAGCAGATCGAAGCACTGACACGAATGCGCGGGCGGCTGGACAGCTGTATCGGTTGCGGTTGCCTGTCGCTGAAGGCCTGCCAGCTCTACAATCCGCGCGACCGCCTCGCCGGCCTCGGCGCCGGCCCGCATTTCGGGGTGACAGACCCGCCGGACTGATCCGCCCGCATCGCAGCCCAAAAAAGGCCGGCAAGAAAAAAGGCCGGCAGTTTGCCCCGCCGGCCTCGTTCCAATCAGGCTTTGAAAGCCCCTATTCGGTGACCGGGAAACCGCGATCACGCATCAGGGCCGACACCTCGGCGTCGCGGCCACGGAAAAGGCGGTAGGCCTCGGCCGGGTCCATCGAGTTGCGCGGGGCGAAGAGATACTCGACCAGACGGGCCGAAACCTCCGGATCGTAGAAACCACCCGGCGCGTCCTGGAAGGCCTCGGCGGCGTCGGCGGTCAGCACATCGGCCCACATGTAGCCGTAATAGCCGGCCGAATAGCCCTCACCCGAGAAGATATGCCCGAAATGCGGCGAGCGGTGACGCATGACGATCTCGCTCGGCATGCCCAGACGCTCCAGCGTTTCACGCTCGAACGTGTCCGGATCGCTCATCTCGGCCGGATCGGTCGTGTGATAGACCATGTCCATCAGCGCCGAGGCGAGATATTCGCCGGTCGAGAAACCCTGGTTGAAATTGGCGGCCGCCCGGATGCGGTCGATCAGGGCTTGCGGCATCGGCTCGCCGGTCTCGACATGGGTCAGGAAATTGTTGACCACCGGGTCGGTCAGGACCCAGCGCTCGAGCAGCTGTGACTGGAATTCGGTATAGTCGCGCACGCCGCCATTGAGCGTCGGATAATCGACATTGGACGACAGCGTGTGCAGGGCGTGACCGAATTCGTGGAAGAAGGTCGTCGCATCATCAAACGAGACGAGGACCGGCTCGCCCGGAGCCCCTTCGACGAAGTTCGAGTTGTTGGTGGCCAGGACATTGGTCTCGCCATCAATCGTGGTGTGCGAACGGAAGGAATTCGCCCAGGCGCCCGAACGCTTGCCCTGGCGGGCGAAGGGATCAAGATACCACAGGCCGACATTGGCGCCGGTCTCGCGATTGGTGACCTCCCAGACCCGCACCGTCGGATGCCAGACCGAGACCTCGCCCTCGGGCAGTTCGCGGAAGGCAAAGCCGAACAGCTCGCCAGCGACGTAGAACATGCCTTCGCGCAGGTTATCGAGCTGCAGGTATTGCTTCACCTCTTCACTGTCGAGGTCATAGCGGGCCGAACGGACCTGCTCGGCGTAGTAGCGGTAGTCCCAGGGCTGGATGGTGATGTCGTCGCCATTGGCATCGGCCAGGGCCTGCATGTCGGCGACCTCTTCCTCGATGCGGGCGACGGCAGCGGTCCATACGCCTTCCATCAGGGCCTGGGCGCGCTCCGGCGTCCCGGCCATGCGGTTTTCCAGACGCCAGGAAGCGTAATTGTCATAGCCAAGCAGACCGACGCGCTCGTGGCGCAGCTGCAGGATCTCGCTGATGACGGCATTGTTGTCGTACTCGCCGCCATTATCGCCGCGCGAATAATAATTGTTCCAGACCTGCTCGCGCAGATCGCGCTCGTCGGAGAAGGTCAGGAAGGGGTCCATCGAGGAGCGGGTATTGATGATGGCGTACTCGCCCTCATGATCCCGTGTCGCGGCAGCCGCCGCCGAGGCCGCAACGAAGTCCGCCGGCAGGCCGGCCAGCTGGTCTTCGCTGAGATAGGTGACGTAATTTTCCTCGTCATTGAGGACGTTGTTGCCGAAGGTGCGGTGCAGCTCGGCGAGCCGGGCATTGATCGCGGCATAGCGCTCGGCTGCTTCGCCTTCCAGCATCGCGCCATTGCGGGCAAAGCCATCATAGGTCAGCTGCACGACGCGCTGTTGGGCCGGCGTCAACGTCGCCATTTCCTCGCCTTCATAGACCGCACGAACGCGGCCGAAGAGCTCTTCATTCTGGGTTATCTGCGACGAGAAGGCCGACAGCTCGCCGGACATTTCGCGCTGGATGTCGCGGAACTCCGGCGACGACATGTTGGACGACCAGATGCCCCAATGGCTGAAGACACGCCCCAGCGGTGCACCGGCGCGTTCCAGCTCGAGAATGGTGTTCGCGAACGTGGCCGGCTCGGGATTGGCGGTGATCGCGTCGATCTCGGCCAGGTTCAGCCTCATGCCCTCACGCAGCGCGGCGCTCAGATCATCGAGGCTGGCCGCGTCGAAGTCCGGCGTTCCGCCATAGGGGCCGGTCCACTCGGCGAGCAGCGGATTGTCGAATGTGGCCGGCGCAGTGTCAGCCGCGTTGGCTGCGGTGTCGGTGGTGTCGGTCATCGCGCTGGTTTCATCCGTCTCGGCGGCGTCTTGGGCAGGCGTGCAGGCGGCGGCAAAAAGCGCGGCCGTGCTCGCAGTGATCATCATAAGTTTGCGCATCTGGAATGCTCCCCGGAAAATCCTGCGCGCACACTAGCCGTCCACGGCCTGTCGCAAAAATGAAGTTTTCACCATCTGCACAGCCGTTGTCCCGGACTGCGCGATGTTTGCGCCCTGATTTCGGTGCCCCGCCAGACGGTCCTTGTCCCGATCAGCCGGACGGCTCGGTCCCGGCACGGCCCGCATCCAGTCCATGATCATCCCAGGCCGTGACCAGGGCCTCCGCCACATCCGGTCGGCCGGCCTCGATGGCCGGCAGGATATGCGCCTCCGCCGCGGCGATGCGATTGCGGACCTGCTGGCGGGCTGACGGGTCGCGGGCCAGCGCGTCGTGGCGCTTTGAGCCCTGCTCCCAGAGCGTGTCCGAGAACAGGCTGGACCCACCGTCGAAGGCCACCGGGCGAAAGAGGGAGACACAGGGTGTCTTGGTGCCGGTCATGGCGACGGCCGGGGCCTCGCCGGGCGCCAGCCGTACCAGCATGGAATTGGTCGTTTGGCTGGGTCGCATGAGGCCGCCATGATGGAGGCACAGATCGCGGTTGGAGCCCTTGGTGAAGCCGTCGCCCCGGTCATGCGAGCGCATGATTTTCGCCAGGCTGGCAAAGTCCGGCCTGTCGAGGCGTTCCAGCGCCGCCAGGGCACAGGCCCGGCGCTCGCGGGCCCGTCCTAATGTCGGGCGCAGCCAGGTCTCGTCACTCGCGCCAAAGCCCTCGATCGGCGCTCCCTCCGAAGCCATGGTCACCGGGCCTTCAAGGGTATAGGCGTTGGAGATCGCCGCGTGGCGTTTCACGCGCTCCAGCCGCCAGTCGCGGCCGCAGGTCTCCAGCACCAGCACCTCGGCAGCGTCGGCAATCAGGAAGCTGTTGTCATAACGAAACCCCTTATTGCGCCAGCCGGCCGGTCCGCCCTGCCCATGGGTTTCCAGCAGATGGATGATGATCGCCGCCGATTCATGTGCCGAGCTGCCCCGCTCCAGTCCCAGGCGGACAAGGTCCATGCCCAGCAGGGCCTTGCCCCGTTTCATCACCTTGCGCGAGAACACGGCTTCATTGCCGATCACCACGCCGGACGCATTGACGCCCATCTCGGCGCCCCACATCCAGGACGGGCGCGACAGGATGGTAGCCTGACGATCCGGGATCTGGTCGATCTCGATATGGGTGCAGGCGAGCTTTTCAGTGGTGTCGTCGGCGACCGCGGCATGCCGCTCGACCCGCTGGACCTCGCCCGGCTCACGGTCGGAATTCTTGGCGAACCAGACGGCGCCGCCGCCACGGACGACCAGGGTGTCACACATCAACCATTCTCCAACGCCGCCCGCACTTCACTGACGGCCCGTTCGGCCGCCTCCAGCGCGCCCTCGAAATATCCGTAATACTGGCTCGCCGTCTCGGTACCGGCCATGTGGACAGGCCCCAGCGGTGTGCGCAAATGCGCGCCATGTCCGGTCCAGACGCCCGGCCCCATCAGGGCCGCATAACAGCCGCGCGACCAGACCTCCGACGTCCAGTCCTGATCAACATAGTCGATGGGATGGAGGGCCTGTTCGCCGTAACAGCCGGCAAAAGCCTCAAGCACGGCGGCCCGCCGCTCCTGCGGATCGCGTGTGGCCCACAGGCGGGCCTGATCACCCTCGATGAAACCCAGCAACTGCCCCGCCGACTTGCCGGCCTCGGTATTGTCGAAGGTGACCCGGACATCCAGTTGCGGGGCAACCGCCTGACCGGCCAGCCCGCTGTCTCGCCAGAAAGGCGTGTCATACTGCGCGACACATTTGATGCAGGCGCCCGGCGGCATGCGCAGCCACAGGCCGGACTTGGCTGCGGGCAATACCGGATCCCAGTCAATCCGCATCGCCTGGTTGGGCGGCAGAGCGAGAATGGCCCGCCGGGCGGCCAGCGAACCGGTCGCAGTGTCGAGCTCGACACCCTCATCAGTCCAGCGGATCGTCCGGACGGCCGAGGACAGGCGCACCCGCTCACCCAGCCCGTCGGCGATACCGCGCGCCAGACCGGCCATATCGCCATGTACCCGGTCCTGCTGAGCCCCGCCGGTGGTCGAGACCAGATTGTCCAGCGAGGTTCCGGCGCGGGCATAGAAGAGGCCGTGCAAGAGCGAGATTTCATGCGGTTCGGCGGCAAAAACCGCACCGATTCCAACCGCAAACAGATCGAAAGCGTCGCGGCTCCAGGCCTTCCTGCGCATCCATTCGGCAACCGTCATCGAGTCCCAGAGCGCCGCCTTGGGATGCAGCCAGGGCGAGACCGGGTCGATTTGCGCCGCGAGAGCATCAAAGCCGCTCATCATCAGATGGACATTGGCGAGGACATGAGGGGCGAGTTTCGGAATGGTGCCCGTATAGCGCGACAACCGACCCCTATTGAGCATCAGCCGGTCGCCATCATCATGCAGCGGGTAGACTGACCGTCCCTCGGCCTCAATCAGTGTGTAGAGACGGTCCTGACCCGGACCGACCCACTGACCACCGACATCGACGGTGTCGCCATTGGCGAAGGTGTGAGCCATCGCCCGCCCGCCGACCCGGTCACGCGCTTCCAGCACGCAGACATCAAACTCATCCGCCAGCAATTGCGCAGCACGCAGGCCTGACAGGCCGGCGCCAATCACCACCACATCATGTTTCGTCTGCGTCATGGCGTGTCCGCCCTTCCCCGCGATCGCGCAATCATGGCACGGTCGCGGGGCGACGTTAACGAAGCCATAACCCTTTCGCCGCTCTGTCGCCCCAATCACCTGCGAAAAGCGGCAGGTCCCGTTTGCCAATGGAGCTTTCCATGCGTGCCCTCATGACTGTCATCGCTGCGCTTGCCTTCGGCGTACCCGCGCCGGTCTTCGCACAGGCGCAGGAAACCACTGATTATGGCCAACCGAGCGAGTATTCCGAGCCGGTCGAATCCTATTCCCAGGACGAGATTGTCGATGCCGTTTCCGACTTTTTCGGTGTCACCGCTGAAGCAGCGGCGAGCGCCATGGAGCGCGTGTTTTCAGACCTGGGCCGGCCGGTCGGCTATATCGCCGGCGAGGAAATCGCCGGCGCGGCCGGCATCGGCCTGCGCTATGGCGAAGGCTATCTGACGCTGCGCGGGCTTGGCGAGCGCCAGAAAGTATACTGGCGCGGCCCGTCGATTGGATTCGATGCCGGCGGCAATGCCAGCCGGGTGTTCGTGCTGGTCTATAATCTCGATGATGTGGACCGCCTCTACCAGCGCTTTCCGGGCGTCGAGGGCACGGCCTATTTCGTCGCCGGGCTTGGCGTCAACTATCAGCGTGCCGACGACGTCACCCTGGCCCCCATTCGTTCGGGGGTTGGTCTGCGCGCCGGGGCGAATGTCGGCTATCTGGCCTATTCCCGCCGCCGAGCCTGGCTGCCTTTCTGATGCAGCTGCGCGCCTTCGAGGCTGACGACGAGGCGGGTGTCGATGCCCTGTTGAAGGCCGCCTTTCCCGGCCCGGGAGAGGCGCGTCTGGTGACAGCCCTGCGCGCTGCGGACGCCGATACGCTGGAACTGGTCGCGGTAGATCACGGAAGCGTCGTCGGCAGCATCATGTTCTCGCCGGTCACAGCCAGACCGGGTTCGGGCGATGACGATCTGTTCGGCGTCGGACTGGGTCCGGTTGCCGTTGTGCCGGAACACCAGGCACGCGGCATTGGTGTCGCATTGATCGAAGCCGGGCTGACCTATCTCACCACGCTGGGCGTGCCCTGGTGCGTCCTGCTTGGTGACCCGGACTACTACAAGCGCTTCGACTTTGTGCCGGCAGCGACCTGGAACTGGTCCTGGGCCGGCGATCCGGACGGGCAGTTCGCTGCCGCCTTCCAGGCCCGCGCGCTGAACGGCGCGCCACCGGAATCCGGTGTTGCCACCGTGCACTACCACCCTGCCTTTCTCGGCGTGTGAGTCCTGACGGGACAGCCGCACCCCATCATCCCCCTTTTCGCTCTGGCTGTGACAGTGCCATACTTCCCACTGTAATTGTGGCAGCGCCCGGCGTTGCAGAGTGAGGGGGTATTCATGAGTGGCATCATCCTGTTGGTCAGCATCGGGGTCCTGTTCGTCCTCGCCCTTGCCCGCCAGATACCGCTGCAGATACTCGGTCGACTGCTCGGACCGATCACCCGACCTCTTGGCAAGCTCTTCGGCATGAAGGCCATCACCCGGGCCGGTCCCGGCACCGTCCGTCCCGCCCATATGGGACCGAGCGCCTGGGCGGCCCTGTCACGGGCGGCCCGCCACAAGACCGAAACCGAATCCGTGATGGGAGACGGTTTCGACCATGAGCGCTCGCACATGAGCCGCAGCGGCCTGTTGTTTCACTGGCTGGCGGTGAAGGTCGGCTATATCCGCATCCCGGGCGAGCTGACGCCGGATGTCGCCGAGGACTATTTCAAACAGGGCACCGAGTTCCTCAATGGCCGAGTCAAAATCTCCGCCAATCCGCAAAACCTCTATGAGGACGAGGAAGGGGCGCTGATCGCCAGCTATTTCCCGATCGATCACGGCGCGCTTTACCTGCTCAACCAGATGCGCACCACGATCAATTCGAATGTGCGCAAGCTGACCGTGGTATTCTCGACCATCATCGCCTTCGTGCTGGTCATCAACCTGCTCTACAATGACGGCTCGATCATCGATCTGCACGGCATGCTGGGCCTGACCGCGCCGCTTGCGCTCGGCCCCTTCGCCATGAGCGGCGCCGACATAAACCAGGCCTTTTTCGGCGCCCTCTCCACGTTGGGCGGGGCCTTCCTCATGTGGCTGATCTATTTCGTCGAATACGTGCCCTACCAGCGAAATAATTTCCGCGAACTGTCGAATTTCGTGACCCGTTACCTGGCCCGGCTCAACGATCATTTCCGGACCGCTGCCGGTCAGGCAAAGTCTGTCACCGTGGGTCAGGAAACAGATGCCAGCAAGGTCTCCCACGAGGCGCGGCAATGGCACACCAATGTGCTTTGGATCGCCATGCGGATTTTCTTCCTGGAGAGCTTCGTCCGCAACATCATGTTCCAGATGCTACGCAATTCCGGCTATTACCTCGTCTTCGTGCCGGTGCTGTTCCTGGCCGTCCTGGCCGGGCTGAACATCACCCTCGTCGAGCTGACCGGCTTTGACGCCGGGGCCCGACTGGCTGATCTGGGCATCATCTTCGTGTTGTTGTTCATCAGCATGTTGATCATCTATGGCGGCTTTCTGCGCCGCTCGATGATGAGCATTGACGAGATCAATCAGGATGAATGGATCGGCTTCGACAGCCTGCTGCTGGAAAACGTGCTTGGCGAGATTGTCGGCAAATACGCCGAGGATGTCGGCTACTGGAAGAACCGGATGGGTCGCGGCTAGGCCGATCCACGCGGATTGTGGTCGCCATCGCACAGACCGTGGTCCGACAGGGTCTGGATCACGCGGCAATCATCGACCACCCCGTGCGAGCACTGCGCCACCATGCGCTTGAGTTCGGTCCGCACGGCGCGCAATCCGGCCAGTCGACGCTCGACATCGGCCAGTTGCTGCCGCGCGATGCTGTCGGCCGCGTCGCATGAGGTGTCAGGCTGGCGGGTCATGTCCTGCAGCGCGCGCAGATCATCCAGACCAAAGCCGAGATCACGGCCGTGACGGATAAAGCGCAATTGCTCGAGATGGCTGGCATCATAACGTCGCTGGCCGCCGGCAGAGCGGCCGGGAGCGTCCAGCATGCCGATGGATTCGTAATAGCGGATGGTCGGGACCTTGACCCCGGTCTGGCGGGACAGCTGGCCAATGGAAATATCTGACATCACCCCTTGAACCTCCAGTCGCTAGAGGGATTAGGTTTGAGCCTAGTTGATTTGAAATGACAGGAACAGGCCATGTCAGCCAGTTGCGGACACCATCAGGACTTCGACGGCAGCGCTCCGGGTTTCCGGCGTGCTTTGTGGATCGTGATCGCGATCAATGCCGTGATGTTTGGCGTCGAAATGCTGGCCGGTGCGGCGGCCCGGTCCCAGGCGCTCAAGGCGGACGCCCTCGATTTCGCCGCCGATGCCGCGACTTACGGCCTGTCGCTCTATGTGATCGGCAAGCCGGCGCGCTGGCGGGCCAATGCAGCGATGATCAAGGCGGTCAGCCTGCTGGCAATCGGAATTTCCATTCTCGGCCTCGCCCTGTGGCGGGTAATTTTCACGCAGCAGCCCGAGCCGGCCCTGATGGGCTCGATCGCGGTGCTGGCCCTGCTGGCCAATCTGGCCAGCGTGCTGATCCTTCTGCGCTGGCGTGAAGGCGACGCCAATGTCCGCTCGGTCTGGCTGTGCTCGCGCAATGACGCGATCGGCAATGTCGGGGTTCTGGTCGCGGCGGGCCTGGTCGCCTGGACGGCCTCACCCTGGCCGGACCTCGCGGTTGCCGCGATCATGGCCGGCCTGTTCACCAGCTCCGCCATCCAGATCCTGCGCCAGGCCCTGTCGGAAAGACGCGGGAACGACCTTTCGGGCCACGCGGCGACCGGGGGTCAGTGTCCGTCGGTCGAGAAGACCGAGCCGATCGTTTCGTCGGAATGACGGCGAGGCCGGCTACGGGTCTGGCTGCGCGGCGCTGAACAATCGGTGCAGCCTGTGGCAATGCGTTCACGCACGTCCGCCAGGGTTTCGGAGAGGTCGTGGAAGCGATCCTGCCCGTCATGCCAGAGCGCGGCCGTGTCCTGGCAGGCAGCCTCCTCAAACCGGTTTTCTTCAAGACAGCGATTATAGGTCCGGCAGGACGAGGTCGCGAAACGGTAGGAAGCGTCCAGATCGGTCTCGAAGGCGGCGATGATCTCCTGCGTCCGGGTGTCCGCCACATTGGCCCCGGCCAACGCGTCGGCGCGAATGGCCTCACGATAGCCATGCACTTCGCTCAACATCTCGAGGCGTTGTTCAGCAAGGGTTTCCACCATGCACATATTGATCGCCGGTGTGACCGTGTCCGGAGCGACCGGTGGCGGCCGGTTGATGACGGGGCGCGGACCGGGCGGTGGTGACGGCTGGCTTGTATGCCCGGCGCAAGCGCCCAGGGCGGTAACGGAGGCCAGCATCATCATCAACATCGTCTTCGAGGTTTTCATCGTCCTCATCCTCCATCGCCCCGCCGCCTAGTCGGCCGCGGGCGGGGTTCCATCCATTGCCGCCTGATAACAGCCGGGCTGGTGCAGTTCATTACCGTTGGAGCGGCGCATTTCGTCGACGCGCCGCTGCCAGGCGAGATAGAAACGGTCGCCATTCTCCTGCGCCTCGTCGATAAGAGCCTGCGAGATCCGGGTCCAGCGCGCGCCTGGCTCACCATTGACGCCAACCACGCTGCGCAGGCGGCGGGCGCGATCATGACCGAGATCGGCAGCGCGGCGCAGATAGCTATCGGCCCGTTCCGGGCTCTCGACGATGCCGCACAGGCGATAACTGCCCTGGACGGTACCGGTGCCATACATGACGGCGAGATTGAAATTGGCGCCGGCATGACCGCGCTCCGCAGCCGTTTCCAGCCATTCCAGCGAGGTGTCGATATTCTGGTCGAGGCCCAAGCCTGTGGCAAACATGATGCCGAGCAGATTCTGGGCATGGGCGTCCCGCGCAGTCAGGGCGGCATGACAGACCAGGGTGACGGTCTCGGCCGGGGTCAGCACGCCGGTCAGGTCAAAACCGAGATCACTCTGGAAGTCGCGCACCGAACGACGGGTCATCGGCCCGTAATTGCCGTCCACCTCGCCATTGTAATAGCCCAGCGCTGCCAGCGCCCGCTGGCGCAGGGCCAGCTCGATGATGTCGCCATCATCCTCTGTCTGGTCAAAGCCATAGGCGATCCGGGCCAGGCTCTGCGGCGTGGTCGGACAGGAGCGTTCCAGCACGGCAGCCTGCAGCCGCTGATGGGCGACCAGCGAAGCCTGGGCGCCACCGACCGAGGATCCGATCAGCAGGGCCTCGTCCCAGGCGGCGCGCGCCTCATCGATCCGGTCGACGGCCTGATAGGCATCGCCCACCCGCAACCAGCAGCGGGCGATCGCGCCGTCATCGACATCATAGCTGTCGGGCGTGCAGATGCGCTCGCCGGGATCGCGCGCGAAAACCGGCGGACGAGTGATCGGGCGGGCCTGGGTCGACGAGCCGGGGCCGGCCACGCCTGGTGATACGTTGAGACCGCCGGGAGTCGAGCCGCCCGAATAGTCCGTGAAGCCAGGCTGCACGTCCGGCGGAGGGTCGGCATAGCTTGTAGGCGGGTTGCCGGTCAGGCTGACCCGCCCCGGCTGGGGGGCGGAAGGGGGCTGGACACTAGCGCGGCGATCATTGCCGAACGGCCACCAGCCGCCGCCACTCGTTTCCGGGCAATACTGTCCGGAACAATAGCCGGCGTCATAGGCGCGCGCATGGGTGTAGCCCAAAACCACGACCAGCCCTATCAGGACGAGAATCGTTGCCGCAGCCTGGGCCAGTAGGGCGGTCACGCGCTCCATGTCAGACGTTATCTCCCCCGAGGATCGTCGATCTTGCCGTTAGGTTTCCATTAACGACCCTAGCGGTTGTGCAACGGGCTTGCCATACGCCTCACGCGCGATTGACCAAAAATCCACGTTTCAGACAGGATTTCTTTCGCGCTATCCCCCGAGGGTTGAACCCGGCGCGCCGAGATTCGCGTCACACGGGAGCGGCAAGGAAATCGAGCTCGGGCCAGAGCCGCGACTGTTCGGCAATCTTGCGATTCCAGGCCTCAGGGCCGGCGAGATCGGGCGTGGGGCGAATCGTGCGCGAGAACACGGCAGCGAGTCCGAAGGGCGCCAGCAATTCCGGTTGACCGTCCCCGTCCAGCCGGATCGCCACCGCATGGGTCAGGGAAGCAAAATGACGAAGCGCATCATTGGTGTCGACCAATGGGTCACGCCGGGTGCCATAGGCCTCGTTGAACCAGATATGCACGCGGGCCTGATTGCAGACCTCGACCGGTACAGGCAGGTCAGCAAAGCGCGCTTCGGCGGGACCGACCACCGCCGCCTCGGCCGCTGCACCCAGATCAGACGCATCAAAATAGCCGAGATCATAGTCATTGATGCCATGCCCGCCGGGTCGCCCGGTCTGGACATTCCACACCGCCTTGTAGACCGCACCCGCCATCAGGGCCCAATCGGGAAGATCAAGGCCATGCGCCCGTTCCAGAACGATGCGGGCCAACGGGTCGGCCATCACCGCATCGATCACAAAGGCCGACTGGTCCGCTTCGGGCGGAACAGTCCAGCCGGATGCGTCACCGGTCATGATCAGCTGCGCAGGCTGGCGCCGGTGGCCTTCTCGACCTTGGCCACAATGCCAGCGGCGATCGCCTCGATCTCTTTTTCGGTCAGTGTCTTGTCGCGCGGCTGCAGGGTGACCTCGATGGCTAGGGAGACCTGCCCCTCCGGCACGCCCTTGCCGTCATAGACGTCGAACACCGAGACATTGGTGATCATCTGCTTGTCGGCGCCCTTGGCGGCGCGGACCAGCGTGTCGGCGGCGACGGACTTGTCGGCCAGGAAGGCAAAGTCGCGGGTGACCGGCGTCAGGTCGGCGCGCTCGAGCGGGGTGCGGGCCTTGAGGCCGGAAGCCTTCTTGGGCTGCGGAATGGCGTCGAGCACGATTTCAAAGGCCAGGACCCGACCATCAATATCGAGCGCCTTGAGGACAGCCGGATGGATCTCGCCGAACTCGGCCATGACATTCTTGGGACCCAGACGCAGCACGCCGGAACGACCCGGATGCCACCAGTCACGCGCCTCGGCCACGACCTGCAGATTGTCGACCGGCGCGCCGGCCGCGGCCAGTGCCGCCAGAGCATCGGCCTTGGCGTCGAAAATGTCCGGCTGGCGCGTGCCGGCCCAATGGCGGCCGGCCTCGACCCGGCGCACGCCGGTCGCGACCAGTTTCTGGCCCTTGTCGCTGTCGTCGAGATAGATCGGTCCGACCTCGAACAGGCGCGCATCATCCTGACCGCGATCGGCATTGGCCTGCAGCGCGGTGAGAAGGTGGATCAGCGCCGTCGGGCGCATCACGTCGAGCTCGGAGGAGATCGGGTTTTCCAGTTCCAGCCCGTCGCCATGACCGCCAAACAGCTTGGCCTGCTGCGTATTGCAGAAGGACCAGGTGACAGATTCCGAATAGCCCCGACCGGCGAGTGCACGGCGGGCATGGCGGGCGCGCAGCTGCATCACCGTGGCCGGCGCCTCGCGGCGTACGGGCGGGCGCGGCAGGGAGACGGCGTCCAGCTTGTCATAGCCGTGAATGCGGGCGACCTCTTCGACCAGATCGGCCTTCTGGGTACAATCCATGCGCCAGCTCGGCACGCCGACGGTGAGGACATCCCCCTCGCCTGATGGCACAAAGCCCAGGGTTTCCAGGATGCGGATGATCTCGGCGCGTGGCAGGTCGAGCCCGGTCAGGCGCTTGACCTCGGTGATTGGGAAATCGATATCAGCGGGCGCGGCCGGTGTTTCACCGGCGACAATCACCTCGGACGCCTCACCGCCGCAATATTTCAGCACCAGCTCGGTCGCCTGTTCGATACCGGCGCGTGGAGAGGCCGGGTCGACGCCGCGCTCGAAACGGTATTTGGCGTCACTGTCGATCCCGGTCGCCTTGGCGGTCGCGCGTGTGATCAGCGGTTCGAACCAGGCGCTTTCGATGAAGACATCGGTGGTTTCGGACGTCACGCCGGACCAGGTGCCGCCCATGATACCGCCAAAGCCCAGGCAGCGGGCATCATCGGCAATGACGCACTGGTCCTCGCCCGGCACGTATTCCTTGTTGTCGAGCGCCTCGAAACGGTCCGCCTCACCGCGACCGCGACGGGCCCGGATCGGGCCGTCCAGCTTGGCCAGGTCATAGACATGCAGCGGACGGCAGCGGTCGACCGAGATCATGTTGGTCATGTCGGCGAGGAAATTGATCGGACGCAGGCCGATCGCCTTGATCGCCTTTTTCAGCCAGTCCGGGCTTTCACCATTGGTGACACCCCGAATGACACGGCCGGCATAGACCGGACAGGCTTCCGACCAGTCCAGCTCGATCTTGACCGGACAGGGAAAGCTGCCGGGGATCTCGGCGATGTCGTGCGTTTTCAGCGTGCCAATCCCGGTCGCGGCGAGGTCGCGGGCAATGCCGCGCACACCCAGCCAGTCGGGACGGTTGGGCGTGACTTCGAAATCCAGCACGGGATCGGCCTGGCCGAGCGCGACCACCGCCGGCGTGCCGACATCGAAGGGCTCGGGCAGATCGATGATGCCGTCATGATCCTCGCCGAGCTCGAGCTCCTTGGCCGAGCACATCATGCCATGGCTCTCAACACCGCGGATCTTGCGCGGCTTCTTGTCGAGGGCGAAATCGAGGCCGGGGATGTAAGCCCCCAGCGGCGCGTAGATCGCATACATCCCGGTCCGCGCATTGGGCGCGCCGCAGACAATCTGCTTGGTGCCGTCGACCGTCTCCACCGTGCACACTTTCAGCTTGTCGGCGTCGGGATGTTTTTCCGCATGCGTGACATGGCAGACCGTGAAGGCCGCGAATTTCTCCAGCGGGTTGTCGATATGCTCGATCTCCAGACCGGCCATGGTCATCGCCTCGGCGATCTCATCCAGCGTGGCCTCGGTCTCGAGGTGGTATTTCAGCCAGGAAAGCGGGAATTTCATGACGCTAGCCTTCTTCCGGCGACGCCATTCCGGGCACCGCATTTCCAAGTTGTTCAAAGATTTCAGTCGTCGGGCGCACGCATTGCCGGACCGGTTCCGGCCGACCGGCCAGATCATTCGTGTCGACGACATAGCAGCGGTCAAACACCGAGCAATAGCAAGCGCGCAAGCCCCATGTCGCCCATTCAGCCAAAAGACGGTCCCGACCTGCCTCATCCATCGCGGCAGCGCGCCAGCTGAAATCGATCGGACGCACGTCATCGCCGGCTGCAAGCACCCGGCCGAGCATGGAGGACCAGTTCACATTGGCGCTTTCGGGCAGGGTGGCGAGAAGGGGGCCGAAATCCTCCACGATCTCGCCATGACGCAGGATATCCACGCGCTCGATGACCGCCGGCCCGACACCGGCATTGCGGACGCCGGCACCCAGACGCACCACATCGCCTTCATGGGAATAATAGCCGTCGATCTGCAGGATCGGATAGACCGCCCCATGCTGTTGCGCCCGCATCACCCGGCCCTGGTCCCAGGCGACAAAGAGCGCCGCGATACCCACAAGCATCGCGCCGATCCCGGTCAGGGTCTGGTGGTTATTTGTGAGCCAGCGCCACATGATCGGATCAGCTCAGACCCGTCGCCAGGTTCGCCTGCAGCAGCGGGCTGAAGCCGTAATGCGCCATCCAGCGGACGTCGGAGTTGAAGAAATCGCGCAGGTCGGGGGCGCCGTATTTGAGCATGGCGAGACGGTCGACGCCCATGCCGAAGGCGAAGCCCTGGTATTCGTCCGGGTCGAGGCCGCAATTGCGGATGACATTCGGGTGGACCATGCCGCAGCCGAGGATTTCCATCCACTTGTCGCCGGATCCGACTTTCACCGCATCGCCGACTCGCTCATAACGCACATCCATCTCCGCCGACGGTTCGGTGAAGGGGAAATGGTGCGGACGGAATTGCGCTTCCACCTGGTCGGTCTCGAAGAAGGCGGCGATGAAATCCATCAGCGTGCCCTTGAGGTGACCCATATGGGTTTCCTTGTCGATCACCAGGCCCTCGACCTGGTGGAACATGGGCGTGTGGGTCTGGTCCCAGTCGCAGCGATAGACACGACCCGGCGCGATGATGCGGATCGGGGTCTTGCCTTCCAGCATGGTGCGGATCTGCACCGGCGAGGTGTGGGTACGCAGAACCTTGCGCATGCCCTCAGCGTCCGGCTTCATGAAGAAGGTGTCCTGGGTGTCGCGGGCCGGGTGACCTTCGGGGAAATTGAGGGCGGTGAAATTGTGGAAATCGGTTTCCACGTCCGGCCCTTCTGCGACGGCAAAGCCCATATCGGCGAAGATCACCGCCAGCTCTTCCATCACCTGGGTGATCGGGTGAAGGGAGCCCTTCGGTTCCGGCCGCACCGGCAGGGTGACATCGACCGTCTCCGACGCCAGCGCCGCATTCAGGGCCGCGGCCTCGAGGTCCGCCTTGCGCGCCTCGATAACATCATTGAGCCGGGTCTTGAGACCGTTGAGCGCCGGGCCCATCACCTGACGTTCTTCCGGGCTCATCTTGCCCAGCTCGCGCATCATCAACGACACCGAGCCCTTCTTGCCCAGCGCCGCAACGCGAACTGCGTCCAGCCCGGCCTCATCGGTCGCGCCATCGATCTGGCTGCGGACCTCGGCTTCAAGCGTGTCGAGATTGGAAGTGTCAGTCATGTCATGTCGTCCCATACGGTCGGGAAGGATTTAGCGGCTGGGGTTTTGTGTGTCGACTGCCGGGCGCGGCTGGGCAACAAGAATGCCCCCTCATCCCCCCTTCGGGGACCTTCTCCCGCGAGGGGAGAAGGCGTGTCAGTGCGCCGCTAACAAGAACGCCCTCTCCCCTCGCGGGAGAGGGTGGCCCGAAGGGTCGGGTGAGGGGGTTTCTGCCACAAACAAAAAAGGCCCGCCAACGTCACGCTGGCGGGCCTCTTCAAAACTCGAACTGCCAGGCGATTAGCCCAGAGCCGCGCGGGCCTGGTCGACCAGGGCCTTGAAGGCGTCCGGCTCGTGCATGGCGATGTCGGCGAGGACCTTGCGGTCGACTTCGATGCCGGCCTTGGTGAGGCCGTTCATGAAGACCGAATAGCTCATCTCGTGCTGGCGGGCGCCGGCATTGATGCGCTGGATCCACAGGGCGCGGAAATTGCGCTTCTTGGCGCGACGGTCGCGATAGGCGTACTGGCCGGCCTTTTCCACGGCCTGGACGGCAACGCGGAAGGTATTCTTGCGGCGGCCGTAATAGCCCTTGGCTTTCTTGATGACTGACTTGTGGCGTTTAGCGGTCGCCGGTCCGGATGTAACTCGAGACATGTCTAAGTGCTCCTACTCGGTGCCAGCGGCCTTAAAGGCCGTTCGGGAGGTATTTTTTCACGATCTTGGCGTCCTGGGGTGACAGGGTCACCTGGCCGCGTTTGTTGCGGATCTGCTTGGGAGTCCGCTTGATCATGCCATGGCGCTTGCCGGCTTGACCGGCCTTCACCTTACCCGAGGCAGTGAGCTTGAAGCGCTTTTTGGCGCCGCTCTTCGTCTTCATCTTCGACATTTTCATCTCCTTTGCAGGACGCGGCGAGCGCATCCGGTGGATGGTTCAGCCAGCGGGCATGTCGATTTGGCCCGGTTGGCTGGTGTTGGAAGCGGGGGTTTATACCCTCAATGCCCCTGATTGCAAGCGGTCATGCGAGTCGCGGGCGCACGTAAACTCAGTGCGAATGATCGTCACACAGCCCGCAGTCGCGCTCATGCACATGCCCGGCTCGGGCGCGCGTCCGCCAATTGGCGAAATGAGCCCCGGCGAGCACGATCACGCCGGTCAGCGTCAGCACGGTCTCGATCGTCGTCGAGAATACATGCGAAGCCCCCAGCGCCATGATCGACAGTCCGACCAGGCCAATCACGAAGATCGGCCATCCGGCGCGGGTCGTCCGCACGCTCCAGCCCAGGCCGACCAGCGAGACAGGCGCCGCGATGGCGAGCAGCAGGAGATGCCAGTCATGGCTCAGGCCCAACAATTCACCGGCCTCGGGCGCCAGCATCGGCGTCGCCGCCGCGGCAGCCGGCAGGAACAGGCAGTGGGCGATGCACAAGGCGGACAGGCCGACGCCGGTGGCGTCGAGCTTGCCCTGGTTGTCGGCGATGTGACGGTGAAGAGGCATGGGGCATCCGGCTGCGTTGCCTGGATGATATAGTATAACATTTCCGCCTTGCAAAGGACCGAACTGCGCGACCGGGTCATTTATTTTCCGACAGGCAAACACAAGAAAGGGCGACCCGACCGGGCCACCCTCTCCTGATCCCCGCGCGCTGCGCGGCTGGTTTTCGGCCTATTCGTGGAAGCCGAGCTCGGAAATTGCCAGAACGGCCTCGGACGGCGAACCGCTCGAATAGGTGCCGACCCAGATATCATAGACACCGGCCTGCGGATCGGCGAAATGGACACCCGGATTCAGGTTCCCGGCGCCGTCATCATTGCAATACCACTCACCGTCCGGACCATTGATCACCAGTGTCGTGTCGCGATCGGACACGGCCGAGATGTAAAGATCCAGACCGCCAGGCTCAAAGCTGAGCTCGACATCCGGTGCCAGGGTGACGAAACCGCGGCAGTGCTGGCCAGACGCCGATTCAGCCTCGACATCGCCGCCGGCCATCAGCTCGACGAGATAGGGGTCAGGGACAAAACCACCGGTCAGCTCAACATTGCCGTAATTGGCCGGCAGCGAGTAATCGAGCGGGGTTTCCGGCAGGAAGCCGCCACCAAAGCCCAGTTCGGACACGTGCAGCGTCGCGGGACCGCCATCATACTCGCTATAAGTGCCGACCCAGACATCATAGCGGCCGGACATCGGATCATTGAACACGATACCCGGATCGAGCTCACCGGCGCTGTCATCATCACAATGCCAGCTGCCGTCCGGCGCATTGACGACCATGGTCGCGTCGCCGTCATAGCTGGCCGACAGGTAGAGGTCGAATTCACCGGCCTCATAGTCGAGATCGAAATCGGGCGCGCTGTCAGTCCAGCCGCGACAATTCTCTGCGACCGCCTCATAAATATCGGTCCCGCCGCCAGCGATGACATCGACATTGTAAGGATCAGGGATAAAACCGGCCTGCAGCGAAGCGGATCCGGACTGCGACGGCAGCGAGTAGTCCAGCACTGCCGGCTCATCGATATTGCCGAGGAAACCAAGCTCGGAGACATAAAGCGTCGCCGGAATGTGAGCTTCACTGGAATAGCGCGCGGCCCAGACGGCATAGCGCCCCGGCAGCGGATCGCTAATCTGCACACCCGGATTCAGGTTCTCGGCGCTGTCATCATCGCAATGCCAGTCGCCATCCGGCGATTGCACGGCAATCGTGGTGTCCTGTTCGGCCTGCATGGAGAAATAAAGGTCAAAGGTATCGCTTCCCGCATAATCGACCCAGACGTCCGGCGCGCGGTCCGCCTGACCCCAGCACATGCCGTCGGCGAAACGATCCAGCTGCAGTTCACCACCCGCCTGGACGGCCATTGTCCGCGGATCATCGGCAAAGCCTTCGCGAAGGCTCATCGTGCCGGATTGCGGCGGCAGGTTGGCCGAGGGGGCCTGAGAATAGGGATTGTCATCCTCGAAGCCGAGTTCGGAAATGTGCAGCATGGCCGGCTCGTAACCGCTACCTGAGCCAAAGGTCCCGACCCAGATATTGTAGAGACCGCTCTGCGGTTCGTCGAACATCATGCCGGCATTGAGACCGCTTCCGGCGCCGTCATCATCGCAGTGCCAGGCACCATCCGGCGTGTTGACCAGCAACACCGTGTCGACATCAGAGGCGGCCGACAGGTAAAGGCTGAAATCACCGGCCGAATAATTGAGATTGTAGGAAGGCTGGTAGCTGACAAAACCCGGGCACCATTCCGAGACATCACTGGCCGGCATGGCGCCGCCCGCGCGCAGACCGATCGACACCGGGTCCGGGATGAAGCCGGCTTCCAGCTGGCCGGCCCCATAGGCGGGCGAGGCCGAGATATCCTGCACCGCCTGCGCGGGTGCGACGAAAAGAAGGGCCGCCACTGCGGCACCGGTCATCAATTGCAACTTCATCATGTTTCTCCCCCAGGATTGAAGTGTCACTCGCTGTAAAGTTCGGAAATCGACAGGCGGACCGTTGCCGGCCCGGGCCCGAGATAGCGGCCGACCCAGATCTCGTAATTACCCGATACCGGCTCGCCAAAGCGGATCGACGGATTGAGGCCGCTGCCGCTGTCGTCATCGCAATACCATTGACCGTCCGGCGCATTGACGACCAGCGTCATGTCCTCGTCGGAATCCGCCGACAGGATAAGCGGGAATGGCCCGGCATTATAATAGACGGAGACATCCGGCTCTTCGCCGCTGATGAAACCGTGGCAGGCCTCCGATACCTCAATGGCGGCATCGATGCGGCCGTCGAGCTGGAGATCGATGGTCTTGGGGTCCGGCGTGAAACCGGCCGACAGGTAGAGACTGTCGCCCGACCCATCACCCTCACCCCACGCCTCGCCCGACCCGGCCGTCACGGCCAGTACGGTCACTGCAATCTGGGCGGAATGCCAAAGACCCATCAATATGGCTCCTGCTCGGGCGGTATCGCGAAACACCATTGCTTCGCCTGTCAGTTGAACATGCTTTGTTTCGGATATCATCAGAAATCCTGGCCGCTGAATATCGTCTGAATGGGTGAGCCGCGCTTTGGGCATACACGCGGCAGCAATAAGGCGTCGCGCATCACCATTTGCCCAGCCTGTTGAATTTCCGCAGGAAAGCGCGTTAATCGGCACTCCTGCCGCGCCTGCGGCGCGCTCAGGATATTCTCGTGCTCACGCCTTCCCTGTCGATTTTCGCTATTCAGCCTTACCGGCATTACTGGATCATGCGGCAATTATTGTCGGCAGCCCGGCAGATGCAGGCGGTCGCGATCGGCTGGCAGGTCTATGACGTAGCGCGCCAGACCCGCTCGGTTGAGGAATCGGCCTTGATGCTGGGGTTTGTCGGCCTGGCCATGTTTGCGCCGGTATTCTTCCTGTCCCTGCTGGGCGGACAGGCCGCCGACCGGCTCGACCGCAAGCTGATCCTGATCGTCACCAACCTGATCCGGGTCGCCTGCGCCATCGCCCTCGCCATCAGCCCCTTCCAATCCGGACCGGTGACGCTGGTCATCGTCTTTTCGGCTGCCACCTTTCTCGGCGTGACCCATGCCTTCTCTCCCGCCGCTTCCAGCGCCCTGATGGCGCGGATTGTGCCACGCGATGACATGCGCCAGGCCATTGCCTGGAATTCGCTGGGCTTCCAGGTCGCAGCAATCGGGGGCCCGGCGGTGGGTGGCCTGCTCTATATTATCGGACCGAGCACGGTCTATCTGGTCAGCGCCGTCATGCTGGTTGTCGCGACCGTGGTGATCGCGACAGCGAGAACGCCGAAGCACGAAAAGCTGGAAGGTCATCGCGGCCTGTCGATGGTGATCGAAGGCCTGCGCTATGTGCGCGACAACAAGGTCGTGCTGGGCGCAATCTCGCTTGATCTGGTGGTGGTCCTGTTCGGCGGCGTGACAGCGCTTCTGCCCGTTTTCGCGCGCGACGTTTTACACACCGACACGGTAGGTCTGGGCTTGTTGCGGACCGCGCCGGCCATCGGTGCCGGGCTGATTGCCTTCCTGCTGGCCGTGCGACCGCTGACCCGCAGGATCGGCATCTGGATGCTGGGGGCTATCGGCGTCTACGGTGTCGCCATGATCGGCTTTGCCCTGTCGGAGGTATTGATCCTGTCGATGATCGCCCTCGCCGTGACCGGGGCCGCCGACATGATCTCGGTCTTCATCCGCCAGTCCATCATCCAGCTGGCAACGCCGATTGGCATGCGCGGCCGGGTTTCGGCGGTGGAGTTCATCTTCATCTCGGCTTCGAACGAGCTGGGCGAGTTCGAGTCCGGTGTTGCCGCCCGCTTCATGGGCCCCATTGGCGCGGTCCTGCTCGGCGGTGGCATGGCGCTGGTCACCGCCGCCGCCTGGTTCCGGCTCTTCCCGCAACTGGCGAAGACCGACGCGCTGGACCAGATCGACGAAGAGCCGGCAAAACCGTCTGCCTGACCCTCCGGCAGACAAACAAAAACGGCGCCCCGGGAGGCGCCGTTTTCGTATCAGACATGTGAAACCCGCTTAACGCGGTGCCATCACCATGACCATCAGGCGACCTTCGAGCTTGGGCTCGAACTCGACCTTGGCCACTTCGTCGAAGTCTTCCTTGACGCGATTCATGATGTCCATGCCGCGGTTCTGGTGAGCCATTTCACGGCCCCGGAAACGCAGGGTCACCTTGACCTTGTCACCGGCCTCGAAGAAGCGATGCATGGCCTTGGTTTTCACCTGGTAGTCATGGATATCGATGTTCGGACGCATCTTGATCTCTTTGATCTCGACGGTCTTCTGCTTCTTCTTGGCCTCGGCCTTTTTCTTCTGATCCTGGTATTTCAGCTTGCCATAATCGACGATCTTGCAAACTGGCGGATCGGCATTCGGCGACACTTCAACGAGGTCGAGCCCAGCCTGTTCGGCGGCCTCAAGGGCCGCTTCCGTCGGCATAATGCCTTGCTTCTCACCAGTTTCGTCGATCAGGAGCACCCGCGGTACGCGGATATCCCGGTTAATGCGCGGGCCCTCTTTTTTGGGCGGTTGCGCAGCGTGCGGTCTACGGGCTATGGCATCTTCTCCCTGGTTGCCCCAAAGCTGAACCTTACTAATCCTCCCGGGAGGGCGCTGGATCAAGCCCTAAACAGGCAAATAGCGCCTCAGGTCCGCCGGGAGGCGGGCACTATGGTGAAATGATCACAATTGGCAAGCGTGGATAGCGGTTCACGCGGCGGCCGGAGCCCGATCGAAACCACCCGCGAAACGCATCGCGGCGATCGCCTCTTCCGGTGTGACCTGGGCCAGCGTGACCGCATGCATCAGGATCACCGGTGCCGACCCGCGCGGTGCGATCGGTGCCGGGTCATCAGTATTGCCATACAGCGCCAGAGCCGGAGCCCCGGCGGCCGTCAGCAAATGGACCAGCGGTGTGTCTTCGGAAAAGACGAAATTCGTCCGCCGGGCCAGCCCGGCCAGCTGCGGAAGCTTGGCCTTGCCGGTCAGGTCCCGCGCGCCAGGGGCGACTTGCGAGACATGGCGCCCCACATCGCGTGTGTCCGGTCCACCGATCAGGGCCGGCGTAATGCCGGATTGAAGGAGTTCGTGCGCCAGCGCCGCCCACTTCTCTTTCGGCCATCTCAGTGCCGGTTTGACGCTCTCGCCGGCAGGCGCGAGCAAGGCGAACGGCCCATTGAGCCCGAAATATTCCGGGTCGAGCATGCGCGACTGCTTGGCCAGGAAATCAACCCAGCTGGCATCCGGCGACGGCGCGCCGCCCAGCGGGTAGAAGGTCGGGCCCTGCCCCAGGGCATCATTGAGAGCCCCCGCCATGGCATCGACCGGATGCCCGGCCCCTTCGGCGCGGGCAGCAATGTCGAACCATTTGCATTTCGAAAAGCGGAAATTGCCCTTGATCTTGCGCGAGTCGGCGCTGCCGACGAGGTCGAACACCCGCACCGGCTTGGCCAGCTTGATCCGCTTGTCACGCAGCCCGACCATCGGACGCGTATCGGGACATGCATCGGTCTCGATCGCGTTGAACCACGGGCAATGCTTGAGAAAGCTCTCATAGTCCGGCGTGGTCAGCAGGATGATGCGGTCGCGGCGGAAAGTGTCGCGAATGGTCTTCGCGGCCGCGAGCATGCGCACCGTCGAGGTGAGGTCACCCCAGTGAAGGATATAGGTTATGTCGCGCTGCGGCTCGGTCATGACGCTGAGTTTAGGACCTCACGATAGACCCGCAAAGTCGAAGCTTGCAGGGAGACGGTAGAAAAATGCGTCGCGACGTGGTCGCGGGCGGCTGCGACCATGCTGTCATGCATATTCCGGTCCATCGTCAATGCGGTCCTGATCGCGGAGGCCAAAGCTACCGGATCGCCGGGGGTGACCCGCCAGCCGGTTTCACCCTCGCGAACCACTTCGCGGGCCCCGCCGTGATCAGCCGCAATGACCAACCGACCCATCGCGCCAGCTTCGGCCGCCGTCCGGCCAAAGGCCTCGGGTTCCACCGACGGTGTCAGCACCAGATCACACAAGGCCAGTGCCGCCGGCATGTCGCTGCAATGCCCGACCCGGTGGACCCGGTCCGCCACGCCCAGCGACGACGCCAGCTCATCAAGCTCGCTGACATAGGCATCTCGGCCCTGCGCGTCGCCGACCAGCAACAGGTGAGGCGGAGGCGTCCCGGTATCACCAAGCGCGGCAAGCGCGCGGATGGCCTCACGCTGTCCTTTCCAGCCGGTCAGCCGGCCCGGAAGCAATAAAAGCGGAGCCTGGCCGACCTGTCCGGCAACGCCCCATTGCCCGGCCAGTGCCTGGACACGGTCGACATCGACAATGGCTGGATCAAAGCGGGCCAGGTCGACGCCGCGCGGGATGACAACCAGCCGGGCCTCATCAATCATGTGTTCGCGCCGGACATGGTCGGCAATGAAGCCGGAATTCGCGATCACCCGCTCTCCCCGAGCCATCACCGAATTATAGCGTCGTTTGAGGCCCGATTTCGCGTTGTAGGTGCCATGATATGTGGTGACGAAACGGGCTTGGGTGCGGTCACAAGCCCATTTCGCGCTCCACGCCGGCGCGCGCGAGCGGGCATGTACGATCTGCACACCCTCGCGCCGGATCAGGCGCACCAGAGCTTGTGTATTGGACCACAGCGTGAGCGGGTTCTTGCTGGCGACCGGCAGGCGGATCAGTTCGCCGCCCAGTTGCGCCAGCTCGCCCTCAAGCCGCCCACCCTGGCTGGCGACCAGCGCCCGTCCACCGGCCGCGACAATCGCTTCGGCGACTTCCAGCGTTGTCCGCTCGGCACCGCCAGCCTCGAGTTCGGGAATCACCTGAAGAACGATCATGGCAGGTCGGGGTCTCTCGCACACATAACAGGCCGAGCGCCTGCAGGCGGAACTTCTTCCATAGCTCGCCCCGGAAAACAAACCGGCTTGCAAGGTGAGCCGCGGACTATCCCTAGGGGGCTGTCCTGCCGTATCTGGGAGGGGCAGTGCCTGTTTCGGGGGAAGGGCGTTGCCGGCATTTCATGCCGCTCGACCAATTTCATGCCGCCCGCACGTGGCGCGGCCCGACCCGACGGAGTTGACTGATGCGTAACGCTTTGCCTGCCTGCGCCCTTGCGCTGGCACTAGCCCCCCTCGCCCAAGCCCAGACCAGCGCCGCCTATCAGGAGCGAATCCGCTTCGACACCTGCCTGGGCCAAATCCAGCTCGACGCTTCGGAAGCGCTCGAGCGGGCGCAGACCTGGCGCCTTGAAGGCGGTGGCTGGCCGGCCGAAGTCTGCGAAGCCCGGGCGCTGATCGAACTGGGCGAACCCGAAGTCGGGGCAGACATTCTGGTCAGCCTGGCCGAACGGCAACCGGTCGGCATGATTGATGAGGAACAGTCCGAGCTTTTTATCCTGGCCGGGGATACCCGTTTCGCACTGGGCCTGGTCGACGAGGCCGCAGCGGCCTACGACTCCGCCCTGGCCCTGATGCCGGACTCGATCCCGGCGCGCCTCGCCCGCGCCCGCCTGCTTGCCGATGCCGGTCAGTGGGAGACCCTGGAAGCCGATGCCGAGGCCCTGATCACCCACGCACCTTACCTGGCCGCCGGTTGGCGCTATCGCGGACAATCCCGTCTGGGTCGGGGTGAGCTCGATCTGGCCTGGCAGGACATGGAGCGTGCCCGCCAACAGGAGCCTGATGACATTCCGTCACTCTTGCTGCGCGGTGCCATTCTGGAAGCGCGACGCCTGACGGCCGATTGATCAGCCTGCCTGGCGCCGGGACGCTTCGTCATCGCGCTCATCGGCGCCATCGAGCCAAACCTTGTTGCGGCCCGTTTCCTTGGCCCGGTAAAGCGCGACATCGGCAGTCTGTAGCAGGGTATCCGGTGCCGAAATGAGGTCGCCATCGGTGAGACTGGCGACACCCAGGCTGGCCGTCACCGGTACCGGGACGCCCTCATCGGTCGAGATCGTCATTGCCTCGACTGCCGCGCGGATGCGCTCACCAGCGATGCCGGCCGAGAACAGTCCGGCTCCCGGCAGGATGACGCAGAATTCCTCGCCGCCGAGGCGACCCAGCATGTCATTGTCCCGCAGGCAAGCCTGGATGGATTTCACCGCCTCGATCAACACGGTGTCCCCGGTCGCGTGACCATGGGTGTCGTTGACCGATTTGAAGTGGTCCAGATCGATCATGACAACAGACAGGGGTATGTCGTCGCGGGTCGCGCGCTGCGACTGAATTTCCAGGTACTGCATGAAAGCGCGCCGATTGGCGGCGCCGGTCAATGCGTCGGTTTCGGCCAGGCGCTTGAACTGTTTCTGCATCCGCACGAGGCGGCTGGCAGCGCGCAGGCGGGCCCGCAATTCCGTCATGTTGACCGGCTTGCGGATGAAATCATCGGCGCCGGCATCGAGGGACTCCTCGAGGCGGCGATCTTCACCGGATGCCGTGATCACGATCGTGTAAACGGACTCGGTCTCGCTATTGGCCTTCAGCGACCAGCAGGCTTCCAGTCCCGATACGGCGCCGACCTCGATCCCGGTCAGGAAAATGTCGACCGTTCCCATCTGCAGCAGTGTCAGGGCATCTTCAGCTTTGTTGGCTGTCTGGACACTGTAGCCGGCCTGACGCACGGCCTCGGACAGGATCCGCAATTGGACCGAACTGCTTTCACAGATCAGCACCGAGATCGCCTCGGACGTCATGTCAGTCTGAAAATCCGCCGAATTCATGGTGCAATGCCCATTGTGATCGATGTCATGACTGATGCTCCCCCCCGAAGCTCTGTCTGGTCAGTTTTCGATCCTCAATGTGCGTCACAAAAAGATAACATCCCCTCAATTTCGAGGCGTGGCGCTACGAAATTTTTTGCGACAGCGCCTGCCATTCAGTCACGACGTCGAGGTCTGGCTCGGCGGCGACTTTCATTTCGTGCATTTCCGAAACGCGCAGTGGTGACAACTGCCCCAGTGCCCAGACCGCCATGCCGCGCACCAGCGCAGAGCCATCGTCGAGTGCGGCCTCGACGACTGAAACCAACTCGTGGTCGCCGGAATTGCCAATGGCGATCATCACATTGCGAACAAAGCGGTCGCGCCCGATCCGTTTGACCGGCGAGGCCGTGAAGACCTGGCGGAAGGCCGCATCATCGAGCGCCGCCAGCTCGGCCAGGAGCGGCCCCTTGAGCTCCGGCCTCGGATGGAAGGCCATTTCGGTGCTGGTCTGCGCGAACTTGTTCCAGGGACACACGGCCAGACAATCATCACAGCCATAAATGCGATTGCCCATGGGCTGGCGATACTCGACCGGGATGACGCCCTTGTGCTCGATCGTCAGATAGGAAATGCAGCGCCGTGCATCGAGCCGGTAGGGCTGCGGGAAGGCGTTGGTCGGGCATATATCGAGACAGGCCCGGCAGGAACCGCAGGTATCGCGTTCGGCCTCATCCGGCTCCAGCTCGGCCTCGGTCAGCATCACGCCGAGAAACAGCCAGGAGCCGAATTCCCGTGACACCAGATTGGTGTGCTTTCCCTGCCAGCCGATACCCGCTTTTTCCGCCAGCGGTTTTTCCATCAGCGGCGCCGTATCGACGAAGACCTTGACCTGCTTGCCGGTTTTCCCGGCAAAGGCGCGCGCCAGATGTTTCAGCCGCTTCTTGAGCAGGTCGTGATAATCCCCGTTCTGCGCATAGACGCTGACCACACCCTCCGAGCGCCGTTCCAGCAGCGGCAGCGGATCCTGCTCCGGCCCGTAATTCAGCCCGACCACGACGGCCGATTTCGCCTCCGGCCACATGGCGGTGGGATGCTGGCGCCGTTCCAGCGTCTCTTCCATCCAGGCCATCGAGCCGTGATGCCCGTCGGCGACATATTCGGCGAGACGGTCGCCGGCCGCCCAAGCCTCGTCGGCGCGGCAGATGCGGGCGGTTGAGAAGCCGAGTTCAAGGGCCAGGGACAGGGTGGCGTCTGCATCCATGCCGACAACCCCTAAAAATCCAGATCCGCATAATGCGCCGCAGCCGGCACACCAGGCAGCTTGTCGGCCAGCAGACCGCGAAAGGCCGGGCGGCATTTGACGCGGGAATACCATTGCTTGACGGGCTCGAACTCGTCCCAGGGAACGTCGCCGAGATAGTCAGCGCAGGACAGGTGCGCGGCGGCGGCGATATCGGCGAGGGTGTATCTCGGACCGGCGAGGCCGTCGCGGGCTTCCAGGAGCCAGGCCATGTGATCGAGATGCCAGCGCAAATGCTCGCGGCCCGCGCGCAAGGCCGCCGGATCCGGTGCGCCCAGGCCCTGGGCCCGCTTCTCCAGCTTTTCATGCAGGAGGTAGGCATTGACCTCGCCATCATATTTGCGATCGAACCAGTCCATCAGGCGGCGCGCCTCGGCGCGCTCGGCGGGACCGCCGGGCAGAAGGCAGGGGCTGGGCGTGGTCTCTTCGAGATATTCCAGGATGGCCCGGCTCTCGACGATGACCCGCCGACCGCCCCCGCTTTCATCGATCAGGACCGGGGTCGTGCCGGCCGGATTGAGCGAGAGGAGATCGTCCGGCCGCTCCCACGGCACTTCCAGCTGCAGCTCGTGGCGCAGGGATTTCTCCTCGAGCACGAGGCGAACCTGTCGGGAGAAGGGATCGAGGGGCCAGAAGTGGAGCGTTCGCATGGTGTCAGGCTAACCCGGTTCAACCGGAAGTCTAAGCATCCTTGGTCGTGCTTTCTGCATTGAAAAATTCACCGCCATGCGGTTCCGCCACCCCGTGCGGATCGGCATGGATGAGGATGTCGGCAGCCGGGAAGGTGTCGTGCAGGCGGCGTTCGCAATCCACCAGGATGGTGTGGGCCTGCCGCAGGGTCAGATTCGGCTCCAGAGAGACATGAAACTGGATATGGACCAGCGGACCGGCGGCTCGGGTGCGCAATTCATGGACATTGATGATGCGCGGATCATCGCTGGCGAGGGCACAGATCAGGTCGCGGGCCTCATCAGGCAGTTCGCGGTCCATCAATTGGTCACCGGCCGAGCGGGCCACGGTCCAGGCGGTCCAGAACAGCCAGAGCGAGACGGCAAGCGCGGCCGCCGCATCAAGCCATAACAGGCCGAGCAGGGTCGAGCCGGCGATGCCGACAATAACCACCACATTGGCACCGAGATCGGAGAAGTAATGAGCGCGATCGCCCTCGACGGCGATCGAGCCGGTCGCGGACACGGCCCGGGTCTGGATGATGACGAGGCCGATCGTCATCACGATCGAGAGCAGCATGACCGCGATGGCCCAACCGCCGGCGCGCACCTCGACCGGATTGATCAGATGCTCGACCCCCTCGCGCATCAACAGGGCTGCCGAGACAGCAACAAAGATCGCCTGCAAAATGCCGGCAAAGGCTTCCGCCTTGCCATGCCCGAAACGGTGTTCGGCGTCGGCCGGCTCGGCGGCGTAGCGCACCGACAGATAGACGGCGAGCGAGGCGGTCAGGTCGAGCAGGCTGTCGGCCATCGAGGCGAGCAGGGCCACCGATCCCGACATCCACCACACACCGGCCTTGGTCAGCGTCAGGATCAGCGCCACCACAACAGAGGCCGCCGTCGCCTGGCCGGTATGGCTCAGCGCGTCTTTCGGGCTCAAGCGGCCGGGGCCACCCGGTCCTGCGGCAAAATCATGGGGCATGACGTGATCCTTCGATGTCGGTTTTGCTGTGCTGCAGCCCGGTCGTCAATCGAACCGGTGCGGATGCCTCTGCACAAGGGCAGGTGCGCGTCTGGCCATTCCGGCCGGATTGTTCAAATATTGCCCCACCCGTCCCGGCAGGAAATCCCATGAGCCTGATCTATCTTGTTGTTCTCGCGCTGGTGCAGGGCATCACCGAATTCCTGCCGATCTCGTCCTCGGCCCATCTCATACTCGCGCCACAAGTACTCGGTCAGGCCGACCAGGGACCGCTGATCGACGTAATGGCCCATGCCGGCTCGCTCCTGGCAGTGCTGGTCTATTTCCGCAGCGACATTGTCTCCGTGGCCATGGGCAAGCTGGCCCTTTTGCAGGGCCGGGTTACGCCGGGCGGACGCCTCGCGCTGCTGGTCGCCGCCTCGATGCCGCCGATCATCATTGTCGCCGGGGCCCTCGTCGCCTTCGACCTCGTCGACGCCCTGCGCTCGCCACGCGTCATCGCCATCGCCACGTTGGCCTTCGCCCTGCCGCTATGGCTGGCCGACCGATATGGCCGCCAGACCATCACCATCGAAACAATGAGCTTCAAACACGCCGCCCTGATCGGGATCGCCCAGCTGTTCGCCCTGATCCCCGGCGCGTCGCGTTCCGGCGTGACCATGACCGCCGCCCGCGGTCTGGGGCTGACGCGTACCGACAGCGCCCGCTTCTCCATGCTGATGGCGATCCCGGTGATCGCGGCCTTCGGTCTGGTGTCCTTGATCGAGCTGGTCCGCGCCGACGGCATGGCAGCCGGCGCCAGCCTGTCCGACGGCCTGATCGTGGCCGGCCTGTCCTTTGTCACAGCCTGGGCCGCCATCGCCGTGCTGATGCGACTGGTCGAGCGGATCGGCTTCCTGCCCTTCGCGCTCTATCGCGTTGGACTGGGGCTCGCCCTGCTGGTTTTCTTTGTTTAGGTAAAATCCGAAACAGCTTGCCCGACGCGCGCACCCATGCTTGATTAGGCTACATCCTAATTAAGGGGACTTCCATGCGTGTCATTCCGGTTTTCCTGCTGATCGCCTTCGGCTTCAGCTGGCTGGTCGCCTGGCAGATCCAGGCCAGCGGCGGGCTGGGTGCGCAAGGACCCCTCGCCAGCGTCGGCCTGTTGTCATTGATGATGATGGGCCCCGCCCTTGGCGCGATTGTCTGCGCCTTGCTGTTTGACCGGGGCCGACGGCTTGCGGCACTCGGCCTGCAAGGTTTCAGCCTCGGAACGATTGCCAAATGGACCGGCCTCGCCTGGCTGGTTGCCATCCTCGCCTGCGGTCTTGCTGTCCCGGTGACCCTGTTGCTGTCAGGCCAGGCGATGGGTGATCCCGTCGCCATGATCACCGCGCAACTCGCCGCCGCCGATCAGGACGTCCCGATGGACCCCGCGACATTGCTTGTCATCCAGCTGGCGATCGGCCTGCCGGTGGGGATCCTCTTCAATACGGCTTTCCTGACAATCAGCGAGGAGCTGGGTTGGCGCGGCTGGCTTCAACCGCGCCTGGAAGGCCTCGGCTTCTGGCCGATGTGTCTGGCCATCGGCGTACTCTGGGGCCTGTGGCACGCGCCCATCGTCCTGATGGGCTTCAATTATCCCGGCCTGGGCTGGACCGGAGTCGCCGTCATGACCCTCTTCACCACCTTGTGGACCCCTTATCACGCCCTTGCCCGCGAGCGCGGCGGCGTGATCGCCGCAGCCGGGATGCACGGTACGCTGAACGCCGTCGCCGGGGTGTCGCTGCTCTTCCTGTCCGAGCCGGACTGGCCCTGGAATGGGCCGCTGGGCGTGGGAGGTTTTGTGGTGCTGGCGGCCGGACTGCCGCTCATTGCCTGGGCGCGGGCGGGCAAGAAAAAACGGGCCGCGTAAGGCGCGACCCGTCTTTCAATCCGTCAGCCAGGGCTCAAGGCCCCGGATCAGGCCTGACGCTCGTGGAATTGGCCATAGCGGCGATAGCGTTCCAGATAGCCCGGCACGATGGCCTCGACCGTCTCACCGGCAATACCCAGATCCGCCAGTCCCTTGGCATCATCAGCGACGACATTGTCGGACTGCAGCTGGACCAGCTGGTCGCGAGTGATCAGGACCGGCATCAGCGGCAGGGCACCGACCAGCTCGGACACGGTCGCGATCACCTTGCCGATCGCCCAGGGCAGGGGAAGCAAGAAGCGCGGCCGGTCGATCTCGTCGAGGATGAAGCGCATCAGCTCTTCGAATGTATAGACGCCCGGCCCGCCCAGCTCATAGGTCTGGCCGCGCGTGTCAGAGCGCTCGAAGGCGGCCAGGACCGCCTTGCCGACATCGCCTGCGAAAACAGGCTGGAAACGGGTCTTGCCGCCGCCAAAGAGCGGCAGGGCCGGCACAAAGCGCGCCATCGCCGCGAAGCGGTTGAAGAAGCTGTCCTCGGTGCCGAACACGATGGACGGGCGCAGGATGGTCGCATCGGGCATGGCAGCCAGCACGGCGGCTTCGCCCTCGGCCTTGGTCCGGGCATAGCGCGAGGCGCTGTCTGCCGAGGCGCCAATGGCGGAAATCTGGACCATGCGCTCAATGCCCATGCCTGCGGCAGCCTGGGCAATGGTCGCTGTTCCGACGGCATGCAGGCGCGAAAAGGTCTGGCG
This sequence comes from Maricaulis maris MCS10, assembly GCF_000014745.1. Classification (NCBI taxonomy): domain Bacteria; kingdom Pseudomonadati; phylum Pseudomonadota; class Alphaproteobacteria; order Maricaulales; family Maricaulaceae; genus Maricaulis; species Maricaulis maris. The sequence goes on along the minus strand of NC_008347.1, from coordinate 115,820 downwards.
GCCACTCTCGTTGAGGACACCGACCAGATTGACCACGCCGCTGGCCCCATCAAGGGCCCGCTCGACCGAAGCCGCAACGCGCAGATTGGCCTGAACCAGTTGAACCTGCCCGACCACGCCCATGACCCGCAGGTCCTGGGCCAGGTGCGGGCGACGCGTGGCGACGCGGACGCGATAACCCGCTTTTGCCAGCGCCCGGACAACATGACGTCCGACAAATCCGGACCCGCCAAACACGGTGATGATCTCGTCTCGCAGCATGGTTTGCCCTCACACAGATGGGATTTGATCCGGATAGACCAAAAAACCGCGGCGCTGTCCATGCGGCAATGCGCTTGCGGTCCGACTGCAGAACACAGCGATGCGTGCATTGAGCCCGTTGACAGCGCCCCGCCCCGGCTTTAGTTACCGCGCCTCGCACACCTGCCCAGGTGGCGGAATTGGTAGACGCGCTGGCTTCAGGTGCCAGTTCCCGCAAGGGAGTGGAAGTTCGAGTCTTCTCCTGGGCACCATTGCTTCAAGATTGTTGCGACGATTGAACGGTCCGCCTGGCGGGCCGTTTTCGTTTTTGGGTGCTGCACGCACGAAAACGCCCGACTGCGGGGGACACAGCCGGGCGTCTTTCAACCTGAATGCTTCGTACAGGTTATCTCTTCAGTTGCTTACGAGCCGGTCGAGACCGGGGTCGTGCGGCGCTGGATGTTGAAGCTGCCGCTGTCACCGGGCTGGATATAGGCGCGACAGAAGCCGGCTTCGGTGACCGTGAACGGGCATTCCAGCTGGGTATGCTCAACATTGAGCGTGAGGCGAAGCTCGCCGCGGTCCGGCACCGAATAGGTGCACAGGCCGCTGACCACATCACCGACCGAGAAACGGCCATTGTCGAGCAGGCCACGGCCACGCTCACGGGTGGCGACGCTGTCGCCATCACCCTGGGTAAGCTGGCAGGAGACCTCCCAGGCGCGCTCGCCCATCATCTCCAGATAAAAGGCTTCCCCACTGTCGGGGGCTTGAGCCGATGCCGGTGCCATGAAGGCAAAGGACGCGGCGAGGGAAGCAGTGATCATTTTGCTTTGGTTTTTCATGTGTTCTCCCTCCTGCGAGAAACGTGTCAGGACTTTGTATGACACTAATGTTACAGATTAGCCAATGATTGTAAAGTCCGTATACGGACGTTTCGGTTGTTTTCGCAATACCCTGCTTGCACTGCAATTATGGATAGTTCCACGCCAATCTTGATGCGCTCGCCTGTCATTTTTATTCCTTAACGACCCGTTAAAGCGGCGAATTGCGACACCCGGCCCGGCGCCCTGTGGAAAACTTTCTGGCGTGCGGGCCTGCCTTGCCGGTCGGGCAGCGGGCAGCTAGCGTCCCTGCCACCTCCGGCGCGGCGCGGTCATGATCTTCAATTCCTTCGAATTCCTGTTCCTTTTCCTGCCCGGCGTGCTGCTCACCTATTATCTGGCGCGTCGTTATATCTCGCACTGGACGGCGCTGAGCCTGCTCGCGGCGGCGAGCTTCTTTTTCTATGCCTGGTGGGACGTATCGCGGGCGCCCTGGCACGAGCTGGACGGCTGGACCTTCGAGAGCCTGATCCGCTCGCTCTGGTTCATCCGGCATGTCCTGCTTCTGCTCGGCTCGGTGATCATCAACCACATCGTGGCCCGCTTGATGCGACGCTGGGGCAACCAGCCACTCCTGGCCGTCGGCATCATCTTCAACCTGTCACTGCTCGGCTTCTTCAAATATGCCGACTTCCTGGCCGGCAATATCAATGCGCTGACCGGGCTCGACCTGCCCGAGCTGGGGCTGGGCCTGCCGCTGGCCATCTCTTTCTTCTCTTTCCAGCAGATCTCCTACCTGGTCGATGTGGCGCGCCGGAAGACCGAGCCGGGCCGCTTCTTCGCGCACGCGCTCTTTGTGTCCTTCTTCCCGCACATCGTCGCCGGACCGCTGATCCAACACCACCAGATCGCCTCACAATTCAACGACACCACGCGCAAGGACGATATCTGGGACAATCTGGGTGTCGGCCTGTCATTGTTCGCCATCGGCCTGGCCAAGAAGGTGCTGATCGCCGAGAGCATCGAGCCCTATGCCTCCTCCCTGTTCGCCATGGCCGAACGCGGCGACACTCCGGGCCTTGTGGCCGCCTGGCTGGGCGCGACGGCCTATGCGCTGCAGATCTTTTTCGACTTCTCGGGCTATTCCGACATGGCGCTGGGCCTGGCCCGCTGTCTGGGTTTCCGCCTGCCGGTCAATTTCAACGGACCTTACAAGTCAGCCTCGGTGGTCGAGTTCTGGCGTCGCTGGCACATCACGCTGAGCCATTTCCTGCGCGACCACCTCTACATCCCGCTGGGTGGCAACCGGCATGGCGAGACGCGGCGTTCGATCAATCTGATGGCGACCATGCTGCTGGGCGGGCTGTGGCATGGTGCGGCCTGGACCTTCGTGATCTGGGGCGGGCTGCACGGGCTGGGTCTGACGGTGAACCATTACTGGGCCAAATGGGGTCCCAAGGGTTGGTTTGACGGCCATCGCCGTATCATTGCCATCGGCCTGACCTTTGCCTTTACCACCATCGCCTGGGTCTTCTTCCGGGCTGAAAGCTGGACCGGCGCCGGCCGCATCCTGGCCGGCATGTTCGGCATGTCCGGACTGGGGCTGGAGGGGGTTTCGGGCGAGCTGGTGATCTGGGTCGCCTTCGGTCTCGGCCTGGTCTGGTCGCTGCCGGACACGCCGGAACTGTTCGCCGACGTGCTGGACGAGCAGACACTGAAAGACGCCCAGATCAAGCCGAAGCCGGGGCCGCGCTGGCGCTTTACCCACTGGGCCGCCATCGGCGCCGCCGTGCTGCTCTTCCTGTCGGTGCTGAACGCCTGGAAGACGTCCGAATTCATCTATTACACCTTCTAGGACCCGCCCCCGATGCAACGCTATGCCGCGACATTGCTGATTGCCCTCTTCGCCGCCCTGGCGGGGTTTGCCGGTTTCAACGCGCTGGTCGATCCGTTCGGCATCATGGGAACACCGGACATTCCCGGACTGACCTCCCGCGACACGCGCCTGTATGAAGACGGTGGGCGCGTCCATGTGGCCGACCGGCTGGCCCGGGGCGGCGACGCGGCCATCATCCTGGGCTCCTCGCGCACGGTCGATGGCTTTCCGCGCGATGCGGCCGACCTGCCCGCTGGCTTCATCAATGCCGGCATGCGCGGCACCAATATCTTCGAACTGTCGCAGGCCGCCGCGCTGGCCGCCGGAGACGCCCGGCTGCGCTGCGTGGTGATCGGCCTGGATCTCGATGAATTCGGCACCCATTCCAAGGCCAAGTCGACCTATTGGTTGTCTGCCCTGCGTGACGGCAATGCCGATTTTGCCCGCGCCCGCGTCGCCCTGTCCCCCAGCACATTCGGCGCCTCGGTACAGGTGCTGGCCGACAATCTGACCGGCTCGTCGCCGCGCGTGCCCTGGGCCGACACCTATCCGGCCGGTGCCCAGCGGGCACGCTATGAGAATGGCGCGCGCGGCATTTACCGCTTCTATCTGGGCTATCGATTCGACCCGGAACGCCTGGCCCTGTTCGAGACTGTGCTGGATGAGCTGACGGCGCAGGGCGTGCAGGTAACCGGCTTCATCCACCCGCTTCATGTCTGGCGGGAAGAGGCCCTGTTCAGGGCCGGTCGAGGCGAGGACTTCCTGGCCTTCCGCGCCGCGCTCACCGAGACCTTCGCCCGTCATGCCGAGCACGAACCGGTCGGGGCCTGCCTGCCGGGTCCGGCCCGTCAGCTCTACGATTTTTCCGGCTTTCGACCCTTCGCCGCACTGCCGGCACCGGCGGAGGACGCAACCGCTGCCCATCCGACCTTTTACGAGCCTTCCCATTATCTGCCGCATGTCGGCGCAGACATGCTGGCCATCATGGCAGGAGAGACACCCGGGGACGCCCGTGTCACCGGCGAGCGCCTGACGCCACAGACGCTGGCGCGGTCGGACGCGGCGCTGGCCGGACGCCGGGCCGACTGGCTGGCGACGGCCGACGGCGAGACGGTCACGGCGCTGCTCGACGCGGTCATCGCCGGCAATCCGTCAGCCGAGCTGGAAACACCGCAATTTCTCAATCGTGACGATGAAACCAGCGTCACCGACAAGCTGGCGCGCATTGCACCGCGCGCCGCGCGGCGCTAGACGCTGGGACAAACAAGGATGACGCCATGACCGTGCACTATCACAAGGGCGACCTGCCCGCAGACATCGACCTCGGCCCTATTGTCGCGGTCGATACGGAAACTCTCGGCCTGTCCCTCACGCGCGACATGCTGTGCGTGGTCCAGCTTTCGGCCGGTGATGGCGATGCCCATGTCGTACAGATGAACCGGGCCGATTATGACTGCCCCAATCTCAAGCGGGTCCTGGCGGACCCGGCGGTCGAGAAAATCCTGCATTTTGCCCGCTTCGACGTGGCCATGGTCGATAAATATCTCGGCGTGACCATGGCGCCGGTCTTCTGCACCAAGATCGCCTCCAAACTGGTACGCACCTATACCGACCGGCACGGCCTCAAGGATGTGACCCGCGAACTGGTCGGGGCCGAAATGAACAAGCAGCAGCAATCCTCCGACTGGGGCGCCGACGAATTGTCGCCGGCGCAGCTGGATTATGCCGCGTCGGACGTCCTGCACCTGCACAAATTGCGCGAAAAGCTGGGCATGATGCTCGAACGCGAGGGGCGCACGGATCTCGCCAAGGCCTGTTTCGACTTCCTGCCAACCCGCGCGAAGCTGGACCTCGCCGGCTGGCCGGAAATCGACATTTTTGCCCATTCCTGACCTTGGCCGCCTTGAAAAGGCCAGCAAAGGCTGGTCTTTCTGACATGCGGGACTGATGAGAGTGCCCGATCGGATGTGTGTGACCCGGTGACCAGCCTGACCGCTTCTTCTGGCCTTGATGCCTTGCAGTCTCCCGCACCTGTGCGGTGGGAACCCAGGCGCGCGCTTGCTCTCAGCGTTGCGCGCAAACGCACGGCCTTCGTGCGCGGGATGCGGCTCTTCTTTACCGCTGCGGCACTGGCCATCACCGGCCTGCTCGTGGCCCAGCTTGTCCTTGGATCCGGCGGGCCGACGACAGGCGAGACCGAGGCGGTGAGCGAGGATGTCCGTATGACCAACCCGCGCTTTACCGGTCGGGACGAAAACTTGACGCCCTATGTCGTGACCGCCGACACGGCGATCCGCCGGCGTGATGCCGCGGACGGGGTGACCGAGCTGGAACACCCACGCCTCGACTATAACTTTCTCGAGACCGGCACCGACGTGTCCCGGGTGCTTGCGGAATCGGGCCGGTATGACCTGCCGAACCGCATTCTCGACCTCCATTCCGATGTCAACTTCCGGACCCGGGCGGGCTATACCTTCCAGTCCAACCACGCCCGTATCTTCCTGCGCGAGGAGCGCGTGACCGGCGAGGAATCCGTGGAAGGGACAGGCCCGATGGGTACAATCCGGGCCGATAGCTATGAAATCACCGACGGTGGCAATCGGATCGTCTTTTCCGGAAATGTCCGGGCCCGACTGACACAAGACCGCACCGCGCCCACACCGGATGCGACGCCCGAAGAAGGAAATGACTGATGCGCCTGCTAGCAATCTCCCTGTTCGGAATGGCCGCGGCAGCATTGCCGACCACCGCCGCGTCGGCGCAAATCGGGAACTCGTCGCTGCCGTTGGACATCGAAGCCGAAACCTTTGAGGTGCTCGATGCCGAGCGACACATTGTCTGGCTGGGCAATGTCCATGTCGTCCAGGGCGATTCGAGCCTGCAGGCCGATCGGATGGACGTTTACTACACCGGCGAGGGGCCCGGCGGCGGCTGGGGTGATATCGACCGCATCGTCGCCACCGACAATGTCTTCTATATAACACCGGCCCAGCGGGCGCGCGGCGATCGCGGCGTCTATGAGCTGGCCGAGGAAGTGATCACCCTGACCGGCGATGTCGTCATCACACAGGGCGACAATGTCATTACCACCACCCGTTTCGTGAATAATCTGACCACCGGAAACTCCAATTTCGGAGAGGCGGGTACCGGCGAACGCGTGCGCATGGTGCTTCAACCGGCCCGCTCGACCGACACCACGGAATCCTCCGAAGCGGCCGAAACCCCCGAAGGCTGACAGCGCGCCTGCTCACAGGCCTGCGGAACAAGGATACACCGCTTCATGGCGATCACTGAACCCACGCCCCGGACCGAAACCGCATCGGCGGGCGGTCTTGTCGTCGAACAGATCGGCAAGGCCTATCGCAAGCGTCCGGTTGTGAAAGGGGTCTCGGTCTCGCTCCAGCGCGGCGAGGTCGCCGGACTGCTGGGTCCCAATGGCGCCGGCAAAACGACCTGTTTCTACATGATTACCGGGCTGGTCGAAGCCGATTATGGCCGCATCCTGCTGGATGGCGAAGATATCACGCGCCTGCCCATGTATCAGCGCGCCCGGCTGGGTATCGGCTATCTGCCGCAGGAAAAATCGATCTTCCATGGCATGACCGTGGAGCAGAATGTGCTCGCTGTCGCCGAAGTGGTCGAGAAGGACCGCGACGCGCGCCATGCCCTGGTCGACCAGTTGCTGGAAGACCTGCGCATCTCGCACCTGCGCGAAGCTCCGGCACCCTCACTGTCAGGCGGTGAGCGCAGACGCATGGAAATCGCCCGTGCGCTCGCGACCCGCCCCTCCTTCATGCTGCTGGACGAGCCCTTCGCCGGGATCGACCCGCTGGCGATCACCGATATCCGCGACCTGATCCGCTTTTTGAAAGAGCGCGGGATCGGCATCCTGATCACCGACCATAACGTCCGCGAAACTCTTGAAATCACTGACAGAGCCACGATCATTCATGAGGGTGAAGTTCTGTTTGAGGGCTCGCCGGCGGAGATCCGGGCCGACCCCGATGTGCGGCGCGTTTATCTCGGAGAAAGCTTTGGCTGATTAACCTCTGCATGAAACGTACCAAACAGAGGTTCACATGGCCGGATTGATGCAGAAGCTGGATATGCGCCAGGGACAATCCCTGGTGATGACGCCCCAGCTCCAACAAGCCATCAAGCTGTTGCAGCTCTCGAATATCGAGCTTGCCGAGTTCGTCGAAGGCGAGCTGGAACGCAATCCCCTGCTCGAACGCGATGACAGTGGCGAATCGGCCGAATCGCAGCGCGAAGAGGGCCAGGGCGAGCCGCGCGAACTGGAATTGGCGGCACCCTCGGCCGACGCCAATGATTCCATCGATGCCGATGTCGACATGATGCATGGCGATGATTCGAAGTCGGACCTGTCCGGCGTTGACGGGGTCGAGAGCGGCGCCGCCATGGGCGCCGGGTCGGTCTCTGGTCACACATCCGGCGGCAGTCGTGGCCCGGCGAGCGAAGACTATGACGCCATCGCCAACTCCTCGCGCGACATTTCACTGGCCGATCACCTGCATGAGCAATTATCGATGGCGACCGGTGATCCGGTCGACCGCCTGATCGGCGCCCATCTGATCGACCTGGCCGATGATGACGGCTATATGCGTTCGGACCTCGACGAGATCTCGGCCCAGCTGGGTGTCGAACGGGCCCGCGTCGAAGCCGTGCTCGACCTGACCCAGACCTTCGACCCGGCCGGCGTGATGGCCCGTGACCTGCCCGAATGCCTGGCCCTGCAGCTCAAGGACAAGGACCGGCTCGACCCGGCCATGGCGACCCTGCTGGACAATCTCGAGCGCCTCGCCAAGCATGACTATGTCGCCCTGAAATCCCTGTGCGGCGTCGACAGTGAAGATCTCGACGAGATGATCTCCGAGATTCGCGCCCTGACGCCCAAGCCGGGGCATGCCTTCGGCAGCGATTCGACCCGCGCGGTGGAACCCGATGTCTTCATCCGTCAGTCGCCGGACGGCAGCTGGCAGGTCGAGCTGAATTCAGAGACCCTGCCGCGCGTCCTGGTCAATAACAGCTATTTCAATGAAATCTCGGCGGTTGCCAAATCCGAGACCGACAAGACCTTCATCACCGAGTGCTCACAAAATGCCTCCTGGCTGGTCAAGAGCCTCGACCAGCGCGCCCGGACGATTCTCAAGGTGGCGAGTGAAATCGTGCGCCAACAAGACATGTTCCTGGCTCATGGCGTCGCCTATCTGCGCCCGCTCAATCTGAAAACCGTCGCGGATGCCATCGGCATGCACGAATCGACCGTCAGTCGCGTCACCTCGAACAAATACGTCGCCACTGCGCGTGGCATGTTCGAGCTGAAATATTTCTTCACCTCCGCGATTCCGTCCGCCGGTGGCGGGGAGGCCCACTCTGCCGAGGCTGTCCGCCATCGCATCAAGCTGATGATCGGCCAGGAATCGGCCGACGGGGTGCTGTCCGATGACAGTCTGGTCGAACAATTACGGGATGAAGGGATTGAAATCGCCCGCCGGACTGTGGCCAAATACCGGGAGGCGCTCAACATCCCGTCCTCGGTCCAGCGTCGTCGCATGCTAAAACGCGCTGGCTAGGGATCGCTTGAACGAGCGCCCCGGTGGTAAACTTCCACCGAGATCGCGGCCTGCTGGCATCCGGAGAACAGTCATTGACTCCCCCTGCGGCCCGCGACTAGGTTCCGCCCGCTTTCCGAGGAGAGGCGGAACTACACGTCAACGCCTCACGTGCCGGTGAATGGCCGGCGGGAAGGAGCGCATGCATATACAGGTGGTCAGCAAGGGCATCGACGTCAGCGGCGCGCTGCGAGAACAGATTCTCGGGCGCGTGGAAGACGGGGTTGCCAAATACTTCAACCGTCCCGGTGAAGCTTATGTATCGATCTCGCGCGAAGGCACAGGCTTTCGCGTGGAGTGTTCGGTGCATCTGCCATCGGGCGTCATGCTGCAGGCTCACGGCGAAGCCGACGACGCCTACAAGGCAGCGGAAAATACCATGGAGCGCCTGGAGAAGCGCCTCCGCCGCTACAAGCGGAAATTGAAGAACCACCACAATGACAACAAGGCCGAACTTCCGGCCGAAAGTCTTCCGATCGTCGTCCTCAAGGGCATGCGCGACACGCATGTCGATGACGAGGATTTCGACGATGAAGACACGAGTGGTGCACCGCTCAATGGTGCCCCTGAGCCGATCGTCATCGCGGAACAGGTCGGAGAAGTCCGGACCCTGACCGTGGGCATGGCATCGCTGGAACTGGATGCGGCGGATTCGCCCTTCCTGATGTTCCGCAACGCCGCCAATGGCGGTCTCAATATCGTCTACCGGCGTCCGGACGGCCATATCGGTTGGCTGAACCCGGCGCGGGAAGACCGCTCAGAGCCAGCCTAGGAGCGCGTGGTCGTACAATGGCGTTAGCTGATTTGATCCCCAATGCGGGAATAAGCATTGATTTGGGTGCGTCCAGCCGGAAACAGGCCCTTCAGGCCATGTCCGAACTGGCCGCCACGGTTACGGGACAGGCGTCCCGAACCGTTTTCGATGCCGTGCTTCAGCGCGAACGCCTCGGCTCCACCGGAGTCGGACAGGGTGTTGCCATTCCCCATGCCCGCCTGAGCGGGATGGATGAGGTGGTCGGCATTTTTGCCCGGCTCCGGACGCCGGTCGACTTCGAGTCGATCGACGGTCGGCCCGCCGATCTGATCTTCATGCTGCTGGCACCTGAAAACGCCGGCGCCGAACACCTCAAGGCGCTGGCCCGGGTGTCACGCCTTCTGCGCCGGGAAGATGTCCGGCAGCGCCTGCGTGCGGCTCCCAACGCCGATGCCGTACACGCGGTCCTGGCCGGCGAACCGGCCTCGGACGCCGCCTGAAGCTGGCCCGCCTGAACAGGGCGCTCATCACAGGTTCAGCCAGACCCTGCTTTCCTGCACCTCCCATTGTCAGGAGACCGGGCATGCTGCGCGTCTGTCTACTGGCCGGAATCATGGCGCTCACGGGCGCCACGGCATCGGCCCAAACCCCACCCCCAAGCCTGCGTGAGCAAGCCGAAGCCGGCGACCCCGTCGCCGCGTTCGAATTCGGCTATTCATTGACCTTTCCCGAAGATGGCGAACCCGACACGGTGACCGGCCGCTACTGGCTGGTCCAAGCCGCCAATGCCGGGCATCAACCGGCCAATCACATGCTGGGCGTCGTCTATCGCGATGGATTCGGCGTCGCGGCAGATATTGATCGGGCACGGGCCTTCTTTGAGCTCGCCTGGCAGGCCGGTGACACCGTCGCCGGCCACGACCTCGCCGAACTGATCCTCTACGACTATGGCGACGAACGCGATGTGGCTGTCGAGATCCTGGAAGCCATCCTGGGCGATGTGGATGCCGGTCCGGCGGCCAGCCTCACGCTTGCGGAAACCCTGATGTTCGACGGAGATGGCGAGGCCGACGCGGTGCGAGCAGTGACCCTGGCGCGGGACGCACTTGATCGCGATGGTGAACTCTATCGCGCCCACTATCTGCTGGGTATCGGGGCCGCAGAAGGCTTGTCAGGACCGGTTGACCAGGCCGCCGCCCGCCTTGCCTGGGAAGCCGGGTCCGCTGCCGGTGACACACTGGCTCTGATCGCCCTCGCAGACAGCTGGCTGGACCCGGACTGGGGCGTCAATGACCGCGGCGAGGCTATGGCACTATACGCCCTGGCCGGCGAACTGGGGGACGATCAGGCAGCCGCAATGGCCGCTGAACTGGTCGATGACCTCGATGAGGCGGAAACAGAACGCGCGGACCTGCGCCGTCGGGCCTGGGAAAACCGCATGGGCTGGGAGCCATTGCCCGAATAGTGGTCCGCCTGTCCGGGCCGGACACGAAAAAACCCCGCCGGTAACCGGCGGGGTTTGATCTTGGTGGAGCCAGACGGAATCGAACCGACGACCTCTTGCATGCCATGCAAGCGCTCTCCCAACTGAGCTATGGCCCCGAAACTCGGGTCACCGCGGGCGAATGGGTATATGCTCGGGGCGAGAGGCGCGGAACCTAGTCCCGGTTTTCACCGGGATCAAGCCTCTTTTGCGCAGCAAATGCAGCGCAGATGCAGAGGCCTAATTGTCCTCGTCCTTGTCGATGTTGAAGTCGCCGAAATCATCGTCCTCATCATCATCGATCAGGACGCCGGTATCGTCGCCATCATCATCATCGTCGGCATCATCATCAACGCCGTCTTCGCCGAAACCGTCGGGAAGGTCGTCGCTCAGACCTGATGCGCCGTCGTCATCATCATCGTCGTCATCGTCATCATCCCCGGCCGGCTTGCGGGCGAGCGTGTCGGCATCGACTTCGGGCGTATCATCCGCCTCGTCGCCATAACCGTCCTCTTCGTCTGTCTTCACAGACTTTTTCGGCGAATCATCCTCTTCGGCGGCTTCGAGTTTGGCCTTCAGGCGCGGGTCTTCGCGCTCCGGGTCAAACTCGGTTTCGCACTTGGGACAACGGGCCGGCCGGCGTCCGAGATCATAAAATTTGGCGCTGCAGCTGGGGCAGGCGCGCTTGCTTCCTAGTTCTGGCTTGGCCATGGCTTCCCTACATAACCAGTTTTCTAAATCGGCGCGCCCCGTTGCCACGATCATCGCGCTCTGTCAAAACCTCATCGCCGTCATGTCACCTCAAACCTTGCAAATCCGTTGATGACCCCATCTTTGAAGCGCCTTTCCGGCGCCATGCGGGCCAGGCCCGCGCCTGCCCTGTCCGGAACCATCAAGGCACCGGGCGACAAGTCAATATCCCATCGCGCCTTTATTCTGGGCGGGCTGGCAAAAGGCGTGACCGAAGTCACCGGCCTGCTCGAAAGCGATGATGTGATCAATTCCGGGCGCGCCGCCGCAGCGCTAGGCGCCAAGGTCGAGCATCTCGGCCCGGGACACTGGCGGATCGACGGGTGCGGCGGTCAATGGACCACCCCGTCCGCGCCGCTGGACTTCGGCAATGCCGGAACCGGTGTCCGCCTGATGATGGGCGCCGTGGCCGGGACCGGGACCAGCGCCGACTTCATCGGCGATGAAAGCCTGTCCTCCAGGCCGATGCGTCGCGTGACCGATCCGCTCGGCGAAATGGGCGCCCGTTTCACCACGACCGGGGGACGCCTGCCGGCTCATCTGGACGGCGGCCCGCTGGCCGGGATTCACTACACGCCGCCCATTGCCTCGGCACAGGTGAAGTCCGCCGTCCTGCTGGCGGCACTCGGTGCGACCGGAACCACGGTGGTTCATGAACCGCAGATCACCCGTGACCACACGGAAACCATGCTCAGGGCCTTCGGTGTCACGCTGACGGTCGAACGAGACGGCGCTGCGGCGACCGTCACCCTGACCGGGCCGCAAACGCTCATCGCCTGCCCGGTCGACGTGCCGGGAGACCCGTCCTCCTCGGCCTTCGCGATCGTGGCGGCACTGATCAGTCCAGGCTCCGACATCACCCTGGAAGGCGTGATGGACAATCCGGCCCGGACCGGCCTGATCGAGACGCTGAAGGAAATGGGCGCCGACATCACCCTCACACCGGGACCGGACATGGCCGGCGAGAAAACCATGCATATCCACGTGAAACACAGCCAGCTGCACGGCATCACGGTGCCGGCAACGCGGGCACCGTCGATGATCGACGAATATCCGGTCCTGTGTGTCGCGGCGGCCTATGCGGACGGCATCACCCACATGCCGGGCCTCGAGGAGTTGCGCGCCAAGGAGAGTGATCGTCTCGCGGGGAGTGCAGCGATGCTGCGCGCCAATGGCGTTCCGGTCGAGGAAGGCGAGGACAGCCTCGCCGTCACCGGCATGGGCATTGGCGGCGTGCCCGGCGGTGGCCGCACCGTGACTCACCACGACCATCGCCTCGCCATGAGCGGCCTGGTGATCGGGCTGGGTGCCAAGGCCGCCTCCTCCGTCGATGACATTGCCATGATCGCCACCTCCTACCCCGATTTCTTCGACCATATCGCCACGCTCGGCGGCCGCCTGGAGCCCCTCACATGATCATTGCAGTAGACGGTCCGCTGGCATCGGGAAAAGGCACGATCGCGCGGGCGCTGGCGACCCGTTTCAGCCTGCCCTATCTCGATACGGGATCGCTCTACCGGGCGACCGGTATTGCGGTGCTGGACGCCGGTATCGATCCGGCCGATACCGCTGCTTGCGCCACCATTGCCCGTGCGCTGGACATTGGCGGCATTGACGAGGCCCGGATCCGCACGGCGGAGGCCGGAGCCATGGCGTCCCGCGTCGCTTCGATCCCGGAGGTTCGCAAGGCCCTCTTCGACCTGCAGAGAGCCTTCGCCACGCAGCCGGGCGGGGCTATTCTCGACGGGCGCGACATTGGCACCGTCATCTGCCCCGATGCCGACGTGAAACTCTATGTGACCGCTGATACCGAGACCCGCGCCACCCGGCGCTGGCACGAACTGGTCGCCCGCGGCGAGACCATCACGCTTGACGAAATGCTCGCCCAGACCCGCGAGCGGGACCGCCGCGATGCGGAACGCGATGATGCCCCCATGCGCCCGGCCGACGACGCGACCTTGCTTGACACGTCATCCTTGAGTATAGACGCGGCCGTTGCCGACGCTGTCGCGATTGTGGAAAAACGCCAAAAGGCGTGATCATTCCGTCGCCAAGGTAACAGATCGCCGGGCGTTCTGACCGCGGAATGTCGTGATCCTGACGGGTCACGGTGCCGTTGCGGACGCCCATACAGTTCAATTTCCAACCGGCCGAACCCGGCCAAGCTGCGAGACTACACACGGTTCAAAACCCATATCGAGACCTCGCGGCTCCGGAGCAACCCTTTAACATGTCTACAGAAACCCTTACCCCGTCCACCGATGATTTCGCCGCCATGCTGGAAGCCAGCCTGGCTGGCCGTGATCTGGCTGAAGGCCAGGTCATCAAAGGCAGCGTGACCGCAATCGAAAATGGCGATGTGGTCGTCGATGTCGGCCTCAAGACCGAAGGCCGTATTCCGCTGCGTGAATTCACCGGTCCGGGATCCGACGCCCCCAAGGTGGGCGACGACGTCGAGGTTTACCTCGAGCGCATCGAAAACGCCCTCGGCGACGCCATCCTCTCGCGCGACAAGGCTCGCCGCGAAGAGAGCTGGGATCGCCTCGAGAAGTCCTTCGACAAGAAGGATCCGGTCAATGGTGCCATCGTCGGCCGCGTCAAGGGTGGCTTCACTGTGGATCTGGGTGGCGCTTCCGCCTTCCTGCCGGGCTCTCAGGTTGATATCCGTCCGGTCCGCGATGTCGGCCCGCTGATGAACCAGGAACAGCCGTTCGCGATCCTGAAAATGGACCGCCCGCGCGGCAATATCGTGGTTTCGCGCCGCGCCGTTCTGGAAGAAAGCCGTGCCGAACAGCGCGCCGAGCTCGTCGGCCAGCTGGCCGAGGGCGAAGCCCGCGACGGCGTCGTCAAGAACATCACCGATTACGGTGCCTTCGTTGACCTCGGCGGCATTGACGGCCTGCTGCACGTCACCGACATGTCGTGGAGCCGCGTTGGCCACCCGTCTGAAGTGGTGGAAGTCGGCCAGACGGTCAAAGTCCAGATCATCAAGATCAACAAGGAAACCCAGCGCATCTCGCTCGGCATGAAGCAGCTCATGTCCGATCCGTGGGAAGGCGTTGCCGCGAAATACCCGGTGGGAGCGACCTTCGAAGGCCGCGTCACCAATATCGCGGAATACGGTGCCTTTGTGGAACTGGAAGAGGGCGTAGAAGGCCTCGTCCACGTCTCCGAAATGTCCTGGACCAAGAAGAACGTCCACCCGGGCAAGATCCTGTCGACCTCCCAGGAAGTCCAGGTCATGGTCCTCGATGTCGACGCCGACAAGCGCCGCATCTCGCTGGGCGTCAAGCAGACCCAGCGCAATCCGTGGGAAGTCTTCGCGGAAACCTTCCCGTCCGGCACCGCCATTCAGGGCGAGATCAAGAACATCACCGAATTCGGTCTGTTCGTTGGCCTCGAAGGCGATATCGACGGCATGGTCCACCTCTCCGACATCTCCTGGGATCAGTCGGGCGAGCAGGCCATCGAAGGCTTCAAGAAGGGCGACATGGTCGACGCCAAGGTTCTCGATGTTGACGTCGAGAAAGAGCGCGTCTCCCTGGGTATCAAGCAGCTGGCCGGCGATCCGATGGATTCGTCCGGTGTTGGCCGCGGCGACACCGTCACCTGCACCGTCACCGAAGTGACGACCGGCGGTATCGAAGTTGCCTTCGGCGACGACAGCCCGGTCAAGGCCTTCATCCGCAAGTCCGACCTCTCCCGCGATCGCGGCGAGCAGCGTCCGGAACGTTTTGCGGTCGGCGACAAGGTTGATGCCCGCATCACCAATATCGACAAGGGCACGCGTCGCATCTCGCTCTCCATCAAGGCGCTCGAGATCTCCGAAGAGCGTGAAGCTGTCGAGCAGTATGGTTCCTCGGATGCCGGCGCTTCGCTGGGCGACATCCTCGGCGCCGCCCTGCGCGAGAAAGACGACAAGGCTGAATAGGCCCCTGTCACGACCCAGTTGGTCATGAAGAACGGCCGGAGCTCAGGCTCCGGCCGTTTTTTATTGCGCTAAATTGTCCGTGTGGATTGACGGGGCGAGCGCCAGACGTAAGGATTAGGCATTCACTCGCGGAGGGTTAGCATGATCAAATCAGAATTGATCGACCAATTGGCCGAAGCCAATCCCCATCTCTATCACCGCGATGTGGAACGCGTGGTCAACACCATCCTCGATGGCATCACCGATGCCCTGGCGCGCGGAGAGCGTGTCGAGCTTCGTGGCTTTGGCGCCTTTTCGGTCCGCCACCGCCCGGCCCGCGTCGGTCGCAATCCGCGCACCGGCGAAAGCGTCGCCGTCAAGGAGAAGCACGTTCCCTTCTTCAAGACCGGCAAGGAATTGCGCGAGCGGGTCGATGCCTCTCGCGAGAGCAATCCGGAAATCGCCTGATCCGCGCGATCGGCCCTGCGGTCACGACAGCTTTACCAATCCGATTTACCGGCACTTAAAGGCTTGAGTGCACGCTCGCCTGCATGATCAGCGGATCTGTGTCCTCATTCCCGTCAGCGTCGGCCTTTGCCGGCGGCCTTCGTGCGCCCGTCGCTGCGGAGCCGGCGGCAGCAAAGGGCACGGGCTGTGCGTCCTGCGGCGGGGCGGACTGCTCCGGCTGTGGTGGCGCCTCCAAGGCGAAGGAAACCGCGGAGCTTTCCGACGAGGAACGCAAGCAGGTCGACAAGCTCAAGGCGCGTGATCGCGAAGTGCGGGCGCATGAGCAGGCGCACCAGGCCGCAGGCGGCCAGTATGCCGGCGCGGCCAGCTATACTTTCCAGAAGGGCCCTGACGGCCGCTCCTACGCCGTTGGCGGCGAAGTTCCGATCGATGCCAGCGAGATCAAGGGCGACCCGCAAGCCACGATCGACAAGATGCAGCAGGTCAAGGCTGCCGCCCTGGCACCGGTTGAACCGTCCGGCCAGGACCGCAAGGTCGCCGCACTGGCCGACGCCAAGATCGCCCAGGCGCGGGCGGAGCTGAACCGGTCCGAGGGTGAAGATGGCGGTGAGGACGAGCCCGCAGCGCCTGGGGAGAAGCTGCAGCCCTCGCTGAACCAGCAGATCGCGGAGATGCGACAGGCTGATACCCGGTCGGAAACGTCATCGGCATCAACGGCACCGACCGACCTCACCGCCTATGCGGCCCATGCCTATCGGCATCAGACATCGGCCGTATTCTCAACGCAGGCCTGACTCTCAGACCTTGCGGTTCCAGTCCGCATGACCGTCCAGCCAGGCAAAGCGCCGAACCATCCAGCCCAACCAGTCATGGCGCCCTGAATGTCGCGGCATAATCGCGTTCACGCGCTGGGGTTCGGTGGTTTCAATCATCAATTCAACCAATGTCATGGCCGCCTCCTGTTCAAGCGATGACTTGATATAGGGGCCTGGGCATGGCACTGACCAACGGGTTCTCAGCGGTCTGACATAAGGTGAATTAATGGCTGAACAGCCCAGACTTCCACCGATCAATGCGATCCGCGTGTTTGAGACCGCAGCCCGCCTGGGTAATTTCACCCGCACAGGAGAAAGCCTCGGCATGACCCAGGCAGCTGTGAGCTATCAGATCAAGCTGCTGGAAGACCGGCTCGGCTTTGCCCTGTTCGAACGCAAGGCCAGGCATGTTGAATTGACCGCCCGCGGAGCGCGGCTGGCCACCGGTACGTCTGACGCTTTCCGGCTGCTGGAACGCACCTTCCGCGATGTGCGCGAGGACCGCGATACGGTTCTGTCGATCACCGCCCTGCCAACCTTCTGCTCGAACTGGCTGGTGCCCCGGATCGGCGCTTTCCAGCTCGACAATCCGCAGCTTGCGGTCCGCATCGACAGCCGCGCCGACATGGTCGACATCAAGGCAGGTGAGGCGGATATCGGCATCCGGATCGGCAAGGGCCATTGGCCGGGCCTGGAGGCGCGCCGCCTGTTTGGCGACACCACCGCGCCACTCGTCTCGCGCGCCGCACACGACCGCTTTGGCCCCTTTGATCGCCCGGAAGACTTGCTCAAACTCCGCCTGTTCGGGCCGATCGGATGGTGGAATGACTGGTTCAAACAGGCCGATGGCGACCCGGCTCGTCTGCCGGACCGCCCCGCACTCGAGCTTGAAACCCAGACCATGGAAGTCTCCGCCGCCATCGCCTCGGGCGATGCCGCAGCCATGGTCTCACCGGTCTATTTCGCCGAGCAGCTTGCAGCCGGTTCGCTCGTCGCGCCCTTCCGGGTCGAACTCGATCATGGCAAGGCCCACTACATGGTCTTCGATCCTGCGCGCTCAAAGGAGCCCAAGATCAAGGCCTTCATCGCCTGGATGCTGTTCCAGCCCATGGCGTTTTGCCTCAATCGTCAGGAACCCGCCTTTCCTGAGGCGGGGCAGGCGGTGGGCAAGAACTAATATTCGCGGAGACCGCCGACCACGCCCTGATGATCGCGCGTAGCGCAGATGTCGCCTTAAATCCCTTGCCGGGAGAAAGCCGTATCCGTTTGTTGAGCTCAAGGGGCATGCCCGCGAAACGGCGCCTGCGGCGCCCTTGACCTCAACAACCGGATACGGCCCGCTGGCTGCCATGGGGTTTATGGCTGGATCCGCGCACAGCGCTCGAAAATTGAAACAAGTACTGCCTGTTCTGGCGACAGCATCTTCCTTCATCAAAGACTTCCCCCACTGCACTGAAACCGCTAACGCTCAGCCCATGACCGACATCAAGTTCTGCGGATTGAAGACCGGACGGGATATCGCGGCGGCCGAAGCGGCCGGGGCGCGCTGGACGGGGTATGTGATCTTCCCCAAGAGCCCGCGCCATGTCTCCCCGACGCTGGCCGGTGAGCTGTGTCACCTGGCCAGAACAAGCGAAACCGTAGCCGTCACCGTCAATCCCGATGACGATTTGCTGGCGCAGATCCGCGACGCCATGCGGCCGGACTGGATCCAGCTTCACGGATCGGAAAGCCCACAGCGTGTCGTGCAGGCCCGGGCCTATGCAAAGCGTGGTATTATCAAGGCCTTGCCGGTGGCCGAGGCGAGCGATCTCGACGCGGCCAATCCCTATGACCGCGTCGCCGACATGCTGCTCTTCGATGCCAAACCACCCGCAGGCGCCGACCGGCCGGGCGGGCTGGGCCATGGCTATGATTATGCTTTGCTGAAATCCCTGCAGATTTCCGTGCCCTGGCTCTTGTCCGGCGGGCTTGATGACACCAATGTCTGCGCCGCTGTCGCGGCTGCCGGAGCCAAGGCAGTGGATGTCTCTTCCGGTATCGAAAGTGCGCCGGGCATCAAGGATGCCGGTCGCATTGCCGGCTTTGCGTCTGCCCTCGCAGCCTGCTGAGCCCCATCCCAGCGCACAGGAGCGTGCCATGAGCGAAACCGTCTCTGCCGACACACGACCGAATGCGCTGTCGGCCTGGCCCGACGCACGTGGCCATTTCGGACAATTTGGCGGTCGTTTCGTTGCCGAAACGCTGATGCCGAACATTCTCGAGCTGGAAAAGGCCTATGCGGCGGCGAAGACGGATCCCGGCTTCAAGGCCGAGATGGACCTCTTCCTGAAGGACTATGTCGGCAAACCGAGCCCGATCTATTTCGCCGAACGGCTGACCGAGGAATTTGGCGGCGCCAAGATCTGGTTCAAGCGCGACGAGCTGAACCATACCGGCAGCCACAAGATCAATAATTGCCTCGGCCAGGTCCTCCTGGCCAAGCGCATGGGCAAGACCCGCATCATCGCCGAGACCGGCGCCGGCCAGCATGGCGTGGCGACGGCGACGGTGGCGGCGCGCTTCGGTATTCCCTGCACCGTCTTCATGGGCGCCACCGATGTCGAGCGCCAGGCGCCCAATGTCTTCCGCATGAAGCTGCTGGGCGCCGAGGTGATCCCGGTCACGGCCGGCACCGGCACGCTCAAGGACGCCATGAATGAAGCGCTGCGGGACTGGGTCACCAATGTCACCGACACTTTCTACGTCATCGGCACGGTCGCCGGTCCGCACCCCTATCCGGCCATGGTGCGCGACTTCCAGTCGATCATCGGCCGCGAGGCCCGGGCCCAGATGATGGACCGACTGGGCCGCCTCCCGGACGCCTGTGTGGCTTGTATCGGTGGCGGCTCGAACGCGATGGGGCTGTTCCATCCCTTCATCGAGGATGAGGAGGTTCGCCTGATCGGGGTCGAGGCCGCGGGCCTAGGCGTCGAGACCGGCAAGCATGCCGCCTCCCTGAAGGGCGGACGGCCCGGCATCCTGCACGGCAACAAGACCTATCTGCTGCAGGATGATGACGGCCAGATCATCGACGCCCACTCGATCTCTGCCGGCCTCGACTATCCCGGCATCGGCCCGGAGCATGCCTTCCTGCACGACATGAAGCGCGCCGAATACGTCTCCGCCACCGATGAGGAAGCGATGGAGATGTTCCAGCTCTGCACCAAGCTGGAGGGCATCATCCCGGCCCTGGAACCCGCCCACGCCCTCGCCCGCGTCCGCGACCTCGCCAAGGAGCTCGGCCCGGACGGCGTCATCCTGATGAATATGTGCGGCCGCGGCGACAAGGACGTGCCGCAAGTCGCGCGCATGCTGGGGGTGGAGTTGTAGCGCCTTACGGTTGCGTTCCTTCTTTGTTCCCGCATAATGCGAGTGGAGATCGATTGCGGAAAACGACAATTGTAGCTACACTTCATGGAATTCGAATGGGATCCGGCCAAGGATGAGGCCAACCGGCGCAAGCACGGACTGAGCTTTTTTCAAGCTATACGGGCTTTTTACGGACGACCGCTCACCCTTCCCGGGCGCGAACACAATGGCGAGCTGCGCAGCCTGACCATCGGGCGGATCGAGACGTTGCTGGTGGTTTCGGTCGTTCACACAGACCGGGCGGGCCGCACCCGCCTGATCTCCGCCCGGCCGGCCAGCCGACGTGAAAGGGAGTTATTCCATGGCTTTGAAGCGCGTGAAAATTGAAGACCTGCCGCCGCTCACGCCGGAGCAGCGGGCCGAACTCGCGCGCCTGGCTGCCATCCCCGATGACGAGATCGATTTCTCCGACATCCCGGAACTCGACGAGGCGTGGTTCGCCGAGGCGGTGGTGTGGAGCCCGCCGTCGAAGAAACAGATCACCTTGCGCCTTGACGACGACATCATTGCCTTCTTCAAGGAGAGCGGAAAAGGCTATCAGACGCGCATGAATGCCGTACTGCGGGCCTTTGTGGATGCGAAGAAGAAGCGAGCGTGAGTGGGACTGTGACGCCGCAAGTCGTGATTAAGTCAGACTGCGCACGCTGCGGCGAAGATGTGTCAGTGGTGACACGCGTGTCGGGAGCAACATTGTGATCGGAGCGATTGTTATAGCCAGCGCGCTCGGCCTCTCAAGTCAGGACTTTGAGAGTTCGATTGTGTTGATGGGAGGGTATCTGCCAACTCCAGCACACGTCGTATATGGCCCCGACAACTCGACCTCGATTGATCTGACGGGCACACTCCATCAACGGTTGATGATGCTGGGTCGACCCGACCCTGGCGTCATTGAGTTCCACCTGGACCATTTGATCGCAGACCAGTGGCGCGTGGGGGAATCGGACGAGAATCTGCTCAAAGCCGTTAGACGCACACCAAACACGGGATGCGAAGAAGTCCTGCGGCTGGACCTGACGCGCGAAGGCGGTCTTCTCTGGCCGGACTACACGCTTAATCGCTCCCCAACCTGCCCGACCTTCCAACCTTTGACGGGACAAGAATGACCAACCGCCTCACTACCCGTTTCGCGGAGCTGTCCGCCTATAATCGTGCCGGATTTGTCGCCTATATGATGGCTGGCGACGGTGACAGCCAGGGCTTGCTGGATGCGCTGCCGGCTGCTGGCGCCGATGTGATCGAGCTGGGCATGCCCTTTACCGATCCGGCGGCTGACGGCCCGGCCATCCAGGCCTCGGCGCTGCGGGCGCTGGAGGCGGGGATGACGCTGAAAGGCACGCTCGCCCAGGCGACCGAGTTCCGCAAACAGGACAAGGACACGCCGCTGGTCCTGATGGGCTATGCCAATCCGATCTTCTCGATGGGTTGGGAGAAATTTGCCAAGGCCGCGGCCAAGGCCGGTGTTGACGGTCTGATCTGTGTCGACGTGCCGCCGGAGGAAGACGACGAGCTGCGCACGGCCCTCACCAAGCAGGGCATTGCGCTGATCCGCCTGGCCACGCCCACCACCGATGATGCGCGTCTGGCGACCGTGGTCGCCAATACGGCGGGCTTCGTCTATTACGTTTCCACGACAGGGGTGACCGGGGCCGGAACCGGCGTGGTCACCGAGGTTGGCGCCGCTGTCGACCGGGTCAAGGCCGCTTCCGGCCTGCCGGTTGCGGTGGGATTTGGCGTTCGCGAGCCTGAGCAGGCTGAAGCGATCGCCAAGCGGGCCGACGCTGTCGTGGTCGGATCGGCCATTGTCGACGCCATGCATTCGGGCGGCGTCGCGGCGGCGACCGGCCTGGTGAAGACATTGTCGTCGGCGGTGCATGCCGCCCGGCGCCAGGACAAATAGGCCTTCGGGCCGAAACGAGTAAGAAACGGGTACGGGGCGAACACGCATGACCGAGAAGTCGAACGGAATGAGCTGGCTGTCGAAAATCACCCCGCCGGGCATGTCGAAGATCTTTTCCAAGCGCGACACGCCGGACAATCTGTGGGTCAAATGCCCGGTCTCCGAGGAAATGGTCTTCCACAAGGACCTGGAAGCCGGCCTGTTCGTGACCCCGGCCGGTCATCACATGCGCATCGCGCCGGCCTATCGCTTCCAGTTCACGTTCGACGGCGACTATACCGAGATCGAGACCCCGGAAGTGGTCAAGGATCCGCTCAAATTCCGTGACGACAAACCCTATACGGCCAAGCTGGCCGCGGCCCGCAAGAAGACCGGACGCGACGACTCGATGGCCATCGCCACCGGTACGATCGGCGGGCTCGACGCTGTTGTCCTGGTCCAGAATTTCGCCTTCATGGGCGGTTCGCTCGGCATGGCCGCTGGTGAGAGCTTTATCAAGGCCGCCGAAACGGCTCTGGCCCGCAAGGCACCGATGATCGTCTTCACCGCTGCCGGTGGCGCGCGCATGCAGGAAGGCGCCCTGTCGCTGATGCAGATGCCGCGCACGACGCTGGCCGTCGAAATGCTGCGCGAGGCCGGCCTGCCCTATATCGTCGTCCTCACCGACCCGACCACGGGCGGGGTCACCGCCTCCTACGCCATGCTGGGCGATGTCCACATTGCCGAGCCGGGTGCGCTGATCGGCTTTGCCGGCCCGCGCGTGATCGAGCAGACGATCCGCGAGAAGCTGCCGGAAGGCTTCCAGCGCGCCGAATACC
Organism: Maricaulis maris MCS10; assembly: GCF_000014745.1. Taxonomy (NCBI): domain Bacteria; kingdom Pseudomonadati; phylum Pseudomonadota; class Alphaproteobacteria; order Maricaulales; family Maricaulaceae; genus Maricaulis; species Maricaulis maris. The sequence goes on along the minus strand of NC_008347.1, from coordinate 92,941 downwards.
TGCTGGAAAAGGGCATGGTCGACAAAGTCGTGCATCGGGCCGACATTCCCGCTACACTGGCCCGCATGTTGAGGGTCCTGATGAAAAAGCCCGGCACATCCATGCCTGCCGCCCTGACACCCCCGGCACCGGATCACGTGGTGGCCGACGGGGGGAGCCATTAGCACGCGTCGACAAGCCCTCGACGACGCGCTGGCGCGCCTCGCGCGCCTGCATCCCCAGAAAATTGACCTGTCCCTGGGCCGTCTGCAGCGACTCCTGGCTACGCTTGGCTCGCCGCAGGACCAATTGCCGCCGACCATCCATGTCGCCGGCACCAATGGCAAAGGCTCGACCTGCGCCTATCTCGCCGAAATGGCGCGGGCCAAGGGCGAGCGCGTCCATATCTACACCTCGCCCCACCTGGTCAATTTCAACGAGCGCATCCTGCTCGACAGCCGGCCCGTTGATGACCGCACGCTGATCGAGGCCTTCGCGCGCTGCGAGGCGGCCAATTTCGGCGAGCCGATTACCTTCTTCGAAATCACCACGGCGGCGGCTTTCCTGCTCTTCTCCGAGCATCCGGCCGACCGGCTGATCCTGGAAGTCGGCATGGGCGGGCGGCTGGACGCCACCAATGTCATCGCCAAGCCGGCCCTGACCGTGATCACACCGGTCAGCCTCGACCATCAGGAATTCCTCGGCGACCAGCTGGCCGACATTGCCCGCACCAAGGCCGGCATCTGCAAGTTCGGCGTTCCCGCCGTCATCGCCAACCAGTGCGATGTGGCCGAAGCGGCCATTCTCGACGAGGCGACCAAGATCGGGGCCCCGACCTATGTTTGGGGCCGCGACTACAATGCCTACATGCAGCACGGACGCTTGGTGTTCGAGAATGACCATCAGGTCTGGGACCTGCCGGCACCGGGCCTTCTGGGACCGCACCAGATCCTCAATGCCGGCGCTGCAGCGGCCTGCGCGGCCATGCTGCAATGGCCGGAAGAGGCAGTGGCCAAAGGCATTGGCGATGCCCGCTGGCCGGGACGCCTGCAACGGGTCTCGACCGGACCGATTGGCGATATCGCCCGCAAGGCCGATGCCGAGCTGTGGCTGGACAGCGGCCATAATGAAGCCGCCGCCAAGGCCCTCTCCCACGCGCTCGCCGACATGGACGAGCGCGAGGATCGCCCGCTGATCATCATCGCCGGTTTCACCCCCGGCAAGGATGTCGAAGCCTGGTGCAGCCAGTACGCTGGTCTGGCCCGCCGCCTGATCGCGGTCGAGTTCAAGTCCGGCCGCGGCGGCTCGCAGGACGCAGACCATGTGGCCGCGGCGTCCACGCGCGTCGGGCTTGAGGCCAGTGTCGCCGCCGGCCTGATACCGGCCATGAAAAACGCCGCCAAGGAACACCCCTCGCCGCGCATCCTGATCAGCGGCTCGCTCTACCTGGTCGGCGAAGCGCTGGCCCTTGGCGACGAGCCGCCTCACATCACGCCGGGCTGATTGCCCGGACCGGGCCACGCCCGGACGCAAAAAGCGGGCACCTCCAACCGGAGAGGCCCGCCTTTCATTGTGCCTTGTCGGTCAGGACGCCTACAGCGTTTCCTGGACCCACTCGGAGATCTTGCCCTTGGCCATGGCACCGATCTTGGTCGAAACGACCTGACCGTCCTTGAAGATCATCAGCGTGGGGATGCCACGCACGCCGTACTTGCCCGGCGTCATCGGATGATCGTCGATATTGACCTTGGCGACCGTCAGCGAACCTGACATTTCCTCGGCAATCTCCTCGAGCGCCGGGGAGATCTGCTTACACGGACCACACCATTCCGCCCAGAAGTCCACAAGGACCGGGCCGCTGGCATTGATCACATCACTCTCGAAGGATTCATCGCTGACCGCTTTGGTCGCCATGGGACACTCCTTTGTTGGGACGAATCCGCAGGGGGCGGACTCCGTTGATGGCGCGTGAGTTAAGGAGGGCTGGCCCTCCCGTCAAGCCGCGCCCGTGTCGAAGATGGTGTCGAGAACCGCGTCGGGAAGCTCCATCAATCGCGCCGCATCGGTCCACAGCAGGGCGCAACGCACGGATTTACCGGGGTGAACTGCCCGAAGGAGAGCCCGGTAAGTCGCCATCTGGCCGAGATAAACTTTCGCCACTGCAGCAACATCAGCCGGTGGCGGCCGGTTGGTCTTGTAGTCGATGATCAGCACTTCATCGCCGGTCACGACCAGCCGGTCGACCTGACCGCGGATGATCATATTGGCGGGCAGGCCGGGCGCCTGACCGACCAGGGCCACTTCGGCCCGGCTGCCCGGACCGAAGAGCGGCGCGAAGTCGGGATGATCCAGAATGCCCAGAGTCTCGGTCAGGATCTGTGCCCTATCCGACTCGGCGATATCAGACTGCGCGGCCAGAAAACGCTGACCGGCAGCTTCGCGGCGATCCGATGGCAGGTCGGGCAGGGTCTGCAGCAGCTTGTGGATCACATCGCCGCGGCGGAAACGATGCCCGCCCGGGTCAGCCAGCGGCGACAGGACGGCCGGTTCGCTGTCAGCATCGGCCAACAGGCTGGACGGCGCAGCGCCCAAAATCTGTCCGCCCTCGGCCGGCGCCGCCAAGCGGGCCCAGGCGGGGAGGCTCGTGTCTCCGGCGCCCGCCTCGCTGACCGCACCGAGTGCCACTGGCGCCGGACCGAAGCGCAGGCCAGGCTCCGCGTCCTCAACGAGGCGGGAGACAGGGGTCTCGAAGGGCATCCACTCCTCACCCTGCCAGGCTTCTGCCAGCTGAGTGTACCAGCTGTCGTCGGCGATCCGGCCCGGATGGCCCTGCCCCTGACGCCAACCACAGACGATCAACCGGTCTCGTGCCCGGGTCAGTGCGACGTAGAGCAGGCGGCCATGTTCGGCCAATTGCCGGTTCTCGGATTGCTGGCGGAGCGCTGCAACTGCGTCGGTATCGTCATCCTTGCGCTGCGACCACAACAGGCCGCAATCCGTCTGCGCGAAGATTGGCGTGGTCTTGCCGGTCAGCGGACTGCGCGTGGTGTCCGGCAGGATGATGACCGGGCGCTCCAACCCCTTGGAGGCGTGCACCGTCATCACCTGGACCTCGTCGCGGTCCGGGCTCATTTCGCGCTTGATCTGGACGTCTTCGCCCTCGATGCGGGCGATGAAGCTGGCCAGGGCGCCGCCCTCTTCACGCTCGTGCTGCAGCGCCCGCGCCAGGAATTCCTGCAGCGGATCGCGCGCCTCCTCGCCCAGACGCGCAAACATGCGCGCCCAGCGCGTCTCACCGGTCGGCGTCCGGGCATTGAGAAAGCCGGTGAAGAAGTCATACAGGCGCGACTTGTCGGCCTGGTCACGCAAGGCCGACAGGGCAGAGCGGGCGTCGGCGAAGCGCGGATCTTCGCTGGTGAAGAGCGCATTCCACAACGTGCCGCGGCGTTTCAGGTCGGTGCGTGAGCGGGCGAGGTCATAGAGCGCCTGCTCGTCTATCCCCGCCTTTGCCGGGTCGACCGGGTCGAACAGCGGCGAGCGCAGGACCTCGGCCAGCGCCAGATCATCACCGGAGGTCATGGCAAAGCGCCCCAGCGCCAGCATGTCCTTCACCGCGGTCTGGTCGCGCAGCACCATCCGGTCCGCCCCGGCGACCGGAACGCCGGCCAGCTTGAGCTGACGGATCACCTCTTCAAAGAAGCCACCCGTCCGGCGCCAGACCAGGATGGCGATATCCGAGGGTCTCACCGGGCGCTGGGTAAACTGTCCGCCCTTTTCCTCCCAGACCGCATCGCCGCGGCTGATCATGTCGGCGATCTCACCGGCCACGGTCTGGGCCAGCACATCGCGCGAACTGCCCCGTGCCCGCAGATCGACCGGGTCGAAGATCGAGCCTTCTTCGGTCTTCTCCGGCTTGGGGATGGCGGGCCAAATCTCGACACAGCCCGGCGTGTGCGACCGCGCAGCCCGGTGGCCCTGATAGCGCGCGAAGGGCAGATCAGTGGCACCGGCGACAAACTTCATTTCCAGCGCCGGCCGCTTGGCCTCGAAGGCCTGGTCGACCGCGGTGAGAATCTCCGGCGCCGAGCGGAAGGAGACATCCAGTCCCGGGCGTTCAAACGGCAATTCCACCGCTGCCGCGGAGGCCGCAATCCGGTCGCCCTCTTCGATGAAGCGGGCCGGTTCGGCACCCTGGAAGGAATAGATCGACTGTTTCTCGTCGCCAACCACGAACAGGGTCCGGCCCGTCTCCTGCGCGCCGGCTCCGGCGAAAAACTCGGCCGTCAGCCCGCGGATCATGTCCCACTGGCGCGGCGCGGTGTCCTGGGCCTCATCGATCAGGGCATGGGCAAGCTGGCCATCAAGCTTGTAGCCGACCCAGCCGGAGAAGGGGTTTTCCGGCGCCAACAACAGACCGGCCAGCCGGATCAAATCGTCAAAATCCAGCGCGCGAGCCTGTTCCAGAGCTTCGGAATAGGCGCGCGTAAAATCGTCGACAATGCGCAGCGCCACGGCGCTCGCCCGCGCAATATCGGCCCGCTTGATCATGTCCCTCAGCGCATCCAGCCGGTCGGCCTCGGCCTCCAGCAGGGACAGGACATGCGGAAACCTGTCGGAGATTGTCTTGGTGGCCAGACTGGCCGCCCGCGTCCCCGTGCCGCCCTTGGTGTAGAACGCCGCCAGATAGGCATCGAAGGCTTGGGCCGGGTCGCCCGCTGCCAACGCTACACGGATGGTCTCACCGCGCGTGACATCGGTTTTCGCCCCTTCATGGATCAGAGCGTGCGAAGCGGCCTCCACCTCGGTGCGCGGCATGGCGGCCATGGCATCCTGTTTGAGCGCTGCGGCATGGCTGCCCTCAGGCAGCTCCAGCACCGCCCACAACTGCGCGATCAACCCGTCGCATCCCCCGGCCCGCTCACAGGTCTCGGCGAAGTCATGACGGTTGGACCGGGCCCAGCGCAGGATGGTGTTGATCGCATCGGGGCCGCCGGTCTCGATCAGCGTGTTGACGGCCTCCGGTGCCAGACCGGACAGGACAGCCCGGCGCGCCGCATCCATCGCCTTTCCGGCCGATATGTCATCCAGCGTGTCAAAGCCGGGCGGGGCACCGGCCTCGAGCGGAAAGCGGCGCAGCAATCCTTCGCAAAAGGCGTGAATGGTCTGGATCTTGAGGCCACCCGGCGTTTCCAGCGCCTGGGCGAACAGTTTTCTGGCCCGGTTGGCGTCACCCGGCTTCAGATCACGATCGAGCAGCGCCTTGAGCTCGACAGCCAGGACCTCGTCCGGCGTCACTGACCAGTCACCGAGACGTTTGAACAGGCGCTCCTTCATCTCGGCGGCGGCGGCCTTGGTATAGGTCACGCACAGGATGGTTTCCGGCTTGTGGCCAGCCAGCAGCAGGTTGATCACCCGGTCGACCAACACCCGCGTCTTGCCGGAACCGGCATTGGCCTCGACGAAGACACTGGCCTCGGGACGGGCGGCACGCTGCTGGTCAGCGCTGGCCGATTTGAGGATATCCGGATCGAAACGGGCCTCGCTCATGTATCGCCCTCCGATGAACCCTCTGCGGCCGAGCCCCATTCGCCGCGCCGGGCGAGATGGTCGAAATCTCCGTAATCATTGGTGTACTGAGCGCGGATCTGGCTCTCATAGGGCGTCGTTTCGTCATCGAAACGGGCAATCCAGCCGGTCAGGTCGGTCAACGCGCCCTCGACATAGCTGGCGACATCCGGATTGCGGCCACCGTCGATGCGGACCTCCTTGCCGCCGCCGGCATTGCCCGGCAGCGAGATGTAGTAGAGCCCGGCCGCCTCGCCCGCCTCCAGCGCCTCGAACGCGCCCGCCGCGGCCATCGCCGCCGTCAGCGGCAATTGCGGATCAAAGCCGGCCTTGATCGACTTGGCGCTGGCCGAGCCGCCGGTCTTGTAATCGATGATATCGAGGCGGCCGTCCGGATGGCGGTCAAACCGGTCCGACCGGCCGGTCAGCGTCCACGGTCCCGCCGGTCCCTCAAAGGGCATGGACCCAAAGATTTCGACCTTGTCGAGATGGATGCCACGGGCCCGACGCTCGGCCTCCCAACCGACAAGCCAGGACGCCGCCCGCTCGAAACGGGCCCGCTCCAGCACCATCTCTTCCGGCCCGAACCCGGCCTCGGCCAGCTTGAGCTCGGCATGGGCGACCAGCTGTTTGACGGCATCTTCGGGAATGCCATCGCTCCAGGCCGGAACCACCGCCTCCAGGGCGTCGTGCAGTGCCGAACCACGTTCGCGGGCATCAGGCGGCATGTCGGCGGGATCAAGGCGGCGCAGCCCCAACACATGGCGGGCATAGATCGAATAGGGATCGCGGACCCAGGTCCGGATTTCAGTGATCGACATCTGCCGCGGCCGCACCGGGACCGGCGGTGCCGGCTGGGGGCGTGGCGCGGCGCGTGGTGGCGCGCCGGGATCGTCAAGACGGCGTGACAGGGCCGCATAGTCCGTCTCGGGCGCGAACGCTGCCTCCGCCGCCGCTCCCAGTGCACCACGGGCCAGAGTCTTCAGCCGCCACAACCAGCGCGAGGCGACCGTGGGCGAACCTTCCGACTTGCCCGACCTCGTCATGATCACATCCGGTGCGGCTGCCAGCTGCGCGAAGTCATGGGCCGCCAGGCCATAGCGCCGCTCCGGCGCGCCCAGGCCCACCGTGCGCCGCATGCCCGGGGACAGCCATGGATCGGCGCCGGGACCGGGCGGCCAGACGCCTTCATTGAGACCAGCCAGGATGACCCGGTCGGCGGTGATCAGGCGCGCCTCGAGCGGGCCAAGCACCTGCAGGCGCGGATGCACACCCAGGCGCGGCGCGACGCGGCGCGACCGGCACATCTCGCCAAAGGCCGCCGCATATTCGGGCAGGCTCATATCGGGCAGGCTTTCGCTTTCCTCCAGCAAGGAACGCAGCAGGCCGGCCGCCGCTTCGCCGCCTTCACCGACCCAGACCGCCTGCGCGCCCGACCCGCTATCGTCAGACGCCAGAGCCTCGGCCGCTTCGGCATGGGCGCGCGCCCACGCGCTGGCGGATCGCTTGCCCGGTGTCAGCAATCCGGCCAGTGAAGTATCGAGCTGATCGAGAATGGCGTTGATGGTCGCCCGATCCTCGTCGAACAGTCTGACATACTGGCCATCAAGCCGAGCCCGCACAGCAGCCAGGTCGCGACCGGGGCGGGCGCCACGTAGGGCTTCAGCCTCGAACTTCGCGAGCACCGTATGGGTCTGTCCTCGCCTGTGCCCGGCCCTGAACAGGGGCGAGCCCCACAGCGCTGTCAGGGCGACGACACGACCGCAATCCAGCGCCACATCCAGCAGGCGGGTCAAAAAGGCGCCCGCCATTGTCTCTGCCAGCGCCGCGCCGCCGGAATCATCCAGCCGGACGCCAAACCGCGTCATCTCGGCGGAGACACGCCGCGCCAGCATGCGGTCGGGCGTCACCAGGATGGCCGTCCTGTCCGGCGTTTCCAGCACTTCGCGAAGCATCAGGGCACAGGCCCGGGCCTCGCTGATCTCGTCCGCCGTTTCGACCAGGCTGAGCCCGGTCATGCCGTCATTGAAAAAACTGTCGCCGAAGCGGCCCTGCAATTCACCGATCCGCTTGAGCCATTCATCAGTCGTATCGGCGGGCCGCAGCGCTTCGGCGATCAGGCGGCGGCGGCGTTCGGCGAGACTGTCCTCCGCTGCGCCCGGCCAGGATGGCATTTGCAAGCGATCCACACCGAGCTCGTCGACCAGTGTCTTCATCGCCCATTGCGGGTGGTCATCCTTGATCGAGTCCCAGGCCGATGCGTCGGCGTCCCAGTCAAAGCCCGGCAGGACCACGGCACCTTGCGGCAGGTTGGCGATGACTTTCATCAGTTTGCGAGCGGCGGGGATCGAGCCGGTGGAGCCGACCGCGAGAACCGGATGGTCCGGAGGCTGCTTCGTCCAACGGGCGACAAGCTCGTGCAGGATCAGGGATCGCCGTGCTGCCGCATCGGTCAGGCCCAGCTCGGCCAGGCGGGCCGGCCAGACGCGCTGGACGATGTCGATGAACTCGACGGCCTCACGCCGATCCGCCGGCAGATAGGTCGTGACGGCGTCCTGCAGGTCGGACAGGTCGCTGACATCCTCGGTCGCGAGATCGTCGAGCAGGGCGGCCAGCGAGTCCGACAGGGCCAGCGCCCCGCCGACACCGAGCGGGCGACCGAGCGCGGCTTCCTTGGCGAGGATCAGGCGGGCGAGCTCATAGCGTCGACGTTCGATCGAGATTGCCGGCGCCGCCAGCCCGGCCAGCTCTCCTGGTTCGAAGGGCGGGTCATCGACATCGACATCACCGATGGGCCGGATCAGGGGGAGTAGCGCGACACCATTGCCGGCGAGCTCGGCGAAGACATCGCCCAAGGCTTTGGCAGCGCGGCGGGTCGGGGTCAGGATCAAAAGACGGGTCAGGGCATCCGGATCACCCGCCGCGTCGAATTCCTCGCGCAATGTCGTTGCCAGGACGCGCAGAAAGTCCGCTTGTGGCGGAATGGTGTAGAGGCACGGGCCCGACGTATCGAAAAGACGTCCGCTCACCGCGCCAGCCGCGCCTCCGCCTCGGCCAGGGCGCGCGGGTCGCCCACATGCATCCAGAAGGCCGGCAGGGTGACACCGTGCAAACGCCCCTCGGCCGCGATCTCGCGCCAGACCTCCATCATCGAGAAGCGGCTGACAGTGCGACCGGCCAGGGCTGCCGGATTGAGGATCTGGACACCGGCATAGGCATAGGGCGCCGATTTTGCCTTGCCACGGAAGCGGACTTCACCGCCCGTTTCCAGAAAAGCATCGCCCGGCCCGTCAAATCCGAGCGTCGCATCCATCGGCGCCAGCAGCAGGAGTGCGTCCATCGCCGCGCCATCCCAGACCGCCCGCAGGCTGTCGAGCGAAGCGGCGCCGGCCTCTTCCCAGATGGCATCGATATTGGCGATGAAGAAGGGATCGGACCCCAGCTCGGGCAGGGCTTTCACCACGCCGCCACCGGTTTCCAGCACTTCGCCGCGCTCGTCGGAAATGGTGATGGCCGGCTGACCGGTCCGCGCCGCAAGATGCGCCTCCATCTGATCGGCGAAATGGTGGATATTGACGACGCAGCGCTCAACACCGCCGGCGCCATAGCGATCCAGGGTCCAGTCGAGCAGGCATTTGCCGCCCACCTCGACCAGCGCCTTGGGACGCTCATTGGTGATCGGCCGCATGCGGGTGCCCAGACCGGCGGCGAGCGCCATAGCGTTGCGAATCTCGATCATTTGTGGGCTTCCGCGAAAACCTGCGGCGCGTGGGACTTCATCCACATGTGAAGCGGCATCAGCGCCGGATGCTGGAGGTCGGCAACGAAATGACGGGCGACGCGTGGCAGCAGGTCCAGATAGCGTGCCTTGCCATCGCGCACGGCCAGACGGACGAAAATGCCGAGAATTTTGGCGTTTCTCTGGGCGCCGAGCACGGCATAGGCGGAGTCAAATCCGGCAACGTCCTCAATCCCCGCTTTTTCGACAAAGCGGGCCTTGAGCGGGACGGCGAGCTTGCGCTCGACATTGCGACGGGCATCCTCGATCAACGAAACAAGGTCGTAGGCCGGGTGACCGATCAGCGCGTCCTGGAAATCGAGCAGACCAATCTCGCCCTCGCCTTCGCGCTCGGGCAGGTAGATCAGGTTCTCGGCGTGGAAGTCGCGCAGGACCAGGCCGGGCGCACAATGATCCAGACGCTCGAAGGCGCGGGTCCAGATCTCGCGCCAGTGGTCGCGCGCCGCGGCGTCCGGCGCTGCGCCGGCATGCTTGTCCAGGAACCAGTCCAGGAACAGATCGGCTTCCGCCATCAGCGCGGTCGCGTCATAGGCCAGCAAAGGCCAGGCCTCGCCATCGCGCTCGACCGCATCAGGAAAGCTGGACCGATAGATCGCCGCCAGCACATCCACCGCCTTGGCGTAGAGCGTACCCTCGTGCAGATCACCGGGCAGAAGCCGGGCGATCAGGTCATCGCCGAGATCCTCCAGCAGCAAAAATCCGGACTGCGTGTCGCTGGCCAGCACGGTCGGCGCGGAAAAGCCGCGCTCGCACAGCGCATCGGCCAGGCCTGCAAAGGCTGTGAGATTCGACCCGGCCAGGCGGGCAACGGCGTTATAGCCCAGCGCGGCGCGGTCCTGTGGACCGGCATCGGGCGGGCAGATCGGCGCCTCGGCGGCGGCCGGCGCATCCATCAGCATGGCCCGCTGATCATCCCGTTCCAGACGGATATAGCGGCGCGTCGATGCATCGCCGGGAAGCGGGTGATGCGTGGCATCGCCCCAGCCGGCAGCGCTCAGAAAAGCCGTCATTGCGGCTTTACGTTCAGATGTCATCAAGGCGCGCCTCCCACTCGCCAAACCCTGTTAAGCTCGCCCGCCTGGGTGTGTCCATTGCCGCGCCCGGGCTTTCCCCGGCCATTTCGAGCTGCACTTCCAGCCTGTCATCCGGGATCAGGCCGAACAAGCGGTCGGGCCACTCAATCAACATCGTGGCGTCGCCGAAGGCGTCGTCGAGGCCCAGCTCATCCAGCTCGTCCGGGGATTCAATCCGGTAGAGATCGGCATGCCACAGCTCGCCGCGTCCCCAGTCATAGGTCTGGATGATGGTATAGGTCGGGCTGGGGGCGTCATCGACGCCGCACAGCGTCGCAATGACGGTCCGGGCAAATGTCGTCTTGCCGGCCCCAAGATCGCCAGTCAGAAACACCGTGTCACCGGGACGCAACGCGTTTGCGAGACGCAGGGCCAGCGCTCGTGTTGCCGCCAGATCGGGCAAGGAAACAGTGTTCGAATTCCCCATGTATTGCGCTTAACGAAGCCCGCTCCCGACGGCAAGCGGTGAGGCTGAATCTTGACTCCCTCGTGAACGCTGTTCATTTCCTTGGCGAAGAACGGAGACTTGCATGCCGAAGATTACCTATATCGAGCACAATGGAACCGAACACGTCATCGACGTCGCCACCGGGCTGACCGTTATGGAAGGCGCCGTACGCAATCTGGTTCCTGGCATTGACGCCGATTGCGGCGGAGCCTGTGCCTGCGCGACCTGCCACGTCTATGTCGACCCGGCCTGGGCCGACAAGACGGGTTCCCGCGAGGCAATGGAAGATTCGATGCTCGATTTTGCCGAGGAGGTCCAGGAGACCTCCCGCCTGTCCTGCCAGATCAAGGTCAGCGATGAGCTGGACGGCCTGGTCGTTCGGATGCCGCAAAACCAGGGCTGAGCCTGTCCGTCAGCGTTTCAGGCCGGGCGGCGCCTATTCGGCCCGCGCCCGGTCTCCGGCTAGACGTGTCGCCGGGCGGCTGGCCAGGTCAAGTTCCGGCGGCACGGCATTGCTGCGCGGCTCGGGAGGCAGATGGCAGGACACCAGCGTCCCGCGCTCGGGTTCGGACTGAAGCTCGACCCAGCCGCCATGCAGCTCGGCGATTTCCTTGACCAGTGACAGGCCGAGGCCGGCGCCGCCGCGCTCGCCGCGCGCGAAACGATCAAACACGCTGGCTTGTTTTTCTGGCGCAATGCCTTCGCCATCATCCTTCACCCACAAGGTGATGTCCTCGCCATTGCGGCGGGCACCGATGGTCACGGCACCACCGGTAGCGACATGGCGGATGGCGTTGGAGAGCAGGTTCATGGAAACCTGCTTGAGACGATTGCGATCCGCGCGAAGCAGGCCGAGTCCGTCTTCGATGTCCACATCGAGCTTGATGGCATGATGGTCCGCCCTTGCCGCGACCAGGTCGGCCGCCTCACGCGCCACATCACCCAGATCCACGTCTCCCAGCTCGAGTTCGAGCTGGCCGGCATCAATTGCCGCGACATCGAGGATGTCGTCGATCAGCTTGGCCAGGTGTGCTGCCGCTGACTGGATCGCCGACATCGGCTCTTTCTGGCGGTCAGAAAGTTCGCCGGCAAAGCCTTGCGCCAACATGTCGGCATAGCCGCCAATCGTGGTCAGCGGTGTGCGCAATTGATAGCTCACATGCTCGACAAATTCGGTCTTGATGCGCTCGGAGGTTTCCAGCGCCTCGGCCCGCTCACGCAGGGCTTCCTCGATCCGGCGGCTGTCGGTGACGTCATCCCAGCAGATCAGGGTCGCGCCATCGGGCAGGGGACGGGTCAGATAGGTCAGGACCCGGCCGTCCAGGCGACGCATCTCGCCGGTGACCTGTTTGCGGGCCTGCGGGCTGGGATCGGTGACCCGGGCCTTGATGTCAGTCCAGACCCGGTCGTCGGTGAACAGCGCGGCACAGGTCTCTGACACCGCGTCGAAATCGGGCTGGCCGTCGAGTTCCTCGGCGTCGAAGCCCCACAAGTCCTCGAAGGCGGAGTTATTGAGCTGAAGGCGGCCATTGGCACCAAATACGGCGACGGCCTCGTGCAGCTTGTCCAAGGTGGCGCGCTGGACATTGATCAGCGTGTTGTAGCGAGCCCGAAGAGCCAGCTCATCGGTCTTGTCCTCGAAGATCAGCATCAAACCGCCCAGCGGGTGACGCTGACGGGCGACGCGCAAGGTGCGACCGTCCGGCAATGGCCACAGCTCGTCCGGCGTCTCTTCACTGGGAGGCGCGTCGTAGCGGGCGAGCTCGTCCGTCTTCCAGGCACCGAAATCGGCCTGTTCCGGCAACAGGCGCTTTTCCCGCATGCGATCAAGGAACTGGCCATGGCCTGGCCGCTCGTTCAGCCAGGCATCATCCAGTTTGAACAGGTTGGAGAAAGCCTTGTTGTGGAAATTCAGCCGCTTGGACCGGTCAAAAACGACCACGGCCTCGGCCATGTGATTGAGGGTGTCGTCATGGGCGCGACGGAAGCGGGCCAGGGCCGCCTTGGCTTCCTCGCCATCGGTCACGTCGAGCGCGAAACCGGCCGCCCCGCCCGAGACCGGGAAGACCAGGAATTTCAGTCCGCGCCGAGATCCGTCGATGACGACAATGCGCATCTCGTCGACCGGCTCGCCAGCAATTGTCGCCCGGGAGGCGAGATCGGTCATGGCAGCGTCGAGCAGGGTCTGCTTTTCGATGACCGCGTCGACCGCATCGCCCTCGACGGCCTCGACATAGGCCTGGTTGGCCCACTCGATCCGGCCAGTAGCATTCATGCGCCAGGCTGGAACCGGCGCGCGGCCAAGCATGTCGAGGAAGGCAAGCGGATCCTTGGACACCAGGCGGCGCGCTTCCTCGATCCGCCCACGGGCGCCTGACTCTTCGAGACCGCGAATGGTGGCATCCGAAAGCCAGACGACAAGCTGGGTTCCGGCGGCGCGCCCATCGACTTCCAGAAAGCGCCCGCTCGGACCCAGGATGGTGAGAGAGAAGGGCTGGCCTTTTTCACTGAGATCACCGAAGCGCCGACGCAAGGTGGTTTCCTCGCCACCCGCTGACCGCGCTTCATAGTCGGCAAGGCCTTCCATCAGGATCCCTGCCGGATTGGGACCTTCATTGGCCTCGGCAAACCGCAGCAATGAGGCCAGGGCCACCGACGAGCCAAAGATGCGGGGCGCTCCCCAGCTGGTATCGGCTGAATCGACGGGAGGCTGGTCCCAGACCAGCACCAGGCCGGGATGGGCGCCGAACACACTGTCGGCCCGCGCGACGCGGTCTTCCAGATCGGCCATCTTGCGACGCCACAATGCCTGGGCACCGCGCGCTCCGGCGGTCTGCTTGAAGGCCCAGATACCGACGGCCACGGCGAAAGCCACGGCGCCGATGGTGACAGCAAGTGTCACGAACTGAAATGTTTGTCCGGTCATCAATGTTGCCCTGGGTGCGGACCCGCCCCCATTGCCTGCGGCCCTCACGAATCACCATGATACCGGCCTGTGGAGTCGCGGGCGATGCCCGCACCGGTAAATTTCCTCATACATTATATACCCCGGGCGCCATTGGCGGGGAAAATTCCGGTTCACCGGGTCACTGGCGGTCGAGGCTGCTGTGCTGGCAGGTCGGATCGGCTGCCATCGCCGGGGCGTCAACGCCGGGCCGATAAACTGCATGAAGCTGTGGATAGTGGCCGGTCGGTCAGCGGATATGGACCTCTCCGGCGCGGAATTCGAACATCACCACACAGTTTTCGAGGGTCTCGACACCATCCAGCGGCGCGAATTGCCAATCCGATACGGCGCGTTCCGTTGCCCGGTTGAAGGGCCCATCAGGCACGGCACGGTGTACGCGGGCCCGATGCACACTGCCGTCTGCATAGACATGGAAGCGCACGACGACCCAACCCTGTCGCCCGAACCGCCAGGCGCGAGCGGGATAGTCGGGCAGCTCTGCCGAGACCGCCGCAAGGGTCGATCCGCGACAATCCTCGGGGCCCATCATCCGTTCGACATTGGGCGGAACCGGCAATTCGTCACGCGGGATGAACGGCCCACGCCCCGGTGGAGCCAGTCCCGGCAGATCGACGGTCGGCATGCCGCCGCAGGCGGTCAGAACAAGGCAGAGACAGGCAGCAAGTGTTCGCATGGCCGCAAGCTAGCGGCTCGCCGGGAGCCGAGAAAGTCCGCATTCAGCGCCCCGCAAGGGCCGCCGATGTTGAACAATTCGTAAAGAATGAGTGAACCCCGTTCAATTTCCGGCATCAAACTTGTAGGGTTCTGGCGAAATGGGTGAGGGGCCTGCCGATTTGGGACAATCGGCAAGGCATTACGTTGTTAGAGGTGCGTCAAGCCATGTCTTTGTTGCCAACCGCGCATGCCGGGCAGTCTTTCGGGGCCCGCCGGATTGATTTTTACACCGTCTCCGGTGAGGTCTCCGCGTCCGACGACACAACCGGTCGCGTCATTGATACCGACAGCATGACTCACGATGTCCGGCTGCTGGACCGCTCGAATGCCCTGGCGCCTGGCGACACGGCCAGCGTCTTGCGCGTACAGGCCGGTCCCAACCGGCGATCGCGCCCTGCAGCCATCATCAATCACAGTCGCGGCACCTGGATGCGCGCCGCTCCGGAAGCGACGACGCTGCTGGCCCGGTCCGGTGTCACCCGCAGCTTCAATTGGTGGCTGTCGGTGTTGTTCCTGGCGTTTCTGGCCCTGGCCGCTGTTTGGCCGGCCATTCACGGCTTCCTGACCGAGGTCAACGCAAGCCTTATGGCCCAGATCCCGGCCTTTGACGTATTTGCTGAAATCAATGCCTTCCTGCCGGCGCTCGGTGGATGGCGGATGGAAGCTGCCCTGCCTGCCGGCCTGATCGACAGCCTGGCCTCGCTCGGCTTCGTGCCGATGGACCAGCTCACCGAGTGGAGCCTCGCCCTCGGTGCCGGCCTTATCACCCTGCTGGCCTTTTTCGGGCGGTCCTGGCGCCTGATTTACATTCCAGCCCTGGGCGCACTGGCCCTCGCTGCCGGTGCCATTCTCGGCTCCGCCCTGCCTACCCTGGCCGTGGTCGGTGGCAGCCTCGCCTTCTTCACCCTGGCCGGGCTGGTCAACCGGATCCGGGACGGTGGCCGGCTGAACGCGCGCATCGCGCGCCTGGCCGAACATGCCCTGCGCAATCCGCCCCAGGAAGGGGTCCGCGCCAGCAATACCGGACATCCGGCCGCCGCCGGCATTGCGGCGTCGGCTGCAATTGCCGCCGCGACGGCAACAGCTGAAGGCGAGCACGCCGAGGCAGGCCCGGCCGAAACGGTCGACCTCGCGCCTGAGACCGACACTGACGTCTCGGCCGAAACCGGTGATCAACCAGCCAATGACGCTTCCGCCGACGATCACGCCAGCGGGGAAGTCGCAGCGCCGGACCAGTCCGATCTCCTGCCCGCCGCAAGCGGTGGCGATGCAGAGATCGAATCCGAGGCTGCAACACAGGCTGAAGCCGCGGCACCGGAAGTGTCCGGCGACGCTGTCGGCACGCCGGAAGCCGGCGAGGCCGCCCCCTCCGCCGACCCCATCGACGAAATGCCTGAAAGTGGTGCGGAATCATCTGACGATACAGCGGCAGTCATGGCAGTTGGCGCCGATGCAGAGCTGGACTCCGACGCCGGGGTCGCCGCGGAACCGGCCGGCAAGGAGGTCGCTGACCCCGCGCCTGAGACCCGGGTCGACAGCGGCTCCAGCACCGACATGAATGCGGCCGAAGAACCTGCCGCACCCGAGGCGGTAGCGGTTGCCGAGCCAGACAGTGCCGAGCCAGAAAGTGCCGAGCCAGAAAGCACCGAGACTGACAGTTCCGGGTCGGACAGTGCTGAGCCGAAAAGTGCCGAGACGGAAAGTGCCGGGGCGGATGATGCGGGGCTGGATGATGACCTGCCCAGCCTCGATGAAGTGGCAGCCGCCGCCGCATTGAACGAGACCGAAACCAATCTTGTCGATGGCCCGTCGGGTACGACCGGTGTAGCGCCGCTGGTCGCGGTTGACCTTGACGACGAACGGACCATGCCGGTCGCCCCGCCGCCGCCAATGCCCGGAAATGACGCCCCTGCCACTGCCGTCCAAGAGCCCGAAGCAACGCAAACCCCGGAGCCAGTCGCGGAAACGCCTCCGGCAGAGCCGGACGCCGCCGCAGACCTGCAGCCGGATGACGCCGCTGCGGAAATGCCTGTTACGGAAGCTGCGCCGGAGCCTGAGGCAGAGCCCACCCCCCGGGCCAGCGTCGACGCCGCCCCGCCGATCGTCGACGATCCGATGATGGAGGAGGCTGCTGACCCGATGGTTCCACGGGCGGAAGCAAGCGATTTCGCGCCCGGCGCACCGGATATCGAGATGGACAGGAGCCCGGCCGAATAACAGCCGGTCTGCCCGTCAAACAGAAAAGCCCGCCATTCGGCGGGCTTTTTTTTCTGATCAGTCCCTGCTGTGCGAGCTGCTCGCGTGTGCGGATTACTCGTCTTCGTGGAACTTGGCTTCGACCAGATCGGCCAGGCTGTCGGCCGCACGCTCGGCATCAGCCCCCTCCGATTCGATCGCGATCACCGAACCTTTCGACGCCGCCAGCATCAGCAATTCCATGATTGAGTCGGCATTCACGGTCTCGCCCTCACGCGATACATGAATGGTCGATTCAAAACCCTGGGCCAGCTCGACAAATTTCGCGGCCGCTCGGGCATGAAGGCCACGCGCATTGCAGATGGTGACCTTGCGCGCGACTTTCGTCACTTGTCCGCACCTTCAAGAACGTTGGACGCAATGGCGATATAGCGCTTGCCGGCGTCCTCACCCATGCGGGCCAAGCTGTCCAGATCCGCCCGCGACCGCGCCTCGGCGAGTTTGATCAGCATCGGAAGATTGACCCCGGCAATCACTTCAACCTTGCCCGGGTCAAGCAGGGAGATCGCCAGATTGGACGGCGTGCCACCGAACATGTCGGTCAGGATCAGCACGCCTTCGCCGCGATCGGCGTCCTCGATAGCCTGCCGGATATCACCGCGTCGCTTTTCCATGTCGTCATCCGGGCCGATGCAGACAGCCAGAAACGCATCCATCGGGCCCACCACATGTTCCGTGGCAGCGACAAATTCATCGGCCAAACGGCCATGACTGACGACGACGACTCCGATCATGAATGTATCTAAACGCGGCTTCACTTTGGGGGGAAGCGTCTTTTTGCAACTGGGCGACCAATTTGTCAGTCAGCGTCGGCGGCCGGCAGCTCGACGGTAAAGCGCGCACCGACGACATCGCCATCCTGATTGTGGCGATTGCGGGCGATGATGGTACCGCCATGGGCCTTTACAATCTGACGCGAGATCGCCAGTCCGAGACCGGAATGGGTCCCGAAAGCCGCCCCTTTGGGGCGCTCGGTGTAGAAGCGGTCAAACACCGCTTCCAGATTGTCGTCCGGAATGCCTGGCCCCTGGTCATCGACATGAATCTTGAGACTGGCCCGCCCGTCATGCTGGCCGCGCCGGATCGATATCAGCACTTCGCTGTCCGCCGGAGAAAAGGTCAGGGCATTGTCGAGCAGATTTCGGAAAACCTGCCCCAGCGGATCACCACGACCAATGACCAGCGCCGAGCGGGCCTGCTGGTCCAGACGGATCACCGCCGGATGATTGCCGGCCTCGTTATAGGATTGGGCCAGATCGCCGAGCAGGGTCGCCAGGTCAAACCGGCTGACATCCTCGCGCGCCAGCTCGGCATCGACGCGCGAGGCGCGGGAGATGTCGGTGATAAGGCGGTCGAGCCGCCCGACATCCGCCGTGATGACCGCCAGCAAGCGATCACGGCGCTCGGCATCCTTGGCTTTCGGCAGGACTTCAACGGCTGAACGGATCGATGTCAGCGGGTTTTTCAGTTCGTGCGCCACATCGGCGGCGAAACTTTCGATGGCATCAAGCCGGTCATAGAGCGTCGCGGTCATGTCGGAGAGCGCGACGCCGAGCTCGCCGATCTCGTCATTGCGGCTGCGCAGGTCCGGCATGGTGACCCGTCGCCCGCCTGCCCGACGGGCCTCGCGCGCGGCCCGCGCCAGCCGTCGGATTGGCCGGGCGATGAACACGGTCAATGCCAATGACGACATGGCGGTGACCAGCGCCGCAATGACCATGAAGGGCAGCAGCGCGCGCCGCTCGGCCTCGATCAGGGTATCAAGATCATAGGATTCAATGGTCACCACACCGACAATCGCGCGCACTGGCTGGATCGGTATCGATACCGAGACGACCCGGCGCCCGTCGGCTTCGCGCCGCACCCCGGCAACGGCCTCGCCATTGATCACCTGGCGGACCTCGTCACGCAGATTGCGGCCCATCGCGGCACGCTCTTCCGAGGATCGCAGCAGGTTGGCAAGACTGTCGAGCAATTGCACCGGCAGCGAGCGGGCGCTGTCGGCAATCGGCGCACGGGGCGTGCCGGGCGGGGGCAATTGCGTGGTCTCGAACACATCCGCCAGCAAATGGCTGTCGGCAACGATCGCCGCGCCCTTGTCGAACACGATCACCCGCGATTCTTCGGGTACGTAGAGCTGTCGCAGGATGGCCCTTGCATCCTCGTTGCGCAGCGCCGGAGCGGGTGCTCCGTCGGATGCGCCCTCGGCGAGGACATTGGCGATCAACTCGCCCTGGGCGCGCAGCGAATCCAGCTTGGCATTGACCAGGCCGCGCCGGGTTTCGGTCAGCGCCAGCATGCCCACGACGAGCACGCCAAGGGCGACGAAATTCGCCATCAGGATCAGCTGGGCCAGACGCGAGGAAGGGCGCGGCGCCAGGCTGCGTAGCCAGGCACCGGCCCGCCGCAGACCCGACGTCACAGAGCTCGTCTCAGTCTTCTTTATAGCGGTAACCCACGCCGTAGAGCGTCTCGATCGCGTCGAAACTCTTGTCGCCTTCGCGGAATTTCTTGCGGATACGCTTGATATGGCTGTCGATGGTCCGGTCATCGACATAGACCTGGTCATCATAGGCCGCGTCCATCAAATTGTCGCGGCTCTTGACGTAGCCGGGCCGGGTCGCGAGCGCCTGCAGGATCAGGAATTCGGTCACCGTCAGACGGACCGGCTCACCTTTCCAGGAACAGGCGTGGCGGTTCGGGTCCAGCAACAGGCTGCCACGCTCCAGCGGCTTGCTGTCGCCCGGCTCCAGGCCGACCGTGCCAACGGGCTCACCTGACAGGCGGGCACGGCGCAGGACGGCCTTCACCCGCTCGCCCAGCAGGCGTTGCGAGAACGGCTTGGCGATATAATCATCTGCGCCAAGGTTGAGGCCGAGCGCCTCGTCGAACTCGTCATCCTTGGAGGTCAGGAAAATGACCGGCAGGTTGGAGGACTGGCGCAGTCGTCGCAGCAGCTCCAGCCCGTCCATGCGCGGCATCTTGATATCGAAGATGCCCAGATCCGGCGGATCCTCGGCCAATGCGGTCAGCGCGGACGCCCCGTCATTATAGGTCCGCACATTATATCCCTCGCCTTCGAGAAAGATCGAAACCGATGTGATGATGTTTTCATCATCGTCCACGAGTGCAATCGTCGCCATGCCATCTCCGCGCGTTGACCCCAAAAAATCGGGCCGGAATTGATCCGCGTGCCGGAACCATAGCCGCGGCCGGGTCGACACGCCAAGCTCCCTTGATGAATCAGGAGCATGGTTCACTCGGTTTTAAGCCTCTTTGTGCCATGAATAAGGCTCACGGGGAGCAGGTTCATGGCGGGTGACGTACATTACGAGGTCTTCTTCAAGAAGAACCGCAAGGCGAGCTGGGCCCTCCACGAGGCCCGCGATGACCGCGACCAGGCCATCCGCCTCGCCCATTCGCTCGTCGCCAAGCAAAAGGACGCCTCGGTCCGCGTGACCAAGGAGACCTTCGACCAGGAACACCGCAAATTCCGCTCCGTGCCCGTATTCGAACGCGGTGCCGAGATGATGGGGGCTGAAAAAGAAAAGACCGGCGAGGCCCGTCTGCCCTGCCTGACCCCGGACGATCTGGCCAAGCCGCATGCGCGCGACACGATCCGCCGGGTGCTGACCGGCTGGCTGGAGCGCGTTCAGGCCATCCCGATGGAATTGCTGCACCGGCCCGATCTGGTCGAAAGCCTCGAAGCCTCCGGAACCGAATTGCAGCACGCGGTCCAGAAAGTCGCGATTGCTTCGGCCAGTGACAGCGATGCCGGCGTGCACGGCTATGTCAAACAGCTCAACGAGCTGGTCCAGAAGTCGCTGGCCCGAATTTACAAGGACGGCCGTGACAATCGCCTGCCGGAATATCCCAAAAAGGCGGACTTCGCCGAGATTGCCGGTGAGATCCACAAGCGGGACCGGCGCGCCTATTCACTGCGCGCGGCCATGGCCGACCGCCTGCGCCACGAAAAGAAATATGGCGACAAGCTCGAAGCCCTGCTGGACATGGGCGACAATCTGCCTGCCGACGAAGACGCCCGCAGCTTCGCCCTGGACGAAGTCGACAGCTATATTGCCGAAGTCATCGCCTTTGATGCCGGGCGCGAGGCCCTGTTGGGCAAGTGCAAGGATCTTGGCGAAACCCTCGAGCGGCTGGCCTGCCTGTTCGATGGCGACCACTCGGCCGATGCATTGAACCTCGCTCCCAGTGCCGCCAAACGGCTGGCCCGCAAGATCAAGGGCAAGGAGTTTCCAGCCTGTCGCGCGACCATCGCCGGCTGCATCCTGAAAGACCTCGAACGCCCCAAACGCCTGCGCCCGAGCAGCGTCCGCGATGAAGTCCGCCTGGCCCGTGACCTCGCCAGCCGCCTGGTCATCTGCGCCGACAGCACCCTGCCCGCCGACGCGCTGATCAAGGCCTTCGCCTCACGCTCGGCGCGACTGCTGCAGCCCGAGATCATCGATGAATTGCTGCGTCATTCGCGCGGTGCAGACGAGGAACTCGACCGGCTGATCGCCCTCGAGGAAAACCTCGTCGGCGAGAGCAACAAGCAAAAACTGGCCGGCTATATCCGCTCGACACTGGGCTCCAACCAGGCCGATGCCTGGTATGTGCGCGGTGATGCCAAGCCGCTGGAACGCCTGGCCAAGCTGACATCGCAGCAGGCAAAAGTGCTCAAGGGCGGATACCCCGAGCGCGACAAGCTCGAGCTGGCTGCCAGTTTTGACGCCATGGGCATGAAGGTCGTCGACGACAGCAAGATCCTCAACATGGTCGAGGGCGGCGACCGTCCGGCGCTCGACAAGGCGACCGGGCTGTTGCGCCTGGCGACCGGCGGCGCGCTGCCGATCGGCAAGTGTTCGGCAGACGCCCAGGCGCGCGCCTTGCGTCATTTGAAGTCGGCTGTCGGTCTAAGCGAGGCCCAGGCCGAGGACGGTCGACCCAAGCTGCGACAAATCCAGGGCATGCTCCAGGAATTGACGATCCTGCAGACAAAGTCCGCCTGACGCTTTTCGCTTTCACCTGACCTTCGAAACTGGCTAGGCTCGCATCATGATGCTGCGCCATGTTCTCACCTTCATCGTCGGCCTTGCCTGCGGCACGGCCATGGCGGCGATCCTCGTTTTCAGCCCGATCGAGATCGGTGGCGTCAGCAATGGCTCCTGGATCACCAATCCGCATATCGGTTCCAACGATGCCAATCCGCTGACGCGGGCGCTGGTCGCGCGGCGCGGTCTGCTGGCGCTGACGCGTGAGGAAGCCGTCTATTTCACGGCCACACGCGACAGTCAGGGTCATAATCTCACGGAGCGATGCGCCTATGAGGTCACCGGCCAGATGCCGCCGACCCGCTGGTGGTCACTGACGATCTATGACGAGGCCAGCTTCCTGCCGCGCAATGACCGAAACCGCCATGCCGTGAGCCAGACCACGGCCCGTACAGACGCCAGCGGCCACGTCATCATCCCGATCGGACAGGATGAGGACGGCGCGATCGCCACCGAGAATGCCGGCCTGTTCTCCCTCACCTTGCGCCTCTACCATCCCGACCCGGCCGTGCTGGACGATCTGGACGCACAGACCTTTCCGCGCATCCAGCAGCTGGGCTGCGAGGGCGAGACATGAAACGCCGCGGCCTGCCCTTCGCGCCCTATATCCTCGGCCTGCTGATCGGCGCCGCCATCACGCTGCATGTGCTGCCCGGCGTCATCATGGGACGCGCCATGGACCGGATTGAAAGCCTCGGCGGAGACACCGTCGGCGTGCGCCACGCACCCCCCGTTACCGCCGAAAACCAGACCATTGTCCGCGCCAGCCCGGACATTCTCTATTCGGTCTGCCTTTACGACCTCAATGACGGGCCGATGCGGATCGATGTGACCTGGCCGGCCAATGACAACTACGCCTCGGTCAGCTTCTACGACGCCAACACCAATAATTTCCGGGCGATCAGCGATCGGGATGTCAGTTCAAGCACCACAAGCCTGGTACTGGCGCAATGGGCGGATTGGCTGACAGTGCCGGATATGCGCGGTGATGCAGACGAACAAATCAATGCCCCGACAAAGACCGGCCTGATCCTCTACAGGCGCGTCATCGACGCCGGCACCGACCTCGACATCGCCGAGACCGAGCGTCAGGGCTTCACCTGCCGGCAGATGGCCGATCAGTAATTTGCCTTTGTCGGAGCAGCTGGCGAGACTTCCCGTTTACTCATGCTGGGGAGAGCCATGAACACCACATTGATCGCCGCGCTGGCCACATCCGTCGCCCTCGTTGCACCCGCTGCCGCGCAGGACGACAGCGCCGACATCCAGACCGCCATTGACGCGCTCTACGCCGTGATCTCCGGCCCGGTCGGACAGGCCCGAGACTTCGACGCCATGCGCGAGATGTTCATGGAGGGCGCCGCGATGGGCGCTGTGGGCGCCGGTGAGGGCGGCAATGGCGCCGGTGGCGTCATTTCGCTGGACGACTACATCGAACGCTCCGGCGCCTGGCTGGTCGAGAATGGATTTACAGAACGCGCCACCCGCACCGAAATCGAGCAATGGGGCGAGATCGCCTATGCCCGCTCCGCCTATGAGGGCGTCAACGGCGTCACCGGCGAGGTCTTCCTGGTCGGGGTCAATTACATCACCCTGTTCAAGATCGACGGTGACTGGAAGGTGGCCTCCATCCTGTGGCGCACCGAGACGGAAGACTGGCCGGTCGAGGCCGCATTCGAATGATGGCGCCTTTCCTCCCCACAGCGTGAGGCGGAGGGTCGGCGCACAACGGCGAGCGGTCAGAAAGACCCGGATCATGCCGTTTGTGCACCTCGTTCCTTCTCCCCCGGGCGACGGTGCGCGAAGCGCGGATGAGGCGGGACCCGCCGCGCTCACCGGGATTTACCACTCTCTCTCCTCATCATTTTTCCCGGAGGCGCGCAGCGCCATCCGGGACCGACGGGGGACTCATCGCTTGCCGGAGGGTTTCGTTGGTCCCGGCTCTCCGCCCCGCTTTTGCGGGGCTGCGGCCGGGAAAAATGGGGTTGGTTTGAAGGGGCTGTATTTTGACGAGGCTTGCTCGCAAAGCGTGAGCTTATCCCCGCTGTGCGCCACTTTCCTTCTCCCTTGGGAGAAGGTGCGCGTAGCGCGGATGAGGGGGAATTCTCCTGCGCTCACCGGGATTTACCCCTTACCCTTCCCCTCTCCCAAGGGAGAGGGAAAACGTGCTCTGCGAAAAAATCCAGAAAACTAATCCTCCCCCCTTTTGCGCCATCGCATAATCCTCCCGTTCCCAGGCCATCTTGAGGCCCGGACCGGTTATCCGGGGGTTTGGGGATAGCGGAGCGCATCCGGTTTGGTGGGGTTGACCACCGCCAGACCCGGTGCGGCCGCCGGCAGGACTCGCGGCACAACGATTGACCGCCCTGATCCTGTCGGCTTCGATTCGGGGGCTGGAAGGCAACCCGGGAAATCTTCGCGTGCGGGATGCTTGTCGTGGCTACCGTTATTAAAATCAGCGCTTTATCGGCTCCGGCCGGCATCCCGCACACCCTCTCTGCCCAAAACGCCAGGCGAGCTCGTCGTGGCGCCTTTCGGCATGCGTCAGCCAAGCAGGACGGACAGTCCCGCAATGACGGCGATGGCGGCGAAATTGATCCTCACGCCGGTTTTCATCATCTGCCATTGGGTCACCGCGCCGGAGGCATAGACGATGGCATTGGGTGCCGTGGCGACCGGCAGCATGAAGGCGGTCGAGGCGGCAATCGCGACCGGCACGACGAGATCCTGCGGCGGCACGCCGGCCTCTATCGCGATCACGCCGAGCACCGGCAGGAAAGCGGTGGTGGTGGCGACATTCGAGGTCAGCTCGGTCAGGAAGACGACGAGGGTCACGAAGATCAACAACAGGACCGGGACCGGCAGGTCGGCGAGAAAGCCCATCTGTCCGCCCAGCCAGTCAGCCAGCCCGGTCGAGGACAGGGCCGCCGCGAGTGAGAGGCCGCCGCCGAACAGGATCACGACATTCCAGGGCAGGCGGGCGAGGCCGGCCCAGTCCATCAACATCTCGCCCTTTCGGGTCGTGCGGTCACCGGCCGGAACCAGGAAGGTCGCAAGGGCGCCAAGAATGGCGATCTGCGTGTTGCCGAGCGCCAGGGTGACTGGCATGTCGAGGGCGTTGCCGAGACTGGCGAGAAGCGGGTTCCAACCCCATTGGGTGCCTGGTTGTCCGATCAGCTCGCCGGGCAGTATCCGACCCATCCACAAGATTGCGACCGTGCCGAACAGGGCCGCGACCCGCCATTCCGGTCGGGTCATTGGTCCCAGCTTGGCCAGCTCTGTGCGGACCAGTTCCTTGGCGGCATGGCTGTCGCCGCCGCCTTTCAGATTGAAGGCAAGACGGGTGAGGATGAACCAGGCGATCGGGATCAGGATGATCACCACCGGCAACCCGATTCCCATCCAGGTGGCGAAATCGATCGAGATGTCGAACTCATTTTGCAGATAGCCAATGCCGATGAGGTTGGTCGGCGTGCCGACCGGGGTCGCCATGCCGCCGATCGAGGCCGCATAGGCGACGCCGAGCGCCAGGGCCGGGGCAAAGAATTTCGACGACACGCCTTCGCGTTCGACCTCCTGGGCCACGCGCAGGGCGATCGGGATCATCATCAGCGTTGTGGCGGTGTTGGAAATCCACATCGACAACAGGGCCGAGGCCAGCATGAAGCCGAGAATGAGGGCGGCCGGTCGTCCACCGAAGCCGCTGACAATGTTGAGGGCGATCCGTGTGTGCAGGTTCCAGCGCTCGATCGACAGGGCGACGATGAAGCCGCCCAGGAGCAGCATCACGATCGGGCTGGCATAGGGTGCGGTTGCGGCCCCGGTCGAGGTGATGCCGAGAAAGGGGAAGAGCGCCATCGGGATCAGCGCGGTAGCGGCGATCGGGATGGCTTCGGTGGCCCACCAGCAGGCCATCAGCAGGGCCAGGGATGCCAACATCCAGGCTTCGCGGCTGAGACCGTCGGGCAGCGGCAGGAATTGCAACAGGGCAGCAGTACCGATGCCGGCGAACAGGCCGATGATCTGCGATGTGGATTTGCCGCGCGGGGCGGGCGTCGTGTCAGTGTCTGGCACAGAACGCCTCCCCAGCCGTCTGTTGCAGACCCGTCAGTCTGACGTGCGCCGTCAGGCGTTCGGATCTTCGGCGGAACCGGTTCTCACGAAACGGCGGTCGCAGTAAGGGCATTCGACGAAATCATCCTGGCCCATTTCCAGATAGACGCGGGGATGTCCCAGCGCGCCACCACCGCCGTCGCAGGCCATGCGGTGCTGGTCGGTGACGATTATTTCGGACGGCGGTACGGAATTGGCGGCGTCGGCCATGGACAAGCCCTCATGGACAGGATGAATGACGATCCCTAAGTGTTGAACCTAGTTATGGCCTTTGGCCCTCATCCGTCAATTCCGAGGCGACATGTCCGACAGCTACACCCTCCCCGAATTCGCCCTCGAAGCCACAGGCCTGCGGAAAACCTATCGCGGTTCCAAACTGTCCGAACCGAAGGAAGCGCTGAAAGGGGTCGACCTGAAGGTGCCGCGCGGCTCGATCTTCGGCCTGTTGGGTCCCAACGGAGCCGGCAAGTCGACCTTCATCAATATCTTTGCAGGCCTGGTGAAGAAGACCGGCGGCACGGCGAAAACCTGGGGCATAGACATTGACCAGGACAGTCGCGGCGCCCGGGCGGCGATCGGGGTCGTGCCGCAGGAAATCAACATGGACGTTTTCTTCACGCCTTATGAGGCGCTGGAGCTGATGGCCGGTTTTTACGGCGTGCCCAAGGCCGAGCGAAAGACCGACGAATTGCTCGAAGCCGTGGGACTGTCAGACAAGCGCAATGCCTATGTGCGTCAACTGTCAGGCGGGATGAAGCGGCGCCTGCTGGTGGCCAAGGCCATGGTCCATACCCCGCCCGTCCTTGTTCTCGATGAACCCACCGCCGGCGTCGACATCGAATTGCGGCGGCAGCTTTGGGAGTATGTGCGCGAGCTGCATGCGCGCGGCACGACGATCGTACTGACCACCCACTACCTGGAAGAAGCGCAGGAGCTGTGTGACCAGATCGCCATCATCGATCACGGCCAGGTCATTGCCTGCGAGCCGAAGGAAACCCTGCTCAAGCGCATGGACTCCAAGACGCTGGTGATCGAGCCGGCCGAGGCCCTGACCACTGTTCCCGCCGAACTGGCCGAATATGATGCCGAGATCCGGGACGATGGCGCCCTGGCAATCACCTATCGCTATGGCCAGCAATCAGTGGCCGAGATGATTGAGAAATTCCGCGCCGCCGGTGGCCGGATCGAGGATTTGCGCACCGAAGAGGCCGATCTGGAAGATGTCTTCCTTGCGCTCACCTATAACCGCCAGGATGCCTGACCGGGCCTTGCCTGTCAGCGGGGACACAATCCCGGCCGGTCCCGCCTGGACTGCCCCTTTTTCGGCATGATTTCAGCGCATTCTGACCTCGGCCAAAGGAGGGCCACAGCACACCAACTCATCACACATCAGGCCGGTTCGGAATCAAGCCGGCCGGCATGACACCAGGGAGGCCCGCATGCGTACGCACTTCATCCGCCAGTTTTTCGCCATTTCGGTCAGCGCACCGCTTTTTGTTGCCCTGGCCTGGTTCTTCGGCATCTTCCTACAGCCGCAAGGCGAGACTGGTGCCGGGTTCGCCCTGATCCTGATCCTCGCCAGCGCGATCGCCGCAATCTGGCTTTACGCCTGGCTGATGCGTCCGGGCCGGAAGGTCAATTTCCGCAATCGCGGCGTCGACGGCTTCGATCGTGACTGGGGCGTCGGGATGACCGGCTATTCAACCCACAAGGACGGCCGCCGCCGGCGCGACGATACCGATGGTGATGATCTGGGCGGGCGGCGTAGCGCCGATGACATGGATGATGAGGGCGCTGTCGGATTGAGCTGAGGTTCAGTTCAGGCCTGATAGCTTTCGCCCCGGACTGGTTCCGGGGCGTTTTCATGTCCGGCCCTGTTGACAACAATTTGATGATTAGCTAAATGTCTTGTCATGAGTGATGTTTTCAAAGCCCTGTCCGACCCGACCCGACGCGAAGTCCTGCGGATGCTGAAGTCCGGACCCAAAAGTGCCGGCGAACTGGCCAAAGCCTTTCCGGTGTCGCGGCCCACCATGTCGGCACATTTCAACGCCTTGCGGGCGGCCGGCCTGGTCTCTACCGAAAAAGCCGGCAAGTCGGTCATCTATCATCTCAATGTCTCGGTGCTCGAAGAGGCCCTGCTCGGTTTTGCCGGCGCCTTCGGCCTGGGTTCGCGCCCGGCGCCCGACGCATCGTCCGAAAGAAAGGAATAGCCATGATCACCCGTTCCATCCGCGGCTCGCTGGTTCTGGCCGCCATCCTTCTGGCCTCCGCCTATGGCCTGTCCCTGCTCGCCGATTTCAACTGGGTAGGTCCGGACATGCCGGATCGTGTGACCCAGGTCATGATCGGCCTTATCCTTGTCCTGTTTGGCAATGCCACCGGCAAACGTGAAAAAGACGCGGATCCGGCCGGCGACGGCAAGCCGGCCCTGATGGCGGCGCGCCGCTTCTTCGGCCTGGCCCTTGTTCTCGGTGGCCTCGTCCATGCCGGTGCCTGGTTGCTGGCGCCGCTGGAACTGGCCAACACGGTTTCAATGGTGGCGGTAATCGCTGCACTGGTCGCAGGGCTGGCGCGCGTCGCCTATGCCGTGATCGGGCAACGCGAAACCCCCGGCAAAGGCTGACCGCCGAACGGCGTCGACGCGCTGAAGCCCGAACGCAAAGGCGCGTTGCGCACCTCAACCGCATCGGCTATGGGTTCGCGTTCAACGCACCCATAGCTCAGCTGGATAGAGCGCTGCCCTCCGAAGGCAGAGGTCAGAGGTTCGAATCCTCTTGGGTGCGCCATTTTTCTTATTTCACGGCAACTCGCTGCGCTCGCGCCTCCGATGGGGCGGCCTGACCGGCCGACGCGCGGTCGCGCTTGCGAACCCGTTGGGTTCGAATTGGCGCTTCCACGGTGCGCCATTTTCTCTTTGTTCCCGTTCCGCTCGACCCGAGCCTGATGCCAACTTCGGTGCCGGGGTCGATGCTCACATGGAACGCGCTCAAGGCTGTGGGATTCGAACCTGATCCCTCAAGACGAGCCATTCTTCTTGTTTCGCGACAGTCCGCTGCCCGGACGGATCCGACACGCTGACGACCGGCTGACCCTTGCTGGTCAGCCGGCGATCAGACCATCGATCAGTCGAGGCCCATGACGTTGCGGGCCTGCCAGGTGTCGGCGTATTGCTGGAAGGCGATGGCGCGACCATTCTCGATCGTCCAGACATGGACGAACTGGGCGTCCATGGCCGTGCCGGTGGCGTTGAAAGTGCCGGTATAGCGGCCCATCACGGCGACCCGGTTGCCTTGCGCGATCATGCTCTCGGGCGTGGCGGCGAAGCCGTCCCATCCATTGACGACCGGTCCGATCACACCGGCCAGGACCGCGTCCGGCCCGATATAGGGATTGCCGCCGTCATAGGGATAGTTCTCGGCCTCGTTCCAGACGATTTCCGGATCAAGAAGCGCCGTGAATGCCGGAACATCGCCGACCGCGAATGCGTCATAGATGGCTTGCGCCACGGCAGCCGATTCATCGCTCGCGTCAGAGCTCCGCTCGCCCGGAAAACAGGCCGTTACCGCCAGGGCCGCAATGGCCACAATCATCAGTCTCATATTGGTCTCCCCCCAAAAAATCCAACACAGACAATCACGGCAGGGAGACATTGTCGTCAGTTTTGTGAGTTCCGGTGCCTCAACTCAGGCACCAAAGCCCGGTGCACACCCCGAAAAACACCTGCATGCCCAGGTCCAGCAGACCTGTCAGGACCAGCAAGGGCAGTCCGACATAGAGAAAGGCCAGCCATACCGCCATCAGTGTCGGACGCGGCTCGGCAATGCGGTGACCCATCACGGACTGGGGGCGTTTGGCGAACATGACTGCGTCCTTTTGGCTATGCTTAACTCTCATTAACCGGATTTCCCTAACGCTTCCTGCCATGCAGATTGACCTCGACATCGGACGTCCGACCTGGGACCTGGCCTTGATGGCCCGGCCTGCCGCCTTGCAACAGGACTGGAGCTATGGCGATGCTGTCCGGGCGCTGGGCGGCACAGTCTTGCGCGCCGGACTGGTGGCCGACGGTGTCCTGATCGGTGTTGCGCAATTCACCAGCCGCAAGATTGCCGGCGTGGTCGGCATGGCACTGTGCACGCGCGGCCCGGTCTGGCTGGAGGCGGTGCCACCCGATGCGAAAGCGGCTGCCTGCCGCGCGCTCAAGCGCGGGCTGGGCCTGGATCGTCCGAGAATTGTCCTGTTTTCCCCGGATGAAACCGACCGGTCGGGGATGAAGGGCATGAAGCGCGTGATGACCGGCCATTCGACCGTCCTGCTCGATCTTGATCAATCGCTCGACGCCTTGCGCGCGAGCCTGGACTCAAAGTGGCGCAACAATCTTACAGCCGCGGAGAAGGCGGGCCTGAAGGTGACGGTCAGCGGCACCAAGCCGGCACAGTATCGCTGGCTTCTGGAGACCGAGGAAGGTCAACGCGCGGCCCGTGGCTATCGGTCGACACCGGCGGCGCTGATGCCTGCCTATGTCGAAGCCAAGGGCGACCGCGACACGCTTCTCGTCTTGAGGCTGGACGAAGGCAAGCAGAAACGGGCGGCGATGATGTTCGTTATCCATGGGGCCGCGGCGACCTATCAGATGGGCTGGCTCGATCATGAGAATGCCCCGCGCGGAGCCCATAACCTCCTGCTGTGGCAAGGTATCGAGCAGTTGCGGGCGCGTGGTGTCCGGCAGTTGGATCTGGGCGGCGTGAATACGACCAGTGGTGCCGGGATCGCACGCTTCAAGATCGGTGCCGGCGGTCAGGTGATCACCCTGGCCGGCACCTATCTGTAGACCCTGGCCCGTCAGTCGTTGCGCGGGTTGGCGATGACCCGGCCACTCAGAAGCTGCAAATCCATCCGCGTCGCCGGACCAGACCGGTTCATCTGGAAAACAAACCGGGCCTCGTCATCGTCCGGCAAGCGGAAACGGTGATCTCCGAGCGCTTCCATGGCAACGGCCGGGGCTCCGTCCCGGCTGTACATCAACCGGCCATTCTCGACAGTGAAACTGCGAATGCCATAGCTGCCGGCATAGCGCGCCAGTTGCGCGGCATCGACCGAGGCCGGATTGTCCCTGAGTTGAAGACTTTCCAGCCCCCATTCCAGGCCCAGACGCGCGCTGCCGCCGACATCGCCCTCAAGCAGGGTCGAATAGGCGTCCGCCAAGGCGGTGTCGAGCGCGTCATCGGCGCTGACCGGAATGTCCGGAACGACCCCGGTGGTTTCCCAATTGGTACCGGTGACCGGATTGCGGGCCGACCCGGTCGAGACGAATATGGAAAAGCCTTCATCGACCAGGAAGGTCCCGCCGGGATTGCCGGCGCCGTAGGTTGTTTCACCGATCAAGGTAGCCCGTTCGAGCGCCTGGAGATGGTATGGGAAAGCCTCGCCGGCTGAGCCGGTACGGCCGCTGGTGAGCACGTAAAGAGGAACATCCGGACGAAAGCCGGCCGGGTGCGAGGGCAGTGACCACAGCTGGTTGGGGTATTCGTAGTCGCGTGACACGAAGGTATTGATCAGCGTGTCGCCACCGGGCTCGAGGAAGTGGCTGACCAGGTATTGCACCATTGATGGCGCACCGCCGCCATTCTGGCGGACATCAAAGATCACAGCGTCCGTGCCCGCGATGAATTCCAGCGCAGCGCGGGCGGTCGCCTCGGCGGGTTCGATGGGTGCGAACATGCGCAGGTCAATATAGCCGATATTGCCCGGGAGGATTTCCACGCTGGCAAAGCCGAAATTCTGGCGCCGCAGACCGGCCCAGCGATCACCGTCAGACGGACGCGGGCGGCTCTCGCGCGGGGCATTGGCAGCGGCGACCGCTTCCGGTCCGGCATAGTTGACGCCGAAATGACGATCCTCTTCCGACAGGCGCGCGGTCAGGGCCGCCGCCAAAGCTTCGGCCTCACCGGCGGTATTGAATGCACCATCGGCATTCGCCGTGCGCAGGGAATCCGCGATCTGCACCGCCCGTTCGGCGTCAAAAAATTCGTCTTCGATCACTTGTGCGAGAGCGGTGATAGCCGCTTCGCGCTCGCTCGCGCTGATCGATGTCTGGGCTGCTGTGGCCGCCGAGAATGCGAACACCAAAGCGCTGGAGACCAGGCCTGTTGTGATGTGATTGATCATTTCGGCCCTCCTTTCTGGCCGCGGAGCATCGGCGAAAACCACGCAGACTCAACTTAATTGGGGGTCATCCGGCTGCAATGAAGACGCAGAAAAGCCTTTCCAGATCGGGCGACAACTTCCTAATGTGCGCGCAGCAATCAATTGGGGAGTGGTATGGACGCCATATTCGACCTGATCTTCACGATCAGCGACTTTCTCTGGGGCGGGCAGTGGAACGGGACGCGCATCATCCCAGTCTCCGGACCCATCACCTATATGCTTCTGGGCACAGGCCTCTATTTCATGGTCCGGCTCGGCTTCCGCCCCCTGCGCCGCCTCTTCCCGGCATTTGGCGAGCTCTGGGCCGGCCGCAAATCCACCGGTGAAGGCGAAATTACGCCCTGGCAGGCCCTGTCGACGGCGTTGTCTGGCCAGGTCGGTACCGGCAATCTGGCCGGCGTGGCGACTGCACTCACGCTCGGTGGTCCCGGTGCGATCTTCTGGATGTGGGTCACAGCCATCTTCGGCATGGCTGCCGCCTATGCCGAGTCCAGCCTGGCGGTGCGGTATCGCGAGAAACACCCGGATGGCCATTATCATGGCGGCCCGATGTATTATATCCGCAACGGTCTGGGTAAGGGCTGGGGCTGGCTGGCGATCCTGTTCTGCGCCGGCACCGTGTTGTCGGCCATCGCCACCGGCGGCATGATCCAGGCCAACTCGGTTACCCAAAGTGCCGTGGAAGCCGGCGCCTCGATGGGCGTGACGATCCCGACCTGGGCAGTCGGCCTGGTTCTCTCGGCGCTTGTCTTCATCGTCATCATTGGTGGCATCAAGTCGATCGGTTCGATTGCCGGCAAGATCATCCCCTTCATGGCGCTGGCCTATGTCGGTGCCGCGGTCTTCGTGCTGGTGACCCATCTCGATCACATTCCGGGTGCTTTCGGCACGATCTTCAGCCATGCCTTCGGTCTCGAGCAGGCCGTCGGCGGGGCTGCCGGTTACGGTGTCCTGGCTGCCATCCGAGCCGGTGTGGCCCGGGGCCTGTTCTCGAACGAGGCCGGCCAGGGTTCCGCGCCGATCGCACATGCGGCTGCGCAAACGAAGAACCCGGTCAAACAGGGTGAGATCGCCATGTTGGGCGTGTTCATCGACACCATGGTGATCTGCACCATGACCGCCCTGGTTATCCTGGTTGTCGAGGGCAGTTTCCCGTCCGGCGATGGTGCCACCGTGGCTTACGCCTGGCAGTCGACTTCACTGGAAGCTTCAGCGGTCACCACAGCGGCCTATGCCGAAGGCATGTTCGCCGGGGCCTGGGTCATTCTGGCGGCGCAGGCCTTGTTCGCCTTCACCACCATCATCGGCTGGTCCTACTATGCCGAGCAGTGCATCACCTATCTGGCCGGTGACTGGATCGCCAAGCCGTTCCGGTTCGCCTGGGTCGGTGTGGCCTTCGTCGGCACGTTGATCCTGAATGTCGAGGGTCTGTGGCGTTTCGGTGATATCGCCAATTCGGCGATGCTGATCCCGAACGTGATCGCGCTGATCCTGTTGTCGGGAGCCGTCATCTCGATGACCAAGCGGTTCGACAAGACCGGAGAGCTACCGCCGAACTTCAACGGTGATGACTGGGGTACGACCGGCCCCGCAGATCCCGCGGAGGACGCGCCTGCCAAGGACTGATGTCCTGACAATGAAGAGAGGCCCCGTTTCGGCGGGGCCTTTTTTTTTAGATATGCGCCGTTCGGCGTGTTCCGATCCAGGCGCTCATTCCCAGCCCCGCCACAACGCCAAGCGTATCGGCGACCATATCGCCGATGGACGCGGTCCGACCGGCGTCGCCGGCTGCCTGCAGCCATTCGATCCCGCCACCATAACCGACCAAAAGCAGCAGGCCGATCCAGCGCGGTGCACCAGGCCAGGCGATGCGTGCGAGGACTGCCAGCATCAGGAAAGCCCCGAAATGTTCAAGCTTGTCCGTGCCAAACAGGCGCGGCGGCAAAGCGGTTCCCGGTTGCAGGGCGAGGTCGGTGATGAGCACAATGGCGACCACCAGCAGGATCCTGGCAGCCCAGCGCAGTGTCATGTCTGGACGCGGCGCGCCGGTCTTTCTAGTTTCCGGTGTCATTTTTCGGGACTGAACTTCCATGAGTCTTCTCAACGATATCGACCAGCTGTCGCAGGTCCGCACGGACTGGACACGCGAAACAGCCGGTGAAATCTACCGTGCGCCGTTCAACGATCTCATCTTTGCGGCGCAATCCGTGCACAGGCAATGCCATCCGGCCAATCAGGTGCAGACCAGCCAGCTATTGTCGATCAAGACAGGTGGCTGTGCCGAGGACTGCGGCTATTGCAATCAGTCGGCCCATTTCGACACCGGGCTAAAAGCCTCCAAGCTGATGCCGCTCGATGATGTCCTTGATGCGGCGAAGAAGGCAAAAGACGGTGGCGCGACGCGTTTCTGCATGGGTGCCGCTTGGCGCGAGCTGAAAACCCGCGATGAAGACGTGATCTGCGACATGATCAGCGGCGTGAAATCAATGGGCATGGAAACCTGCGTCACGCTGGGCATGCTGACCGACAGCCAGGCCAACAAGCTGCGCGAAGCCGGCCTCGACTACTACAATCACAATCTGGATACGGCGCCGGAAGATTATGGCCGCGTCATCTCGACCCGGACCTATCAGGACCGCATCGATACGCTCTCACGCGTTCGTGGTGCCGGCATCCATGTCTGCACCGGTGGCATTGTCGGCATGGGTGAGGACGAGGCGGCGCGGATCGGCCTTTTGACCGAGCTGGCCTCGATGGATCCGCATCCGGAAAGCGTGCCGATCAATCATCTTGTCGCGGTGCCCAATACGCCGCTGGGGGACAGCAAGCCGCTCGATGGAATCGAGTTTGTCCGCACGATCGCGACGGCCCGCATCCTGATGCCGCGCTCGATGGTCCGCCTGTCGGCCGGTCGTGAAGGCATGAGCCGCGAGCTTCAGGCGCTGTGCTTCCTGGCCGGCGCCAATTCGATCTTCGTCGGTGAGGAACTTCTGACCACGCCCAATCCGGAACAGAATGAAGACTTCGATCTGTTCAAATCCCTGGGTATCGAACCGATGCGCCTGGGCGAAACCGGAACGGTACCGGCGGAATAAAACGGAACGGGAGGGCGCTGGTCATGGAAAGAATTGGTGCAGAGGCGGCGCTCCTTCGCCTGTCCGGTTGGCAGGTCGTGAACGACCGCGATGCGATCCGCAAGGTCTTCGAGTTCGGTGACTTCAACGAGGCCTGGGGCTTCATGAGCCGCGTGGCCGTGAAGGCCGAGGCGTTGGACCATCATCCCGAATGGTTCAATGTCTGGAACAAGGTGGATGTGACCCTGGCGACCCACGACGCGGATGGCGTCACCGAGCTGGATGTCAAACTGGCCGGTTTCATGGATATGATTGCAGACCGGTGAGCCGCATCAGTCTCCGTGGATGATGATCATCCCGATCAGGAGTTCGGCACCTTCCTGCCCCAGCGTGATGTCGGTCGCTTCCTGCAGGATCTGCGCGATGCGGTCAGCGTCCGGGACTTCGCCATAGCGGTAGTGCATGCCGGTATAGATGGTCAGGGCCGACAGGTAGGCATTACGCAGCCGCGGCATGTACATTTCGACCCGCCGACGCAGCCGGTTGTCGGAAATTTCCAGCCCGGCCTCGATCTGCAACAGGCCCTGTGCGCGATGATTGGCCTGGACCGTGGCGGTCATCGGCGGCAACGGCATATAGGTTTCCGACGATGTGATCATCCGATGCCGGTTTTCGTCCGACGCGTCCTGTGCAGGCGGGCTGGGCGCCTCACTGGTTGACGCGGCGGCAGCCAGTCCAGGACTGGCGAGCAACGCGCCAAGCAGGGCGCAGAAGGAGGCGGCGAGCTGTTTCATACCCCCTCTGTAACGGTTCGCGGTAAAGGAAGCGTTCCTGTGGCCGCTTCTGCTTGTTGGTCACTCCGACCGGGTAATCATTTGATGGTGTGCACGACCATCGGTTCGCTTCGGTCTGCCATCAGCGCCAGGTATTGCGGTTCGGCAAGCGGCTTCATCGCGCAATGGAGGAACCAGGCGCCCACACTTGAACGGACCGGCGTCAGTATCCCCTGCCAGTGGCTCACATGATGATCGAATTCGGCCGTCCAGACCGCATCGATTGCCGTTACCTTGCCGTTGAAGGCCCCGCGACCGATTGATGCAAGCATGAGCGCCTCATCGATGCGGCCGGCCTGTTGGCGAACCCGCTGCCCGACCTCGATGCTCCGAAAATGCGGATGTTCGCGAAACCCCCGGGACAGGGCCACATAGCGGATGTCGTCACCATCCGGCTGGACCAGGCAGGTCACATGCGGGCTGAACTGGATTGTTGTTATCAGGCCGTCGAACAGGCCGCGATTGCCGGGTTTATGGATAAGGGCGCGGATCGCACTCGCGACATCCGGTCTCGGCAGGACAGTGCCCGCCTCGATGCGCGATACCTGCGGCTGGCTGATGCCCAGATGAGCGGCCAGGTCTTGCTGATTGACCCCTGTCCGCGCCCGGTAGGAACGCAAGGCCTTGCCCCAATCCAAGAACGCCCCCGTCCGACAGCAAATCCACTCCAAAAATCACCTGTAAATGCCGAACCCGCCGAGGCAAGGCAAAAAACCAGCTTGGTGTGAGCTGGAACACAGGCCCTTTTTGGCCTGATGTGCCAGCGTCCCGCGGAATGGCGCAGGGCAACGTATCCTGTGTCAGGTGAGGAACCCAGGCGGTCGGTCAGCATGCCCGGCTCCCTGGTCTAGCGGTTGAGCGTGTCGATGAAGTCCGTATTGCTGGTCGAGGATTGCGAAGACGATATTGGATTGGTTGAGCAGGCGTTCCGCCGATATTCCGGCGCAGTGCGGCTTGAGACAGTGCGATCCGGCGAGGCTGCCCTGGATCTGCTGCGGTGCCGGCTCATTGGTGAGCGGCCCAAGCTGCCGGTGTGCATCCTGCTTGATATGTGCATGGCGCAGGGCAATGGGATCTGGCTCCTGCGCGGTCTGGAAGACACGCCGGCACTACGCGACATCCCGGTGATGGTGATGAGCGAGACCGGTGACATGCTGGGACCGGCGCGGGTATTCGGCAATGTCGTGGGGGCGGTCCAGAAACCGGCTCGTCAGCACGAATTCCGAAAACTGGTCGAAGACCTGGCCCGCATCGCTGGCGCCATGCCGCAATCGGTAGGGTGATGGGAGCAGCGTTAACTGGGTCGCCGTCGGCCATGGCGCTCTTGATCGACAGTCTCGCGATGCCAAGGTTTTACAGGTCGATCCAGGGTCGGTCCTGCAAGGGCTTCCGGCAATACGGCGCGTCGGTCGGCCTGTCGTGGGCGTCCGCAAAGTGGACTGCTGTGAGTTCACGAGAATGGTGGAGCCGAGCGGGATCGAACCGCTGACCTCGTCATTGCGAACGACGCGCTCTCCCAACTGAGCTACGGCCCCGAACCAATGTGGCGATCGGTACTTTTCCGGAACTGTGCTGTCAAGCATCCGCGTCTGGACCCGTATGCAGGTTGCAGGCTAGAAGCAAACGCAACGCTCAAGCATGAGGAAGGACGCCCATGTCCCCGATCGACGGCCTGATCATCTACATCATCCATCCGCTGTTGAATTTGCTGTGGTTTGTCGTCCTGGCGGGCGTCATTCTGAGTTGGCTGATCAGCTTCAACGTGGTGAACACCAGCAATCAGTTCGTGGCTCTGGTTTGGCGGATGACAAGTGCGATCACCGAACCGCTGCTCGCGCCGATCCGTCGCGTCCTGCCGCCACTTGGCGGAATGGATTTCTCACCGATCGTGCTGCTTTTGTTGATCGGTTTCGTCCAGGGCTACGTGCTGGTGGAGCTGGCGCGGATCTTCTGATCGGCCATGATTTCCGTGTCATCAGACGCCATTGCGGTTCAGGTCAGACTGGCCCCTGGCGCCTCTCGCGACTGTCTGGCCGGGTCACAAGCGGATGCCGCGGAACGACATTACCTCGTTGCCCGGGTCCGCGCGATTCCGGAAAAGGGCAAGGCCAATGCGGCGCTGATTGCGCTGCTGGCTCGGCAATTGGGTATTCCCAAGCGCGACATCGATGTGATACGCGGCGCGACATCGCGCATGAAGACAGTCCGCATCTCGGCCAACGGGCCTGAGCAAGACCGGATTGTCGCCCAGCTGGAGGCCTTCGCGGATGAGCGCACACCTGATTGACGGCAAGGCCATCGCGGCCGAAATCGATGCCCGGGCTGGCGAAGTCGGAGCCAAGCTCGCCAGCTCGCTTGGCCGGCCGCCCTGCCTGGCAGTCGTCCTTGTGGGCGAGGACCCGGCCAGCGACGTCTATGTCCGCAACAAGGTTCGCCGCACCGAGGCCGCCGGGCTGACTTCCATAGAGATTCGCAAATCTGCGGAAGCGACCGAGGCCGAGATCATCGCCATTGTCGAACGCCTGAATGCCGATGACGGCGTGGATGGCATTCTCGTCCAGATGCCCCTGCCGGGCCATATCGACACCAATCGCGTCATCGGTCGCATCGATCCGGACAAGGATGTCGACGGTCTGACCGAGGTGAGCGCCGGCCGGTTGGTCCTGGGCAAGCCGGGCCTGCGGCCCTGCACCCCGGCGGGCTGCGTCCTGCTGGCCGAGCGTGCCCTGGGCGATCTGTCCGGCAAATCCGTCGTGGTGATCGGGCGTTCAATACTTGTTGGCAAACCGGCTGCGCTGTTGTTTCTCGAGAAGAACGCCACCGTCACCATTGCCCACTCCCGCACCGCAGATCTGCCGAGCCTGTGCCGCACCGCCGACATTCTGGTGCCAGCCGTAGGTCGCCCGGAAATGGTGCGTGGCGATTGGGTGAAACCGGGGGCTTGTGTCCTTGATGTCGGAATCAACCGCATCGATGCGCCAGAACGCGGAGCAGGCAAGACCCGCCTGGTCGGCGACGCGGCTTTCGATGAAATTGTCGGCCATGCAGGTTGGATCACGCCGGTTCCCGGCGGCATCGGGCCCATGACCATCGCCATGTTGCTTAAAAATACCGTTATCGCTGCCGCACTTAGAGCGAAACAACCGGCCTTGGCCGACTTTTGAGCCGACTTACTCGATTTTGTAAACGGTTCGATAACGCAACCTGCATAGAATATGAGTCAGGGAGAGCTCCATGAACAACCAGCCACTACACGTTTTGCATGTCGAGGACGACTTCGCGGATGCGATGCTCGTTCAGCACGCGGTTTGCGAAGCGGGCGATCTGGACATCTCCTTTGAGGTCGCGCGCACGCTCAAGGATGCCAAGCGCTGTCTGGCCCGCGGTCAATATGACCTCATCCTGCTCGATCTTCGCCTGCCTGATTCCGTGCATCCGACCGATACGCTGGAAACCGCACAGTCCTGCGCCGGCGATACGCCGCTGATGATCCTGTCGGGCTCCATGACGATCGATGCCGACCACCTGCCGGACAGCATTTCCCGGATGGACAAGAATGCGAGCTTTCGAAGCAAGAAGGGCGAGATCCCGACTCATCTCGCGCATATGCTGCGTGAAGCAGCTGAATCGGCGGATATCCAGACCATCTGACTGAGGTCGGATGCGAATTGACGCCAAAGCTTGCTTTTTTCTTGTTCCAGCCTGAACCGCCACTACCTTCGCCCTTCCAATTGGCGAAAGGGAGAGCGCAATGGGTCAGACCGACGAGATTGACTACGAGATTGGTGGCGAAGACATCCAGTATGTCGAGATCGAACTCGATCCGGGCGAAAGCGTGGTGTCCGAAGCGGGCGCCATGATGTTCAAGGCGCCCAGCATCACCATGGAAGCGGTGTTTGGCGACGGGTCGCAGAAGAACCAGGGTGTCTGGGGCGCGCTGGCCGGCGCGGGCAAGCGCCTTCTCACCGGCGAGAGCCTGTTCATGACCGTGTTCACCCATGGTGGACAAGGCAAGGCCAAGGTGGCGTTCGCGGCGCCCTATCCGGGAACCATCATTCCTGTCCACCTGCCCGATCTCGGCGGTGAGCTGATCTGCCAGAAAGACAGCTTCCTGGCTGCCGCCAAAGGCGTTTCGGTCGGGATTGCATTACAGAAACGCATCATGACGGGCCTGTTTGGTGGTGAGGGATTCATCATGCAGCGCCTGGAGGGCGATGGCTGGGTCTTCGTCCATGCGGGTGGCACCCTGATCGAACGCGAATTGGCCGCGGGTGAGGAACTCCATGTCGATACCGGGTGTGTGGTCGCCTACACGCCGGACGTTGATTTCGAGATTGAGCGCGCCGGCAATATCAAATCCATGATCTTCGGCGGCGAAGGCGTTTTCTTTGCGCGCCTGCGCGGGCCAGGAAAGGTCTGGATCCAGTCCATGCCCTTCTCCCGCCTGGCCGGTCGGATCCTGGCCAATGTCCCGGTAACCGGATCCGGTCAGGGCGAAGGCTCGGTGCTGGGGCCACTGGGCTCAATCATGCGTGGGAATTAGAACAGCCTGAGATTCAACATGTCGGGCGGCCGGTGTCGCCCGACATAAACTATGCAGTTGACAGTCATTCGCATTCGCGGGAATAATAGTTTCACGTTATCGGGAAACTGTGTCCGGCCATGTTTGTCTGCATCTGCAACGCGCTACGCGACCGCGAGCTTCAAGCCGCCGCGGCAGATCCGTCGGTCAAGGGTGCAGCTTGCGTCTTCAAACGTTGTGACGCCAAGCCGAAATGCGGTCGTTGCCTGCCGGATGTGGCGGACATGATCGCTGCCAATCGCTTCAGTCCGGCCGATCTCGCGACCGCGGCCGAATAGTCGCGACCAATACCCATTTTCACTCGCAAACATAGTACTTTGGCCTGCGCGCAGCTTTGCGTAAGCTGTCCGCTCATGCTGCGCACGGGAGAGATTTCATGAAGGGCGATGCCAAGGTCATCGAATTGCTGAACGGAGCGCTCAAGCTGGAGCTTGCTGCGGTGAACCAGTATTTCCTGCACGCGCGCATGTTCAAGGACTGGGGCTTCGCCAAGATCGCCAAGCTGGAATACGAGGAATCCATCGACGAGATGAAGCATTCCGACATTCTGATCGAGCGCATCCTGTTCCTGGAAGGCCTCCCCAATGTCCAGGATATCGCCAAGATCTATATCGGCGAGACCCTGAAGGAATGTCTCGAGTGCGACCTCAAGGTCGAACAACGGGCGCATCCTTTCTACAAGGACGCAATCGCCTATTGCGAACAGGTCGGCGACTATGTGACTCGCAAGATATTCACCGACATTCTCGATAGCGAGGAAGAGCATATCGACTTCCTCGAGACCCAGCTCGGTCTGATCGCCAAGGTGGGCGAGGAGCGCTACATGCAGTCGCAAATGTCGCCCGGCACCGACTGACCCAGGCTGCCACACGTCAAGCGGGCTATTCCCCGACCGGCTCCGGCGTGCTTCACTCCTGCCTCGAAACGGGTGCTTGGGGGCGCGCATGTGCAAGTCAGTGACGATTCTCGCGATCGGCCTCGGTCTGGCAGCCGCTCCGCTGGCGCTGGCCTCACCGCCAATTTTCCAACCCGGTGCGCCGGGTGGAGCAGCACGGACCCTGACGCCCGAACAGTCGATCGAGATGGCGCAGACCGGACATTCGGCGGCGGATGCCCGCTTCATGCAGCACATGATTGTCCATCACGGCCAGGCCGTGGCGATGGGTGAGCTGATCGCTGACCGCACGACCAACGCGGAGATCGCCTTGATGGGCGAGCGGATCGCCCGGTCGCAGGCGTCCGAAATCGAGATGATGCGGGCCTGGTTGGAGCACCGTGGCCTTTCAACCCGAATGTCCCACGATACCGACATGCCCGGGTCCATGCCGGAACATGGGTCCCACGCCCTGGCTTCGGGCATGAATCACGCATCGCATGATGCCCCATCCGACACGCCAGTGATGCCGGGCATGTTGTCGCCAGCGCAAATGGCGCAGCTCGAAGCAGCGCGCGGCACAGACTTCGACAGCCTCTATCTCACCGGCATGATCCATCATCACCAGGGCGCCATCAACATGGTGACCGCCCTGCTGGCCGGGTCTGGCAATGGCATGGACCCGCAATTGTCCGAATTTCTGTCGGCGGTGATCGCCGACCAGGCAGCCGAGATATCCCGTATGCGGGGACTGCTCGCCGACCTTTGAACACAGCAAGTCCGAGGGGGGCTTTCATGAAACTGACACTCCGATCAATGGTCTCGATGGCAGCGCTCGGCGCAGCGATGGCGGCCTGTTCTCCTGCAGCTGAACAAGGCAGCGAGACCCCGCCATCCCGCGCAGGCCTTGCTCCCGGTCTGTTCGATGCCGGTACGGCGATCTGGAATCTCGAGCTGACGGCCTCGGTGCCGCCACCGGATGGCTTCTTCGATCTCGAAACGGTGATGATCCCGCTCAGTTTGCCGGCGGAAGCCGAGGGCGATGAAGTCACGGATGATGAAGGGACCGGCGAGACTGCCGATGCCGATGACGTGCCCGCAGACATGCCTGCAGACGGGCCTGCAGACGTGGAGGATGCCGACGAAGAGGATAGCGGGCCGGGCCTGCTCTCATTTGCGAACTCCGACCTCGCCTTCACCGGCGACCGCGTGATCATGGGCGGGTTTCATGGTTTCAATGTCTATGACGCCGCCAACCCGGATGATCCCGCCCATATCCTGTCAGTCGTCTGCCCCGGCGGACAAGGTGATGTCTCCGTACACGGCGATCTGGTCTTCTTCTCGACGGAGCAGAATCGCGGTCGCCTTGATTGTGGCAATGGCGGTGTCGAGGGCGATTCCAGCCCGGAGCGATTCCTCGGCGTGCGGATCTTCGACATCAGTGATCTGGGCGCTCCACGCCAGGTCGCCGCTGTCCAGACTTGTCGGGGATCACACACGCATACCCTTGTGCCTCACCCGACCGATGAAGACATCGCCTATATCTACGTTCAGGGCACCAGCAGTCCGCGTCCCGACAGCGAGCTCGCCGGTTGCAGTGGTGGTGAGCCCGATGAAAATCCTGATACCGCGCTCTATTCCATCGATGTCATCGAAGTCCCGCTGAATTCCCCCGAACAGGCGGCGGTCGTCAGCCGACCGCGCATTTTCACCGATTATGAAACCGGCGAAATCGCCGGTTTGTGGGCGGGAGGCGCCCTGGAAGACGGGGGCCAGACGGCGGCATCGACCGTGGCCTGTCACGACATCACGGTTTATCCGGAAATGGGCCTGGCCGGCGGCGCCTGCGGCGGCAATGGCATCCTTCTGGACATCACCGACCCGGTGAATCCGCGCCGGATTTCCGACCTTGCCGACCCGAACATGGCGTATTGGCACTCGGCCACTTTCTCCAATGACGCCAGCAAGGTCCTGTTCACCGACGAGTGGGGCGGTGGCCTGGGGGCTCGTT
This sequence comes from Maricaulis maris MCS10, assembly GCF_000014745.1. Taxonomy (NCBI): domain Bacteria; kingdom Pseudomonadati; phylum Pseudomonadota; class Alphaproteobacteria; order Maricaulales; family Maricaulaceae; genus Maricaulis; species Maricaulis maris. The sequence continues at coordinate 49,388 of NC_008347.1, read as the reverse complement.
GTCGCGCTGAAGACCCCGAAAACTGGGGCGCCAATCTGATCGCCGACATCGTCGATGGCGAGATGGAGTTGCGAGGCTATTTCAAGATTCCCGGCGAACAGTCAGACATCGAGAACTGCGTCGCCCACAATGGTTCGCTCATCCCCGTTCCGGGGCGCGATATCATGGTGCAGGGCTGGTATAGTGGCGGTCTGTCGATCATTGACTTCACCGATAGCGAGAACCCGTTCGAGATCGCCTTCTTCGATCGTGGCCCGCTCGGTCCCGATGCCTTGCGGGTTGGCGGCTATTGGGCGGCCTACTGGCATAATGGCCGGGTCTGGGCACCGGAGATCGCGCGTGGCCTGGACGTATTCCGGCTCCACGCCAGCGGTCACCTGACCGCCAATGAAGTCGCGGCGGCCGAGTTAATCCGGTTCGACGAAGCCAACACCCAGACCCAGCTTCACATTACCTGGCCGGATGAGCCTGTCGTCGCACACGCCTATCTCGATCAGCTGGCCCGCAGTGGCGCGCTCGATGAGACGGGACTGGCAACCGTGCGCAGAGCGATCGAGGGCTGGGATGCCGGCGAAACTGATGCCGCGTCTCTGGCGGCCGCCGCCGAACTGCTGGCCGCTGCCACCGACCCGCAGGCACCGGCCGATGCGCACCGCATGGCGGAGCTCGGCGCCATGCTGATGCGTACGCGCTAGGGTAGCCGCATATACAAGGGCGGGCCGACCGGCTGGTCGACCCGCCCTTGCGCTTCCAGTTCGAATGGCTTGTCAGGCCTTGGCGTCGATATCAGCGGCGGAATGACGCTCGGGAACCTGATTGGACTCCTCGCCCCAGACGCGATTGACCTTGATGCCGCGCTTGACTGCCGGCCGGTCGCCAATCTCGGCGGCCCAGCGCTGGACATGTTTATAGTCCTGAACCGACAGGAACTCGCCGGCCTCGTAGAGAACACCGCGGGCCAGCGCGCCATACCAGGCCCAGACCGCCATGTCGGCGATCGAGTAGTCATCGCCTGCCAGAAAGCGACGCTCCGCGAGGGCTCGATCGAGCACGTCCATCTGCCGTTTCACTTCCATGGCAAAACGGTCAATCGGGTACTCCCATTTCTCCGGTGCATAGGCATAGAAATGGCCAAACCCGCCGCCCAGATAGGGAGCTGAGCCCATCTGCCAGAACAGCCAGTTCATGGCTTCGGTGCGACCAGCCGCATCGGTTGGCAGGAAGGCCCCGAACTTCTCCGCGAGGTAGAGCAGGATCGCCCCGGACTCAAAGACCCGGGTCGGTGTCTCGGTGCTGCGGTCCAGCAGGGCCGGGATCTTGGAATTCGGATTGATCTCGACAAAACCGGAGGAAAACTGCTCGCCCTCCGTGATCCGGATCAGCCAGGCGTCATATTCGGCGTCGGCATGACCGGCAGCCAGCAACTCCTCCAGCATGATCGTGACCTTCACCCCGTTCGGCGTCGCGAGGGAGTAGAGCTGAAGCGGGTGCTTGCCGACAGGCAGGGCCTTTTCATGTGTTGCCCCGGCGATAGGCCTGTTGATGTTGGCGAACCGGCCGCCGCTCTCACTATCCCACGTCCAGACCTTGGGCGGCTGGTAGTCACTGGCCTTGTTCATCAAGAAACCCTCTTTGCTTGCAGCCGAATGTAGGAAGCCAGCCGCAAAGAACAAGGCATGCTGCCCATCGCTGCGGCCAGCGGTGTGGCCTGACCAGGTAGCGTCGAAATGGTGCTGGCCGGACGAGCGGCCTCGATCGCCCCAGCCTTGAGCGCGTTCCATGCGAGCATCGACCCCCGCACCGAACGCGGATGCCGAGCTCGGGTCGAGCGGAGCGGGAACAAGGAAAAGAGCGTGCTGGCCGGACAAACGATCTCAATCGCCCCAGCCTTGAGCGCGTTCCATGCGAGCATCGACCCCCGCACCGAACGCGGATGCCGAGCTCGGGTCGAGCGGAGCGGGAGAAAGGAAAGAATGGTGCCGCTTAGGTGACTCGAACACCTGACCTACGCATTACGAATGCGTTGCTCTACCAGCTGAGCTAAAGCGGCCCATTTCATGGGCTCCGGCTGTCACCAGCCCGGAGGCGGCGGAAACTAGCCGTGAAAATCAGCGGCGGCAAGCCCTTCATCAGACCAAAATCAGCCGGTGTGGGAATGCAGTCGCAAGCGCTGGAGTACCGGTTCGGCGAGGCAATCGAAATCCGGTGGTCCCATATTGGTGACGATGAGGTCGGCCAGCGGTTTTTGCGGTTCGACATGCAGGGTGTGCATTGGTTCTACAATGGTGTCGAACTGATGTTTCACGGACTCAGGGGTCCGCCCGCGCTCGGCCACATCGCGCTGGAGTCGGCGCTCGAAGCGGACCGGTCGGGTCGCGGACACATAGACTATGAGATCGAACACGCTTGCCAGCGCCTCTGAGGCGACCGCGTGCAATCCCTCGACCACGATCAGGCTCGCAGGACGGCAATGCCGGGTTTGCGGGGCGCGGCTGTGGGTGGTGAAGTCGTATTGCGGAATATCGACGGCCTGGCCGGCTTTCAGGGCCGCAAGGTGGCTCATCAGGAGGCCGTGATCCTTGGCAGCCGGCTCGTCGAAATTGAATGTCGCCGGGTCGAAGTTCGCAAGGCTGGCGGCGTCAAGATAGTAGTCATCTTCCTTGATGACATACCCATCCGGGGCCGCATCGGCGATCGCATGGGCCAACCGGGTCTTGCCGGATGCCGACCCCCCCACAATTGCCACGAGCCTGGTCTCGGGGGGCGTGGGGCGCATTGTCGTCACGCCTTCCGGCCTTTCGGCGCATCGACCTCATCCGCATCCTCTTCTGGCACGCCCGGATCATCGGGCATGCGCGGCGTGGCCTCGGCAAAGCTGGTGGTGCGCGAGCTGGCGGAGCGGACCGGGCGCGGCGCGTCGAGCAAGGCGGTTTCCGGCACGGCGCCTGCGGCCCGCTCGAAGCGTTCATAGCGCGGATGGGTCAGGCGGTTTTCATCGCCGAACACATAGACCATCCGCTTCCAGTCATCCGGCGTATAGGCGAACAGCCGGCCCTCCGGATCAATGTCCGACCAGTCGGCATCCGCGCCGGCGTGGGAGGCGCGGGTCATCCAGCGGCGGGCAAGTTCATCCTTGCCGTCGAGGCGGGCCAGGCGGGCGGCCAGGGCGCAAAGCCGTGAAGACGGCGGGGTGCCATCCATCATGGGGTCGAGCAGGGCGCGTGCAGCTGGCGCATCGCCCTCCTCGAGGGCGATCTGGATCAGGACGAGATGGCTTTCGCGATGATCCGGGTTGAGCGCGGCGAGTGTCTTGAGGCGTTCGAGGCGCTTGGCCTTGGTGTCGGACTTGCGCAGGTCCTGGAAAGCGCGGGCCAGGGCCGGGTGTGGCGCCGCAGCCCATGCTGACTCGAGGACTTCCGATGCCCGTTTGTGCCGCCGTCCATCAGCCAGCAAGCGCGCGGCCAGGGCTGCAGCCGGCGCAAAGCCGGGGGCTGCGCGATGGGCCGATACAGCCAATTCGCGCGCGTTCTCGGAGTCGGTGCCTTCGGCCTCGACGGCCGCAGCTGTCAACAGGACCGAGCGGCGACGGCGGGCGGTGTCAGGCGCGACCTGTTTGCGGCGCTCACCCTCGGTCAGGGTGGTCAGTGCGTCGCGCCAGCGGGCCTTGGCGACCTGGGCATCGAACAGGGCGTCAAAGGCCCAGCGGGCGCCCTTGGCTTGCTGGAAGGCGTCGCCGGCATGATCAATGGTGGCCGCGAAGTCGCCGCGTTCGTTTGACAGCTGGGCCAGGCCGCGACGGGCCACGACCCGGGTCTTCTGATCGTTCAGCAGTGCTTCGTAGTGCACCTGTGCGCCTTCAAGATTGCCGGCAGACTCAGCGGCCCGGGCGGCCAGAAGGCGTGACAGGGCCGGGCGGTCCAAAAGCGCATCGGCACGGGCGGCCTGACGCACAGCGGCTTCGCCATCGCCTGCAGCAGAGGCGATCAGCGCCTTCTCCAGAGCATCATATCCCTGCTCGCGGCGACGGCGTCCCATGAAGCCCTTCACCTTGTCCGGCGAAGTCCACAACATGTAGATGCCCCACCAGACCACCAGCATCAAAAAGGCGAGGAGAATAACCAGCCCGGCCGCGACCACGAAGGGCATCTCGGTCTGCATGCCGAGGAATTCAAAGGAGGCGTGACCCGGGTTCAGCGCAAGGAAGGCGCCCAAAACAGCGGTCAGCAGGGCAAAGGCGACAGCCAGTATCAGGCGGATCATGTCGGGTCGCTTCCCTGTTCGGCAGCGCTGGCGGCGAGTGCTTCGCGCAAGGATTGCAAGCGGGCTGTCAGGTCCAGACGGGCGCGTGCCTGGATCAGCCAGTCACGGACAGTTTCCAGCGCTTCGCCTTCAAGACGCTCGGCGATGGTGACGGCCCCGATCAGATCGTTTTCGGCCAGGCGCCGCTCTGCCAATCCGGTCATGGCCAGGGGGCCGGTATCGGTATCGCTGCCATCCGTCCGGCGCACTTCAATCAGCCCGAAAAAGACCCGCCCCGGTCCGGCCGCCTCCCGGATGGCGTCACCCGGAAAACCGTTGGCCAGCTCTGCCAAAGTCGGCACACCGGCGCGGGAATAATCGGCCATCGCCGCCAGGTCGGCATTTTCGCGCCACAGACGCGACAATGCGGCCCGTTCGGCTTCAAAGCCGTCGCCGGTCTGGGCGATTTCCCGCAGAGCTGTCAGCGCCAGGGCGCGGGCTGCCAATTGCCTCGAGGCGAGCCCGGTATCGGTAGCAGGGGCCTCGGCCACAGATCGGGCCGTATTATCGGCACTGGTCTGGGCGGTTTCAGCCAGCGTTCGAATGGCTGCGAGCTCGCTCCGAAGAGCCGCGATGTCGTGGGTCAGGCTTTCAATTTGCGGATCGGTGTCGGTCGCCGGGGCCAGACCATCCACCATCGCTTCGATCTCGGTGATACGGTCGGTCATCGCCTGCAGGATCAGCGGGTCGACACCCGGGGCTGCTTCGACCTGGCTGGACTCGAGGGCTTGTTGGGACCGTGCATCGGCTAGCGCGAGGGCGGTTTCCAGTGCGGCCATCCGGGCTTCCAGCTCACTCGGATCGAAGGTCGCGCCAGCCGCAGCCGGGTTTGACTGTGCCGTCTCCAGAGCGGTGAGGCGCGCGTCGATTGCGGAGAGATCGACCGGCATCGCTTCGGCATTGCCCGACGACCTTGCCTCAAACGCGGTCATCCGTTCTGCCAGCGTGCCAAGCTCTCCTGACAGGTCCGGGGCTGTTTCCGTGGCTTCCAGGGCGGCGAGCCGGGTTTCCAGACCCGTCAGGGACTGGCTGAAAGCGGCCCGCTCGGTCGCCGCGCCGGGGTCTGGCGCGATTTCAGTCGCAGGCGGCAGGTAGCGAACGGCGCCATAGCCGATGGCCCCGCCGGCCACGGAGGCGAGCAGGAAGACCAGCCAGAGTCCAAGCGCGCCGCCGCGACGGGGCGCCTTGCCTGATTGCGCGCGCGCATCGTCGGCCGGTTCGAACTCGGCGTCGACGGGTTCCGGATCGAGAGTGTCGTTGGGATCAGCCATGATGGCCCATGATTCGTGCGAATTTGCGCCAGCTTAGGACGCGTGGCCTGCCGAGGCCAGTTCTGATGAATCGTCCAGCAGCGCCAGCAAGGCCTCTTCATTTGGCACCGATGCAGCGACCAGCGCTCCAAAGCCGGCGCCTTCCAGTGGCGCGAGGGCGTTACGTGAAATACCCAGTGCAGTCACCGAACCGAGCCAGTGATGCAGACCAAATTTGCGCAGCAGGTCGAGGAAGGTTTTGGCTCCCCGCGCCGAGTGGATCAGGACGGAGACCGGCGCGCCGGAGATCACGGCGGCGATGGCCTCCTCGCCCAGGGCATCAACGGCAACTGCGCCATAGCCGATCGCGTCGCGGACCTTGAAACCATCCGGCTTGAGCGCGCCCGAAAGGTCACCGGACACATGGATGCCGCGGACGTGGAGCAGGGAACCCTTGCCCGGATTGAGCTTTCGCCGGATGAGATTGGCCAGTGATGTGACATCGCCCTGGGCGGAATGGACGCGCTTGAACCCGATATCGCGCGCTGCCTGGGCGGTGGCGTCGGCCACAGCGAAGACCTGAATATCTCGTTCCGGGCGGCGCGGCCCCCAGGCCCGTACACCGTTGGCCGAGGTGAAGACCAGCGCCTGCACCCCGTCGAGGCTGGCATCGATGCGGGCCCTGAAATTGATGTCGAGTACCGGCGAGATGATCGGATCGATACCCATTTGCCTGAGACCGGACGCGGTCCGTTCAGCACCGGGCCAGCCGCGTGTGACCAGGACCGTCATGTATTCACCAGGGCCGCCGCAAGACCGTCGCCAGCTGCGTCGCGCACGGCACGTCCGAGGTCCTGCCCGGCCTGCCGGGCGCTGTCTGGGGTCGCATGGGTCATGTCGAATCGAATCTGTCTGCGCCAGGATTGCTGGCCATCAGGAGTCAAAACTTCCCCGATGAAGTCCATTGATACCTTATTCACATGGGCCGCGATCGGCGTCCGGCAAGAGCCGTCGAGTTCGAACAGGAAGGCGCGTTCGGCGAGGACGGCCAGTTCGGTATCGCGGTGATGCAGGCCGGCGACGTAGGAGGCGGCCTCTTCATCGCCATCGCGAATGGCCACGCCGACAGCGCCCTGGGCCGCGGCGGGCAGCATCTCGTCGGCTTCCAGCGGATCGCGGAGCGCCTCGGCTCGCCCCAATCTGTTCAACCCGGCGCGGGCGAGGAAGGTGGCGTGAATGCCGCCATCGGCCAGCTTGCCCAGCCGTGTGTCGACATTGCCGCGCAGCGGCACAACATGCAGGTCCGGGCGTTTGTGGAGCAATTGCGCCTGTCGACGCAGGCTGGCCGTGCCGATGGTGACGCCTTCGGGCAGATCGGCCAGACGCGTTTCGCCATCGCGCGCGATCAGCATGTCGCGCGGGTCCTCGCGTTCCAGCAGGGCGCCCAGCACGATCCCGTCGGGCAGGACAGTCGGCACATCCTTCATCGAATGGACCGCAAAGGCGGCGCGACCATCCAGCTGGGCTTCGTCGATCTCCTTGGTGAAGAGGCCCTTGCCGCCCGCTTCGATCAGGGTGCGGTCCTGGATGCGGTCTCCGGTCGAGACCAGGCCGAGAATGGGGAAGCAGCGCTCAGCGTCCTCGCCGGACAGGCCGCACTGCGCGGCGAGTTTCGCCTGCACGTCGCGGGCCTGGACAAGGGCCAGGGGTGAGCGGCGCGTGGCGATGGCGAGCGGTCTGGACGGCGGCTTCACGTTGCAATCATCCCGGTCTTGGGGCTAGTGGACAGCCATGGACTTAGCGCCCACCTCCCCCCAAGCGCAAGCGCGCGCACTGACCGTGCTCGGACTGGAATCCAGCTGCGACGAGACCGCGGCGGCGATCCTGCGCCGGGAAGTGGACGGGTCGGTGACCGTACTGGCTGACCGGGTGCTCGGGCAGAATGACGCCCATGCGCCGTTTGGCGGCGTGGTGCCGGAGATCGCAGCCCGGGCCCATGCCGAGGCGATGGACGGGCTGGTCAGCCAAGCGCTCGCCGAGGCGGGTCTGGCGGTAGCCGATCTGGACGGTATCGCTGCGACCTCAGGCCCGGGCCTGATCGGCGGTGTCATGGCCGCGCTGATGACCGCCAAGGGCCTGGCGCTGGGGGCAGGCAAGCCACTGATCGCGGTCAATCACCTTGAAGGCCATGCCCTGTCGCCCCGGATCTCCGAGCCGCTGGCCTTTCCCTACCTGCTCCTGCTCGTTTCCGGCGGCCATACCCAATTGCTGATCGCTGAGGGTGTTGGCGTCTACCACCGTCTCGGCTCGACGATGGATGATGCAGCCGGTGAGGCCTTCGACAAGACGGCCAAGGTGATGGGTCTGGGTTTCCCCGGCGGGCCGGCCCTCGAACGGTGTGCGCAATCGGGTGATGCGACGCGTTTCGCCCTGCCAGTGCCGCTGAAGGGCAAGCCGGGCTGTGACTTCTCATTCGCCGGCCTCAAAACCGCGGCGCGGCAGATATGGGACGGGCTCGATGCGCCATCCGACCAGGACCGCGCCGATCTTTCGGCCTGTGTCCAGGCGGCCATCGCCCGGGCGCTGTCCAGCCGCACACGCCGGGCGCTGGCCATGTTCGTCGACCGGTTTCCGGATGCCTCGCGACCCATGGCGCTGGTCGTTGCCGGCGGCGTCGCCGCCAACAAGGCCGTGCGCGCGGCGCTGGAAGACGAAGCCGCGGCGGCCGGTTTCCGGCTGGTCGCGCCGCCGATGAAATGGTGTACCGACAATGCCGCGATGATCGCGCTGGTCGGACTGGAAAAACTGGCCCGCGGTCAGATTGACGGGCTTGATGCCCCGGCGCGGGCACGCTGGCCACTGGACGGGGCGGCGGCAAAGTCCGACCCTGCCATCGGCTCCGGACGAAAGGGACCCAAGGCATGAGCGAGTATCAGAGCATTGGCGTGATCGGCGCCGGCGCCTGGGGCACGGCATTGGCGCAAACAGCGGCCAAGGCCGGGCGTGATGTCACGCTGTGGTCGTTTGAAAACGACGTCGCCGAGGCGGTGAACACGAAGCACGAGAACACCATCTACCTGCCCGATGTCGCCCTGAGTACGGCCATCGTCGCGACCACCTCTATTTCGGATCTCGATGCCTGCGATGCCATTCTCGCAGTTGCGCCGGCGCAGCACTTGCGGCGCGTTCTGGAAGGCTTCCTGCCCTATGCGCGGCCCGGCCTGCCGATCGTGCTGTGCGCCAAGGGGATCGAGCAATCCTCCCTGTCGATGATGACGCAGGTGCTCAAGGAAACCATCCCGGCCGCGCTGCCGGCCGTTCTGTCCGGGCCCAGTTTCGCGATCGACACGGCGCAGGGCCTGCCGACCGCCGTCACCCTGGCCTGTGCTGACGAGACGGTCGGCAATGCGCTGATCGAGGCGCTCGGGACCAGCCGCTTCCGACCCTATCTGGCGACCGATCTGATCGGTGCAGAGATCGGCGGGGCGGTGAAGAATGTGCTGGCAATCGGTTGCGGGATTTCCGAAGGGAAGGGTTTGGGCAAATCGGCCCATGCGGCCCTGATTTCGCGCGGCTTTGCCGAGATGACCCGACTGGCCCTGGCCCTGGGTGCCCAGCGTGAGACCCTGGCCGGCCTGTGTGGCCTCGGGGACCTTGTGCTGACCTGTTCCTCGCCGCAATCGCGCAACATGTCCTGCGGCCTGGCGCTGGGGCGCGGCGTGTCGCTGGACGATATCATGTCCGGACGCCGGGCTGTCACCGAAGGCGTGGCAAGCGCACCGGCCGTAGTCGAACTGGCCCGCCGCCATGGCGTCGAAATGCCGATCTGCGAAGCGGTCAACGAGATCCTGGCCGGTCGAGCCAGCGTCGATGACGCCATCGAGACCCTGCTCGCCCGCCCCTTCACGCTGGAGACCGCCTGATGCTGTTTCTCGTTCACACCTGGGACAAGCCCGGCGCATTGATTGTCCGGACCACAAACCGCGACGCCCACATAGCCTGGCTGAAAGCGGCGGGCGACAGCGTCAAGGCGGCCGGCCCCTGGCTCAATGAAGCAGGTGACATGGCCGGCTCCCTGTTGATCATCGAGGCGATTGATCGTGACGCGTTGGACGCCTGGCTGGAGGCCGACCCTTATCGCGTCGCCGGCCTGTTCGACCGGGTCGAAATTGCGCCCTATCGCTGGGTCTTCAACCCGCCGGCCAGCGCTGACTGATGCGACCCAAACCACCTGCCGGGACCGTTCTTGCGCGTCTCGACGACCTGCCTGACCCGGGGGCCCGCGCATCGGCCTGGGAAGGCGGTGCCGTCGTCCTGATCCGTCGCGGCGTAACAGTAACGGCCTTCACCAATCTCTGCCCGCATGCGGGGCTGCCGCTATGCCTGCCGGACGGTCGCGGCCTGCTGCACGCGGGTGAGACGCTTGTCTGTCCGGTTCACGGCGCGAGCTTTGATGCCGGCAGCGGAGATTGCACTGGCGGTCCTGCCGCCGGGGACCGACTGACAGCCATTGCGGTAGAGATCGTCGGGCCGGAAATCCGGGCCGTGTGACTAGTCCTCGGACGTCTGTGGTTCGACCGGGTCAGAGGACAGAGCGGTGATGGCGTCGACGAGCGCCTGGCCGGTCGGTTCGTCGCGGATCACGGTGCAGAAGGTGCCGTCCGTGGTGCGGTGATAGATCACCGCGTCGGTGCTGTGATCATGCTGCTGGCCGGCGGCGCTGTAGAAGGCCGCGTTGGCCGCGTCGAGACGGGTCTTGACCGGCAGTTCCATGCCGGAAATCGACAGTGTGACATCACCGGCCTGGTCGCCCAGCGACCAGGATACGCGCGTGATTCCGGCCGGCCCGGTTTCCAGAAGCGTCTGGCCCGGCTCGAGCAGGGTGGACGGCGTTTCTGCGAAGCAGGCCTCCGAGCTGGCGAGATTGTCTTCGCTGAAGCCGGTATTGATCGTTGACGCCTCCGGCGCCGAACAGGCGGCCAGTGCGGCGATGGCAGGAAGGACGGTAGAAAGGACGGGCAAGGCTTTCATTTCGGACACTCCCGAAGCTACGCAAGACAGCAGGCGTATAGCGAGCGTAGTCGGCGCGGTGAAATGAATGTTTTGTGTCGCGCTCAATCCATTGGGCAGGGCCGGGTCTGCCGGAAGTGGCATATGTCTGGCGGGAACCAAACCCGCCTACCCCTCCAGCCGCTCCTTCAATCGCGCCAGAGCAGCGCGCCATTCCGACTTCCAGTGCTCGCAGTCTTCCGCCGTCTCGAGATTTTCGTGGCTCAGGCTGATTTGCGTCTTGTTGCCAGTGTCGCCGTCCCTGACCGTCAGCCAGACTGACAGGCGCCCGCCTTGCGACCAGTGGCCATTGACTGACTTGCCGGGCGTGCCGGACGTTCGGGTGAACACGCCCCCGGGCCCCCACTCGGCGAAGTCGGGCAGCTCGAAAGCGGCCTCGATGGCGGCTGGCGGCGCGGTGATCGTCTTGGAGCCCGAGGCCTGGTACTTGCCGTCGGCACTGGCGCGCTGATGCGGGTCGCGGCGCCCGGTCATCATCTCCCAGGTTCCAGAGACCATTTGCGACCACCAACCGGACAGGCCGCGCTCCTCGCGCAGGGTTCGGGCGATCGAGGGGTGATCGAGGCCATCGGCCCAGCTGTCGAGATCGGTCCGCCATTGCGGCCAGGTCTTGCCGGTCGCCTTTTCGACCGCGGCGTCGGAAATCGGGGGTGTCCAGTCGGTCGCCACGCCTTACTCCGCCGGTTGCATAGCCGGCTTCACATCAAAGAAATTGACGCACTCGGCGATCAGCGCCTGTTTGGCGAAGCTGACGATTTCAGCACCTTTCTCGGGTGTCGCCTGGGACGGGTCGGAGCCGATACGCCCATCCGGGAAGCGCTCGCGATAGTCGGCGGCGTCGCTGAACCCGCCGACCGGAGCGATCTTCGGGCTCATCTCGACCTGTTTGATGGCGTGCGGATGGGCGTAATAGGTCACCGAGACCTCGGATGCGGTCGCATGCATGCCCTCGCCGACCGGAAACAGCTTGCGGCAGGTGTCCATGACGCCGGGCAATTCCCACCAGTTGCGTTGCATCAGCTGGACCGGACAGGCGACGCCGTCGAGCGAGAAATTGGCGTAATACTCGGCGAAGGCAGCGTTGATCGTGGTGATGTTGCCGCCGTGCCCGTTGAGGAAATAGATGCGGTCGAAACCGTGTCGGGTCAGGCTTTCGATCCAGTCATTGATGACCGCGATCATGGTCGAGGGGCGCAGCGTCATCGAGCCGGCGAATCCGAGATGATGCTGGGCGATGCCAACATTGAAGGTCGGTCCGACCAGCAGCCCGGCTTCCGCGCCGGCCTCGGCGGCAATGACTTCCGGGCAGATGGCGTCGGTGCCGACCAGCCCGTTGGGACCATGTTGCTCGGTGGAGCCGATGGGGATGATGATCCCCTTGCAGCGGGTCAGATAGGTCTCGACCTCTGGCCAGGACGCGTGATGCAGCAGCATGTGGACCTTCTCCGGGATGGTGTGACCCGGGGAGGTAAGCGCTGACGATCAAATTGTGCAAGGTCTGCGTGTCGCGGAAAACCGGCTAAAGGCGGCGGCTTTCGCGATGATAGAGCCAGGCCGCCACAGCGGACGCAATCGCGGTAAATGCCAGAATGTAGTGCAAGGACCCCTCCATCGCGGCTTGTTGCCGTCTGATACCGGTTTATCGGGCAAGTCCTTATCAAGCGTAAAAGAATCCCGATTTCCGGATCTGTCACGTCTTCGTGAGCGAGCTGTCAGGAGCGAAAGCGGAATGGATGTTGTAAGGGTGTGAGCAGACATTTTGTTGTGTGAGGGGAATTCATGCGTCGATTTCTAGTTGCAACCGCGGCTCTGGCTGCCCTGGCCGCCGGTCCACTTCAGGCTCAGGACGAGCCCATGCCGGCGAGCATCGAAGGGGCCGTCAGCGACGCCAGCCGTCCGGAAGCGGACCGTCAACTGGATGCCAATCGGCACCCGGCCGAGGTCCTGTTGTTCGCCGGTGTCGAGCCGGGCTGGCGTATTGCCGACCTGGCCGCCGGGTCGGGCTACTACTCCCGCGTCCTGTCGACGGCGGTCGGAAGCGACGGTCACGTCTACACCATGAACCCGACCTGGGTCGCCGAGCGCTTTGCCGAAACCGATGCCGGGCTGGCTGCCTTCGCAGGCGAGCGCGACAATCTCACGCATTTCAGCTCATCCATCGAGACGTTCGGCGACAATGTCGACGGTCCGCTGGACGCGGTCTTCATGGTGCTGTTCTACCATGACACCGCTTGGGACGGGACGGATCGCGTCGCGATGAATAACGGCGTGTTCGAGGCCCTGCGGCCAGGCGGCGTCTACATCGTGGTGGATCACCACGCGGTTGCCGGTTCCGGCCTCGAAGTCGTTGAAACGCTGCACCGGATCGACGAGGCGTCGGTGATTGCAGAGGCCGAGGCGGCCGGTTTTGTCCTCGATGGCAGCAGCGACATGCTGGCCAACCCGGACGACAGCCGCGAGATCAGCCCGTTCGACCCATCCATCCGCCGTCAGACGGATCGATTTGTCTTGCGTTTCCGCAAGCCGGAGTAATCAGGCCGCATCCAGATCGGAGCGGAAGCGGTTGAGCTCCTCATCGAGTCGGCTCGCCGCTTCCCCCAACTCGCCGGATGCCCGGGTGAAGGCCTCGGCTGCTGCGTTGGTCCGCTCTGCGGCTTCGTTGACCGAGTTCATCGAGTTGTTGACCTCGGTGGTTTCAACAGCCGCGCGCTCGGCCAGCGATGCAATTTCCTGGGTGGCCTGGTTCTGTTCGGCAAAGGCGCCCTGGACGCTTTCCGTGGACTGGCGCAACTCGCTGATGATTTCCGCAATACGGCCCAGCGAATCCGCCGCGCCGCCCGACGCGCCCCGCATGGATTCGATCTTCTGACCGATATCGCTGGATGCACGCGTGGTCTGTTCCGCCAGGGCTTTCACCTCAGATGCAACAACCGCGAAGCCCTTGCCGGCCTCTCCGGCCCGCGCGGCTTCGATGGTCGCATTGAGCGCCAGCAGATTGGTCTGTTCGGCGACGCCTGCGACCAGACGCATGATATCCTCGATCTCCTTGGCGGCAGTTTCCAGCGCGTCGATCGAGCGTCCGGCCCCTTCCGCCTCGGCGGCGGCGCGTTCCGACACATCCCCGCTATTCTGCAGGATCCGGGCGACTTCTCCGATAGAGGCCGACAATTCCTGCGCGGCAGCGGCCACCGATTGAACATTGCTATTGGTCGTCGAGGCCCTGGACGACGCTTCCGACGCGCCCTGACGGGTCGCCTCGGCATCACCGTTGAGGTCGGATGCCAGGCCGCTGACCTGGCCTGCCGCGCCGGAAATACCGCCGGACACGACCCGCAGGGCTTCTTCAAATTCACGTGCCAGCTTGGCGATTGCGAGGCGCTGGCGATCGGCCGAATCCTTGGTTTCGAGCTGGGCGTCTGCGCTTTTGGCGGCTGCGGACGTGGCCTCTGCAGCCTCGGCAGCCTTGCGGTCAGCGCCGTCCAGCGCCTTTGCGGAATTGTAGGTCATCCAGACTAGTGCGCCCGATTGACCGACAACGATCACGGCGTGGAAAACCACCCGGAAGAAGTCCGCCCCATCCGGAAACACGGCCCAGGGCAGGAAGAAGTTGAGCGAAAGGTGGTGGACGGCGGTCGCGGCAGAGGCGGCAACAATCACGCGCCAGTCAAGCATGACAGCCGAAATCGACAAGGCCGCGAAGAACATCATGTGCATGTCGATCTGCCAGGGTGACCCGCTGAGCAGATACACAAACAGGGCCGGATAGCCGATCAGCGCCGTGCCGACCGTGGCACGCGAGGCGGCACTGTTCGGGTCAAACCGCCAGCTTGCACCCGCGATGGCCAACAGTGCCACACCGACAAGGCCGGCCGGCAGCATGCGTTCGGTGGCGAAAATGCCCGCCGTGATGATCAGAGTGAGGCAGAGGCCGCCCATGATCAGCAGGGTAACAGTCTGCGCGCGCTGGCGGATTTGATTGAGGCTGGTCATGTTGCTGGGCTCTCTCTTGTGAACCGGGGCGATGGCGTGATGGGAGTCTGGTCGATCAGGCAGCCGCGAAAAACGCTGGCAGGAAGGACGAGCCAGGCTCCGGCATCGCGCAGTGCGTTGCGGTCGTCCCGGTGAGGCAGATCGAAAACACCGATATTGGCGGTCCGCCCGATGGTGAGGGTTGAATGTCCGGCGTCTGCGGCCGCGAGGACCACGTCCCGCACCTGCCAACCCGGCGGGAAAATCGCTGCGTAGCGACCATCCTCTGCAGGTTCAGTCGCCGCCAGAAGTGGTGTCGCGCCGATAATTGCAATCAAAAGTATAGTTGGCGTGTTTTTGAACATCATCTTTGCAGAGGCTTCTGAGTAGTAGCCAATTCTAGACGAATGACGGTTAATCAGAATTTACTGTTCTCGGTCGCCGCCTCATTCATTATGATCGCCGGATCGCCACTCCTGGGCCAGCAAGCCGAAAATCAGGCTGTCGCGGACGCCCAGATGCGTCTTCCACTGCCCGCGCAAACGGCCTTCCAGTGAGAAGCCCAGCTTGGTGAGCACGGCGATCGAGCCGGCATTGTCCGGGTCGGTGTCGGCGTAGATGCGACGCAGGCCGAGTTCGCCAAAGCCGTAGCCGATCACGCCAGTGACCGCCTCGCTGACATAGCCATTCCGTTGTGCATCCGGGCGGATGATATATCCGGTTTCCGCGACCCCCTCCTTCCGGTCCATCAGCACGACCCATCCCAGCGCATCGCCCGGATCGGACGGTCGACAAATGGCCCAGGTGCGGACGGTGGCAGACCGTGTCGTGGCCGTCAGGTGTCCGCGCACGGCTTCGATGGTCGTGAAGGGAGGTCGTGACCAGTATTTCATGGTTTCGGGGTCACCGAGCGCCGGAAACACGGCCGCGGCATCGTCACGAACAAGCGGTCGCAAGAGCAGGCGCGCCGTCGACAGGACCGGGGTCGGGCAGGGCGTGGCTCGATCGCTCAGCGCGTCATGGACCAGGTCCAGCCCGATCTCGTCGAAGCGTGTTTCAATACAGGCCTGCATGGTGATGAAACAGTCCTGCGAAAACCAGTCGTGATCGGCGAAACAGGCGGTTCGAGTGTCCTCGCCGGGCCAGGCCGCATAGGACCAGTACAGCCCGTCCTCACCCTTGTGCAGGGCTGCACCATGGGATCCGCAAGTGTCATGGATACGCCGGGTTCCCTCGGCCCAGGCGGCCTCGAACTCGGCCGAACGCCCGGGCTTCAGCTTCCAGCGGTAGAGGACGGCGCGTGTCACGCTTGCGGGCTGGCACCATCCGCCAGTCGCTGTTTGCGCAGGACGCTGGCTTTCACCTTCTGGCTCTCCGAGCGCAGCTGGCCGCAGGCGGCGAAGATGTCGCGGCCACGCGGGGTGCGGATCGGCGAGGCATAGCCGGCCTTGTTGACCACGTCCGCAAAAGCTTCGATCTGGTCCCAGTCCGAGCATTCATAGGGGCTTTTGGGCCACGGGTTGAACGGGATGAGATTGATCTTGGCCGGGATGCCCTTGAGCAGTTTCACCAGCGCCTTGGCTTCGGCGAGACTGTCATTGACGCCTTTCAGCATCACGTATTCGAAGGTCACGCGCTTGGAATTGCCCAGGCCCGGATAGGCGCGGATCGCGTTCATGAGCTCGACCAGCGGGTATTTCTTGTTCAGCGGCACCAGCTCGTCGCGCAGCGTGTCATTGGTGGCGTGCAGCGAAATCGCCAGCATGGTGCCGGTCCGCGCGCCCAACTCCTCGATCTTCGGCACCACACCGGAGGTCGAGACCGTCGTCCGGCGACGGGAGATGGCAATGCCCTCGCCGTCGGAAATGATGTCGATCGAGGTCGCGACATGGTCGAGATTGTAGAGCGGCTCCCCCATGCCCATGAAGACGATATTGGTGATCTTCCGGTTCTCGTTCGAGGTCGGCCATTCGTCCAGGTCATCGCGGGCGATCATCACCTGGGCGACGATCTCGGCCGCGGTCAGATTGCGCACCAGCGCCTGGGTGCCGGTGTGGCAGAAGGTGCAGTTCAGCGTGCAGCCGACCTGGCTGGACACGCACAACGCGCCGGAGCGGGCGACGTCAGGGATGAAGACGGTCTCGCACTCGACGCCGGGGGCCAGCTCGATCAGGTATTTGCGGGTACCATCGACAGAAACCTGGCGGTCGATCAGCTTGGGCCGGTGCAGGGCGTACTTGTCGGCAATGACGGCGCGAAGGTCTTTCGAGATATTGGTCATCTCATCGAAGGACGTGACGCCATAATGATAGATCCAGCGCCACAGCTGCTCGGCGCGCATCTTCGCCTTCTTCTCCTCGACCCCGCAATCGATCGCCACCAGGCGCAGTTCCTCGCGCGTCATGCCTGCGAGGGACGGCAGGGCGCGCGGCGTGGTTTCGTCAATGCGCGGCGCATTGCCATTGCGGGCGTCGATATTCAGGGCGTGGTTCATGACCGGCAGACTATCTCATTTCAAACGGAGCCGCGCGCTCTATCACGAAAGCGTGGCAAATCCGAGTCGTGCGGCCGGAGACGCCTAGTTACACAGCGTCTCGGCGCGCTCCAGCGCCGCCGTCACGCCCGAGAGCGAGAACTCGTAAGCGGTGGCGACGCCGTCGAGCGTGGTGGCGGTCACCCGCATGACCGAGCCGCGGCGCATGGCCCGAATCAGGTCGTCCTCTTCGTCGAGATCGTCGAGGAAGCCTTCCTGGCCGTCGGCGAACATGTCGAAACGGTCGGAACCGACCCGCACCTGCGGGGGACTGGTGGGGCGCAGGTCATAGCCGACCAGCAGGCTGGGCTGTTCCTCGACCGCTCCGGACTGCCAGGAAGCAACCAGGAAATAGACGCTGCCATGTTCGTGGGCTCGCGGCGTGCTGTCGGTCGGTCGGCTCAGCGCATAGCAGGACATGCCCGCATCGGTGTTGCGTGTGAACACCCGCCAGTCGCTGTACTCGCCGCGAAATTGCGGGTCGTCCTGGGCCAGGGCAGCGGGCGTGGCTGCGAGGCACAGTCCGGTCGACGTCAATAGGGCGAGGCAAGCAAGACGGAAACGCACGGCGGTCATCCTCATGTCCGAACAGTTGAACCCAATAGGGCGCACCTATGGCGGTATGATGGCGGAGTTAACCGCGACCTAACAGACAGTATCGCGCGAGAAATTCAGCGGTGGATACCAGCCTTGCGGGTCGTCTCGGCGAGGCTTTCCAGGTCCGGCCCTCCGGGCATGAGCGGCCGCTCGGGAAAACCACCGAAATTGATCTGGCGGTCGTACAGTGTGATCGCACAGGCAACCGAGACGTTGACGCAGAATTTGGTCGGAATTTTCACGATATGGCTGCAGCGATCCTGGACTTCCTGCGACAGCGATCCACGCTCGCGTCCGAATACATAGGCGGCGCACAGCGGGTGACGGAAGCTGGGCAGGTCCACGGCGTCTTCGGCCAGCTCGATGCCGACCAGCTGACAGTTGGACGGCAGGGCCATCGCGCTCAGGTCCGGCCATTCGTAATAGGGCACATGATCAGCCGACTTGGCCGTGTCGGCGCGATAGACATCGCGCACCTGGTGGCTGGCATTGAGCGTGAAGGCGAAGCTGGCTCCAAAGGCGTGGGCGGTCCGCAGGATGGCGCCCATATTCATCGGCTTGGAAATCCCTTCCGCGCCGACGCCGAAATAACCGCGCTTCATCGCCAGCATCAGCGCACGCCCGCAGTGATGCGACCATCGGGGTGAACCATTGCCTGTTTCATGCCCGGCGAGTTGAACGGTGCCGCCAGATTGCCATGGCGGTCGACGGCGATGATGCCGCCTTCACCGCCAAGGGCACCGACATCGGCCAGGGCCCCGGCGACAGCTTCGTCCAGCGATTGTCCGCCATAGGCCATCCGTGCCGAAACATCCTTGGCGGTGGCGGTGCGCAAGAAGTATTCGCCCTGGCCGGTGCACGAAATCGCGACATGGCCGTCGGCCCAGCAACCCGAGCCGATGATCGGGCTGTCGCCGACGCGACCTTCCATCTTGTTCAGCGTGCCGCCGGTCGAGGTTGCGGCGGCAAGCCGGCCTTCCAGATCCAGCGCGACACAGCCGACCGTACCGGTGGCGATGTCCCGGTCGTCGGGCGCGGCGGCGGGCGTGTAGTAGTCATTGACACTCTCGACGCGTTCAAGCTCGGCTTCGCCACAAAAGCGCTCGGCACCGCGACCTGCCAGCATGACATGCGGCGTCGTGTCCATGATGGCGCGCGCCGCAGAGACCGGGCTGGTGAAGCCGGTCAGGGCGGCGACCGATCCGGCCCGCTGGGTCGCGCCATCCATGATGGCGGCGTCCAGTTCATAGCGGCCAGCCTTGTTGGGCGAGGCCCCCTTGCCAGCCACATACAGGCCGGAGGATTCCAGTTCGCGGACAATATCCTGGACGATATCGAGCGCATTGGCGCCGATCGCCAGGCGCGCCTTGGCCGCCTCTGCCAGGCCGCGCATGTGCTCGATTTCATGTGCATAATCGCGATCGGCCAAGGTGCCTGCGCCGCCGTGCAGCAAAAGGGCGTAACGTCCGCTCATACTGTCCATCCCGGTTGGAATTAGGGTTTCTCGACTGCTCTAGCATCGCTCGTATGGACAGCCCAAGCCGGATTTCCGTCGCCTTCGAGCCGCCGCCGCGGATTTTCTTTTGCCGGGCACCACGCTATGTCGCTGGGATCGATAAAGGGGAGTGCCTCATGAAACTCGACTCATCCATTGCCGCCATTGTCACCGGCGGCGCATCCGGCCTCGGCGAAGGTACAGCCCGCCGTCTGGCCGCCGATGGCGCCAAGGTCGCCATTTTCGACATGAATGCCGAACGCGGCGAGATGGTCGCCAAGGACATTGGCGGCGTGTTCTGCCAGGTCAATGTCTCCGACGAAGCCAGCGTCGACGCCGGCCTGGCCAAGGCGCGCGAGGCCCACGGCCAGGAACGTGTCTTCGTCAATTGCGCCGGTATCGGCTGGGCAGAAAAGACGGCGCGTCGGTCCTCCTCGACCGGCGAGGTCTCGGCCCATTCGGCCAAGGGCTTCCAGACCGTGATCGGCGTCAACCTGATCGGCTCCTTCCTGTGCGCCTCGAAATCGGCGGCCGGCATGATGACGCTGGACCCGCTCGACGGCTCCGGTCGTGGCGTGATCGTCAACACCGCCTCGGTCGCGGCCCAGGACGGTCAGATCGGCCAGGTGGCCTATGCTGCGTCAAAGGGCGGTATCACCGGCATGACCCTGCCGATGGCCCGCGACCTCGCCCGTGAAGGCATTCGCGTCAACACCATCCTGCCGGGCTTCTTCGAGACCCCTATCTACCAGCAGATGCCGCCAGAGGTGAAAGTCTCGCTGGCCTCGCACCTGCAATTCCCGCAGCGCTTCGGCACGCCGGAAGAGTATGCGGACCTTGTCGCCTTCATGGTCACGTCCGACTATATCAATGCCGAGTGTGTCCGCCTCGATGCGGGCGCCCGCATGCCGCCTAAATAAGCAGACCATAGTCTGCTGCGCATTCTGGAGCCGGGCCGCAAGGTCCGGCTCCTTTGCATTTGTGACCCGGTTGCGACACTTTCGCACAGAAACTGAAAATCACTCTCATTGACGGTGGACTCGGAGTGATTTGGCCCGTAATTGCGGATCACTTGCAAACGCAAACTCCGGGACATTCATCGTGCGTCAAATTCTGCTTTCCGCCACCGCTCTTGCCGCCCTTGCCGGCGCCGCCCATGGCCAGGTCGAAACGGCCGCCGCTACGGATGTGATCACGGTCATCGGCCTCAATGGCGATGCCGATGCTATCGCCGGTTCGGCTGACCTCCTGACCGCCGAGGATCTCGCGGTCCATGACTATGCCGACGTGACCCGCCTGTTGCGGACCGTGGCGGGCGTCAATATCCAGGAAGAAGACGGCTACGGCCTGCGCCCGAATATCGGTATGCGCGGCACCGGTCTCGATCGTTCCGAAAAAATCACCCTGATGGAAGACGGCGTCCTCATCTCGCCCGCACCCTACGCCGCCCCTGCCGCCTACTATTTTCCGCATGCCGGGCGCATGGCCGGTGTTGAAGTCATCAAGGGCGCAGCGGGGGTACGCTATGGCCCGCGCAGCCAGGGTGGCTCGCTGAACCTGCTGTCGACGCCGGTCCCCGAAGACCTGTCCGGTCGCGTCACGGTCTGGGCCGGTGATGAAAATACCCGCCGGACCCACGCCCATATCGGCGGCATGACAGACGCCGGTGACGGGCTGCGTATCGGTGGCCTGATCGAGGGCTTCTTTGACAGCGCTGACGGCTTCAAGGTCATCGACGGCATGTCGGACGCGTCGACCGGCTATGACATTGAGGACTATGTCGGCAAGCTGCGGGTCGAGCTCGATGCGGGCGGGCTGACCCACATGTTCGAGCTGAAAGGGCAGTATTCCGACGAGCTGTCCAACGAGACCTATCTCGGCCTGACCGACGCCGATTTCGCCGCCGACCCCTTCCGTCGTTATGCGGCCAGCCAGCTCGACCAGATGGATGCCGAGCACTCCGAGTGGTCGCTGCGCTATCGCACCGAGTTTTCCAATGGCGTCGAGCTGTCAGCCGTTGCCTACACCACCACTTTTGCCCGCGACTGGTTCAAGCTCGATCGGGTTGATCCGGACGGCGCCGGTGCCGCGTCCTCGGCCTCGATTTCGTCCATCCTGTCGGACCCGACCGGCAATGCCGCTGCGTTCGCGATCATCCAAGGTGGCGCGGGACTGGTCTCGGCCGATGATGCCGTACTGATCAAGCACAATAATCGCGACTATGCCGCCGAAGGCGTCCAGCTCGAGCTGGCCGGTGAAGCCGCGTTCGGCGATGCCAGCCATGGCTGGCGTGTCGGATTGCGCGTGCACCAGGACGAGATGGATCGTTTCCAGTGGCGCGAAAATTTCCGGATGGACAATGGCCAGCTGGTGCTGACCTCGGTCGATGCGCCAGGTTCGGATTCCAACCGCATCGAAACAGCAGAGGCTGTCGCGATCTTTGTGCAGGACGAGATCGCGTTCGGCCGCTGGGTCGTCACGCCGGGCCTGCGCTATGAGCAGATCGAGCTGCGCCGCGAAGACTATGGCCGCAATGACCCGACCCGCACCGGAGCCAGCCTGACGGTTCGTGAAAACACCGTCGAGGCCTTTGTTCCGGGTCTGGGTGTTCGCTACGACCTCGATGCCAACTGGACGCTGTTCGGCGGCGTTCATCGTGGTTTCGCGCCGCCGGCGCCAGGCTCGACCACCCAGGAGGCCGAGGACGCGACCAATTGGGAATTCGGAACCCGCTTCCGCGATGAGATGTTCAGCGTCGAGGCGATCGGCTTCTTCAATGCTTACCAGAACCTGATCGGCACCTGCACCAACTCCACCGGCGGTGGTTGCGCGATTGGCGACCAGTTTGATGGCGGCAAGGTTGATGTGTTCGGCCTGGAGCTGACCGGTGATGCGGACCTGGCCGCGATCGCCGGCATTGACGGCATCGAGCTGCCGGTCCGGCTCGCATACACCTGGACCGATGCCGAATTCCAGACCGGCTTCAATTCGGGTTTCGGGCCATGGGGCAATGTCCAGGCCGGTGATGCCCTGCCTTATATTCCGGAGCACCAGATGTTCGCATCCCTGGGGCTCGATGCCGGCCGTTTCGGCGGCGAGGTGTCGCTGTCCTGGGTCGATGAGGTCCGCACTGTCGCCGGGCAGGGCACAATCCCGGCCGCTGAAAGCGTTGATGCGCACACCGTTCTTGATGCATCAGCCTGGTATGCCGTCAGCGAGCTGGTCCGGGCCCGCATTTCGGTCCGGAACCTGTCCGACGAGATCTATACCGTTGCCCGCCGACCGGCCGGTCTCCGTCCAGGCGCACCACGTGCCGTGCTGTTCGGCCTGTCGGTCGACTTCTGACGTCGACCATATTGATCAGCGAAAAAGGCCGGGGCGAGCCCCGGCCTTTTTTGTTTTTGATCGACCGGGTCAGTCCGATACCGGCCGAACGATCTGGTCACCAAGATTGTCCATCACGTCGCGGGCCCCGAATGCGCTGGGGTCATCGGGCTTGGTCCCGCGGCCCAGATAGATTTCGGCGCTGGCTTCATATCGCGTGCTCTCGCGATAGCTGACATCATCCCAGAACGGGTCGTGCCAGCCACGCCACCCCCAACGGGGATGGAAATAAGCGTGCTGCACGCTGAAGCCGGCATAGGGCGAGCGGCCAATGCCGGAAGCCATGACCCGGGTGTCCTCGTCGGTCGCCCGGTTGACGACGGTAAAATAGTCAAACCCGTTGTCGACGGTCAGCTCGGCCGCCCGATAGAGCAGATAGGTCTCGACCGTCTCGCGGTCGGTCAATGAGTTGCCTTCGAAAGAAATGCGATAGCGATTGGACTCGATCCGCGTTTCGGTAAAACCGGGTCGCGAGCCCTCGGCCGCCTGATAGGGCGTCGGTGTCGCGCAGCCGCCCAAGGCAGCCAGGCTGGCCAATGTGATCAAAACTCGCCTCATGATGGGGCTCCTTTTTTCGCTTGGCGGTCCCTCGCCTCATTTTATATGACTCGTCCTCTACCGTTTCAGCAGGCGGACTCCTCACCTCGGGGAGCATAGGGGCGTCGGGTCCGGCGTCAAACACCGGATCGGTGATATCGGACAGATTGGGGGAGAAATGAACCGGATCGGACGAGCCAGTTTCGCGGCGATTGCACTGAGTGGCTGGATGACCTCCTCCGCAGCTTTTGCGGGCGACCCGCAAGACGGCGCGGGCATTCAGCATGTCTGCATAGAGGCCGGTTTCGCGGAACCTGTCTGCACCTGCATTGTCCGGGAGGCCGGCTCACGTTTCACCCATGCCCAGATGCATGTGCTGGCACTGGCCATACCCGACCTGCGACGCATCTCCGAGGACCCGACCCTGATAGCCGACAACGAAGATGCCGAACATCTGTCGGCCGACCAGCTGGCGACCCTGCGCCAGCGGGCAGAGGACGCCGATCGGGTCATCCAGCAGGCCTGCGGCATCGGTTTGAGCCTCGACGCCGGTTGACGGCGTGTAGATTTGCCATCCGGCAGACCCGTCTGGTCAGCGCAGGTCCAACTCCACGATCGCGGTTGAGGGGCGTGTCTCTTCAGGGACCGACCCATCAGCCGGGAAAAGTGGCCAGGCGGCATTGGCCACCAGCCAAGCCCGACCGTCAGCGAGATCAACCAGGGTCGGCTCGGTATTGTCGCTCATGGCCACATGTCCGCGCAGCAAGACCTCGACATTGGCAACTTCAACGCCCGTCGGATCGAGATCAATAGCCATGACCTGGTGTGGCGCGGCGCCGTTTCTCACAGCAATGATCCGGCCGTCCCGGGTCTGGCGCAATCCGTCAATCCCGATCAGGCTGACATCCGAGGCGCGCACCAGGCTGGCGCTGCCATCGACCAGGTCAACCCGCCAGATCCCCATGGAATAATCGGCGACATACAGTGCTCCGCGGGCCAGTGCCACGCCTTGCAGGCTGACAAAGCGCGGGTCCTCGGCCAAGACCTCCAGTTCGCCGGACACATTGTCGAGCCGATAGACCCGTGGCGCCTGGCTGTCCGAAATGAAGGCGCTGCCATCGCGGACCACGAAATCGGCCATCTGCACAGCACCGTCGATCGTGTAGCGCCGGTACAGCTCGCCCGAAACGAGGTCGAAGGCGAACAGGGCTGTCCCCTCGGCCTCTCCTTCGTCCAGCGGTGTCTGCGGAACTGTGCCCGAGGCCGCCCACAGCATCCGCGTGCGGTCATCCACGAACAGGCCGAAAACCGACCACAGCCCGTCCTCCCGGTCAGCGAAGACAACCGGTTCGTCACGAGCAAAGGGTTCCAGCAGCAGGATTTCGCGCCGGGCGACGGAAGACACGAAGATCCGGTCCGTCTCGATGTCCACGGCCACCCCTTCAATAAGGGCGTCGGGTGCATGGATGCGGGCGACGATTTCACCGCGCCCCGTGGGCGCTCCATTAGCGACCAGCTCTGCCTGGATGGCAGCCAGGCGGTCACTGTCTGCCGCCTCGAGCAAGGCCAGTGTCTCATCGCCGATCTCGAAGACCAGACCTGCCCGGACCATGCCATCCAGCGCCTCAAAACCATCCTCGGCGCGTTCGGCCCGTGTCGCGATTGTCACCAGCGCGCGCAGCACCGCCGGGTGGGCCGGCTTTAGATCAAGTGCGGCCAGCATCAGGCGGCGGGCGCTTTCGGTGTCACCCGCCCGCAGGGAACGTCCGGCTTCGCTGAACAGTTCCAGGGCAATGGTCTGCGGCGTCGGCGCGACGGCATCCTCGTCCTGCCCGCGAGCCGGTTGGGCCAGCAAGCCCATGAATGCCGTGGCAATTGCCAGCGACTGAAGTGTCATCAATGGTTTGAATGCCATGTGCCCAGTTTCCCCCCGAACGCGGCCTGCTTGCGACCGTTTCGGGGATAATATGAGAATTTGCCAAGTCTGGAAGTCACAGCCGCGTGCATCGCGGTTTTGACCGGATCAGATGTCCAGTTCAATCGGTCCTTCATCCTCGACCGGCCCGGTCAGGATGACGTGGTTGTCGCTCTTGCGCCATTCGACCGAAAGATCGCCGCCATCGGCATGGATCATGGCCTGGCGATCGCACAGGCCCCGCCTGTGTGCGGCGACCAGCGCGGCGCAGGCGCCGGTACCGCAGGCGGCCGTGATACCGGCGCCCCGCTCCCAGACGCGCAACCGGATATGGCGGGCGTCCAGGATCTGCGCGAAACCGGCATTGACCCGCTCCGGAAACAGCGGGGCATGCTCGACGACCGGGCCGAGACCGGTGACCGGAAAGTTGGCGATGTCGCGGATGAAGAAGACCGCGTGGGGATTCCCCATCGAAACGGCCCCGGGTGCCTCGATCCGGACGCCATCCTTCTCCACGGCGAAGTCGAGCTGAAGGGTGTCCATCGGGCGGACGAGCGGAATTTCCGTCCAGTCCAGGCGGGGCTCACCCATGTCGACGCTGACTGACATCGGACCGGCATCGCGGGCCAACAGGACACCGCCTGCGGTGTCGAGGCTCAGCGTGTCGGAACCTGTTTCCTGCATCATCGCCCAGGCCGCAGCGCGGGTCCCATTGCCGCAGGCGCCGACCTCGTCGCCGTCGGAATTCCAGATACGCATGAAGGCGTCCGACGTGTCGCTGTCTTCCAGCACCAGAAGCTGGTCGAACGGGTGGGCGCGTGCCATCGCCTTCACCGAATCCGCCGACAGGTTGAACACACCAGCCCGGCCGCGCACATCGGCGAGGATGAACTTGTTGCCGGCACCATTCATCAGACGAGCGATCATCCTGCTGCGATAACGCTCCCGTCCCTTTACGTCCAGCACCGCTCCGGTGTTAATTGCGGCACACACATCAGAGGGAAGAGACTGATGAAATTTTATCAGACGTTTTGGGCGATCTCTGCCAGCGCCGCCATCCTCGCGGCCTGCACACAGCCTGCCAGCAATGAGGGCGACCAATTGGCCGACACGACACCTGAGGCGCCCGCGGAACGCCAGATCGTCGAAATCGATCCCAATAATGATCCGCGGGTCTGGCTGGAAGAGGTCGAGGGCGAGCAGGCCATTGAATGGGTCGAGGGTCAGAACGAGCGCACATTCGCCCGTCTGCAAGGCGATGAGCGCTATCAGGGCCTGTACGATCAGGCGCTGGCCATTGCCCAGTCCGAGGACCGCATTCCCTACGGCTCCTATTCCGGCGGCTATA
This sequence comes from Maricaulis maris MCS10, assembly GCF_000014745.1. Lineage (NCBI taxonomy): Bacteria > Pseudomonadati > Pseudomonadota > Alphaproteobacteria > Maricaulales > Maricaulaceae > Maricaulis > Maricaulis maris. The sequence continues at coordinate 22,991 of NC_008347.1, read as the reverse complement.
TCTGGAATTTCTGGCAGGACGCCGAACACACGCACGGCCTGTGGCGCCGGACCTCGCTGGAAAGCTATCTGACCGACGCGCCGGAATGGGACGTGGTGCTCGACCTCGATGCCCTGTCCGAAGCTGAAGACCGCAACTGGGTCTGGCGCGGCTCAAATTGTCTGGCGCCGGCCTATGAGCGCTGCATTCTGACACTGTCGGATGGCGGCTCCGACGCGGCGGTCCGCCGGGAGTTTTCCATCACCGACCGAGCCTTTGTCGACGGTGGTTTCGAGACGCCGGAAGCCAAGGGCGGGGTCAGCTGGATCGACGAGAATACGCTGATGGTCGGCCTGGCGACCTCGCCGGAAGACTCCACCAGCTCGGGCTATCCCTCGGTTGCCTACCGCTGGGAACGCGGCACCGATCTCGCCGATGCCACTGAAGTGGTGCGCGGCGACCAGGACGATGTGGGTCTCTTTGCCTTTCGCGCCGAGGACCATGACGGCACCGTCTACATGATGGCGTCCGAAGCCAATACTTTCTACGACACGAGCTGGTGGTACCTGCCGGCCGACGCCGGTCCGGTGCAGCTGCCACTGCCCAGCAAGTCGTCGATCCAGGATCTCTACCAGGGCGAGCTGGTCTTCACGATCGAGGAAAACTGGACACCTGTGGAGGGCGGAGAAACCTTCCCGCAGGGCGCGCTCCTGTCCTTCAACATGGCTGAATTTGCCGCCACCGGTGAGCTGCCGGACGTCCGCACGGTCTTCGTGCCGGGCCCGCGCCAATCGCTGGGTGGCATGGGTTCGACGGCCTCGGCCTTCCTGGTCGCGATCGACGAGAATGTCGTCGGCGGTCTCGAAGCCTTCCACTTTGCCGACGGACAATGGTCGTCGGAGACCGTTCCGGTTCCCGCCAACATGACGATCAGCCTGCGCGGCACTGACAATCATCACGATGTTGCCTTCATGAATGCCGAAGGCTTTTTGACGCCGGACAGCTATTTCATGGTCGATGCGGCCGAGTTGACGGTCGAGGAAATCAAGTCCATCCCGGCCCGCTTTGACGCCGAAGGCCTGGTGGTCGAACAACTCGAAGCCGCCTCTCCGGACGGCACGATGGTGCCCTATTTCGTGGTCCGCCGCGAAGACACGGTTATGGACGGCACAACGCCGACCCTGCTTTACGCCTATGGCGGATTCCAGGTCTCCATCCGCCCGAGCTATTCCGGTTCACGCGGCCAGCTGTGGCTGGAAAATGGCGGCGCCTACGTGGTCGCCAATATCCGCGGTGGGGGCGAGTTCGGACCGGCCTGGCACCAGGCGGGCCTGAAAATGGATCGCCAGCGCATCTATGACGATCTGATTGCGGTCGCCGAGGACCTGTCGACCCGTGGCATCACCAGCCCGCGTCATCTCGGCGTCTATGGCGGTTCCAATGGCGGTCTGCTGACCGGTGTCATGTACACCCAGCGTCCGGACCTGTGGAACGCCGTTGTCTCGGCCGTGCCGCTGCTGGACATGCTGCGTTATCACACGCTGCTGGCCGGCGCGTCCTGGATGGGTGAATATGGTAATCCGGAAGATCCGGATGAGGGCGGTTTCCTGCGCTCGATCTCGCCCTATCACAATGTCGATGCGAACGGCGATTATCCGGAAATCTACCTCTACACCTCGACCAAGGATGACCGCGTCCATCCGGGCCATGCCCGCAAGATGGCGCATCTTCTGGAAGAGCTGGGCCATGACTATCTCTACTACGAGAACATGGCAGGCGGTCACGCCGCCGCCGCCAATCTCGAGGAGCGGGCCCGCAGTGAAGCACTGCTCTACACCTTCCTGATGCAAAAGCTGATGGATGATACCGATCCGCTCGACGCCGAATAGGGTCGACCTGATGCAGAAGAAAGGCTCCGGAGCTAAGGCTCCGGGGCCTTTTTTGTAGGCGTCTGGCAGGCACCCTCGTCCCCACACGCTTATGCGCCGGATGATGGGAGGGAAGGGCAAGGTTCCTGGATTTTTCTGTCGGGGCGCACTTCCCTCTCACCGATCGGAGAGAGGTGAGCTTTGCGCGGTCAGGTCCATCCCCTTGATGGTCGATGACCTGCGATTGCCATTGAACCAAACCGACGCCGCGATACACCTTGCTCCCATGACCGAGTTCATCACCGACCTCTCCCGTCTGATCGTCCAGCTGTTTGCGGTCTGGCTGATCGGCGTCGCCGGGCTATGCCTGTTGCGGCCAGGCTTGGCCCTCAAGGCATTGGAGGCCATGGGATCGACACCGTTCATCCACTTTGGCGAACACGCCCTGCGCGCCCTGGTCGGCCTGGCCCTGATCGGCGTGGCCGACGCCACGACCTGGCCGCAGGCCTTTTTCTGGGCCGGGGTGTTCATCGTCGGCAGCTCCGCGCTCATCGCCATCGCACCCCGTCGCTGGCACCACGCCTATGCGAAATTCTGGGCAAGGCATTTGCCGCCCTGGTCGCTGCAAGCGATGGCGCCGTTCACAGTGGTGGCAGGCGGGGCGCTGGCCTGGGCGGTGAGTTGAGACGGGGAGGATTTCCGGTTGTCCTCCCGGACGCAAGCCGGGCCCTGAGCAGGTCATCCGCCCGGGATGACATTGGATCAAGAGAAAGCTGGCTTGGGACCTCGCTCCTCCCAATCGCCACCGCACTCCACCCATGACCGGACGCCTCGCCCGCGCTAGTCTCGCCCGCAACTGATTTGCCCGCCTGCCGATCCGCCCGGAGACACACCCCATGGCCACGACCAAACCCGTCGACGAGACCAGCCACGTCTATCTGATCGACGGGTCGGGCTATATCTTCCGGGCCTATCACGCACTGCCACCTTTGACCCGGACCGACGGGACGCCAACCGGGGCGGTGCAGGGCTTTTGCAACATGTTGTGGAAGCTGCTGGAAGACCTGAAGGGTGACGATCAGCCGTCGCACCTGGCGGTGATCTTCGACCATTCCGGCAAGACCTTCCGCAATGATCTCTATGACCTCTACAAGGCCAACCGGCCCCCGGCGCCGGAAGATCTGATCCCGCAATTCTCCATCATCCGCGATGCGACCCGCGCCTTCGGCACGCCCTGTGTCGAGCTGGAGAATTACGAGGCCGATGACATCATCGCCACCTATGCCCGCCAGGCCGAGGCGCTGGGTGCGGATGTCACCATCGTCTCGTCGGACAAGGATCTGATGCAATTGGTGACCGACAAGGTCTCCATGTTCGACGCCATGAAGAACAAGCGCATCCAGGTCCCTGAAGTGATGGAAAAGTTCGGCGTCGGGCCGGACAAGGTCATCGATATCCAGTCCCTGGCCGGCGACAGCGTCGACAATGTGCCCGGCGTGCCCGGTATCGGCGTGAAGACGGCGGCGCTGTTGATCAATGAATACGGCGATCTCGACACGCTGCTCGAGCGGGCCGGTGAGATCAAGCAGAAGGGCCGGCGCGAAAAACTGCTCGCCCATGCCGAGGATGCCCGCATCTCGCGCGACCTGGTGACCCTGAAACTCGATGCGCCCATGCCGGAAAGGCTGGAGGAATTCGGTCTTGCCGAGCCCGATCCAGACGTCCTCGTCCCCTTCCTGCGGGAGATGGAATTCCGCTCCTTCACCCGCAAGGTCGAAGAAGCTTTGGGCGGACCGCGGGCCGATGAGACCGGCGATGCCACGGCGCCCATCAATCGCGACGACTATGAGTGCGTAACGACAATGGAGGCGCTCGAGCGCTGGATCGCCAAGAGCTTCGAAGCCGGCCAGATCGCCGTTGATACCGAGACCGATGCCCTGTCCTCGACCGCGTCCGGCCTGGTCGGCATTTCGCTGGCCACAGCGCCGGGCAGGGCCTGCTATATCCCGCTCGCCCATGTCGACCCGCAGGGCACGGGCGACATGTTCGACACCGGCGCCGCGCCGGAACAGATCCCGATGGATCAGGCGCTGAAGGTACTGAAACCCCTGCTGGAAGACCCGGCCGTGCTGAAGATCGGCCAGAATTTCAAATATGATCTCGGCGTGTTGTCGCGCTATGGCATTGATGTCGCGCCCTATGACGACACCATGCTGATCTCCTATGTCATGGAGGCCGGCCTGCACGGGCATGGCATGGACGCGCTGGCCGAACTTCATCTGGGCCATACCTGCATCCCCTTCAAGGAGATCTGCGGCACCGGCAAGAACCAGATCACCTTCGACAAGGTGCCGCTGGACAAGGCGACGCTCTATGCCGCCGAAGATGCCGACATCACGCTGCGGCTGTGGGAAATCCTGAAACCGGCCCTGGTCGCCAAGAAAATGGCGACGGTCTATGAGACGCTGGAACGGCCGATGGCCGATGTGCTGTCGAAAATGGAGCGGGTCGGCATCAAGGTCGATCCGGACCAGCTAAATCGCCTGTCCTCCGATTTCGGCCAGAAGATGATGGCCGCCGAGGCCGAGGCCCATGAGGCCGCAGGCCGCGACTTCAACGTTGCGTCACCGAAACAAATCGGGGAAATCCTGTTTGGAGAGATGGGGTTACCCGGTGGCAAGAAGACCAAGACCGGGGCTTGGTCGACCGATGCCGCCGTGCTCGACCAGCTCGCGGCCGAGGGCCATGCCCTGCCGGTCGCGCTGCTGGAATACCGCCAGTTTGCCAAGCTGAAGTCGACTTATTCCGACAGCCTCTTCGCCCATATCAATCGCGACACGAAGCGCGTCCACACCTCCTTCTCCTTGGCCGCGACCACGACCGGGCGCCTGTCCTCGACCGAGCCCAATCTGCAGAACATCCCGATCCGCACCGAGGCTGGCCGCCAGATCCGCGAAGTCTTTATCGCCGAACCGGGCCATGTCCTGGTCGCCGCCGATTATTCCCAGGTCGAGCTGCGCCTTCTCGCCCATATCGCCAACGTTGAAAGCCTCAAACAGGCCTTCCGGGACGGCACCGACATCCATGCGATGACCGCCTCGGAAGTGTTTGGCGTGCCGATCGAGGGCATGGATCCGATGGTCCGGCGCAAGGCCAAGGCGATCAATTTCGGCGTCATCTACGGCATTTCCGCCTTCGGCCTGGCCAACCAGATCGGGGTCAAGCGCGACGAGGCCAAGGCCTTCATCGACGCCTATTTCGAGAAATTCCCCGGCATCCGCGCCTATATGGATGAGATGAAGGCCAAGGCCGCCGAGACCGGCTATGTCGAGACCATTTTCGGCCGCCGCGCCCATTTCCCGGGCATTCGCGACAAAAACCCCAATATGCGCATGTTCGCCGAACGCCAGGCCATCAACGCCCCGATCCAGGGCTCAGCCGCCGACGTCATCCGCCGGGCCATGATCCGCATGGATGACGCGCTGAACGCCGCCAATCTCGATGCGAAAATGCTGCTCCAGGTGCATGATGAACTGGTGTTTGAAGTGCCGGAAAACCAGGCCGCCGATCTGATTGCGCTGACAGCAAAGGTGATGGGTGAGGCCTGCTCGCCCGCGCTGGAGCTGAGCGTGCCGCTGGTGGTGGACGCGAAGGCGGGACGGACCTGGGGTGAAGCTCATTGAATCAAACGCGATCTTGGCGAGTAAATCGCGCCAGACCCGCCTAATCTTAAGGAGCAGCCGGCATGGCTCAGCCATATCAAGCCAAGTTCATCCATTTCGGCCTGCCCAAATGCGGGTCCACATTCCTTCAGAGCGTCTGGGGTGAGGACAAGCAGTACACTGCGTCCAATCTCGGTGCGGCCGCCAATGCGGCGCGGCAACTCGCCGCCAAGGGTCAGCTAACCGGACTTCCGCGGCTCGATTTCGGCGTCACCCCAAAGGCAGGCACAACGCTGATCGCCTCGTCCGAAGGGTTCGCCTGGGCTTATATGGACCAGCCGAAACTCCTGCCCAAAATTGCTGACCTGCACCGGGTCGCCGCCAGCATCACCGGACAGGCCCGGATTTCACACACGGCGCTTTTTCTTGTCCGCAACCCGCTGGACTGGGTCCGCGCCGCGCATGAGCAGTCAATCAAGGAAGGCGGCTTCGGAAATGGCGCCGAATTTCTCGCTACCCACGGCGCCCTGGTGGAACATGCACTCGATCTCGCCCATATCCAGGCGACTTATTCGCAGCATTTCCAGCGGGTGGTCTTCCTTTCCGCCGACGAGATGCGGCACGAGCCCGATGCTTTCTGGGCCCGCTACAAAGCGGCGCTTGACGCACCGATACCGAGAGGGGCGGCGCTCAAGCGCGTAGCTGAGGATGACAGCTATTCCAATGTGTCCTTGCGCGAGCGCATGGTCATGTTTGCCCGCCTGAACAAGGTGATTGGTGGTGTGGCCACGGCCTGGGCCGGTTTTCGCAAGGTGCCTGCGCACGTGGCAAAGGAGCGCGATCACTTCCTGGCGCAATTCAACCAGTCCCGCCTGTGGGCTGCGCGGCGGGTCAGCGAGCTGTCCAGCGCCGACGAGTTGCAGGCCCTGCTCGGCGGCGCCCATGACGATATCACCGAGGGCTTCACCGACCTGCCGTTGTCAGATGCGCTCAAAGCTCTCCTTCGAACCCGTTTCTGTGACGTGATCGACACCATCGACACCATTCCCGATGCGTTGAAGACAACCTACCGCGAGGCCCTCGCCTAGCGATCCCGCGCTTGGGGGGGGCGTCACGCCACCCGCCTGTCCCGCAGCTCGCCCCGTCGCCAGCTATTCGCCAGGAAAAGACCCGTCACGACAATGATCATCGCGACGACGGGCCAGGAATCCTCCGGGCCGGCGAGGCCACCAATCAGGTCCCCGGTCTTCGCCCCGCTTTCGCGGGGCACTCGTCGGGGATAACAAACATTATGTGGTTGGGACGAAAAACGCCCGCCTGAAACAGGCGGGCGTCTTCGAATTCGTCGCGAGGGCAGCGCGCGTTAAGCGTCGACTTCCGCTTCCAGCGCGTGTTCCTGGATGAAGTCGCGGCGAGGTTCGACGACGTCGCCCATCAGCTTGGAGAAGAGCTCGTCAGCAGTGTCGGCATGGGTCACGGACACCTGCAACAAGGACCGAGCATTGGGGTCGAGCGTGGTTTCCCAGAGCTGGCCGGGATTCATTTCGCCCAGACCCTTATAGCGCTGGATTTTCATGCCCTTGGCGCCGGAGACGACAACAGCATCGACCAGTTCGCGCGGCGAGTTGATGGTCACCGGGCCGGATTTCGGGACGAAGCTGGCCGGGCCGGCATAGTCATCAGAGATAGCCGTGGCGCGCTCATTGAGACGCTTGGCATCCGGGCTGGCCCGCAGGCTGCGGTCCAGCACAACGGTTTCCATCACACCGCGCACTTCGCGTTCAAAGACCAGGCCGCCATCTTCGCCATCAACACGGCCACCCCAATTGTCCTCGCCCTCATCGGCGAAGGAATTGAGCCGGGCAGCCGCGCGTGTCACGGCCGCTTCGGACGGTTCGGGGACCAGGGCACCGGCCATGGCGGCAGCCTCCAGGGCAAAACCCGGTGCGCGCGCGGTCATGCGGTCAATGGACAGCTTGACCTGGCGCGCCGCGGCGACGCGGGACGCCAAATCCTGACCGGTGACGACTTCGCCGCCATGCAGGGTCAGATGCGCCTCGGACACACCTTCCTCGATCAGGTAGGCGTCCATCTCGGCCTGGTCCTTCACATAGCGTTCGGACCGGCCCTTGGCGATTTTGTAGAGCGGCGGCTGGGCGATGTAGAGATAGCCCTTCTCGATCAGCTCCGGCATCTGGCGATAGAAGAAGGTCAGAAGCAGGGTGCGGATATGGGCACCATCGACATCGGCATCGGTCATGATGATGACCTTGTGATAGCGCAGCTTCTCGTAATTGATCTGGTCGCGGCCGATACCCGTGCCGAGCGCCGTGATCAGCGTGCCGACCTGTTCCGAGCCGAGCATCCGGTCAAAACGGGCCCGCTCGACATTGAGGATCTTGCCGCGCAACGGCAGCACGGCCTGGTTTTCCCGGTGGCGTCCCTGCTTGGCAGAGCCGCCGGCTGAGTCGCCCTCAACGATGAAGAGTTCGGACTTGGCCGGATCCTTCTCCTGGCAGTCCGCCAGCTTGCCGGGCAGGGAGGAGATTTCCAGCGCCGATTTGCGGCGGGTCAGCTCGCGCGCCTTGCGGGCCGCTTCACGGGCTGCCGCAGCCTCGATGATCTTGCCGACCACCATTTTCGCTTCGGTCGGATGTTCCTCAAACCACTCCGCCAGCGCCTCGCCCACAGCGCCTTCAACGGCGGGGCGGACTTCCGACGAGACCAGCTTGTCCTTGGTCTGGGAGGAGAATTTCGGGTCCGGGACCTTCACCGACAGCACGCAGGTCAGGCCTTCGCGGGCATCATCGCCGGAGATCGAGACCTTGGCCTTGGAGGCCAGACCCGACGAGGCCGCATAGGTGTTGATGATGCGCGTCAGCGCGCCACGGAAACCGGCCAGGTGGGTTCCGCCATCGCGCTGAGGGATGTTGTTGGTGAAGCAGAGGACATTCTCGTGATAGCTGTCATTCCACTCCAGCGCCGCTTCCACCGCCACGCCATCCTTCTCGCCGGTGATCAGGACCGGCGGGGTGAAGATCGGGGTCTTGTTGCGATCCAGGTGGGCCACAAAGGCAGCTACACCGCCATCATAGACCATGGTGTCGGAATAGAGCTCGGCCTCACGCTCATCGCGCAGGGTGATCTTGACGCCGGAGTTCAGGAAGGCGAGTTCGCGCAGGCGATGCTGCAGCGTTTCGCGATTGAACTCGGTCATGGTGAAGGTTTCTTCCGACGGCATGAAGCGCACTTCCGTGCCCTTTTGGCCCGGCTCGGCATCGCCCATCACCTTGAGGTCTTCCTCGGCATCGCCGCGGCGGAAACGCATCCAGTGCCGCTTGCCATTGCGCCAGATGGTCAGGTCCATCCAGTCGGACAGGGCGTTCACCACCGAGACGCCGACGCCGTGCAGACCGCCGGAGACCTTGTAGGAATTCTGGTCGAACTTACCGCCGGCATGGAGCTGGGTCATGATGACCTGGGCCGCCGAGACGCCTTCTTCCTGGTGGATGTCAGTCGGGATGCCCCGGCCATCATCACGCACCGAGGCAGAACCGTCGGCATGGAGCGTCACCAGGACTTCCGAACAATGGCCGGCAAGGGCTTCGTCGATCGCGTTGTCGACGACCTCATAGACCATGTGATGGAGACCCGAACCGTCATCGGTATCACCGATATACATGCCCGGGCGCTTGCGCACGGCGTCGAGCCCTTTGAGGACCTTGATCGACTCCGCGCCGTATTCCTGATTCGCTTGTTCCGTCATGGTTTTGTTGTACAGGTTTCGCACGCCTGTGACCACTCGCGCGCACACGCGTACATGCGCGCGCACGCGTGAGTCACGGGGCCGGTTTTCTGGTGGTGCGACGCATCAACCAGCGCCGCCCGATCAGACCGATCAGGACCAGTAACAACACGGCTCCCGCCACCGCCAGCCAAGCCCGGATGCCACCGCCCTCAAGGCCCCGGATTGCGGCATGACTGGCAAAGGCGATCAGGGCCATTTTCGGCACGCTTCCGATCGCTGTGCCGGCAATGAAATCACGGAAGCGCATGGGTGTGCAGCCGGCAGCGATATTGATGATGATGGAGGGCAGTGTCGGCACCAGCCGGATCACCGCACTTGCCCAGAAGCCATGTCGCGCCAGCTCGTCCATGACGATGCGGGCATCCGGTCCCGCATGACGGTCGATCCAGCCCGACCCGACGCGGCGGCCCACCAGAAACCCGAAAGCGCAGGCGAGGACCTTGCCGGTCCAGCTGTAGGCGAAGCCGGCCCAGGGCCCGAACGCGGCCACGAGCGCCGCAATCAGTACGGCCTGGGGCGCGCCGAGCGTGATCAGAAGGGTGAAGACCAGAATGGCCACCGGCGGCGCCCAGGCCTGGCCGCCGATCGCCGCCAGCCCGTCCAGTGCCTGCCGGGTCACCGCCTCGGGCAGAAACAGGGTCGCAAAGCCGCCGAGCGAAAACAGGGCAACCAGCGCGAGGACCATGACGACCTTGCCGGGATGGCGCCGGAACGCCGATACCAGCTCGCGGCCGATCACCCGTCGGTCCCGGGCGCATTGCCAGAAGCGCGATAGAGCGTCAGCGCCATCTCATCGCCATTGGAGTAGTTTTGCCCTTCGATCAGCGCCAAGGGTTCCAATGACACATCAATTGCCGCCGCCCGGGCCAGGAAATCGTCAACCTCGGTCGCGTCGAGCAGGGCCAGCGAGCAATCCATGTCCGCGGCCAGCTGGTCCGCCGCGTCGATCGGGCTGGCCGCCAGCACCGTGTCATACGGCCCGTGTTGATAGACGAGGCTGGGCTCGCGAAAGGCCGACGTGACAAGCCGGGTCGGCGTGCAGTCCCCATGGGCATCAACCGCCGCCACGATCCGTGGGGTCAGCCACAATGTCTCGAGCCGCGGCAGTGTCCCGCCATAGACGGTCACCGCGCCCAGCGCGCCGGCGGCCAGACCCGCGAGAAGCGAGGATTGCCGTCGCCCGGTCAGATAGAGCCCGACAGCCAAGGCGGCGGCGACAAAGACTGCCACGCCGGCCATCACCAGAACCGGGGATAATCGCCCCTCGGCCCAGTGCAGACCGGCCGGACCCAGCGCCGCGACCAGGCCACTGAAGGCAAGCCAGACAATGGCGTAAATACCCGCACCGATGCGCACCCAGAGCGGCGAGCGCGCCTGCCCGGGCAGGAAGATTGCCGCCGCCGCCAGACAGGCCATCGCCGGATAGAGCGGCATGATGTAGTGCGGCAGCTTGGTGGCGATCAGCTCGTAAGCGATCCAGGCCGGCACGATCCAGGCGATCAGATAGCGCACCGCCGCCTGGCCACGATTGGACCAAGCCCAATGAGCAGCAAAGACGAAGAAGAGTGAACCCGGCCAGAAGGTCAGCGAGAACAGGCCGAGATAATAGCCCGGCGGTCCGGCATGCGATTGCTGGCTCTCACCCACCTTGCCCATCAGGCTGTCGCCGACAGCCTCGGCGTAAAATCCACCGTCCGAGACGATACCGATAGCCACATACCAGGGCAGGGCAATCAGCAGGAATAGCGGCACGCCCCACAACGGTTTGAGTTCTTTCAGCCAGACGAACTTGCGGTCCCAGACCAGCAGGCCGGCCAGTGCGAGGCCGACAAAGAGCAGGATGATCGGCCCCTTGACCATCATGCCGGCCCCGAGCGCCGCCCAGAACAGGGCCGGTCGCCACCAATGCCCGACCGGTTCGAGATAGATCCGCATCAAGGCCAGATGGGCGGCGGTGATGGTCGCCAGCAAGACCGCATCGGTCTTGGCGATCCGCGCCTCAAAGCCGACGGCAAAACTGGTTGCCACCAGCAGGGCCGCGGCGAGGCCGGCATGGCTTCCGTAGAGCCGGGTCGCCAGCGCGCCGGTCATCAGAACGGCGGCGAGAATGCCGAGGAAGGAGGGGATCCGGTGCGCCCAGATGGCGCGCTCATCGCCGGTGCCGGACACCGCCACAGCGAATGATTGCAGCCAGTAGACACCGGCCGGCTGGAGATAGCGTTGCTCCTCCTGGAACCGGATATCGATGAAATCGCCGGTCGCCAGCATCTGGCTGGTCGCCACGGCATAGCGCGACTCGTCCCGGTCGACCGGCGGAATGGATGCAAGACCCGGCAGAAGAACGAGCGCCGACAGGGCGACGAGAACCAGCCAGTCCTTCCAGCCCAGGCGATGCCCGTCCTGGGTCACGACTGACGCTCTTCGATCCGGCCCGGCGCCTTGGTCCGGCGGACCAGCCAGATAACGCCCATCGTGTCGAAAATCCCGACGAAGGCCCGACCAATATTGGTGTATTTTGACTGCCCTGCATGACGGGCGCGGTGCTGGACAGGGTGATTGATCAGCGGATGCCCATAGCGCTGGAACAGCGCCGGCAGGAAACGGTGCATGCCCTCAAAACAGGGCAGGAGCAGGAAGCTGTCGCGATTGAAAACCTTCACGCCGCAGCCGGTATCCGGGCAATGATCCCCCAGCACGGTGGCGCGGAAGCCATTGGCGATGCGCGTCGCGATCAGGCGCGAGACGGGGTCATTGCGGCGAACGCGGGTACCGGCGACCAGTGGCGCGTCGCCCTCAGCAGCCCAGGCTTTTTCCAGCATGTCAGGCAGATCGGCCGGATCGTTCTGGCCATCGCCATCGAGCGTGGCGATCCAGGGCGCGCGCGCCGCCAGGACACCGGACCGCACCGCCTGCGACTTGCCGCAGCGATGGTCATGGCGCACGAGCCGGACCCGCGGGTCGGCATCGGCAATGCCTTGCAGGATGTCTGGCGTCGCGTCCGTCGAGCCATCGTCCACAAAGACGATCTCAAAGGCGCCGGCGCGCTCCATCTCGCGCAGCACTTCGTCGCAAACGGCGGCGACATTCTCCGCTTCGTCCAGCACAGCAATCACGACAGACGCGCGCAGGGTTGCATCCGTCCGGTCCGGGCGGCGGAAATCCGTGTTGATCGTCTCGCTCATGAACAGCCCCAATTGTGCGCGCGGGCCCAGTCGAGTGCGCGGGCCCGGTTGTGCGCGCGGGAGTGTGTGCCGCTTTGGCCGCCGTTTCAAATACCAATGCCGGTGAAAAATGCGAACGCGTCAGCTAGCGCAGCAGCAGAAGCAGGGCGATGGCGGTCATGACGCAACCGGTCAGGATATCGGCGCCGCGTCGCACGGTCGGTGTGGACAGCCAGGCCCGGGCGCGGTGGGCAGCGGCGATATAGAAAGCCGCGGTCGGAACCGCCATCGCGACCATGATCAACAACATCGCGGCAAAGCTCCAGGGCGTGATCGCCTCGATCGGCACGAAGGCCGGAACCAGCGTCAGATAGAAGACGATCGGCTTGGGATTGGAGAGCGGCATCGCGATGCCGGCCAGGAAAGTCGCGATCCAGCCGCGTTTCGAGCCGACCTTGAAGACCGGCTTCGGTCGCGCGCCGGTCCAGGCGCTCCAGAAGGCCTTGTACGCCATCCAGCCGAGATAGGAGGCCCCGACCAGCTTGGCGGCCAGCCAGAATGGGCCCAATTGTTCCGCGACCGCAGACAATCCTGTCACGGCAAGTGTGAACCAGAACATGTCGCCCAGCAGGATGCCCGCGCCATACATGGCCGCGTGCCAGGGGCCGGTATCCAGCGTGCGGGCGATCATTGCCGCAATGCCGGGCCCCGGCGTCAGGAACAGGACAAGCAGGGCACCGGCGAAGAGCAGAAGGGTTTCGATCGTCATGGCAGTCCGCGTTCAGAGCGGCCCGGCTATAGCGTGTATTCCGGCAGGCCGTCGAAAGCCGAACGCAGCGCATCACCCCAATCACGAGACAGCTGGGCATACCAGGCGTCATCTTCCTCGACCCGTCTTTGCACACCCAGTTCCAGACTGTCGGCCCGATAGGCATGCAGGTCGAGCGGCATGCCGACCGAGAGATTGGCCTTCAGCGTCGAGTCGAATGACAGGAGCAGCAGTTTGATGGCCGACTCCATGCGCATCGCCTTGTCGAAGGCACGAACCAGAATGGGGCGCCCATATTTGGTCTCGCCGATCTGGAAGAAGGGCGTTTCGTCGCTCGCCTCGACGAAATTGCCTTCCGGATAGACCATGAACAGGCACATTTTCTGACCGGCGATCTGGCCACCCACAATCAAGGTCGCACCAAAGGGCGACTCGGATGTCGGGCCGTCGCCGGCCTGCTCGGCAACACATTCCCGGAGTGTCCGGCCTACAATGGTGGCTACCTGGAACATGGTCGGCGCTTCCATGATCGACGGAGCCCGGTCGGCCGGCGCCTTGAGCCGCTCCTCCAGCAGGCTGATCACGGCCTGGGTCGTGGCCAGATTGCCGGCGGTCATGATGGTGATGACCCGCTCGGCTTTCTTTTCCCAGGTAAAGAGCTTGCGAAACTTGGACACATTGTCGACGCCCGCATTGGTGCGCGTGTCGGACATGAAAACCAGGCCCGCATCAAGTTTCAGGCCAACGCAATAGGTCACGAATCAGTCTCCCGCGACGTGGTGAGCCACAGCGTTACTGCTGCACTTGAAGCGAGACAAGCATCGACTGCCCGCCGCCGCCGAAAGTGACACCAGCGACCGGAGCCGCTTCGGAATAATCGAGGCCTGTGGCGATTTTCACATATCGCTCGTCAGGCGAAATTCCGTTCGATACATCGAAACCGACCCAGCCCAACCCATCGATATGCACCTCGGCCCAAGCGTGACCGGCCTCCTGTTCGACGCGATCGTCCATGAACAGATAGCCGCTCACATAACGGGCCGGATAACCCAGCAGCCGAGCCGCCGCGATGAAGATGTGGGCATGGTCCTGGCACACACCCTGACCGCTCGCCAGCGCGTCTTCGGCCGTCGTGGTCGCCAGGGTCGTATCGGTCCGGTAGGCGACTTCACCGGAGATGAAGCGGGCAAGGTCGTGAAAGGCGGTGACGTCCTGACCGTCCATCGCATCGAAGTCACGGATCAGGGCCCGCAACTTCGTCCCGGCTTTGGTCAGTGGCGTTTCGCGGCGGAAATACCAGAGTGGCGCGGTGCCGTCATGGCGGCCAACAATGCCGTTCTCTTCCCGCGTCTCGACCTCGCCCTCACAGACCAGGCTGATCGATGTGCGCTCGGGATCGATGCGGACCAGATCAACGATGTTCATGTGCTGGTCGTTGAAACGGGCCTCTTCGCTGCCTCCCTCGATCCGCAAGGTCCACCGCAGGACGGTCTGGTGAGCGCGGGTCATCGGCGTCAGGCGCACCTGCTGGAGCCCGTAGGGAACCGGTTCGGCGAAGTCGTAGCGGGTCATGTGGGAGATGTTGAGGCGCATGGGTCTCACTCGTAGAAGCGGTAATCCGTCTCGATCTGACGACCGAGCGAATTGATGGTGGCGAGAAAGTCGGTCAGATACTCATGCAGGCCGATCTTGAAGACCTGGTCGATCGACTGGCCGCGCAGGCGCTGACGCAGATCCAGTGCGATATCGAGACTGGGCATGTGAGCACCACCATAGGCATCCTTGAGATAACGCAGATTGCGCACAAACTTGTCGCTGCAATAGATCAGGGATCGCGGCATCTCCGGTTCGAGTATCAGGAATTGGGCGATCGAGGACGGGCTGGCATCGCCGCCATGGAGCCATTTGAACGCCCGCTCAGCCGAGGCGCAGCGAAGCACCATCTCCCATTGCACATTATCAAGCGACGAACCGACGAAGGATGTCGAAGGGAGGAGGACATAATATTTCACATCCAGGATCCGGGCGGTGTTGTCGGCGCGCTCGGTGAAGGTGCCCAAGCGGGCAAAACTGAAAATGTCATTCCTCAACATCGTGCCATGATAGAGGCCACGGACGAGCCCGCTCTGACGACGGATCAGGCTGAGCACGTCGGGCAGATCGCCCTGTTTGACCGGCCGTGCGAGACGTCCGCGCAACGTCATCCAGCCTTCATTGACCGACTCCCACACTTCCCGCGTCAAGGCTGTGCGAACCATTCGGGCATTGGACCGGGCTGCGTCGAAAACCGACATCACACTGGACGGGTTGTCCCGGCTTCGCAGCAGGAAATCGATAACGCTGGCGCTGTCGAAACCGGCATTCTGCTCCAGATAGGCATCGCGACAGCCGGCCGTCGCGACGATGGATTCCCATTCCGCCTCGCCGTCGGCGGCGCGTGTGAGGGCCAGCCGGAAGCCGGCTTCGACCAGTCTGGCCGTGTTTTCCGACCGTTCGAGATGGCGGAACATCCAATAGAGGCCTGAGGCATGTTTTCCGAGCATGTGTCAGTCCTCCAAAACCCAGGTGTCCTTGGTGCCGCCGCCCTGTGAGGAGTTCACCACCAGCGATCCCTTTTTCATGGCGACACGGGTCAGGCCACCCGGCGTCAGGCGGACCCCGTCCGGCGCCACAAGCGCGAAGGGACGCAGATCGACATGTCGCGGCGCCAACCCGCCGCGCGTGAGGACAGGAACGGTCGACAATGCCAGGGTCGGCTGGGCGATATAGGCCGCCGGCCGGGCCTTGAGCTTGGCCTTGAAGGCGGCGAGCTCCTTTTTGGATGCCGCCGGTCCGACCAGCATTCCATAGCCGCCGGAGCCATGGACTTCCTTCACGACCAGCTCGGCCAGGTTGTCGAGCACATAGGCGAGCGATTCCGGCTCGGCACAGCGCCAGGTCGGGACGTTTTTGAGGATCGCTTGCTGGCCGGTATAGAATTCGACGATCTCGGGCATGTAGGAATAGATCGCCTTGTCATCGGCGACGCCGGTACCGGGTGCGTTGGCGATGGTGATTCCGCCGGACCGGTAGATGTCCATGATGCCGGGAACGCCGAGCAGGCTGTCCGGACGGAAGTTCAGCGGATCCAGATATTCGTCGTCCACACGCCGGTAGAGCACATCGATCGGCCGGTAGCCCCGGGTCGTGCGCATTGCCACCCGGCCGTCGACGACCTGCAGGTCGCTGCCCTCGACCAGCGCCACACCCATCTGCTCGGCGAGGAAGGCGTGTTCGAAAAAGGCCGAGTTGTGCAGACCCGGAGTCAGAACAGCAATGACCGGCCGACCGGCACAGGCTGGCGGCGCGCTCTTGGCCAACGCCCGGCGAAGCTCGGTGGGATATTCGGAGACTGGCTGGACCCGGATTTTGGAGAACAATTCCGGGAACATCTGCAGCATCGTCTCGCGGTTTTCCAGCATGTAGGAGACGCCGGAGGGGGTGCGGGCATTGTCCTCGAGAACGTAGAACTCATCCTTGCCGGTTCGCACCAGATCGGTTCCGACAATGTGGGTGTACACGCCGCCCGGTGGCGTCACGCCGATCATTTTTGGCAGGAAAGCGTCATTATTGGCGATCAGGCTTTCCGGGATCCGGCCGGCACGGATGATGTCCTGGTCGTGATAGATGTCATGCAGGAAGGCGTTGATTGCCCGTACGCGCTGATCAATGCCCTTTTCCAGCCGTGCCCATTCGCGGGCCGAGATGATGCGGGGCACCACATCGAACGGGATCAGTCTTTCGTCGGCATCTGACTGGCCATACACATTGAAGGTGATGCCGACACGCCGGAAGAAGGCCTCGGCTTCCTTTGCCTTGGATCGCAGGCCGGACGGGTCCGTCTGCTGAAGCCAGTCCTGGTAGGCAACATAGGGTTCGTGGACACCACCAGCCCCGTCGAGCATTTCATCGAAAAACACGCCAAACTCCCTTTCGTTCGCAGCGCAGGGACCACCCGGGCCCCGGGGGCCGGTTGGGTGACCTGTGCCGCGCGCACCAGTCGTATCGATCATGTCGTCGCGTCGCATTTTGCGATGCCGGCCCGGATTGGTTCCATTGTGCCTGTGGAGCACGAAGTCCGGCTGGAGACCGATCTGGAGCGGCCCCTGCTGGTCAGTTCGGCGGTTGCCCGCCACTCACCGACAGCTTTCAACTATCTCAAAGGGTTATCCGCTCAACCGCCCGGCTGCAAGCCTCATCCGTCCGGCTGCCCCCGATCCGGTGTGACGAGATAGCCGTAAAGCGTGTCAGCGATGGCCGCGACGAATTGTTCTTCGCCAAGGGTGAGCACAGCGGCGGCGCCCTCATCAGGATAGATGGCCCGCTCGATCGGCAGGGTATTCATCAGGTAGGTGAACATCTGTGCGGCCTCGGCCCGATCGGTCCGCTTCACCTCATCACCGAAGACGTCAAGCAGGCTTTTGGCGGACTCCCGGGCCTGGTCGAGCATGGCTTCCCAGTCATCCCCGATCAGGTCCGGACGCAGTCGGCTGTATATGTGGGCCGCCCGGACCAGATAGCCGTGTTGGTCGAGAAACCGCCACCCGGTGCGGCATGCCGCATGGAGCGCCGCCCGCAACCCCTCAGCGGGTTCGATCTCGAGCCGGCCCTCACCGGCCATGAAAATCTCGAGGCGCTCGCGATACAGTTCGAAGATGACCGGTATGAAGGCATCCTTGTTCTCGAACCGACGATAGACAGCGCCGACTGACAGGCCGGCGGCGTCAGCCAGCTCGGCTATGGTGACATCGGCGAAGGCCTTTTCGCGCAACTTGGTATCGAGCGCACGCACCAACCTGTCGCGTGTTTCGCGTGATCTCGCCTGTTGCGTCGGCCGCACCCCTTGACTCATCTCTTTGTCACCTCTAAATGTGAACGCGAATTCGCATTCGCATAATATCCTTTTGATCGCATGCCAAAACGGATCCGGTCAAGACTTGAGTGGAGAGCCTCGCATGCAGACCCTGATAGAAACACCGTCCCTGATTGTCGGCCTGCTGGCCATTGCTGCGGTGCTGGTCGCCGGCATCATCAGCGACATCCGGCAGAAAGCCCGCTCCGCTGAAGACCGACAGCCGGTCATCCGGCAATACCGCAAAACCGGCCTGACGCTTTGGGCGCTATGCCTCGCCACCCTCGCCTGCTGGCATGTCGCCGGCCTCCCCTTTGGCCAACTGGGGCTGCAAGCACCGGCCGGATGGCGTGGCGCGCTGGCCTGGGCACTGGCTGGCGCCGCGATCCTATACGGCCTCTACTCGCTGATCACCGCCGCTTTGAACCGGACTGCTCGCAGCGCGCTGCGCACCCAGCTGGATGAGGCAGAAGGCTTCGACCAGCTGCGCCCGCGACGTCTGTCCGAACATCTCGGCTTCCAGGCCCTGTCCATCACCGCGGGGATAACCGAGGAGATCATTTTCCGGGGTTTCCTGATGGCGACGCTGGCACTGGTGATGCCGATCTGGGCGGCGGCATTGGCGTCCATCAGCCTGTTCATCATCGCCCACGCCTATCAGGGCATGTCGGGAATGTTGCGCATCCTGCCGATCACCGTGTTGATGACAGCGGTGGTCCTGCTGGGCGGATCATTGTGGCCGGCGATCATCATCCATGCTCTTGCTGACGCATTGGCCGGCTGCCTCGTCGCCCTGACCGATGCCCATGCCCGTGCTGATCAGGCGATGGCAGACCAGGAGGTCTCGGACGGGCCGGGTGAGGCTGACGCCCTCCCGGCCTGACAGGTTTTCCTAGGGCAGGGCCCGGACACCACCCTCGTGCACTTCGCGGTACTGGATCGCATCGCCAAAGGGCTCGAACAGGACTTTTTCGACCCCCGTCAGCCAGGCTTGCGATCCGGATGCGAGAATCTCCCGGGCCAGGCCGTCACGGCGCAGCGCGTCAAGATGGGCGCAGGCTTCATCGAGCAGCAACAGCGGGGCGACGCCCCATTGCTGGCCCAGCGCCCGGGCCTGGGCCAGGGCGAGCGTGAGGATCAACGCCTTCTGCTCACCAGTGGAGCAATCGCCGGCGGGCTGGTCCTTGGCCCGGTGCCGGGCGAGCAATTCTGTCCGGTGTGGCCCCCGCGTCAGTGTCCGCCCGGCCGCCGCGTCGCGTCGACGACCATCCCGGAGCGCGGCAAGAAAACGGTCCTCCGCCTCGCCCGCCGTCAGGCCCTCGGCCAGGTCCGCTTCGACGGCCCCGTCCAGAGCCAGGTCGGCTTGCGGGAACACCCCTTCGGGGCGCTGGTCAATTTCGCCCTGAAGGCGGATCAGCGCGTCGAGGCGCGCCGCGGCCATGGCAACCCCGTGACCGGCCATTTCCACTTCGATCGCGCCGAGCCAGGACGGATCCTGCCCACCCTCATCCAGCAAGCGCTGCCGCCGGGTCCGGCTTTTCTCATAGGCACTCGCCGCGTCAGCATGGGCCGGGTCGGCGGCATGGACCAGACGATCGAAGAATTTCAGACGATCTGCCCGCGGCCCGGCGAACAGACGGTCCTGCGCCGGGGTCAACCAGATCATCGGCATGAGGCGGGCCAGCGCATTCTGGGCAGCAGGCTCGCCATCGATCCGGGTCTCCCGGCGGGCCGAGCCACGCGCGCCGACCCCCAACCGGAAGCCACCCTCGCGCGTATCGGCTTCGGCAAACACCGCCCATTCAGGGGCGATATCGGCTCCGCTCCTTGTTGCAACCCCGTCGGCTCCGGCCGAGCGCATGCCGCGACCCGGTGCCAGAAAAGAGATCGCTTCGAGGAGGTTGGTCTTGCCGGCCCCGTTTTCGCCGAACAGGGCGACCGGCGCAGGGGACAGTTCGAGATCGAGGTCGGGATAGCTTCGAAAATTGGTGAGCCGCAAACGACGAACCGCCGCAGGTGGGACCGGCGGCGGTGTCTCAGTTGTCATCGTGTCGGCCTGCTCCGTCACACCCGCAGCGGCATCAGCACGTACAGCGCGTCCGGATCACCACTGTCGGTCACCAGGGCCGGCGAGGCGGCATCGGCGAAATGGAAGCGGGCCTCGTCGCCTTCGATCTGGGACGCGACGTCCAGCATGTAGCGCGCATTGAACCCGATCGCGAAACCTTCGTCCGAATAGGAAACCGCAAGCTCTTCCTCGGCCTGTCCGCTCTCGGGATTGTTGACCGCCAGCGTCAGGGCATCAGCGCCCAGGGACAGTTTCACCGAGCGCGACTTCTCGACGGAGATCGTGGCTACACGATCAACAGCCTCGGCGAAGCGCTTGTTCTCGACCGACATCAGGCGCGTATTGCCACGCGGTATGACGCGCTCATAATCCGGGAAGGCGCCATCGATCAGCTTGGACGTCAGAACCGCTCGGCCCAGACGGAAACGGATCTTGCCTTCGGATACGGAGACTTCAACATCGTCGTCCGCGTCTTCGAGCAGGCGTTTGACTTCCTGGACCGTCTTGCGCGGCACGATCACGCCCGGCATGCCGTCGGCACCGTCCGGCAGATCGACTTCCGCCAGCGCCAGACGGACGCCGTCGGTCGCCACAGCGCGCAGCGTCTTGCGACCATCCTGGTCGGCGGCATGCAGGTGAATGCCGTTCAGATAATACCGGGTCTCCTCTGTGGAGATGGCAAAGCGGGTCTTGTCGATCAGGCGCGCCAGCTCGCGAGCCGGAACCTGGAAACGGTGCTCAAGATCCTCGGTCGGCATGACCGGGAAATCGCCCGGCGGCAATGAGGGCAGCGAAAAACTGGAACGGCCGGCCTTGAGCGTCAGGCGCGGGTCGCTGCCATTCATCTCAAGGGTCACATCGGCACCATCCGGCAATTTGCGGGTAATGTCATAGAGGGTGTGCGCCGGCGCCGTGACCAGACCTTCGCCATCACAACTGGCATCGGTGGTCTCGAGTATCTCGATATCGAGGTCGGTTGCCGCAAAGCTGGCCCCGTCAGGGCCGGCAGAGATCAGCACATTGGACAATATCGGAATGGTGTTGCGCTTTTCGACAACGGCCTGAACGTGGCCAAGTGCCTTGAGGAGCGTCGCGCGCTCGATCGTCAGCTTCATATTTCGCGTTCCGCTTTCAACGTCTTCTGCTTCAGCTTCCTGAATCCGCGTCGAAGATCAATGGTCGAAGATCGATGACTGTCTGGACGGCACGGCACACAAATCGCCCGCACCATTGAGGATGGGTCAAAGAGGATACATGAATTCGCAGGTTCGCAAGAAATTTATCCAGCGTCGCCACGAATTTCCAAGGGCCCAACCGCCTGGGTCAGCCCTGCAACTCTCTGGTCAGGGCATCAATCTCGTCCGCAACCGAGTCACCGGCATCAATCATCCCGGTCACCTTCGACACCGCATGGATCACCGTCGAATGGTCGCGCCCGCCAAAGCGCCGCCCGATATCCGGCAAGGACCGGGTCGTCAGTGTCTTGGCGAGATACATCGCGATATGTCGCGGACGGACCACGGCCTGGGTGCGGCGCTTGGAACAGATATCCGCCGTCGAGATGCCGAAATGTGTCGCCACGACCTTCTGGATTTCATCGACCGTCAACCGGCGTTCCGAGCTCAGCGACAATTCGCGCAGTGCCGTCGAGACGACCTCCATTGTCACCGGCTGTCCGATCAGCGCCGTACGGCAGATGACGTTGTTGAGAACGCCCTCCATTTCCCGCGGGCTGGACGTGATCCGAGCGGCGAGGAAATCGCGCACCGCCTCGGACACGTCAAAAGTCGGGTAGTGGCAGGTCGCCTGGGCAATCTTGCAATCCAGAATTTGCCGACGCAGGTCGAGATCGGGCTTGCCCAGCGGGCAGGACAGACCACCGGTCAGCAGCGAGCGCAGGCGTTCATCCTGCATTTGCAGCTCTGCCGGCGGTTTGTGGGATGCCAGGACGACCTGCTTGTTCTCGGCGACCAGGGCCGCGATCGTGTGCAGGAATTCGTCCTCGGTCTTCGGCTTGCCGGCGATGAAATGGACATCGTCAATCAGCAGGACATCGACGCCACGGACGGTTTCCTTGAAGGAGATCGTGTCGCGGGCCTTCATGGCCGTCACAAAGCCGGACAGGAATTCTTCGGCGGTCAGGTAAAGCGCCTTGCGGGGGCGGGATCCGTTCCGGGCCGCACTGGCGACCGCGTGCAGGAGGTGCGTCTTGCCGACACCGTAATCTCCATAAAAGAACACCGGATTGAAGGGCGGCGTGGAGGCTCCGACCATGGTCCGGGCTGCAGCGGCCGCAACCTCATTGGCCGGCCCGACGCGGAAGCTGTCGAAACTGAAGCGGGCATCGCCCGGGGATGTTCCGTCCGCCGGAGTCTGCGCCGTATCGGCGGTCAGGCCGGTCGGCGCAGGACTGCGCGACGCGGCGGCCGGAAGTCGCGCCGCCATCACGGGTTGCGGAGCATCTTGCCCTTCGGCCAGCAGGTGAACGTCACGGTGCGACGGATCGAGTTCGGCCCAAAGTGCCCGAATTCGCGCTCCCCAATGGTCCTCGACCCAATCACGATTGAAGTTGCTCGGAGCAATGATGACCAGGGCGCCTGTTTCGGACAGACGAACCCGCAATCGGGCAATTTCCTGCGAGTAAAGCGCAGGTCCACACTCCTCACGGAGATGGGCGCGCACCCGGCGCCAGATTGCCGAAATTCCCCCTGCGTCAAGCCCGTCAATTATTGCGGTGTTCGCCTCGGAAACAGCCAGTTTGTTAAATGCCATTGTCGATCACACT